>CAMEDD010000045.1 GCA_945913285.1 Candidatus Sulfopaludibacter sp. SbA3
GGCTTCTTCGGCCTTCTTATCCTTGGCGAACACGGCAACGCGGATGGTCTTGCCGGTACCGGCTGGAAGGTTGACCACGCTGCGGACCTGCTGGTCGGCATATTTCGGGTCAACGCCGAGATTGATGGCGATCTCGATGGTTTCGTCGAATTTCGCCTTGGCGTTCGATTTCACGAGCTTCACGGCGTCAGAGATCGAATGCGTTTTCAGCGGATCGATCGTCTGCTCGATGGCGCGGGTGCGTTTTCCTTTGGCCATGATGCTTACTCCTCAACCCGCAGACCCATCGCGCGGGCAGAGCCGGCGATGATCTTGGTGGCAGCTTCAATATCGTTGGCGTTGAGATCGTTCATCTTGACTTGCGCGATCTCGCGGACCTGCGCCATCGTGACCTTGCCCACGGTGTCGTAGCCAGGCTTTTTCGCGCCCGAGGCCGGTTTTTTGCCGAGCTTCAGGCCAGCGGCCTTCTTCAGCAGAACGGTCGCCGGCGGCGTCTTGGTGACGAACGTGAACGACTTGTCCTGGTAATACTGGATCACGACCGGGGTCGGGATGCCTTCTTCCATACCTTGGGTACGGGCGTTGAAAGCCTTGCAGAATTCCATGATGTTGATGCCGCGCTGGCCCAGGGCGGGTCCCACGGGCGGCGACGGGTTGGCCTTGCCGGCCGGAATCTGGAGCTTGATCTGCCCCAGCAGTTTCTTAGCCATTTTGTCCTCACAACGTTGGCGGTGGGGCGGTGGTCTTTCGATCCGCCCGGTTGATATCGAGGTTGCGCGGTACGGCTGGCAGCCTTCCGCGCAAGGGGCGGCGTATGACGCAAAGCCCCTGCCCGGTCAAGCGCGCCCAAAGAAAAAGCCCGGACAGCGGGGCTATCCGGGCTCGATTTCCTCACACGCCTGCGCGCTCAGATAAGGGCGTAGCCGCGCGCATTGATATAAGTGCGCAGCTCCTGCGCGCGGCGGAGGGGATCGGGGTGCGTGGACATGAATTCCGGCGGGCGGGCGCCTTCAGACTGCGCGGCCATCAGTTCCCAGAGCCGGACCGACTGTTTCACGTCATAACCGGCCTGGTGCATGTAATCGACGCCGAGCTTGTCGGCCTGCAGCTCATGCTTGCGGCTGTAAGGCAGGATGATGCCGAACTGTACCGCCGCGCCGCCGAGGGCGCCAATGGTGGAGCCATACTTCGAAAGCTCTTCCGACGAAGCGACCGCGATCTGGCCCGCTATCAGGCCGATCTGCGCCGCCGTGGAGACCGACATGCGATTGGCGGCATGCTTGCCGACAACGTGGCCGGTTTCATGGCCGAGCACGGACGAGATCTGATCGTCATTCTCGGTCAGCTCCGTGATGCCCCGGTAAACGCCGACCCGGTTGCCCGGCATGACGAAGGCGTTGACATCATCGGTGTCGAACACAGCGACATCCCATTGTTCGTTGGGACTGATGTGGCCTTCTTTCACGGCGCCCTGGATCGTGCGGTCCCAGATGTTGAGCACGCGGCCCTTGAGTTTCGTGTTGGAAGTTTGCGGCGTCTGAGCTTTCATGTCGCTCCAGGCTGTGGCCGCCATGTTGGCGATCTCGTCATCCCCGAACAAGAGCAGCTGGCTGTCACCGGTCGCCGCGTTCGTGGCGCAGCCGGAGACAAACGGAAACACGCTGCCCGCGGCCAGGCCCATGATGATGCCGCGCCGCGACAGGCGGACGCGCGGGGCATGGGCGAGCAACTCGCTGTCGAACTTCTCTCCGAACTCGATCTGGCGGGTCATGGGGGGCTCCTTTGAACGGATGGTGCGTTAACCTACCGCCCGCGCATCAAAATGCAAACAGGCGAACCATCGGCCGGGACCTTGAACCCGGGCCGCTGAACATGCGGTGAATGTTAAAGTTAGGTCAGGCTTCGGCCGACTCGTTGACGAGAACAGCGGCCTGTTCGATCCAGCCTTCGCGCGTGATCCGCCCGGAGAAACTCAGATATTCGTCCACCCAGGCGGTGTTCTCCGGGGTCCACCCCGCAATCTGGCGGAAGTGGAAAATGCCCAGTGAATTCAGCACGTCCTGTATCTTCGGACCGATGCCGCCGATGAGCGTCAGATCGTCGGCCTTGCCGCCATCGGGCTTTTCAAGCTCGGCCGGGCGCGCGCGCGCCACGAGCTGCGCCTCTTGCGCTTCGGCGCGTTCATCGGCGGCTTCCAGCTGACCCAGAATGGCTTCGGAGGCAGGCTTTGCCTTGGGCGGCTCGGATTCTACGGAGACCTCATCAGCGGCCTCGGCCGATTGGGCGTCACCCTCGAAGTAAGCGAGGCGACCTTCCAGGAAACGCACGCGCCAGCGCAGGCGCGAAATCTCTTCTTCAACCGGAGCAACCTCTTCTGCAGCCGCGGCAACCGGCGCGGCCGCCGGAAGCATGTCGGCGATGACCGGCACGGCGGCCAACTCGGCCTGGAGCGCTTCCACGCGTGTCCGAAGGTATTTCACTTCCCAGTCGAGCTTAGCGTTCCCGGCGTCCGGTTCGGCGGCGGCGACGGGTGCGGCGGCTGGCGCCGGGTGCGCGGCTGCTTTTGCCAGTTCAGCCTCAAGATGCACGACCCGGCTTTCGAGATGCCGATTGCGCCAGGCCAGAGATTCTTCGGGGGGCGCGGGGGCGTCCGCGGAGCGCGCAGCAGCGCCCGGAGCCGCCGATTTCAAGGCTTCAATTTCGGCTGACTTGCGGGCCAGTTCCGCCGTCAGGGAGTCGACCTTGCGGGCGAGGATCGGATCGGGCGCAGCTTGTGCAGGCGCTGCTCCATTTGACAGCTTCTTGATCTGCGCAAACAGCTTCTCGACTTCTTCCCGCGAGTTGCCGAGTTCGACCCGCACCATGTCCCGCTCGACCACAGCCTGGCGCATCTTGCCGTGCAGCATCATTCCGCGGATCGACCAGCCGAGCAGCCCGGCAACCAGCGTGGTCGCCGCCACCACGATCCACATATGCGCCAACAGCCAGGTCATTTTCCGCTTCGCTCCCGTCCCGTGAATTCGAGCGGCCGCGATGTTGTTTGCGGCTCAACGAAGTCCATAACCTGAGCGCCCTCAGCGGTGCCAGAGCCGATAGCAGCAAGCCTCGGCCGGCGCACGCCGGCGCCTTCCAGATAGTCCGCGATCGCGGATGCACGCGCCTGGTTCAAGGTGTCTTCGTCAACCAAAAGCTCCATCGTTGCGCAACCCTGCGCGAGGGCGGCAAACTGATCGAGCCCACCCGCACTTTCACGGCGGAACCTCGCCTCACCGGGCTCGAAGCTGACCTCGCTGCCGGCCAGCAATTCGTTCAACCCGGCCTCGCACCTCAGAGGCGCGGGGTCCGCAGCCACCCTCAGCGCCGCGGCTTCAGCCGGAGCGACTGCCTCGGCCATGATGACGACCCGCCAATTGCCGTCGCTCGCGGTCATGTCCTGCCGCAGGAGCTGTATGGTCCCAGGCGTGGCAGCCCCTTCGACGACGAAGCCGCCCGCAACCGGATCGAAGGCGAGCCGCCCTGCCTCGAAGTCTGTAAACCGTGCGAGACCCGACACGGCAGTGTCCACCCAGTCTGTGACCTGCGTGTCGGCGACGACCATTTCGTCCCGGATCTCACCTTCAAAACCCCGCTTTGCTGCGGCAAGCAGCGCGCGGCGCGTGGTCTCGGTCGGCGCCAGACCTGACAGCACCATGGCGCCATCAGAGATTGCGGCCGACCAAAACGGAACACCCTCGAGTATAGCGGCGCCCCGAAATGGCGCCGCCACCCCATGGATCGTCGCCGGAACGGCGGCCCGCGCGGCGTCATCCGGCGCGCTTCCGCGCAATGAAAGTGCGTAGCCAGCGAGCTCTGCCTTTCCAGATTTGAGCTGCGCAAGTTGCCCGATTGCCAGGCGCGCGATGCCTTGCCAGTTACCCTCGGGCGCGCCGGCCGCCAGCTTCATGTCGTTGATGACAGGGCCCAGGGATACAGCCGCCGCTTCCTCCATCAGGATCGTCTGGACCGCTCTGGATGGAACGTGGCCAGAGAGGACAAACCTGCCCTCCGCTGTTTTCTCGGCTTGCCAGACATAGGGCCAGACGGGCGCCGCGGCCTCGACCCGGGCCATGATCTGCGACACACCGCCAAACAGCAGTCCCCCGCCGCCGCTGCTTCGCAGAACGATGGAGGCCGCTTCTGGAACCGCGTCTTCGGACGGCGCCGCGCCCGTCAGGATAGCGGTCTGGCCATCCATTTCGACATTCGCCCAGTCAATCCCGGCCAGCCGCAATGAGTGAAGCGCCTTGGCTTCCAGCCGGGCTTCGAGCATAGCGGCGCTTTGAGGGGATTGGTTGATCCCCCACCACGCGATAAACGGCAGGGCTACAAGCGAGATTAATCCTGTCAGGTAGTCAAGCAGGCGCACGACGTCGCTGACCTCCTGTAAACATTATCCCTTCAGCGAGAGATGCCCTATTCGTTAACAAACTGCAAGACTGACGCCACAGGCTCCCTGCCCCATGAACCGCCCCCCCGAATTGCTCACCAGCCCCTCGAACCCGCTGATCAAGTCCTTGAAAAGCCTCGAGAGAAAGAAGGAGCGGACAGAAACCGGCCTGTTCCTCGCCGAAGGGGCCCGCATCGTCGGCCAGGGCCTTGCCTGTGGCTGGACACCGGAAACCGTTGTTATAGCCGCCGATGTTTCAGAACGGCCCCAGATCGCCGCCCTCGCGTGGGCCGCCGAGAAAGCCGGCGCCCGGGTCGTGCTCGCGCCCGAGCGGCTGATGACCAAGATCACCCAGAAGGACAATGCCCAGAGCGTCGTCGCCGCCTTCCGCCAGCGTCACCTGGCACTCGCCGACCTGCCCCCGGCCGGCAAGACCGTCCCGCTTTACGTTGCGCTCTATGAAGTGCGCGACCCCGGCAACCTTGGCACGATCCTGCGGACGGCAGACTGCGCCGGGGCAAGCGGCGTGATCCTCGTTGGCACATGCTGCGATCCCTACAGTTTCGAAGCCGTGCGCGCCTCGATGGGTTCACTGTTCGACATGCCGGTCGCCTCGGCCAGCTTCGCGGCTTTCAACACATGGCGGCAGGCCAAAGGCCTCACACTGACGGCGGCCAGCGTCAACGCCGCCCTGCGCCATGACGCGGCGCCTTTCGCGAGGCCTTCGGTGATCCTGATGGGCAACGAGCAGGCGGGCCTGCCCGCCGAAGCCGAAGCGGCGTGTGACCACCTCGCCCTCATCCCGATGCGCGGCGGAGCCGACAGCCTCAACCTCGCGCAGGCGACCGGCATCATGATCTACGAAGCCTGGCGCCAGCGGGGTTATGCCTGATGAAAACCGAAACCCGCCTTCTGATCGCCGATGACTGGGAGGACTACGCCCTCCTCGATTCCGGCCACCTGCAAAAGCTCGAACGCTTTGGCAGCCAGACCGTCATCCGCCCCGACCCGCAGGCCTTCTGGGAACCGGCCCGTCCGGTGCAGAGCTGGAAAGCCGACGCCCGGTTTGCAGCGAAAGGACCGGATGAAGACGGCGCCGGCCAATGGGAGCTGATCTCGCCGCGCGCCGCCGACACCTGGCCGATGCGCTGGAACGGCCTCACCTTCACCGCGCGCCGCACTGCATTCAGGCACATGGGCGTGTTCCAGGAACATTCCGTACACTGGCGGTTTGCACAGGACCAGATCCGCGCCGCCGGCCGCCCTGTGAAGGTGCTGAACCTGTTCGGCTATACCGGGATGATGTCACTCGCCTGCGCCGCTGCGGGCGCCGAGGTTGTCCACCTCGATGCCAGCCCCAAGTCCAATGGCTATGGGAAGGACAACCAGGCGCTGTCTGGCCTGGGCGACCAGACGATCCGCTGGATTGCAGACGACGCCATGAAGTTTGTCGCGCGCGAGCAGCGGCGCGCCAGCAAGTATGACGCCGTCGTGCTCGACCCGCCCAAGTTCGGGCGCGGCACGAACAATGAGACCTGGCGCTTTGAAGAAGACCTGCCGGCGCTCCTGGACGGCGTGCGAGACCTTCTCACCGAGAGCCCGCTCTTCGTGATCGCAACCGCCTATGCCGTGCGCCTCTCCTATCTCGCCCTCGCCCAGACACTCGCCGACCGGATGTCGCCTTATGGCGGCGTGATGGAACAGGGCGAGATGGCGCTGGCGCAGGTGGGGTCCGACCGGCTGCTGCCCACTGCGCTTTATGCCCGGTGGCGGTCGGCTGCCTGAAGACCAGCCTCAGGGTTGTGTAACTGAAATGTGCTGGCGTGCCTTCCCGATCCAGTCCGGCCCCTCGCTGATCAGTGCCGCATCCGGCAGCACCGCACCCTTGCAGTTGATATCCGCAGCCTTGCGCAGGGACGGCCCATAGATCGGCGAGAAGTCCTGACTTGTGTCCGTCATCATGACACTGCCATCGGGCGCATACCGCGTGCGCTGACCGAGGCGTGCGGTATCTGCCTCGCAATTGACCGTAATCTCAGGGTATTCCTGCCAGCCTACATCGGCACCTTCGTACTGAACCGTCTCAGGCATGTAGACATAGACCAGCCGGAAAGTCGCCGTCTCGCCCACTTTCGGCGCGGCCGGGAAATTGGTGAAGATTGCGAACCGTTTCTCAACCTGCTCCAGCTTCAGCCAGCTCGGCCGGGGCCCCGCATCCGGGCCGACAGTGGTCGAAGCGCATCCTGCCAGGGTAAGCGCAAAGGCCATACCTGCCGCCAGCGCTGTATTAGGTCCATTGAACATCACAAGCCTCATCGCGTGTATCCTCTGAATCCCGCAGAATTTACTTCAGAGCAGGTCGCCGATGCAAGCAGCGCCGGTTTAGCAAAGGTTGAAGCCGCACAGGCGCCCTGCAAAGGGCGGGGGGGGGGCGCGAAGGGCATGCGCCGGCAGCCTCTCGGTGCTGGGTGACTGCTCTCCATAAGTGCCCAAGTCATTTGCCCCAGTTTCGCGTGTGAGACGGTCTCGCCGCGGCGCGGGCGAGACGCGGCGTTTCGAGGATCACATGCCCGCTCCGCTCGCCCCGCCTGCAGGGGCCCCTGACGGGCAGCCCCTCTTCGTCATCGCTGCCGCCTGAGCCGGGTGCACCCCGCTCCAGACATTGGCAAGCCGGATGCGACCGCCTCCTGCCCACCGCGCTCTGCGCCCGCTGGCGCGCCGGCTCAGCTGCGCTACACTTGCGCCATGAGCCCTAACCCGAGCCCCCTCGAACGCCGTGCCCTCGCCCGATTGAAGGCCGGAGACCCTGCGGGCGCCGAAGCAGAGTTAATGGCGGCCCTTGAAGCCGCGCCCCGTGCAGATCGCCCGCGCCTCTGGGAAGCCATCGGCGAGGCCCGTCTCGCGCAAGGCTTCGCGCTGGAAGCGGCAAGGGCCCTGGAACAGGCGGGCGCCGCAGCCCAGCGCCTGACCTTGCGCCGCGCCCGCATGCTGGTCCAGGCTGGCAAGTTTCCGGCCGCGTTGGCGGCCCTCGGCAAGCTGCCCGCCGCCGCACGGCAGGGGTTCGACTTCTGGGCCCTCAAGGCCGACGGACTGCGCCAGAGCGGACGCTGGAACGACGCGGTCGCTGCGGCGGACAAGGCGCTGAAAGCCAATCCCGCCAGCCGCAACATGGCGCTGATCCGCGCCGCCGGGCTCGGTCACGCGGGCAAATGGTCCGAAGCCGCGCCAATCTTCGCGCGCTATGCGGACTTCCCGCCCGCCATCGAAATGCACGCTGGCGCGCTGGTCGGCTCGGGGCGCACGGACTACGCGCGCGATCTGCTTTCCTCCGCCCTCGAACGTTTTCCCGCAGACACCAGCCTCCACCGGGCGCTGGCGATGATCGCCTGGATGAACGGCGAAACGGAAAGCTTCGCAGACCGCCTTATCGCGGCTTCGAACGCGCATCCGGGCGACCTGTCGCTCGGCCTCGCCGCAGCAGACCTGCTGCGCCGGGCGGGCCGGCTCGAAGACGCGCTCGCGCGCCTCGAAGCGCTCGGTCCGCCGGCTTCGTCGCCGGTTCTGGGCAGCGCGGGCGCCATCATCCTGTCCGCCCTCGGGCGTCATGAGGCGGCGGCAGATGGCGCGCGCACCTCGGTCGCCCAGGCGCCCCGCCTTGAATGGGTGCGCCGCAATGCGGCCTGCGTTTTATTGTCCGCAGGCGCCGCAGAAGAGGCCCGCGTGCATTCGGACCGGGGGCTCGCCCTTGACCCGCTGGACCAGGAATGGATTGCAATTGATGCTGTCGCGCGCCGCGCCGCCGGTGACATGAGCTACCGTCAGAACTATGATTATGACCGGTTCGTGCAGACCTTCGAATTGCCCCCGCCGGAAGGCTTTCAGACCACGGAGGACTTCATTTCGGCGCTCGCAGGCCGGCTGCGGGAGCTGCATGGATTCACGAATCATCCGCTCGACCAGTCCCTGCGCGGCGGCTCGCAACTGCAACTCAATCCAGATGTGCCGCAGGACCCGCTGGTGGAGAAACTGCTGGCGGCGCTGAAACTGCCAATCGACCGGTATGTGGCGTCACTCGGGAGGGACCCGGCCCACCCCTTCCTCGCGCAGAACACCGGCCGCTGGCGGATGCAGGGATGCTGGTCCGTGCGGCTCGTCAAGGGCGGCAGCCATGTGAACCATATCCACCCGGAAGGCTGGATCTCGAGCGCCTTCTATGTGGTCGTGCCGCCCTCCGTCCGCGCCGAGAGCAATTCCGAGGCGGGCTGGATCACCTTCGGCGCACCCTACTTCCCGGTCGAAGCCCTCGCCCCGGAGCGCTCGGTCTGCCCGAAACCCGGACGCCTCGTCCTCTTCCCGTCCTATATGTGGCACGGCGTGAACGCATTCACCGACGAGGCCGAACGCATCAGTGTCGCCTTCGACCTGGTGCCCGAATAGAAAAGCCCGCCCATCCGTTCACGGAGGGCGGGCTGATCTGGTCCTGCATCAGCAGTCCGGCGTCAGGGCGTCCAGCCGGGACCAATATGCTTATCAAAGAACTCGCGGCCCTTGTTCAGCACGATTGTCCAGTCGTCACCCTGGTCGCGGCGCAGGTAATGGTCCATGCCCTTGAGCTCGATGAACTCGTAGGGCTTGCCTGCCTTTTTGAGTGAAGCAGCCATCATTTCCGATTGCTCTACAGGGACGGTCACATCGAGTTCGCCGTGGACGATCAGCAGGGGCATGCCCACCTTGTCGGCATTCTGGTTTGCGGAATACCTGTTCAGCTTTGCCGCGTCCGCGTTCGGGTCGCCAATCGCGCCTGCCCAGTACTTGTAGGAAATACTCTGTGTACCGCCTTGTTCCTTGCGGACCCAGGCTTGCATCGCGCGCAGGTCAGACACGCCCGCCCCCGCCAGTGAGCATTTGTAGAGTTCGGTGTCGCGGTAGCTCGCCGTGAAGGCGACATAACCGCCATGCGACCAGCCCGCGACGCAGATCCGGTTGCCATCGGCATAGCCAGCCTCGATGAGGGCGCGCGTGCCGTCGTTGATGTCTTCCTGGATAAGCTGGCCCCACTGGCCATGGCCAGCTTCTACCCACTTGCGTCCTGTGCCCGAACCACCGCGGAAGTGAGGCTGGAATACGGCGTAGCCCTGCGACGACCAGTAACCGGCCATAGGGTCGCCGCCCCATCCATCGCGCGCTTCCGGACCACCATGCGGGAGCACGATCATCGGCATATTGCGGGTCTCCGGCGCGGCGCCGGGTGGCAGCCAGAGATAACCCCACATTTCGGTCCCGTCAGCCGCGACATAGTCGAACACCATCTTCGATGGCAGCAGGGCCGGATCAACGTCCCGCCGTGTCGACTGGAAGCGCTCCAGCGCGCGGCCGTTAGTATCATAGATATAGTAAGCGCCCGGCTCTTTCGGGCCATCCAGCATGAGCAGGATGGAGCCTTTCAGGCTGCCGCCGCCTGCCAGTTGAACATTGGCCTCCTTGCCAATGGCATCCTCGATCGCGGCCCAGTGACTGGCAACCACCGGTTCGGACGGAATACAAGTCCACTGGAAGCCCTCATAGCAGGCTCCGACGACCTGTCCGTTTGACGGGTCCCGCATGACGTTGAAAACGTCAAACATCTCGTGCTCGAAAACCGGCTCGGCATAGGTGCCGTTCGCCGCATCGTAGACGTAGAGGCCATTTGTGTCGCGCCCGTTCGGCCGGGCACTGACAATCGCGGTACCCGGTCGCGGACCACGCCCCAGGCCCTGGAAGTCAGGCGCTCCATTCGCGCGCTCCTCCCCGCGGAAGCGAACAATCTCGATCCACTTGCCTTGACTGTCACGCCGCATCCAGGCTGTCCCTTTGCCGCCGGCCACTGCATCTTCCCGGAGGACGGGCTTTTGCTGGCTGTCGAGGACATAACCGATCGTGTCCGAACTGCCGGTTTCGAGTATGGTGGACTTACCTGTGCGCACGTTCACCCGGCGCAGTTGCGTGCCGCCGGTCGACGGCGTGAGCAGCAGGACGTTCTCGGGATCTTCCGGAAGGATTTCCTCGATGCTGGCCGTGACCCAGCGCGGGAAGCCCTGTTCGCTTTCGGGATCATACAGCGTCTTCAGATCACCCCCACTGAGATCGCTCGTGAAGATCCGGCTGGTATAGGAAAAGCCAAGATCTGCCGGGTCTGCCGTCTTGCTGGTCCGCGACCCTTTGCCCTGGACGATCTGGAACTTCTGCTGCAGGCCGAAAATCAGCCGGTCATCGCCCTTGAACTGCACGAAGGTGAGTTCGAGTTTCTGGTCGGCCCGGGCGCGCTGGATCGGCCGGGTGACGCGCGTTGTGCGGTCATGCAGGATCAGCATGTCGCCGTCCTTGTCCCTGAGTATTCCGGCAACAAATTTTCCGTCCGGAGACAGGGTTGCAGACCGGAAGGTTTCATAACCAACGAATGCGTTGACATCAGCCCGCGCCGGAGCCCCTTGCGCCGAAACTGAAGGCAGCCCCGCGCCCGTACCGGCCAGCACAAGCGCAGCCAGGGCGGCGCCAAAATATTTAACACGCATGAGAAGGTGCTCCCGCAAGAGTAAGACTGTTTCAACGACCTAGCGGGAGATATTCGGGTGCGCCGCGGCCCCGTCAAGGAGTTTTGGTAGTGACCGCGGCACGGCGAGGCGGTAACAGTCCAGCATGAGTTTGCCCCCCCGTCCCGGCGCCGCCAACGCGCCCGTTTCCATCAACGCTGCCAGCCTCCTACGGGAAGGACAGGCGGGGCTGAAACGCGGCGATTTCGCCGCTGCCGCCGACCTTGCGCAGACCATGCTGCGCGCCGATCCACGCTCTGCCGAAGCTTGGGTGCTGCTGTGCGTCGCACTGATACGGATGGGCAGCGCCGACGATGAGCGCGCGCTTGGAGATGCTCTTTCACTGATCGATCCACGTGACCCGGCTCATCCGGTCCTAGCGTGCGAGCGCGCGCGGATCCTCGCTGCGAGGGGAAGATGCGCCGAGGCCGTAAGCCTGGCTCGCCTTCTGGAACTGCATATGAAACTGGGTCCGGGGCAGCTCGACTTGCTCAGCAACGCCTACAACAACTCCGGCATGTACGAAGACGCGCGCCGTCTCGCCGACGCCGCCGTTTTCGCGGATGTGCGCAATCCGGTCTTCGGCTATAGTCGCGCATTAGCGCTAAGGCATGTGGGCCAGCTCGTTGAAGCGGAAGCGGAATTTGAGCGGGTTATCGCACTCGCTCCGGACTATGCTCAAGCGCACTACTCTCTGGCCGATGTGCGGAGATGGACCCGAAGCACGCATCATATTGAACGCCTTCAAAGTGCACTTCGATCCGCGAGAGCCAATTCGGCACCTTTGGCGCATCTGCTTTTTGCACTGTTCAAGGAAGCGCATGACATCGGTGATCGTGAGATCGCATGGTCGGCGCTGCAGGAGGGGAATGCGATCGTTGCGGCGGAGACGCCTTATCGGTATGACGAGCGGCAACGCTATACTGCGGGTTTGCTTCGTTTTTTCCAGGGCGGTCTCTCGGCGCCCCCGCAGGACGGACCGGGTCCAATACCCATATTCATAGTCGGCCTGCCCCGCTCAGGCACGACGCTGGTAGAGCGCATTTTATCCTCACATCCAGACGTCACGGATATGGGCGAAACGCACGGGTTCACCCTCGCAATCCGGGATGCGCTTGGCCTCGCTCGCTCGGGCGAACTTGACGAGACGGCGCTCGGCCGTCTGGGCGGCGCCGACTGGCCCGGCATCGCAAAACGCTACCTCGAAAGCCTCTCACACCGGTCTCTGGCAACCCGCTTCTTTACCGAAAAACTGCCGCACAATTACCACCTCGTCGGTGCGATGAAGCGGGCGTTTCCGCAGGCTCGGTTTGTGCACTTACGTCGCGCCCCGATGGATTCGTTGTTTGGCGCTTATAAGGTATTGTTCGGGACGGGAGCGTATACTTGGTCATATGGCTTTGAAGAACTTACGCTGAACTATCGCTTGTACCGAAAAATTACCGACCATTGGCGCAGCGAGTTGGGATCTCAGTTTGCAGATGTGACCCTCGAAGTTCTGATCGCAGATCCCGAGCCCGAGATTCGCAGTATGCTGAGCCGAATCGGACTGCCTTTCAATGAGACGTGCCTCACGCCGCATGAGGCTAAAGGGGGCGTATCGACGGCATCTAGTGCGCAGGTGCGTGAGCCAATCAATGCTTCGGGCGTAGGAGCTTGGCGGAAATACGCTAATGAGCTTGAGCCTCTGCGCCAGAGACTCGAGGCTGAAGGGTATGTGGACCTAAACGGCGATCCCGTCTGGTAGTTAACACCGAAAGCGCTCCCGGCTTAAGCAGCGCTGAGCTTTGTCCCATCAAGATAATAAAAGGGCGGCGGATCGCTCCGCCGCCCCTCCTGTTTGAACCCCGAAGTATCAGAACTTCAGGCGGGCTTGAACCGAAAAGGTCCGGCCGATCACCCACGGTGCATACAGCGCTGCGTCGGTGTTCCCCTGGTCGAACGTTCCGGTCAACGTCTGCGGCGGGAACTCGTTCGTCAGGTTCGAAACTGTGCCCACAACGCGAAGGCGATCCGACACATCCCACGACACAGAAGCGTCGAAGTTCGACAGTTCCGGAGCATCCGGCGCGCCTGTCTGGTAGAAATCTGAACCCGGATAGTCCTGCTTCAGGGCCGGGACGAAGTTATGACGCAACTGGAAAATCCAGTCGTCGAGACGGTAATCGACCGTGGTGACTGACTTGAAGTCAGGAATGGAGGAGCCGATACCCGCTGATGTGGTGCCGACGAAGTTACCTTCTTCTTCCGGTGTTCCGGCAATATCGCCATCCGGATCGCCGTAGAAATCGGTGATCGTGATGAGCGTGTTGATGCCGAACGTACCCGGGGCACCCTTGATCACTTCGTCCAGATCGATTTGGTAGTCGGCCTGGATGTCCCAGCCCTCAATACGCGTGAGGCCAATCGTGTTCGTAAGCGACGTGTTGACCGACGTGATCTGGCCGGTGGCCGAATCGCGAACGATCTGCTGACAGTCGAAGGCCGACTGAGGAGTGGCCCCAGCCAAGCCGTAGCACGAGTTCAGGATCGTACCAGCACCACGGGAAACGATTGCATCAGCGAGCTCGATCCGATACCAGTCGGTCGTCAACCTGAAGTCGCCAGCCGGCAGGAAGTCCGGCTCGAACACCAGACCTGCGGTGACCGTTTCACCCGTTTCAGGTTCGAGATTCGGGTTCCCGAATGCGAAGGCCTGAACCTGCGAGTTGTTCTGAGTGAACGGATAGGCAGGAACGAACCCACCGCCGAGCGCACCATTGGTCTGGCAAAATGCGCGACGTGCCGAGCCAACTGGCGCTGTCAAGCTATTGCAAGGGTCGGTGAAGGACGGGAAGCCCTGGTCACCAGCCTGGAAGGTTTCCAGCGCGCTCGGAGCCCGAACCGCCTTGTTGTAAACCGCACGGAAACGGAGCCAGTCAACCGGAGCATAGCGAGCGCCGTACTTGTAGGAGTCGACCGAACCTACGGTCGAGTAGTCTGATACACGGTAGCCAGCTTCGATCGAAAGCTCTTCTGCACCCGGCATATCTGCAAGGAGCGGGACCGAGACTTCGCCGTATGCCTCGTAGACATCCAGGTTCCCGAAGATCGACTGCTGGGCGTTGAAGCCTGCAATTTCACCGCGGCGCTGCGCGTCATCCACGACAAAACCCACACCTGAATCGCGGTATTCGAAGCCGAACACCGAAGCGACACTTCCGGCCGGCAGCTTGAACAGGTCACCGCGGACGAAACCGCCGAGGCTGGTTTCTTCCACCACCTGGCTTGTCTGGATGTCCGTGCGGAGGAAGTTCGACATGGCTGCGGTCGTTGCGGTCGCACCGAAGATGTCAACCGTGAGACAGTTTGGAAGCCGCGAAGCGGCCGGGATTTGCGCACAACCGTTCACGCCCTGAAGCAATGCGACGGTGTTGACGTTGTTCGCGAGAGTTGTATTGAAACGACCCTGGCCCCAGCCAGCGCTGACATTCCATTCCCACGCGTCGCCAAGGTCGCCGGAGAAGGCAACGCGGGCAAGCAGGTTAGAGTTCACGAACTCTCCTTCACGAGGCCCGACTCCATTCGAGCGCCAAGCGTAGGTGAAGTTGTCGTTCAACAGGTTCGCATCAGCCATGCTCGCGCGCGACAGGAGCGCAACCGACAGATCGCGGTGCGGGTCGTCGGCCGTGTTCAGGATGCCGTCGGCACCAGTGATGGCAGGCGCCGTGTTCGGGTTGATCGACAAGCCGGTCACTGGCGTTGCGGCCAGCTGAACCTGCGTCGCGCTGCGAACGTACGACAGCATCGTCTTCATACGAATGCTGTCGGTCACATCATAGTTGCCGAAAGTCTGAATACCCCAGCGCTCGCCCGGCAGGTAAATGTAGTTGTCCGGTGCGAAATTGTAACGCGACGAACCAGCAGCACGGTCCGGAACCGCGCAAGCGCCTGAGTTGAATGCAGGCGTCAGGGCGCCGTTACTGTTGAAGGAAAGGTTACGCGCCGCGCTTGTGACGGCCGAACTGGAGTAAGCGATGGGCGCCGTAGCCGGGTTACAGTCGTGATCGTAAGAGCCAAACGTAGCCGCAGTCACCGGGTCAGTAGACAGAGCAGCCCTGTTGAAGGGGTTGGATGCGCTGTTAGAGATAACGCCCCAGGGCGGCGTGCCCGAACCACCTGACGCGTACGTCCCAGCAAAGTTTGCCGTACCGGATGCAGCCGGCGCGCCAAGAAGAGCGGTGCGCGCCGCAACGTAGGCGGCGGAAGAGTCGGCCGTAACCACGGAGTAGATGTTACCCGTCGAGTTCGCGTAGTCGTAGTTGTATCCGTAGAGGATTGCCTGCGACGTGCGCGAGTAGTCGTACTGGCTCTGCTTGACGCCGTCGCGGTTGAAGTAGGACGCGTAGGTCACGAGGTTGCCGCGGCCATTGTCAAAGTTTCCGCCAAGCAGGAAGTCTACGGTTTCGTACTGGGCGTTGCCGTCAAAGCCGCCGCCGCCACCGACGGTGACTTGTGCGCCTTCATAGTCGTCCTTCAGGATGAAGTTGACGACACCTGCGATCGCGTCTGAACCGTAAACGGCCGAGGCGCCGCCGGTCACAACTTCGATCCGGTCGATCAGGCCCGCCGGGATGGAGTTCAGGTCAACCACACCGGTCGTCGACGAACCGGGAACGCGCTCGCCGTCAACGATGACGAGCGTGCGTGAGGGGCCAAGGCCGCGAAGGTCGATGGTTGCGAAGTCCTCACCGCCCGAGTTGTTCGACGTGACCGTGTTGCCCGGGATAACCTGCGGCAGCTCGTTCAGGAGCGTCTCGAGGGTGAGCGTTGCGTTCAGTTCGATCGCCTCAGACGTCACCGAGGTGACGGGGCTGATCGCCTGGAAATCCTGCAGCGCGAGACGCGAACCGGTGACGGTCACTTTCTCGGCTTTGACTTCGGCTTCTTCTGCCGGTGCGGTCGTTGCGACCGGTTCATCTTCCGTCTGTGCAATTGCCGGTACGCCCACAGTTGCGAACATCGCACCTGCGAACACCGAAGACGTAAGAAGACGTGTCTTCCAATTCTTCTCGCTCACCTGAAACCTCCAAATGTGAAATAAAGAGAACCCGCCCCTCGCGGGCAATCCGGCTCCCACGAGCCAGACCTTGCAAATTAGTAACGATACCCATCATGGCATCGTCAATGCCGGGAGTCGGCGAAATGTGGCGAATTGGTGCAAGTGTGACACAAAGGCATCAGTTATAATTTCGTGATGCAGCGGGTTCGTGCATCGCTGTGCCTCCCGCGCTATCTAACTAACGGCATAAATTTTTTCCGGACGGGACATGGAGACCAAGATGACCCTGCAACGCGCCGCCATTTTTTTAGGCATTTCTGCAACGATTTTCGGGCTTTCGGCCGCGACTGCGCAGACACCGCCGGCGCCAGCGCGCCCGACAGACGCGATCTACGCCTGCGCCGACAAGACGGATGACGCCGAACGCCTCGCCTGTTTCGACGCCGCCGTCGCCGCCTTCAAGACAGCAGAAACAACCGGCGCGGTGAAGACCGTTGACGTGGCTGCCATCGAGAAAATCGAGCGTGACTCCTTCGGCTTCTCACTCCCGTCGCTCACGGAAATCTTCCGGCGCGAAGAATCGGGCAAAGAGGCGATGGCCGCGCCTGTCGCGGAAGTGGAGCTCGCCATCGCCAGCATCAGCGTCAACAAGGTCACGGGCAAGGCGCTGATCCGGCTGGAGAACGGCCAGGTCTGGGAACAGGTCGATTCGGAAGTCGTCTCCCGCTCGAAAGTTCGAAAGGCCAAGGTCGCGACCATTCGCAAGGCCGCGATGGGCAGCTTCCTGATGAACCTTGATGGCGGCACCGCGATCCGCGTCCGCCGCGTCAACTAATCCCAAACCTACACACTTCCGGAGCTGGACTGAACCCGGCTCACCCAACATTTGCCTCGATCTGCTCACAATTCAAGCAGGCCCGCCTCTCGAGGCGGGCCTGATCTTCTGGTCAGGGTGTCTTGAGCCCGTCGCGGCAGAGAAAGCGCGAGCGGTGGTTGTCCTTGGCGTTATCGACCCAGCCCGTCAGCGTCGGATCGACCAGCGCCTGCGTTACCTGAACCCACATCGGCGTGATCGGATACTCTTCCAGCATCAGTGCCTCGGCCTCGGCGAAGATCTCAGCGCGCTTGGCAAGATCGAGTTCCTGATTCGAGCGCGTCAGCAGCGCATCATACCCGGGATTGGAATACTTGCCGTAGTTCTGCTGGCCGGTCGTCGATTGCAGAAGGTAGAGGTAGTTGATCGGATCATCGAAATCCGCGAGCCAGGCGCCGTCAGAGATCTCGAAGTCCGTCTGGCGCAGGCGGCCATACAGCACCTTGGTGTCCTGCTTGACGATCACAGGCTGGACCCAGGGCGCGATTTCGGACCAGTTCTGCTGCGCCACAGGCGCAACTTTCGGATTGTCGCCGGTGGAGCGGTGGATGAACTCGAACTTCAGCGGCTTGTCAGGACCATATCCCGCTTCCTCGAGCAGGCGCTTTGCCTCGGCGAGCCGCTCCGGCCGCGGCATGTCCTTCCAGCTGATCTGCGGACGCGTCACATCATAATTAGAGATGCCCGGCGGCACGAAAGCATAGGCCGGCTGGAAGCCGGGCGTCAGCACGTTGCGAACCATGAACTCGCGGTCGAGCGACAGGGCGAGCGCCTTGCGCACGCGCACGTCGTTGAACGGCGCTTTCGTCTGGTTGAAGGACCAGTAAGTGGTCAGCAGCCCCGGATAGGTGCGCACCCAGCCAGGGAACTTGGCGTCCAGCTCCGCTTTGCGCGGACCGGAAAAGACATTGTTGATGTCGAGTTCGCCGGCCGCGATCTTGTTCTCGTAGGCTGCTTCGTTCTCGATCTCGAAATACGCGACCCGGTCGAAGCAGGCCTCGGCGGCGCCGAACCCGGTCGGGTTCTTTTCGGCCACGAGCTGGTCGCCGGTGCGCCAGTAAACCAGCTTGTAGGGACCGTTGACGACGATGTTATCGGGCTGGATCCAGGCATCGCCGAATTGCTCGACGACATGCTGCGGCACCGGGAAGGTGGTGTAGTGGCTGAGAAGGCCCGGCAGGTAAGGCGCCGGATATTCGAGGGTCAGCTCGAGCGTCTTGTCATCAATGGCGCGCACGCCGAGCTCTTCCGGTTTCAGAGCGCCGGCGTTCACTTCCTCGGCATTCTTGATCAGCCACAGCATCGAGGCGTATTGCGAGGCGACCGCCGGGTCCTGGATGCGGCGCAGCGCGAATACGAAGTCATTCGCCGTGACCGGTACGCCGTCGGACCAGACATAATCGCCGAGCTTGAAGGTCCAGACCGTACCCGTGGGGTCGATCTCCCAGCTGGCCGCCATGCCCGGCACCGGCTTGCCGGCCGCGTCATCGGTCGTCAGGCCGATCAGCATGTCGCCGATGACGATGTTTTCCCATTGCGCCGAGGACTTGTGCGGATCGAGCGTATCGACCTTGGCCGAAATGCCCCGCCGCAAGGTCGGCACATCCCCCGGCTTCTCCCTCGCCCCTCCCCCGCCGCACGCCGCAAGACCAAGGACTGCGAGGGCAAGGATCGATGTGGTGAGCAAGGAGCGGCGCGTGGTCATCGGTCAAGATCTCCGTGATTACGATACGGCGGTACGGTGCACGAAGGCGCCGATGCCACCTGGATTCAGCTTAAGCCATGCCTCTTGCTGCCAGAGACGGGCCGGGTTGCAAAGCCTTAAGGCGCTGCGGTGAATGCAGGATGAGCGCGCGTCAGGCGCGCTGGGTCACGAACTCGAACTTCGAGCGAACGGTCGGCGCCTTGTCGGGCGTGACCACCATGCCGCGTTCGATCAGGTCCAGCATATGCCCGAGCACGCTCATCGCGGCCGCCGGGTGGAGGCGCAGGTCAACGTCCTTGTACATCCGGGCGACCATCGCCGGGATGGACGTCTCGCCGCCGCGAAGCTCGGCGAGGATCGAGGCTTCGCGGGCTTTGCGGTGATTGGCGTATTCGGTGATGAAGGTCTCGACAAAGTCTTTGCCGCGGATCGCATCGCCATGCGTCGGCCAGAGCGTATCAAAACCGGCGCGGCGGATCTTTTCGAGGCTGCGCATATAGTCGCCCATATTGCCATCGGGCGGGGCGACCACGGTTGTGGACCAACCCATGACGTGATCGCCGGAGAAGCAGGCATTCTCTTCACGAAGGCCGAAACACAAGTGGTTGGTGGTGTGGCCCGGCGTCTCGATCACATCGATCGTCCAGCCCGGCCCCGAAAACACTGAGCCGTCACAGACTTCGACATCCGGTTTGAATTTCAGATCGTCCTCGCTGCCGAGCTCGTCCTTGGCGGTATGGATGCCGCCGTGTTTCGAATACGTCTTGCAACCTGCCCACTCGGCCAGGGGGGCAGCGAGCGGCGAGTGGTCGGAATGGCCGTGGGTGACGAGCACGTGCGTGATGCGCTCTCCGGCGAGCGCTGTCTTCAGAGCTTCGAAATGGTCCGGCAACATCGGGCCGGGATCGATCACCGCGACTTCGCCTTCACCAACGATGTAAACGCCGGTGCCGATATACGTGAACGGACCGGGATTGTTGGCGATCACTCGGCGGACCAGCGGCGAGACCCGGTCAACCCGGCCGTACTCGAAATCTATGCCGCGGACGTAGGGAATGGCCATTCAATCGGGAACCTTCAGCTTGCGGACGGATCCGGCCATCAACGCTTCTTCGGCGCGAAGGTTTCTGCGAAAGCCCGGGCCATGCGCCGCGTTGCCCGCAGCTTCCCGCCCAGCTTCAGCGCCACCGGCGGCCCCATGTCCGTCTTGTTCGCATCGACGATGAAGATACGTCCCGTCGCCCGATCGCGTAGGACATCGACCCCGCCCCAGTCGAGCCCGATCTCTGCGGCAAAGCGCTCAATCACGCGAATTTCATCAGCGGAGTAGCAGTTACGGGGCTCGTCGAGCAAAACCTGGACATTCTCATTCATAAAACGCCGCTCCAGCGGACGGCGCTTGCGAAACACGACGATCGGCGATCCGCCCACGAGGCAGCAGCGCAGATCCTCAACCAGCCCGCCCGGAATTTCATTGTCGATCAGGCGCTGGTAGGTCTTGCCGGGCACGGCGGCGTCCATTGGGCCTTCGATCACCCGCCCGTCATGGGCGGCGTTGGCTTCGGACTTCTCGACCATCCGGCCCCTGTGGGTCAGCGGATCAACTTTCAGCGCATAACCGCTGGCTGCCTCGAAGGCCTCGGCGACGCGCGACTTTGAAATATCATTGCATTCGAAATTCAGCAGGCGGGCGCCGGGCTTCACGCTGGGCACGCCGTTCACGGTTTCGGTCGAATCATCAAACTGCATCACGATGTCGGCATCGGCGGCATCTTCAACGAGCTTGGCGCCGGAGACGTGCATGACAGACCAGATGAAATACCAGGGGCGCGGCTTGTCCGGATAGAAGGCCATCGTCGGACGCTTATGCCCGGTCAGGCGGCGCCAGGTGCGCCAGGTCTGGACGAAGAAATAGAAACAGAACCAGGTGAACACGCTGTGCAGCAGCGAGATGTCGGGCACGATTCGCGCGCCGGTCTTCTTAACGAGGATGACGCCCTCTTCGAGCTCGAAATCGTCGGTCCACATGCGGCCTGACATGGATGCAGTTCCTTGTTTCTTGTCCGCGCCAGCGTTGCTGGTTTCCTGTTCGGTGACTGCACCGGCTTCATGCACGGGTGCATCGCAGGCACCTCGGCGGGGTTCAATACCTGATTTATGGCACGACTGTGTCAGATGCGGCGCCTCACAACAGTTCGCGCAGGCTTGAAAGGTCATATCCAGCGCCTGCCGCCGCGTCGATAATGTCATCGCCCGCGCCTTGTCCAGCGTGAACAAGCGCCCAGGCTGTGATCGACCTTGTGCCGGTGCGGCAATAAGCCAGCACGGGTTGGGGCGCCTCATTGAGAATATGGCCCATGCGTTCGACGATCTCGGGTGTCGGCGCCCCGGAGAATGGAAGGGCCGCGAAGGTCAGGCCGAGCGCTTCGGCTTTCGCGCGGATGGCGCCCATGCGCGGCTGGTCAACGCCGCCTTCCCCATCCGGGCGATTGGCAATCAAGGTCTTGAAGCCGGCCTTGGCGACAGCCTCGAGATCGGCCTCTGTAAGCTGCGGGGCCACCGCGAAATCGGGCGTAACCTGACGGATATCGGCCATCTGAAGGCTCTCCTTGAGTGCAGCACATCGCTTGATCGCTACGCCTTACAAGCTAAGGAATGTAAAGGCCCCTGCCAAGCGGGCGTGGCCATGCCGGCCCTTCAACCTGTTGTGACCAGAGGCTTTTCACCCCCCGTGACGATGCTGCAACGCGCCTTCCGCAGAATTCCGTGGGGCTACACCCTGCGCCGCCTGCTGATCGCGGTCCCCACGATGCTGGCCATCATCACGGTCGCCTTCCTCATGATGCGCGCCGCGCCGGGCGGCCCGTTCGACGGCGAACGCAAGCTTCCGGCCGCCACAGAGCGCGCAATCGCCGAGAAATTCGGCCTCGATAAACCGCTGCACGCACAATACCTCGACTATGTCGGCGGCGTCCTGCAGGGCGATTTCGGCCCTTCCTACAAGACGCTGGGCAAGAGCGTGAACGACCTGATTGCCGAAGGCCTGCCCGTCTCGCTGACGATCGGCGCGCTGACGATGCTCCTATCGCTCATTCTCGGCACCGCCCTCGGCGTTTTTGCAGGGCTGAGGCAGAACTCGGCGGCAGATTACGGAGTAATGGGAATCGCGATGGTCGGCATATCGGTGCCGAGTTTCGTGATCGGGCCCATCCTGATTCTCCTTTTTGCCCTCGGCGCGGGACTGTTCGCGGTGGGCGGGCTCGGCTCCTATCCAAACATCGGCATGAGCTGGCACAACATGACGTTGCCGGTGCTGACACTGTCACTGGCCCAGATCGCGATCATCTCGCGCCTGATGCGCGCCTCGATCATCGAGACAATGCGGGCCAACCACATCCGCACTGCCCGCGCCAAGGGGCTGTCCGAATGGGACGTGATCACCCGCCACGCCCTGCCCTCGGCGCTGCTGCCGCTCGTCTCCTATGCCGGCCCGGCGATGGCGCGCGTTATGACAGGCTCCGTGGTGATCGAGAAGATTTTCGGACTGCCCGGCCTAGGCAGCTATTTCGTCGATGGCGCGCTAAACCGGGACTACACGCTCGTGATGGGCGCGATCATTGTCTATGCGGGCCTCATCATCCTTCTCAATCTCGTGGCGGACATCCTCTACGCCATGCTTGACCCCAAAGTGAAATACGACTGATGGCCAGCGCCGCGCCGATTCTCGATCCGACAGGCCGCGCCGAAGCGGTTACCCAGGCCATCCAGGGCGGCCGCTCGCTCTGGGACGATGCGCGCGCCCGCCTGATGCGCAACACGGCCGCTGTGGTGTCGATGGTCCTGTTCGCGATCATCGTGCTGGTCGCCGTTATCGGTCCGATGGTCTGGGTGCACAATCATGAGACGATCTCGGACCTGCGCACGGTCCCGCCCACCTTCGAGAACTGGCACATTCTGGGCACGGACCTCCAAGGGCGCGACCTGTTCGCGCGGTTGCTCATCGGGCTGAGAATCTCGCTGATGGTCGGCGTTGTTGCCACCGTCGTGAGCCTCGTGATCGGCGTCACCTGGGGCGCAGTCGCGGGTTATCTTGGCGGGCGGATCGACAACTTCATGATGCGGATCGTGGACGTGCTCTACGCCCTTCCCTTCATCTTCTTCGTCATCCTTCTGCTGACGGTATTCGAGCGCAACATCGTGCTGATCTTTGCCGCCATCGGCGCGATCGAATGGCTGACCATGAGCCGGATCGTCCGGGGACAGACCCTGTCGATCAAGAACAAGGAGTTCATCGAGGCGGCCCGCGCGGCCGGTGTCTCGCAGTACGGGATCATCACGCGCCACATACTGCCGAACGTGATCGGACCGGTGGCCGTCTACGTCACGCTGACCATCCCGGTCGTCATCCTCGCCGAAAGCTTCCTCTCCTTCCTTGGCCTCGGCGTGAACGAGCCGCTGACCTCGCTCGGCGTGCTGATCGCCGACGGCGCCGACATGATGGAAGACAAACCCTGGATGCTGATCGCCCCGGCGGTCACCATGTCGGTCACCCTTCTCTGCCTGAACTTCATCGGCGACGGCCTGCGCGACGCGCTCGACCCGAAGGAACGCTGAGCGCCTGCGCGCTACCTTGCAAGCCAAGCGACTGGCGCAGCGGTTATCCTGATTGCAGGCGTGCGGTCATTGGCTCCTAAGCCGGGGCAGACAACCGGCGTTCCCGGAAAAGGAGCTTCACCGGACTTCCGGCAAATCTCCAGAGCAAGGGCCGGCTTTCACCGACAAGCCCGAACCCATTCCGCGCGTACATGGACTGCGCGGCCGCTTCATTCGGATCTGTCGATGTGTAGAGCCTGAGGAACTGTCGTTTTTCGGCTGATGCGTTGCCAACCGCAAAATCAATCAGGGCCTGCCCGACCTTTTGCCCCCGCGCTTCGGGAGAGACGCAAAACCAGCCAAGCCAGAGCGCCGAGGCTGCGTCCTTCGGCGTCGAATAGAGCCCGACGGTGCCGATGACCGCGTCGTCCTTTGTCGCCAGCCAGAAGCGGCCATCGCGAATCCCACCGAGCTTGAGCAGCCAGTCCCAGCGGGTCTGAAACACGCGCATGCTAAGGCGCTCGACCAATCCTTGCGATGGAAACACCCGGTCGACGAGGCGGATGACCTCCTCCCGGCGGGTCTCTTCAAAAGGCACAATGTCAAAGGACAAGGGACACACTCCTGCAACGGCTGCAGGACTAGACTTGGGATCGCTTTGGCCGCCTGCAAGGGACCGGTCAGCCGCCGCCGGATCCGCCCGCGGCCTCGCCGACGCGCCAGGGCGGGAACCGGCGGTTCTTGCCGGCGGTGTAAAGGCAGACGCGGTTTCCGGCAGGATCGCGGAACCAGGCCTCGGTCCAGCGCCATTCCTGACGCTCCGGCTCGCCCAGCGGATGGATTCCATTCATGCAGCGCCCACCAACTTCGATGAACACGTCTTTCACTTCGAAATAGACAGCGGGCCAATCAACTGCCAGCGGCGCTTCCACCAGATGGATTGATAGCGTCGCCGGCTCTTGCCCTTCCTCCGCCGGACATTCAAACCGCGCGTATTTCGGCGGCGAGTCGACGATCAGCTTCAGGCCGAACCGCTGCCACCAGGCCACGCTAGCAGCATAATCCGTACAAGGAAGGGTAACCTGGTTGAGGCGCATCGGCTGTCTCCGGATCGGGTCTTGTCCCGGTTGGTCGAACCCAATTGTAAGCCGTTGTCACGCTCGCTGGCAATCGCTGGCCTCAAGCGGGCGCCACAACCGACACGGCGACACTCTGGCCGACCAGGGTGGCCGCGCCGAAGATCGTCATGAAGCTGATATCGG
>CAMEDD010000046.1 GCA_945913285.1 Candidatus Sulfopaludibacter sp. SbA3
CCGGCTGGTGGAACCGCGGCAAGAAGTAAGCTGGATCATCCGCACACAAACAAAAGGCCGGGGCCGCAAGGCTCCGGCCTTTTCATTGCGCAGGTCAGTCGTCCGATCCGGCGAACACATGCCACCAATTGGGCCGCCCGCCTCGATAGGAATGGTAGAGCGGCATCAGCTCCTTGGCATTCGGCTTGTCAAAACTGCCAAGCACGAGCGCAATCACCGGCGCGTCATCAATCGCGCCCAGCGTGCTGCCGCAGGCCGGACAGAAAGACCGGCTGGAGAAATCCGATGACCGGAAAGTCGCCGGCGCACCGCCCGGCCCGGTCCACGAAACTTCATCGCGCGCGAACTCCGCCCAGGCCGTTGTCAGCGCGCCGGAATGGCGCCGGCACATCTTGCAGGAACACGTGTGCGGCTTCTTAGGGACCCCTGCGGCTTCAAACCGAATCCGCCCGCAAAGGCACCCACCCGTGTATGTCTTCGGCTTCACGCGAAACGCCCCATCCCTTCAGCTGTGTTTGACCTGGAGACCTGATCATTCCGCCATGCCAGGGCAAGTCCCCCCGAAAGAAAAAGGCCGGAGCATCGCTGCCCCGGCCTTCGCCATTGATCCTTGCGCGGACTTATGCCGCCACTTTCGCTTTCGTGCCGGCGGGCGGGAAACGGTCGTAGAAGCCTTCGCCTTTCGCCGCCATGTCGCGCAGCAGGGCGTTCGGGCGGAACCGGTCGCCATACTTGTCCGCGAGACGGTCCGCCTCGGCCACGAATTCCTTGATGCCCCAGATCAGGTCCACATAGGAGCAGCATCCGCCGGTGAACGGCGCAAAGCCCCAGGCGAGGATCGAGCCGATATCAGCGTCCCGCGCATCGGTGATCACTCCTTCCTCGAAGCAGCGGGCGACTTCAATCGCCTGACGCACCAGGAACCGGTTCGTCAGTTCCTTCTTCAGCTCAGGCGGGCACTCATCCACTTTCACAGTCAGCTGCTTGTTGATATCCGGCCAGAGGCGGGAAGGTTTGCCCTTATCGTCATAGTCATAGAAGCCCTTGCCGGCCTTGCGGCCGACGCGGCCCTGATCCTCGACCAGCCAGGCGAGGAACTGCGTCCGGTCATCCGATTGCAGATCAATTCCGGTCGCTTCCGCCATGGCGCGCGTCACTTTCAGCGCGGTGTCGAGACCGACTGAGTCGGACACTTCCAGAGCGCCCATCGGCATACCTGCCTGACGGCCGACGTTCTCGATGATCGCCGGCTTGATGCCTTCGGCCAGCATGTCCATGCCTTCGCGGGTGTATGTGCCGAAGCAGCGCGAGGTGTAGAAGCCGCGGCTGTCATTCACCACAATCGGCGTCTTGCGGATCGCCAGCACGTAGTCGATCGATTTCGCCAGCGTCGCCTCGCTCGTCTCCTTGCCCTTGATGATCTCAACAAGACCCATCCGCTCGACTGGCGAGAAGAAGTGGATGCCGATGAAGTTCGCGGGCCGCTTCGACGCTTTTGCAAGACCGGTGATCGGCAGCGTCGAAGTGTTGGAGCCGAACACGGCGTCGTCGCCCAGCACGGCCTCGGCCTGCTTGGTGATCTTCGCCTTCAGCTCTTCATTCTCGAATACCGCCTCAACGACGAGGTCGGCGCCCTTGAAGTCGTCATAGTTGTCGGTCGCCGTGATCAGCGCGAGCAGGGCGTCGCCCTTCTCTTTGGACAGCTTGCCGCGCGAGACATCCTTCTCGACGAGACGCACGGAATACTGCTTGCCCTTCTCGGCCGCTTCCTTCGTCACATCGACCAGCACGGTCGGAATGCCGGCCTTCGCCTGCACATAGGCAATGCCCGCGCCCATCAGGCCCGCGCCGATGACAGCGATCTTCTTGAACTCTGTCTTCGGGTGGCCGTCCGGACGGTTTGCGCCCTTGCCCAGCTCCTGCATCGACAGGAACAGTGAGCGGATCATCGCCTTGGCTTCCGGGCGCTGCTGCGTGTTGATGAAGTAGCGTGTCTCGATCCGCAGGCCGGCATCAATCGGCACCTGGATGCCTTCATAGATGCAGGAGAGGATGTTCTTCTGCGCCGGATAGTTCCCATAGGTTTTCGAGGCGAGCATCATGTTCGCCATCGTCGCAACCTGGCCTGCGCCCGGTGACTTGTGCGGCACGCCGCCCGGCACCTTGTAGCCCTTCTCGTCCCACGGCGCTTTCGCCTTCGGGTTCGCCTTCACCCAGGCCTTCGCCCGCGCCACAGTTTCCGAGGATGGCGCAAGCTCGTTCACCACGCCCATCGCTTTCGCCTGCTCGGCGGTGAAGCTCTCGCCTTGCAGGATCAGCGGCAGCGCTGCCTGCACGCCCACGAGGCGCGGCAGGCGCTGTGTACCGCCAGCGCCGGGAAGGAGGCCGATCTTGGCTTCCGGCAGGCCGAACTGCAGCTTCGGATTGTCATTCGCCGCGACGCGGTAGTGACCCGCCAGCGCCACTTCGAGGCCGCCTCCGAGCGCAAGGCCGTTCAGCGCCACCGCAACCGGCTTGCCGCAGGTCTCAAGCTTGCGTAGCGTGCCATTCAGCGAGAAACCTGCATCGAACTGCTCCTTCTTCAGTTCGTCCACGGACTTCTTCGTCTCGCTGGACGCGCCTGCCCGGCTGCCCATCTCGCCCAGGTCAGCGCCCGCGCAGAAGCCGCTCGCCTTGCCGGACGAGATCACGAGACCCTTGATGGCGTCGTTCGTCGCCACTTCCTTGGTGATCGCGATGATGTCCGCCACAGCCTTGCCCGTCAGCGTGTTCATGCTGCGGCCCGGCACGTCGAAGATGGCGTGTGCGATGCCATCGGCGTCAATGTCAAACTTGAAAGTTTCGAGGTTCATGGAAGTATCTCCCTGGATATTGTCGAATGGGTTATGCCTGCGCCGCGCGGGCGCCAGGCAGAATGGAGGACACGGCAGGATCGATCTCGGTACGGATGATCATGATCTTCTGCCACATCTTGCTGGAGAGGTTCGTGGTCAAGCCTTCGATTTCGTTGACCGTGTGAATGACGACTTCATCGCGCACGCTCTGCATATAGAGTGCAGCGAGCTTGCCCGTCAGCGACAGCATTTCTGTGCAGTAATCGAGGTAGCGCATCAGGTCAGATGGCGAGAGGTCCCGCTCCGGCGAGGAGGCAGTAGGGCCGGCACCCAGCAGGCTCGCCGGGTCCTTGGTCAGTTGGTGCATGTCGATGACATGCGCGATGGAACGCAGTTCATGCAGGCTTGCCAGCGCCTGCGCCCGCTTGATCCGGGCCTCCAGATTGAGCAGGAACCAGACACTGGCGCCCATAAGGATCAGGATATTGGCAATCGCCTCAATGCCGCCGAAGCTCATCACCTCGTCCGGATCGACCATCAGCTGGCGGATCTTCTGGTCGACGCCGAACCCCGCGGCGGTAAGCCCGGCCAGCAGAACCAGCGCAACCATCCCCCGAAGCAAAAGGTGCGGCCGGGTCACGTCATCGATCCGGCCAACATGCACCCGCGCAATCCGTCCGAGTTCGGCGCAGACGTGCGTCAGCCCCCGGCCCGGAAAGCGCTCGCGGACCCGGGCCTCGAGACGATCAAGCGTCCCGAGGATCGAGCCTGCGGAGAGTACACTGTATTTGTCGGGCCGGGACATGGCGCGCCTAGACGCGCTCGATGATCGTCGCCGTGCCCATGCCGGCGCCCACGCAAAGCGTGATGAGGCCGGTTTCCTTGCCGCTGCGCTCGAGTTCGTCGAGCACCGTGCCGAGGATCATGCCGCCGGTTGCGCCGAGCGGGTGGCCCATCGCGATGGCGCCGCCGTTCACGTTCATCTTCTCGTGCGGAATATCGAGCAGCTTCATCATTAGCATCACGACCGACGCGAACGCCTCGTTCAGCTCAAAGATGTCGATGTCCTTCGGGGTCATGCCGGCTTTCTTCAGCACCTTCTGGGTCACATAGGTCGGCCCGGTCAGCATGATGCCCGGCTCCGAACCGATCGAGGCCATGGCCCGCACACGCGCACGCGGCTTCAGGCCCATCACCTCACCCATTTCCTTCGAGCCAAACAGTACGGCCGAAGCGCCGTCCACGATGCCCGACGAGTTGCCGGCGTGGTGCACGTGGTTGATCTTCTCGAGTTCCGGATAGCGCTGCTTGATCACTTCATCGAAGCCCATGCCGCCCATACCGGCGAAGGACGGCTCCAGCGCCGCCAGCGTCTGCATGGTCGTGTCAGGGCGCATGAACTCGTCATGCGCAAGGCGCACGCCGCCCATCTGGTCGCGCACCGGCACGACCGATTTCTTGAAGCGGCCTTCCTTCCAGGCCTGCGCCGCGCGGCGCTGGCTCTCGACGGCAAAGGCGTCCACGTCATCGCGGCTGAACCCGTACTTCGTGGCAATCGTATCGGCGCCGATGCCTTGCGGGGTGAAATAGGATTTGAACGCAACCTGTGGATCGGTGGACCAGGCGCCGCCGGCGGCGCCCATCGGCACGCGGCTCATGCTCTCGACCCCGCCGCCGATCGCCATATCGGCCTCGCCGGTCATCACTTTCGAGGCGGCCATGTTGCAGGCCTCAAGGCCGGACGCACAGAACCGGTCCACCTGCACACCGGCGGTCGTCTCGGCATAGTCCGCATTCAGCACCGCGATCCGGGCAATGTCGCCGCCCTGTTCGCCGACCGGCGACACGCAGCCGAACACCACATCGTCCACCTTCGAGGTGTCGAGATTGTTCCGGTCACGGATCGCCTGCAGCACCTGCGTGCCGAGGCTCAAGGCGGTGATTTCGTGCAGCGCGCCGCTGGACTTGCCTTTGCCGCGGGGCGTCCGAACGGCGTCGTAGATATAGGCTTCGGGCATGTTAAAGCTCCTTTCGGGGGATCAGGATGGGGTCACCGGTGCTTTCACCGGGTTGAGGGTCACGGAGGCAGTGGCGCGGGCGGCTTCCTTGCCGCGCGCGTCGAAAAGGTCGGCTTCTGCGAAGATCATCGCGCGGCCGATATTGCGCAGTCGCGCGGCCACCACGACCGCTCCCACGCGAACAGGCCGCAGGAAATGCGTGTGCAAGTCCACGGTTGAGGGAAACTTCGCGGTCCCGGCTTTCACCGTCGCGAGCATGCCAATCGCATCGTCCATCATCGCCACCAGGTATCCGCCCTGAATATAGCCTGCCGGGTTCGTAAAGTCTGCTCGTCCGTCGAACCGAACCCGTGTCGTCATCGCCTTGGCGTCGAGTTCAAGCAACTCAAATCCAAGAGACACCGAGCTGCGCGCCGGCACCGGGAACACATCACGGAGGAGATGCCGGTCGGGCATGACAGCCTACAGCGTCCTCGCGATCAGCATCTTCATCACTTCGTTGGCGCCGCCATAGATGCGCTGGACGCGGGCATCGGCGTACATCTGCGCAATCGGATACTCGTCCATGTAGCCGAAGCCGCCATGCAGCTGCAGGCACTCATCGATGATCTTGCACTGCAGATCCGAGACCCAGTATTTCGACATCGACGCCGTGGCGGCATCGAGCTTGTCCTGCAGCAGAAGCTCGGTGCAGTGATCCATGAACACCTTGGCCACCGTCGCTTCGGTCTTCGCTTCCGCCAGCTTGAACTGCGTGTTCTGGAAGTCCCAGATCGTGCCGCCAAACGCCTTGCGGCTCTTCACGTAGGCGACCGTCTCCTTGATCGCCCGCTCAATCATGCCGATGCCCTGAAGGCCGATGATATGGCGCTCCTGCGGCAGTTTCTGCATCAGCTGGATGAAGCCTTGTCCGGCCTCTTCGCCAAGCAAGGCCGAGGCTGGCACTTTCACGTCATCAAAGAACAGCTCCGACGTATCGGCCGCATGCTGGCCCACTTTGTCGAGGTTGCGCCCGCGCCGAAAGCCGCCTTCGCCTTCCACTTCATCCGTCTCGACGCAGACGATCGAGATGCCCTTGGCGCCCTTGGTCGGGTCGGTCTTCGCGCAGACGAGGATCAGGTTCGCCGTCTGGCCGTTCGAGATGAACGTCTTCGACCCGTTGATGACATAGCCGTTGCCATCCTTCTTCGCGGTCGTCTTGATGTTCTGCAGGTCAGAGCCCGCGCCGGGCTCGGTCATCGCAATCGCAGTGACAAGCTCGCCCGAGCAGATCTTCGGCAGCCAGCGGCGCTTCTGCTCTTCGGTGCCATACGCGGTGATGTAGGGCGCGATGATGGCATTGTGCAGGGTGATGCCGAAGCCGTCCACGCCCTTCCACTGCTGCTGTTCGATAATGATGGCTTCATGACGGAAATCCCCTCCCGCGCCGCCATACTCTTCCGGAACCGACGCGCCGAGCAGGCCCATCTCGCCCGCCTTTTTCCAGATGTCCCGCGGCACGACCCCCGCCTTGCGCCAAGACTGGACGTGCGGCACGCACTCCTTCTCGAAGAACTGGCCGACCGCATCGGCAAAAATGTCCAGTTCCTCATTCTGCCGCCAGGCAGATTTCGGGACATTCAGCGGGCTCTCGTGCATAGGCTTTCCTCCAGCAGGCGCGGCGTTAGCTTGCCGCTTACGTTCACGTCAGCATGTAATCCCGGGCGCGCCGTTTCTCCAGTCGTGCCGCAGCGTCAGCACACTGTCAGAACTGCGCCTCCGTGACCGCCATCATCGCGCCGGCGCCGGTCTTGACCTTCGCAAGGTGCGCCGCTGCGTCGGGCAGCATCCGCGCGACGAAGTACCGGCCCGTTGCGAGCTTCGCCTCGTAGAACGGATCCTTCGTGTAAGCCTTCTCGATCGAGAGCTTCGCCATCCGTGCCCACATGTACGCGAGGGCTGTCAGGCCCATCAGGTGCAGGTAATCATGGCTCGAGGCGCCGGCATTGTTGAAGTCGCCCATGCCGTTCTGCATCAGCCACATCGTTCCATCCTGCAGCTGCGCGCGCGCAGTCTTCAGGCCCTCAAGGTACGCCTCCATTCCCGGCGTCGTCTCCGCCACCGAGATGAACTCATCGATCTCAGCGAAGAAGCTGAACACCGCCCGCCCGCCATTCGCGCCGAGCTTGCGGCCGACAAGGTCCAGCGCCTGCACGCCGTTCGTGCCTTCGTAGATAAGCGTGATGCGGCAGTCGCGAACGACCTGCTCAAGGCCCCACTCGCGCGTGAAGCCCGAACCGCCATGCACCTGCAGGCCAAGGTTCGCGCTCTCATATCCCTTGTGGGTCAGATAGGCTTTCACCACGGGCGTCAGCAGCGCCATGTAGTCGCCCGCCTTCTCACGCACTTTCTCATCCGGCGACTTGTGCTCAAGGTCGCCCTGGAACGCGGCCCAGTAAGTGAAGGCGCGCGCGCCCTCGATGAAGGCCTTCTGCTCCAGCAGCATCCGGCGCACGTCCGGGTGGACGAGGATCGGATCGGCAGGCTTGTCCGGCGCCTGCGTGCCCGTCAGCGAACGGCCCTGCACCCGGTCCCGCGCAAAATCGAGCGCGTTCTGGTAGGCGACCTCGGCCTGCGACAGGCCTTGCAGCCCCACGCCGACCCGCGCCTCGTTCATCATCACGAACATCGTGCGCATGCCCTTGTGCTCCTCGCCGACCAGCCAGCCGGTCGCGCCGTCATAGTTCATCACACAGGTCGCGTTGCCGTGGATGCCCATCTTCTCTTCGAGGCCCCCGCAGCTCGCGGTGTTGCGCGCGCCGAGCGTGCCGTCATCGTTCACGAGGAACTTCGGCACTACGAACAGTGACACGCCCTTGATGCCGTCGGGGGCGCCCTCGATGCGGGCGAGCACAAGGTGAATGATGTTCTCGGTCAGGTCCTGCTCGCCGCCGGAAATCCAGATCTTCTGGCCGGTGATCTTGTAGGTGCCATCGCCTTGCGGAACGGCCTTGGTCTTCATCAAGCCAAGGTCCGTGCCGCAATGCGGCTCGGTCAGGTTCATCGTGCCGGCCCATTCGGCCGACGCCATCTTCGGGCCGTACTTGGCCTTCAGCGCGTCCGATCCGCCCGCCATCAGCGCCTGGTAGGCGCCGTGCGTCAGGCCAGGATACATGCCGAACGCCATGTTCGAGGATGAGACCATCTCGGTCCAGGCGATGTTCACAGCATGCGGCAGGCCTTGCCCGCCCATTTCGGGGTGCGCTGACAGCAGCGGCCAGCCATTCGCGACCAGCTGCTGGTAGGCGTCCGGGAACCCGTCCGGCGTCTTCACGCTCGCGTCCGCATTGCGCCTGCAGCCCTGACGGTCGCCCACGGCGTTCAGCGGGAACAGCACGTTCTTGGCAAACTTCGCGCCCTCTTCGAGAATCTGGTCGATCACATCGGGCGTCGCATCGGCAAAGCCGGGCAGGTTCGAATAGGTCTGCAGTTGAAGCAGCTCGTGAAGCACGAACTGCATATCGCGAACCGGGGCATCATAACGGGGCATGGGGTAGGCTCCTGCAAATCGGAAAGTCTTGCGCCCTAAATGGCAAAGCGTGTTGGAAAAGTCATTCCAACACGCTTCGTTACCGAAAAATTGCTTGGTAGTTCGGGCTCAGACCTCGTCGAGCTGCTTGCGGGCGACCTGCTCATAGGCGTGCGCCTGGCGCTTGGTTTCCTCGGACTGGCCATTGTTGGTGACCAGGTCTTCCAGCCATTCTATGCCTTTATAAAGCTCGGTCAGCGCGGTTTCGATGTCGCCGCGCTGGACTTCCAGCTCGCGCGCCTGCTTGCGGAATTTTTCCAGCATCATCTTGGTCTGGGCCCGTTTGCCGTCATTCAGGGCATAGAGGTCCAGGATTTCGCGGATATCGGCCAGCGGCAGGCCGAGGCGCTTTAGCCGCACGATGATGGTCAGCCGGGCGCGGTCCCGATTGGAATAAAGACGCATCATGCCGTCGCGGGCAGGATGCAGCATGTCCTTGTCTTCGTAAAAGCGCAAAGCGCGCGGGGTCACCCCGAATTCCCGGGCAAGCTCGGAAATCGTGTAAGTGCGGGAATCAGCGGCAGAAATGGACGTGATTGTACGATGTTGCATGACGTGGCTCCTCCGTTCGTGTCTGCAGTCTTTTTATATAACGTGTTCTAATATGCGCCTTCCGCGGACGTCAACGTAAATTTCCGCTTACGCAAAGGGAAAGCGCGCGCAGCGGACACGCGCTGCGCGAAACCTTCGCAAAAACTTACCTTTAACCCGGCCTTAACAGACATCGGGGCATTTTTGCTCGGGCGTAAAGAAATCCGCCGTTCTCCTTGACCAAAAGAGGGCGGCACGGGCGTGAGGAGCGGCCAATGAGCCAGACCGGACCTTGGACCAAGTTCAACACGGATCAGCGGGCGCGCGATGCCGCCCGTGAAGCGGCAATGGCTGAAGGCATCACGCTCGGCGAGTACCTCAATCGGCTGCTCACTCTGGTGGACAAGCCCCAGCCGAACGAGACGTCCTTCTCCTACTCCCGGCGGACCGGAGCGGCAGCGCCGCCGCCGATCGCCGACTCGCACGAATCAGCCGCAACCCTCGACCGCCTGACCCGCCGGATCGAAGCAACTGAAGCGCGCTCGACACTCGCGATCAACGGCATCGATGACGCCGTCCACAATCTCGTCGCCCGTCTCCAGAACACCGAGAAGACCACCGCCTCCATCGCCGGCCACGTCGAAGGCCTGATCGCGGAACTGCGCGAGACGCATGAAACCCTGCAGACCAAGGTCCGCCGTCTCGAAAGCGATGACAGCTCGCACCACACCGTCGAAGCGTTCAAGGTTCTCGAAGGTGCGCTCGGCAAGCTGGCCGCGCATGTCTATGAAGAAGGCGAGCTGACCCAGAACGAAACCGCCGCCATCAAGGGCCGGATCGAATCGGGCTTCACCGACATCGGTGAGCGTGTTGAAGGCATCGAAACGCGCGTCGATCGCTCGCTCTCAGAGACCGCCGCCCGCATGGAACGCGCCGTCGAAGAAGCCGAGCAGCGTGCCCACGGCGCAACCCGCATTCTCGCGGACCGCATGCTGAGCATTGAATCGCATGTTCAGGAGCGCCTGCAAGCTGCAGGACAGATTGCCGGCCCGACACAGCAGCGCATCAGCGCTGTCGAAGCCGACGTGTCCGGCGCCCTGAACTCGATGGAATCGACTCTCGGACGCATTCAGGAACGCCTGAACCGCGCCGAAACCGGAACCGACTCCGCACTGAAAAGCCTCGAGACCACCTTCGCCCATCTCGACGAGCGCATCGAAGCCGTCGCCAGCCAGATCGATCCGAAACAGGCCGAGCGCCTGAAACAGGAATTCGAGAAACGCTTCGAAGACCTCACCCGCTCCATGCGCAGCGCCGTGGACAACGCGCGCTTCGATCTCGCTACTAAAATCACCAAGGCCGCCGCCGGCCAGGATGAGAAGCTCGAAGAACGCCTGAAAGCCGAAGTCAGCGAACTGAAAGCCCACCTCGCAAGCGTCGAGGCCCGCGCACCGGCCGAGATCACCGCCGCCGTCCAAGAAGAGATCGGACGTCTAGGCTCGGTCGTCGCCGAGCGCATCGACGCCCTCGCCGCGCATGTCGATGACCGCATCGAGGAGAGCGAACTGCGCAGCGCCGACGCCATCGAACAGGTCGGCGAACAAGTCACGGTCGCCGCCGTGCGTCTCCAGAAGCGTCAGGACGAAGCGCTCAACGCGCTCGCCCAGGACATTCAGGGCATGCGCGCCGCCTCGGACGCCCGCCTGTCCGACGCGCTCGCCAGCGTCTCCGAACGCCTAGAGCGGATACAGGGACAATCTTCCGAAGCGATGTCCCCGGTCCAGCGCGCGATCGCCGCGCTCGCCACCCGCCTCGAAAGCCTAGAAGCGTTCAGCACCCCGCCGCACGTCCCTGGTCAGCCGCCGATCTTGCCGCGCGACTTCGTGGCCCAGCCTGCCCCGGCGCCGGCCGCCCGGACGATCACTCCGCAGCCACAGCCACACATCGCAGCCGCGCCTCCTGAGGCCGCACCCGCAGCGCCCGCCAAGGCCGCCAGCCGGCCCGCCAGCGATGACACGCCCGAGCTGAAATTCGATCTGAAGCCGCAGGCCGAGCCTGCGCCGCAACCCGTCTCGACCCCGACCTACACCGTCAATGTCAATGATGATGACTTCGAAGCCGGTTTCTCCGGCTGGGAAGTCGTCGAGACCAAAGTGCAGGAAAATCCGTACAAGGCCGATTTCGATGCCATCCCGGGCAGCGCCCCTTCGCGCAAGCCGGCCGCGGCCGCCGGACACAGCTACGTCGCCGATGTTCCGGAAGAAGACATCGAATATGACGGTGCACGCAGCTTCGACCCCGTCGACGAGCTGGATCGCTTCGCCACCATGGATGACAGCCTCGAAGGCAGCCATGCCGAGACCCGCGAGTCCGACATCTTCGACGACGAGGAAGACGAACCGGACTTCGCCGCCACCCTAGCCCAAACCCAGGTCCGCCCGGCGCAAGACGACGAAACGGCCGACTATCTCGCCCGCGCCCGCCGCGCCGCACTCGCCGCCGCGCAGCAGAATGGCCGCTCTGGCGCTCGGCCAAACGCAGCCTCGAACGCGGGCCAGAAATCCGGCGGCGCGAGAGTCCCTATGATCCTCGCCGCTTCGGCAGTCGCGATCACCGGCGCCGGCGTCGGCGGCTACCTCTACCTTCGCGGCAAGCAACCCGTGACGCCGTCGCTTTCAGGCCCGGTCGACACCTATGTCGATCCCGCCGCCAAGCTCGCCGCCGCCCCGCCGATCTCGCAGCTCGCCGAAGCCGCGAGCCGCCCCGCGCCGCTCGACGCCGAACAGATGCTGTTCGAAGACGAGATGGCGAGCGTGGACTCCGCGCTGTTCGATGAAACCGAAGCTGAAACCGAAACCGCCAGCACCGACGTGCCCGCCGCCGCCGAGCCGAAAGCGACGACGCCGATCCTCGCCTCGGTGCAGACCGCGCGCCCTGCGACAAAGATCGCACCGGAACCTGCCGAAGACCTGACGCCCGAGCAAGCCGCGATCCGCTCGATCGTCCGCGCAGCCGATGCCATCGAAGCGTCCAGCGCGCCTTCACTGAAACCCGCCGCGCCCGATCAGCTCGCCGGCGCGCCGACCGACTTCCCCGAGCCCGTTCGTGCACCAGTCCGTAACGGCACGTTTGCGCCAATTCCGGATGTCGTGAACGTCGAAGCAGAAGCCAATGCCGGCAACGCCGTCGCGCAATACCAGTACGCCCAGGTGAAGCTGTCAGAAGGCGATCTGGAAGCCGCCGCCGCCTTCCTCCGCCGCGCCTCTCAGAAAGGGATCGTCCCCGCCCAGTACGAACTCGGCAAGCTCCATGAGCGCGGCCAGGGCGTGGACAAGGACCTGACCGAAGCCCGCAACCTGATCCAGAAGGCGGCCGAAGCCGGACACGTCGGCGCGATGTATGATTACGCGCTCTTCCTGGCCGAAGGCGAAGGCGGCGCGAAGTCCGAAGCAGATGCCGTGACCTGGTTCCAGCAAGCCGCCCAGCATGGTCTCGTCGATGCCCAGTACAATCTTGGCGTCGTGCACGCCGAAGGCATCGGCACATCGCAGGATCTCGTCACCGCCCTCTTCTGGTTCGAGATCGCCGCCAAGGCGGGCGATACCGGCGCTGAGCAGGAAGTGAAAAACCTGCGCACCCGTGTGTCGATGTCCGACGCTCTCGAAACCAGCGAGCGCGTCAAGGACTGGAAAGCGAAGCAGCCTGTCGCCCTAGCCAATGGCCGCTTCGGCGCCCAGCGCTGGAACACGGGCAACCCGCTTCAGGTCAAGGCCGTGCAGACCGCCCTCGGCTCACTCGGCTTCGATGCCGGCACGCCGGACGGCGTTCTCGGCCGCCGCACGGGCGAGGCGATCAGCGACTATCAGTCAATGCAAAATCTCGAAGTCACCGGCACGATCACCCGGGAACTCGTCAAGCATCTGAACGCCCGCGCCAGCGGCACACGCAGCAGCTAGGCCGCGAGCAGAGCAGGATCACTGATGAGGTGTCATCCCAGCGAAAGCCTGGATGACAGACCTCTGTCGTGGTCCCGATCGGCTACTCGCCAACCTTCGCTGTCAGATCAATCCGGCGCACTTCGCGGACCTTGCCATTCTCGTGCACGCCTTCGATCAGTTCCGAATTGACCAGTGCGAAGATCCGTCCGCCGCTGAAGATCGCCCGCGCATTGCCATACCAATCCACACAGCTGACCTGGCATTCATAGCCCGTCGGCGACGGTTTCTCGGGATCCGTCCGCGTCGCAATCAGCTCACCTGCCCGCATCAGTTTCCCGTTCGCATCGGTCTCCAGGTAAGTCAGGTCCGAACTCTGCGACCACCACCACCAGCGCTCGGACTCCTCAGACCGCGGAACGGTCGGCAGGCCGATCAGCCCCTTGCCATCCGAGCCGATCCGGCTGTTGAAGGCATGGCTACGGTTCTCGCTCTCGAACCGGTTCTCGAGGACAAAGGTGCTGGCGAGACGAGGGGCCTTGCGCAGGTCAATCAGCGACATGCTCAGCCCGCGGTAATCGCGGTATCCCGTCAGTGCCATATAAGGCCCGGCCCGTTCGGCGCGAATCACGTCATGCGGCACCGTAACGGTGATCGGCGCATCCGGCGCGGCCACCGGCACGATGATCGCTCGCCCGTCGCCGCGCACCTCATCGCCCTTGTCCGGCGCCCAGCTGCCCCAGCCTTCGCGCGCGCCATACACCAGATGCGACTCGGTAAAGCGCGCCTCGTAGTCCGTCGTGCCCGGTGATGGCAGCTGTACGTAGCGCCCGCCCGCCTCGTCCTTCAGCGTGTCGGTCAACGCCGTCAGCGGCGTGTCGAAATAGGTCAGGTCAGCTTCGCCGTAATTAGCGCCACATATCCGCGACGGCCAGTCGAGCACCGATCGGAACGTGCCGGCATCCATGTCCATCGAGAACTGGTTCTGCGGCTCGCCGCGCACACCGAGTACGGATGGCTTCTCGCCGTTCACCGGCAGCTTCACCAGAACCGACGGCGCAATCTCGCCCATCGGCGCGCGGCCCTCGCGCGAATCGCATCCGGCGCGCTCATACTCCTCGCTGCTCGCACTGCGCTCTTGCTCGCCGGGGCTCAGCCACAGCCAGAAGGAATCCTTGGTGACAAGGAACTCGTGGTCTTGCGTCCCCACAATCGCCGTCGCCGTACACGCCGGCGCCGACGCATCGGTCACGCCGGAGATATCGCACACTGTCACCGTATGCAGCACCGGCTCCAGCACGCGCTGCACCGGCATCCAGATATCCTCGGCCTTGAACAGCGGACGGCCATCGGATGGCTCACGCTCGCCTTCCGGCCCTTCACGGCGCCACTCACGGATTTCCGGCGCGTCAAACGCATCCCCCCAACCCCGGCCCGACAGATAGATCGGCGTGTGGATGACCAGCTTCCCGTTGATCATCCGCGAGGCATAGTTGCTGCCCGAGTAGTAATCGCCCGATGAGATATAAAACGTCGCCTCGCGCGTCGCCTTCCCGTCCTCGCCGAGTTTCAGCACGGTGAACTCGGTCGCGTTCTCGCGGTAGGAATATCCGGTGACGAGGATCGTCCGGCCCGCGACGAGCATCTCGTCATACCAGGTGTCCTCTTCATCCGAGCGATAGACATTCGCGCGGTCCGACAGCTTCAGCCCAGCGTTCCCTTCCGGCATGAGGTCGGTGATGAAGAGCCGTCCGTCCTGCAGCACGACGAGATGGTTGCCGATCTGCTTGACGATCCCGCCCTCGTCCACGCCGGCTTTCTGGTTGTTGGTGATTTCCGGATTGGCGTCCGATGGCGCGCTGCCCGTCACCATCGCGTCTGACGCCGATTCCGCCATCGCACCCGGCGCCGGTGAAGCGGCTTCACCCGGCGCCATCGCCGCCACCGGCATGCCGCGCCAGGAATAGACGCCGCGCTCGCTCGCCGCATCGCGCGTCAGCTTCAGCCAGCTGAGAAACTCTTCTTCGGTGTTGAACCGCGTCAGCGTGCGCGAGCGCAGCGCGTCGAGTGCCGCGTCATCGAACACGGGCGCCTCACCTTCGGGCGCTGGGATCGTGACATCTGAAAACCTGTTCACCTTCGGCGCAACAAGCGACAAGGGCGAGACCGCCGGCGCCTCTGCTTCCTTGGCCCAGGGCTTCCATGAACTGCACGCGGTGAGGGCGATCATCAGGGCGCCAAAGCCCGCGGCATGCTTCAGGTTCATTTCACTCCCCACGCGTTCTGTTTGTTGATCGGAGTTTGGACACCAAACTTTGGCGGAGTAAAGGCAAGCCTCTTTCGCCTTAGATGTTCCCTCGCACTGCAAACCGGATTAACCCGCCGCCATGACAAATTCGAACGACATACCTCTCGCCGCAAAGCCCATCGACCGCGCCGCGCACCGGCGTACCGACGAAGCCTGGCTGGGCGCCGCCTTCCAGCAGAACAACGCCCTCGTCCTCCTGATGCGCGATGGCATTCCACTCGTCGCGCGCGATGGCGGCCTCGTCTGGATGGGCCCGGAAGCCGCGCGCGTCGCGCCCGGCGCGCCGCGCCTCTTCCTCGGCGAAGACAAGACCGGCACACCGGTCTTCGCGCTCGAGCTGCCTGCGAAATTCGACCTTGCCGGATCACTGATCGAAGGCATCGGCGACTTTGCCGACTTCCGTCAGGCTGCCGCGCGCATGCCCGCGATGGATGCCAACTGCGCCTCGACCGCACGCAGCCTCTTCCTCTGGCATGGCTCGCACGCGTACTGTGCGAAGTGCGGCGGGCGCAACGCAATCATCGATGCCGGATGGAAGGCGCAGTGCGGCCTCTGCAACGCCGAACACTTTCCGCGCACCGATCCCGTCGCCATCATGCTGGCGGTGAAAGATGGAAAGGCGCTCGTCGGCCGCCAGAAATTCTGGCCCGCGGGTTTCATGTCGTGCCTCGCAGGCTTTTGCGAACCGGGCGAGACGATCGAACAGGCCGCCGCGCGCGAACTCTTCGAGGAGGCCGGCATCGTCTGCGATCCGGCGCGGGCAGAATATATCGCCTGCCAGCCCTGGCCATTCCCGTCTTCGCTGATGATGGGCTTCATCCTGCCCGCGCAGACGAGCGAGATTCGCATCGACTCCGCCGAGCTCGAGAGCGCGCGATGGATCGCGCGCAGCGAGATGCGCGAAATTCTTTCGGGCAAACATGCCGAGCTTTTTTGCCCGCCTCCGTCAGCAATTGCCTATCATATCCTGAAGGTTTGGGCGGACCGCGACGATTGACCGTGTACGGATGGATACCGAAACTCGACTGAAAAATGAATTTTAGGAGTTGCATTCCGACGAATCACGATATTATTGGCGAGCCACTCAAAGGAGATCGAAGATGGCTGTTGCAAAAAAACCTGCCGCGAAAAAACCGGCTGCGAAACCTGCTGCTAAAGCTGCCCCGGCAAAGAAGCCTGCGGCGAAAGCAAAAGCTGCTCCGGCCAAGAAGCCGGCTGCTAAAGCTAAAGCACCCGCAAAAAAGAAGTAAGTCTACGGACTATTTCAAATACAAACGGGCGAACGCAAGTTCGCCCGTTTTCTTTTTTATTTTCATGGAATTTGCCGCAATTCTTAAAGTGCCTTGCAGCTTTGGCTGCGCGCCTGTTGCGGACAATCCGTAGACCTTCCCGCCGGCCTCGCACACCGCTTTCCGATCTCGCTGCATCGCCCCCCACGCCCATCTTCGAGCGCCAAACGAACACGGCGCCGGAGAGGATTTTCCCTCCGGCGCCGCGCAGATCCGTTTCCGGAAATCCTACTTGTTGATCTTCGGCCAGTTGGTGTTCGCGGCAGAGATGAAGCCCGGAACGTCGCCCTCCCACGTCTTTTGCACCGAACTGTTGTAGTTGAGATACAGTTTCCCATCGACGATTTTCCAGAACCTCGCGTCGCCCTTCGCATGGTAGCCTTGGCTAACGGCCCAGGCGCAGTAGCCACCATATTGAGGTGCGTATGCGTCCGGCGACTTCTTGAACTTGTCGCGGTTGGCGGCGCTCGCGAAGCGGAAGGTGGCATCGTTATGGGTGACGGAGAAGTCCTTCGAGCCTTTCACCGGCTTGCCGTCGGTGAAGTAGGCCACCGGGTCATGGCCTTGCACGGCGATATCATCGAACGCGCTGGTATAAACCTGCGGTTCGGCCAGTGCGGGCGCCGCAAAGAAGGCGGCCGGTACGAAGGCGATGGCAGCGGCGGCGGCGAGAGTGCGGATCTTCATGTGAGGTTCATTTCTGGATGAGGGTTGAGGAAAAAGTCTGGCTGCGGCGACGGCTGGCGGAGGAGATTGCGTGCCACCGCAGCCAGGATCAGGACCGTACCGGGGTCTGAAGCGGTCCTTCAGCGGGTGGGCGCGGCGACGTGTTTGACGCCACGAGAACCCGGGCGATCGCCGTGGCGAGTTCGATGAGCACGCCGCGATTGGCAACCACCATCGCGAGCGAGGTCAGCCAGACAAGGACCGCCATCCCGAACAGGCCGGCGCCGTCATTGTTAGGATCAATCCCGAGCGGCGTTAAGAGATGGAACGACACCGCGCCGCTCATCACCGCAACAGCGATCAGTGCGCCGATCGCCCGCAGCCGTTTCAAGGCCGGCACGAGGCTCGCGAGCAGCAGCGAAGCGGCGACCAGTTCGGCAGAGCCGATCACATACTGGCTGAACAATCCGGTCTGCGCGAAGAGGCCTTCGGCCCCGAAGCTTGCGGCCCAGCCGTCGAGCTTGCCGAAGATCGTCTGTGTCTCCGGCGCGTTGGTAAACTTAAAGCGAAGGCTGTCCAGGAAGACAGCCGAAGCGATGAGTGAGTAGGCGATGGGCGTGTAAGTGCACAGTCGAGCAAGCATGTGAGTAGTCCCCTGTCAGTTCGCTACGTGTGCCATGGACCGGGGCTCAGGTTCAAAGCACGGCTCTGTGAGCCATGATCACGCCTTCGCGAGCCCCGGACCTCTTGTCGCCAAGCCGGCACGGCTTGCTTGCGGCTGGGCGTCCAGGCGAAGGCCTCGAATGGCGGATTGAGCGGTGTCTCGGCGATGTGGTTCACATATTTGGTCATCGACTTCATCGCGACATTGAGAATGACGCCAAGCATTGCGGCATCGCTCCAGCCTGCGCCCTTGAACGCGGCGACATCGGCGTCACTGACAAAGCCGTTCAGCGCGACGATCCTGGTGGTGAACATGCACAACGCTGCAAGCCGCGCGTCCGCAATCGGGCGGCGCTGCCGCACCGCAGCAATCACCACGTCATCGAGCGTCTGGCCTTTGGCAACGGCAGTGTACGCGGCCACACAGAAGTCGCATTCGTTCTCGACGCTGGTCGCAATCTGCACGACCTGGAGCTCCAGCGCATCGACGTTTCAACAGCCTGCTGATCATCGCAGTCTGGTTGCTTGAGAATCCTCGCAGAATTGCCGAGGGGACCGGATCGCGCGCCGGAAAACCTAAAGCCTCCCCGTCGCCGTCTTCGGGAACACGCCGAGGATCTTGAGGGACTGCGAGAAGAAGCCAAGTTCTTCCAGCGCAAGCTGCACCGGGCGCTCGTCCGGGTGGCCTTCGATCTCGGCATAGAACAGCGTCGCCGCGAACGAGCCGCCGACCATGTAGCTTTCGAGCTTGGTCATGTTGACGCCGTTGGTCGCAAAGCCGCCGAGGCCTTTGTACAGCGCCGCCGGAATGTTGCGCACTTCAAACAGGAACGCCGTTTTAGCGGGGCCGTCGCCGGCATCGATGTCAGCCGGTTCGCGCGACATGATGACGAAACGGGTTGTGTTGTGGTCGGCGTCCTCAATGTCCTGCGCGAGGATTTCGAGGCCGTAGACTTCGGCGGCCAGTCTTGGCGCAATCGCGGCCACCGAGCCGTCGCCAAGTTCCGCCACTTCGCGCGCCGCGCCGGCGGTATCGGCGGCCGTGACCGCCTCGATGCCATGCTTGCGCAGGAAGTTGCGGCACTGGCCAAGACCCATGATGTGCGAGCGTGCCTTTTTGACGTCTTCCAGCTTGGTGCCCGGCAGGGCCATCAGCTGGAAACGGATCGGCAGGTAGTATTCGCCGGTAATGTGAAGCTGGGTGGCGGGCAGCAGGTAATGAATGTCGCCCACACGGCCCGCGATCGTGTTCTCGACCGGGATCATGGCCAGCTCGGCCTCGCCCTTCTCGACCGCGATGAAACAGTCCTCGAACGTGCGGCAGGCCATCGGCTCATGACCGGGGAACGCCTCACCGCACGCGATGTGCGAATTCGCGCCCGGCTCGCCCTGATAGGCAATTTTCTGGTTCATCGAGGAAATCCCTGCCCTGCGGCCCGGTTCAACGTGCGTCTGATCGCCGCGAGGCCCGGGGAAGCGCCTGCGAGAGGCACCCGTTATATTGTGCGCACCCGGTTAGCGTGCGAAAAGGCGCCCGCCAAGCCGTACATACGGAATAGATTCGCCTAGCTCGAAGGAATGCCCTGATGGGAGAACTCGGTCTCAACAAGATCTTCGGAGCCCTGCTCGCCACAGCCCTTGGTTTGATGGGTCTCGCAACCCTTCCCAGCGTGGTGTTCGGCGGCGATGGCGCCCACCATGGCGAGCATGAAGAGGCCGCATCGCTCGGCGAAAAGATGTGCGAGCAGTTTCATCACTGCGTCGAGATCGCCGAAGCGGCCCCGACGGGCGCTGCCGAAGCCGTGTTTGACCTTGGCGCGGCGCTGCTCACGGCGGACGTGACCAAGGGCGAGCGTACCTTTGCGGGCCAATGCTCCACCTGCCACTCCATCGCCCCGGGCGGCGCCAACGGCACCGGACCGAACCTTCACAACGTCGTGGCCGCCGACAAGGCCGCGCATGCCGGGTTTAAATACTCCGGGGCACTGTCGAACATGGAAGGCAACTGGACCTACGAGAATCTGAACGCCTGGCTCGCGAGCCCGGCGGGCTATGCGAAAGGCACATCGATGTCCTTCGCCGGCATCAAGAAAGATGCCGACCGCGTCAACGTGATTGCCTATCTCGCCGCCAATACGGAAGGCGCGCCCACGTTCCCGGCCCCGATGGCAGCTCCGGCTGAGGCGGCTCCGGTCGACGGCGAGGCTGTGCCAGCCGAAGGCGTGGTCGTTCCGGCCGAAGGTGAAGTGGCTCCGGCCGAAGGCGCGGCCCCGGCTGCACCGGGATCATCACCTGCTGAGGTTCCGGCGCCGGAAGTTGCGCCCACCTGATCGCGGCATCGTCTGCACACGGAAGCCCTCGGCCACGGCCGGGGGCTTTTTATTTTGCGGCAAGAAGAAATCGATCAGCTAATCCACGCTGAGCCACTCGGGCAACGGTCCTTGCGTCAACGCTACACGCCGCACGCACGTTATGTCCCCAGCGACCGCCCGTATGCGGGCGTCGGCTTCGGCTAGGGGCTCACGGGCAACAGATAGATGGTGCACATTGGCGTGCAGCAGAATGTCCGGCGCCGTCAGGATGCCGACATGGCCAGTCCAGAACACAAGGTCGCTGCGTTGCAGGCGGCCCGGCGTCTGCCAGTCCGCGACGGCCTGACCGGCCCAGGCGACCTGCATGTCGGAATCGCGCGGCAATTGCACGCCGCACGCCTCGAAGGCCTGCTGGACAAGGCCCGAACAATCGAGCCCCAGGCTTTCGCGTCCACCCCAGAGGTAAGGCGTTTCAAGGTAGCGTTCGGCCACACCTGCCGGGTCGGAGCCGAAATCGGTGAGGGGGGCGAGATGGCGCTGATGGACCCAGCCTGCCCGTTCGCATTGAACCCACGGACCGGCGGTTTCCCCTGTCGCCACGACGCGCGCGCCGAGGCAGAGCATGAAGCGCGGCGCGGATTTGAAATTGGGCTCAGAGAAGCAATAGGTGCGCAAGGCAGACACCTTGTGCGTGGGCGGAAGAACCGGCGCGGAGACCGCTTCCATCAGCACCCAGCCGACATAGCGGTCGCGGCTGAGTTGGCAGAGGCCGAACTCGCCCTCTTCCGAAAAAACGTCCATGCTTTCGCCGTGCAGGGCGTGCGTTACCATTTCGCCCTCCGCTGCGGGGGTTGCGCGGATGGCGGCGACACCGGCTGTGACCTGATAGCGCACCGGGGTGCCCGGCGGCCGCGTGAGGCGGGCGTCATAGAATTCCGGCATGGCAAAGGGCTCCGAGGCGAGGCGCCTCAGGCGGCGTTGGAACGCTTGGCCAAAGGCTTTCCGCCGGACTCTTCGCCTGAAGCTGCCGCAAGGACAAGCCGGGCGAAGGCGCGCAGGTAGGTCATTCCCTCCGGCGTGCGCTCGATGAAGATCGAGCGCAGGTCCGAATTGTCCGGCAGGCGGCGGATGAAATTCAGACGTTCCAGCGCATCGAGCGCGCGGGTGATCGCGGGTTTCGCGACGCCCAGATGTTCGGCAAGGCCGCGCACGGTGTGCGGGCCGGGCATCAGGGCGACCGACATCAGCACAGCTTGCTGGCGTGCCGTTAGGTCCGGCGCGTCCGAGCGCACAGAGGCGGTGACCGCCTTGCGCCAGAGCTCGAGCCCTTCCCGTTCGGATAATTGCATTTTTTGTCGTCTCCACACCGCGTCAAACGCCGGGCTGAATCGCGTAGACAGAGAATCTCAAGTGATTTGGCAGGCCCGTCCAGACCCGCAAGGCGTCTTTCCCCCGGTCTTTCCCCATGACATCGGGCCCCTTCACATTGGGGACAAAACACCTGAAATAGGGGGATGGCTTCAACCCACCCTCCCCATACCCATGCCCATGGACATGCGAATACGCCGTGCAGCCCGGCCGATACCGACGCTTTCCTGCATGAGGCGGAGGCCATGGTCGTGCGCCAGGGCCAGAGGATGACGCGCATCCGGCGCAAGGTGTTGCGCCTGCTGCTGGAAAATGCCGGGCCCGCGAAGGCCTATGACCTGCTCGCCAACCTCGACGGCGAGGGCGCCGCCAAGCCGCCGACCATTTACCGGGCGCTCGATTTCCTCCAGGAGACCGGCCTCGTCCACAAGATCGAGAGCCTGAATGCCTATGTCGCGTGCGGTCATACTAGCCATAGCCATTCCGCCGTGTTCCTGATCTGCGACACCTGCCACAATGCCGAGGAACTGCATGCGACGGCGACCAGCGAGGCGCTGAAGGCCGAGACGAAAGGCGCGGGCTTCAGGATGGCGCGCGCGGTGGTTGAAGTGCGAGGCACCTGCCGGAACTGCGCCGCATGATCCCCCTCTGGAAAGGCAGCTGTAACCAGTGGGACTGCGACGAGATGGGGCACATGAATGTCCGCGTCTACGTCGAGAAGCAACTGGAAGGCATGGTGGCGTTTGCCCATCATCTTGGCATGCCGGAAGCGTTCCGGACAAATGCCCCGGCGACGGTGTTGCCGATTGACCAGCACATCCGCTTCGTGCGCGAAGTGCTGCCCGGCAAGCCGCTGTCGATGCGGGGCTGCGTGCTGGAGATCGGCGAGTCCGATGCGGTGATCTACCAGGAACTGCGCCACCTTGATGGAAGCCTGTCGGCTGCATTCCGTACACGGATTATTCATCTTGATACCGCCGAAGGCGAACGATTTCCCTGGACCAGGCGCACGCGGGCGCGGATGGAGGCGACCAAGGGCACGACGCCCGAAGAGGCCCTGCCCCGCAGCTTCGATCCGGATTCAGCCGGCTGGCCGGTGTCCGAGATTACGATTTCCAAGGCCGAAACTATTGGCGCGCCGCGGGTCGGCATCGGCGCCGTGCAGCCCGGCCATTGCGGGGTGCACGGATGGATGGAGCCGTCCTGGTTCATCGGCCGCTTGTCGGATGCCGTGCCGAATCTGCTTTATGACTGGCGCAGCCGCGTCGGGCAGAAAACCAAGGGCGCGCCGCTTGGCGCGGCGGTGCTGGAGTACCGGCTTCGCTATCACCGGATGCCGCGCGCGGGCGATCTGTTTGTCGTGCATTCCTCCTTCGGCGGTGTGCTTGGCAAGACGCATTCCCTTGTGCACTGGGTCATGGACCCGGAAACGGGCGGCCCGTGGGCCACCAGCCAGGTAGTGGCGATCACGCTGGATCTCGAGGCCCGCAAGGCCGTGGCGGCACCACCGGAAATGCTGGACGAACTCGAGAAGATCGCGCCGCGGGGCTTGAGTATCTAGAGGTATCCGCTCAGGATCTCTGCCAGTTTCGGAATGTCGTTCAGGTTGAGGCCCGCGATGTTGATGCGGCCGGAGGCCGGCATGTAAACGCCGTGCTTCTCGCGAAGCTCGAAGGTTTGTTCAGGCGTGACGGCAAGCTGCGAGAACATGCCGTTCTGGGTTTTCAGCGCGGCGAGTTCGTTCGATCCCGTGGCGGCGACGAGCGCATCGGAGAGATCGGCGCGCAGGCCTTTCATCCGGGTACGCATGGCATTGAGTTCGGTCTCCCATTCGGCGCGTAGCGCAGCGTCGCCGAGAATGGTGGCGACGATGCCGGCCCCGTGGGCGGGCGGCATAGACCAGGTGGCGCGGCCATTGTCGGCGACATGAGTGGTGGCCGCGGCAATGCCTTCTGGCGTCTCGCCGAGCAGCAGGAAGCACCCGGTCCGCTCGCGGTAAAGACCGAAATTCTTCGAGCAGGAATAGGCGACCATCGCCTCGCCAGCTGCTGCGATGAAGGCGCGCACGCCGTCCATGTCGCGGTCAAGGCTCTGGGCGAAGCCGTGATAGGCGACGTCCAGCATGACGAGCAGGCCCTGTTCCCGGGCAAAGGCGCCGAGGGCGCGCCAGTCGTGCGCTGACGGATCGATCCCGGTCGGGTTGTGGCAAGGCCCCTGCAGGATGACGCCGTCACCGCGCGCGGCGGCTCCAAGGCTGGCGGTCAGGCCGGCGAGATCGAAGGCGCCGTTCCTGGCATAGGTGTACTCGCCGACTTCGAGGCCGAGCGAGCGCACGACGTTCGGGTGGTTCGGCCAGGTGGGCTTCGAGACCCAGACGCGGCGCGTGCCGGTCTTGCGCATCAGGCTGACACCCTGGAACAGCGCGCCGCAACCGCCGGGCGCGGTGAAGGAAAGGACGCGGCCCTCGGCGCGGGCCGGATGGTCCTTGCCGAAGACGAAATCCTCGACATGGCCGCAGAAGTCCGTGTTACCGCGCTGGCCTTCATAAACCTTTGTTGCCTGCGCGCCGATCAGCTTCGCTTCGGCTTTCTTCACGGCGGTGAGGATCGGCGTTTCGCCTGCGAGATCCTTGTACACGCCGACACCCAGATCGAACTTCTCGCGGCGCGGGTCGGCGCGGAACGCGGTCATCAGACCGAGCAGCGCGTCCGGCGGGAGGGTGGAGAGACCAGCGAAATGCGACATGGGGATCATCCGGTTGGTAAGGCGGGACGCGTAGCGGTTTTTGGTGGGCGGTGAAACCCCGCGACGTTGGGGAAGGAATTGCGGGGCGCGCC
>CAMEDD010000047.1 GCA_945913285.1 Candidatus Sulfopaludibacter sp. SbA3
TCTTTGCGCTTATGGGTCTTTGTAAGACTGGCAATAGCTGGCGGTCATACGGTTTTTGTTATGGTCATAGCCTTGTCGCATTATGTGATGAGTGCGATTGGTATGATCGAGACCGGAATTATGTCCGCGTTCGTGCGCGTACAGCTTGCCCCCGTTTATACTAATGGCCAGACCGCGCTCCAGAATCTGGTTGGCGCTCCCCATTTTTCCACAACCGACTGTGCCGGTATTGAAGGCACCTGCGCAATAATCCATTGTATTCACAATCTTGACATTGCCGGGCGCTCTGAAGGCTGTATTCAGCCGACCACTCGAAGTGATTGAGCCATTGCCTTCGCTGAAGGTTTCGACATTCGATCCACGTTCAATTTCAACGCGGCAGGCGACGTCATCAGTTGCATCATCACGGGTCTTAATGACCAATTCCGCTCGCGCATACATGTCGCTGGCCTGCGCGTTGGTAAAGCTGGTGCTGGTATGCCTCCGGGTGCTCGGGTCATAAAGCTTCGCCCAGCCAGGGTAGAAGACATCGGCGCGGCCATCACCCTTGAAATCGCCGAGTGTGACATGACTGGCCGTCCGGCTTGATGAGTTTATCTGACGCCAACGGGTCGTGGCCGAGTCGGAAACATACCAGGCAGACCCATTTCCCCTGAATATGTCGTCGCGACCATCCCCGTTGAAATCGCCAAACCGCATGCTGCTCAGGCGGATTGAGGAATTATTGACATGCGTCCAACTCCCGGAACCTGAATAGGAAATATACCATTTCGATCCCGTCGTGCGCAGCACATCCGTTCGTCCATCGCCGTTAAAATCGGCAAAACCCAAGCTTCCGGTTGCATAGGATGATCGGTTGATCTGCTGCCAGCGGCCCGTTCCGCTGTAAGATACCCGCCAGATCGTGCCATTGCCGTAAAAGACATCATCCCGCCCGTCGCCATTGAAGTCACCGATGGCCAGATTACCCACACCAATGTCCGAAGTGTTGATTTGCGTCCATGGACCAGTGGCAGAATAGGACACATACCAGCGACCACCCGACGAGCGGAAAACATCGGTCTGACCGTCGCCGTTAAAGTCTCCGAAGCGCAGGCTGCCAACCGTGTAGGCAGAGCGAGCGGTCTTCGTCCAGACAGTCGTTCCGGAATAGGAAGTATACCAGTCACTTCCGTTTCCGCGGAATACATCGTCCCGTCCGTCTCCGTTGAAGTCGGCAATGTGCACCGATGAAAGACCAATCCGTGACGTGTTCAGATATTGCCATTTTGCGTTCCCATCGTCGGAAACCTGCCATTGTCCGGACTGGGCCAGAGCGCCAGACCCGACGAAGCTCAACGTCAGATATGCAAATATTGCGGGCAAAATCTTACGGATCAACCGCGACATGTGATTGTTGGATTTCATGAGTGTTCTGCCTCCCCTGATGACATTTGAACCCACTTCTAAGGTGGCATTAACGTAAGCGCAACGAGCGCCCCACGTGCTCAGTGCATTGACTTTGTGGCGAACGGCCCTGGCAGAAGTTCATCGAGGCGTTTCATCGGATGGCCCTGGGCGATCGCCTCAAGCGTTGTCCTGAGGTATCCGAACGGCTCGACGTCATTGAGCTTGCAGGTCTCGATGAGGCTGGCGATGCAGGCCCAGGCCTTCGCGCCGTCATCGTGTCCTGCGAACAGATGATTCTTTCTGCTGCACGTCGAAGCGGCGCGCGGCGTGACTGGTGGCGCTCTGTGCGAAGCGCTCTTTGACCTGCCAGATCCGGCAGGAGCGTATGACCGGGTTCCTGGCATGATCTGGAACCAGGTCCTGCGGCCGCTCTGCTGGGTCGGCCTCCTAGAGGAGACCGCGACGAGTGAGCACGCGCATTTTGGAGACAGGCGATATGTCACCACGCCTCTCTGGGCAAAAGCCTTTGAGTATACACCCGCAGGTGCCCAGCTCTCGGCCCTGGCAGCTCACCGGTTACGGCGGGATCATCCTGTTTAGGAGCGGACGCCTACGGCGCCGCTCCGGTGCTGAGCGTCTTTGCGGCTCAGACTGGCGGGAGGATGTTCGATTGGAAAGCCGGTTGAAAAATTTCAGGAGACCGCGATTGGGTCGATGCTTCGAATCTGGATTCACGCTAGGAAAAAAAGAGACGAAAATCATCCCACGAAATTCCCTACAAATATCCCTACAAATCAAAAATTGTTTGCCTTTAAAGCCTTGTAAAATATAGATTTTAAATTTTCGGTGGAGCGCTTCGCCCGCTCCAGAAGAACCTCATCAAATCAAGAGTTTGATTTTCCAGCCTTAAAGCCGGCGATCATCGCGTTGCGGCCTGGCAATCGAATAGCAACCTCGCTGGCGGGCTTTCACGTATTGACCCAGCTCCCGGACTCGTCCCGCCATGCATCCTATAGTGGCCGTTCGGCATGGGCGCGGTCTTGCACTGGCCACCGCTTCTGGTTTTTGCGCCGCATTCGAAATTCGCTCGCATTATCACGCCACCCGGAGCAACTTGGGGTTCAGGTGAAACTGATTCCAATTCTGACTTTGCTCTATCGGCAAGGCATGTCGTTTTTGCTGGCGCGCCGGATCTGCCGGGAAGGTTAAATCAATGAAGTACTTAGTTGCTACGATGTCGTTGATGCTTGCTGTACCTGCATGCGCCTCAACGAGTTCGTTCACCATGCCGGAGCGCGCCGCAACTTCCCCGAAACTGGCAATCGTTCCATTCAAAGGAGCCTATGGCCCTCAATCTGTGGATCTTATAGCCCAAGAGTTTGCCAAGCGTGACATCGCAACGCTGGTGGGCGCATCCGTCATTAGTATCATCGGTTATGATATAGATTTTGCGGACGCTTCTCCGAACACCGCGAACCTTCTGCAGAGGTATAGCGAGGAACTCGACGTGGATTTCGTGTTGACGGGAACGGTCGAAGCTATTGGTGGGCCTCTATACCCGTTCGATCATGTGAAAATGACCATGCGATTGATTGATGTAAGTACTGGCCAAACCCGTTGGATTGGTAACTACGGCAATTCGATCTGGACATCGGCGATAAGTACCCAGGGCGACATTTCACGAGGCGCAAAGCAGATCGCCAAAGAGTTCGATGCCAGCGGTGCTGATGATCTGGTTCGATAGGCCCTGATGCAGCTGGCTGTCGAGCGGGAACTCATTTGGCTGCGTGAGTCTGCACAAAAGGCCGGATGACCTGCACCAGATTTTTCGGACCAGTTTGCCGGGAGCAGGTCACAGGTCACTCTGATCAACAACCGAATTAACTTTATGGCGCAGCGATTCGCTCGCTCCAGAGCAGCTGATTACAAAGCAAATGATATCAAAGCCCGGCCGGGCTTTTCACTTGCGACGTCTTGAGTTTGGCGGATTTCCCGAAGCACCGTTCGAGTACGGTGCCTCAGGTCACGACCGGGTGCTCTTCCCAAGCCTCTTCGACCCTGCCGTCCTTCAGTGTGATGCGGCGCGTGCAGCGCGCGGCGACCTGTTCGTCATGTGTGCAGATGAGGAAGGTCGCCTTGTCCTCGCGGTTCACCTCCCGCATGAGGTCCAGCACTTGCTCGGCCGCGACGCGGTCAAGGCTTCCTGTCGGCTCGTCGGCGAGGATCAGTTCCGGTTTGTTCATCAGGGCGCGTGCGATGGCGACACGCTGTTTCTGCCCGCCCGAAAGCCGGGTCACCAGAAAATCCAGTCTGTCAGACAGGCCGACCCGCGCCAGCAGTTCGCGGGCGCGCTTCCTCATCGCCGGCGTGATGCCGCCTGCGGGCGCGGCCGCGGGGAAGGCCACGTTTTCGGTCGCCGTAAAGTCAGGCAAGAGATGATGGAACTGGAAAATGAATCCCAGGCGAGTGTTTCGGAACTCGGCGCGTTCGGCATCCGACAATTGATCGACCCGTTGCCCGGCAATCGTGATCGCTCCAGTCGTTGGCCGCAGGAGCAGTCCTGCGATCGAAAGGAACGTGGACTTTCCGGAGCCGGAAGCACCGAGAAGTGCGGCCAGTTCGCCGGGCTGGAGCGTCACGTCGACGTTCTTCAGGACTTCTGTGAAATCGTCGCCATTGCGGAAGGTCATTCCGATTGCCCGTGCTTCGAGAACATCGTTCATTGCTGGATGGCCTCCAGCGGATCGAGGCGTGCGGCGGAGCGCGCCGGAATGACGGACGCCAGGACTGCGCCGAGTGTCGTCAGCAGGAAGACGGCAACATAGCCGCCTTCGGACGGCGCGACGGGCAGGAGCATGATCCCTTCCGCATTGGTCAGCGTTGCGAGCCAGGAGCAAAGGGCAAATCCGCTTACGCAGCCGATTCCGGCCCCCACCATTCCGATCAGCAGTCCCTGGAGTACGAAGACAGCGGCGATGAACGTGCTTGAGACGCCAAACGCGCGCATGATGCCGATTTCGCCGCGGCGCCGGTTGGCCGAAAGGCTCAATGCGCTCGCGATGCCGACAAGTACCGAAATCAATGAGAACATCTGGATCAGCGTACCCGTCCGGGCCTGGGCGGTCAGCGCGCCTTCGAGGCTGGCATTCTTTTCTTGCCAAGGGGTTGCACGAAGCCCCGTCGCCTCGTGCAGGAAAGCCGCAACGTCCCGCGCGCGGCCCGGGTCCTCCAACTTGACTTCAATGTTTGTGAGGCCTTCGGGCAGGAGAAAGAGCGGGCGTGCCGTCTGCAGGGAGAGATACGCAACCTTCTCATCGAGCGTTTGCAGGCCTGTCCGGAAAACGCCGCGAACCGTCAGTAGACGGTCGATCCCACGGTCGGTGCGAAACAGGACAGGTTGACCGGAAGAGAGCCCGAGATTCTCGGCGAGCCTGACGCCGATCAAAATTCCGTCGGCACCAAGACTGGAATTGCCGCTGGTGATCTCCGTGCTGATCGGCGAGATCGCGTCGAGATAGGCTGGATCAATGGCTGTCACGGCGACCGGCGCGACGGCTTCGCCCTTGACAAGGAATGCACTTCCGGAGATTTGCGGACTGATGGCGGCTACCGAAGGTTGGCTGCGAAGCAAGGCGACCGCCGGTTCCCAGGACCGGATCTGGCGGCGCTGAAAAGTCGAGACGATCGCCACCGAAGCCAGTTCTGCGTCGGGGCTTGGCAAGACGCGTGCGACGCGCGTTTCCGGCTCAAGCGAAATGTGGGCGCTGTTGGCCGTCACGTCATCGGTCAAGCGGATCGCGAGGCCTTCGATCAGCGCCGTAATGAAAACGAAGGCCGTCACTCCAAGCGCGACGCCCGCGATCAGCAGTGCGGTTTGGGCGGGATTTGAAAACAGGTAGCGGCGCGCAACCGTCAAGGCGAACACGGGGCTAACCTTCCGGCGGAGCAGGGGCGGCGACTGTTCGCGCGCGCACCTTGGCAGACGGGCTTGTCTCGCCCGGCGCCAGCACGACCCGGTCACCGCTGGCCAGGCCACTTTCGACAATCGCGCTCTGCGACGGCCAGTCGGCAATATTGATGGCCCGAAGCTGCACGGTGCCGCCTGGATCAACCACTAGGACGCTTGGCTGCGTCGTCCCATCCATCACCGCCTCGCGCGGTAAGGTGATCGCGCCCTCGCGCCGTTCGACCACGATGGTGATATCCACTGAACGTCCGAGTGGAACATTCATCTGTTCGACCGGCACGAGCTTGATCAGCCGCCCGCCCGTCGAAGAATCGACACGCGGTGAAACTTCCGAAAGGCGTGCCGGGAAAATGGCGTCTGAGCCGGAGAGCGCTGCCCGTGCGGACATGCCGGGGCGCAGGGCATCGCCATAGGCTTCATCCACATCCGCCTGCAGTTCCACACCTCCAAGCGAGCCCAGCTGGAACAGGGTCGTCTCGGGCGAGACGACCTGGCCGTCGTCAACCGGGCGCACGAGCACAACGCCTGGCATCGGCGCACGAATGGTGAACTCACCGCTGCGCGCGCTTGCGGCGAGCCGTTCGGACTTCGCAACGTCCAGTCCTGCCTGGGCAGCCTGAAGAACTGCGCGCGCTTCGTCCAGCGCTGCCTGGGACGCGACGCCGCGATCTGCCAGCCTTCGGGTTCGATTGAACACCAATTCTGCCCGAGTGACTTCAGCGCGTGCGGCGCGTTCCCTGGCGCTGCCGGCGTCGGTTTGTGCCTGCTCGATGACAGACCGGATCGTCGCGAGCGCTTCGCCTTTGTCAACGACGTCTCCATCATCATGGAAGAGAGCCGTTATCTGCCCCGAATTGGGGGACCTGATGTCCAGCAAGTTTTCAGGCCGGACCCGGCCGACCACCGATAGCGTGATCTCGACTGCGCCGGGTTCAATCTGGACGACGGCCACTTCCGGCGGTCGCAGCAGCCACCAGCCAAGCGCAGCTATGAGGACGCAGCCAAGCAATGCTCCCGCGATGACGAAAGGCCGCCGCTTGTCAGCGGACAAATTCGAAATCAGGTCTTTGCGCAGCTCCGGCTTTGCGGGCGGCATCGGGGCAGGGGAGCTGGGTCCTTCCGTCATCCCGAGTGTCTTTCAAATCCATCACGCAAAGAACATTGCCCCGCCGGAAGTGCTTCGGCTTGGCAACACCGCTTAGCACTCTTCTTCAAGGCGATTGCGTGTCTTCGCTTGGCGCGCGAGCTTTCTGCCGTGACTTCGTCCGTATCACGCAAGCTCGCGCTTTACCCTGCAGGTACCACGGCGATCCACACTTCGTTGCGCCGCATGAACCAGAGCGTCCAGGGCGGGTCGTAGCGGGCAAGGGATGCATCGCCCTTGCCAGAGAGTTTCTGGCGTTGAATGAAGCCTTTCAACGCATCTGTCCTGCGTTCCACCTCTGTCACTTTCGCCAATCCTGAAAAGCGGACCACAGCATAACGTTGCGACGGCACCAGAACCAGTTGGACGCGCGAGTCATTTGGCCTTGGAAGGGTTGCAAGCGTGTAAGCGCTGGGCATGGTGAAGCGAACCGTCCACGCGCCGTCTCCTCCGGATTGGGCGACCGGTGCGGTCATCGCAATCTTTTCGCCCGCTGCGGGTTTCTGAACGACTGGCGCCGTCATCGCGATGCTTTGCCGCCGAGTGTTGCCGCCGAAGATATAATCCGCGAGCAATTTGAATCCTTCGGTCGAGGCTTCGTCGCGGCTCCCGGTCACATTTACCTCGGCGACGATGAAGGCGGGATAGTCGCGCACTTCGAAGTCACCGTCGTGCGTCACCACGGTGAATGCAATGTCCTCGTCCGCCATGGCGGCTCCTCCAAAAAAGACCAGTGCGAAAATCAGGATCGGTATTGCGGTTCTCATGTCGGATGAACGTGTGCGCCGTAAAGTTAGTTCCGAAGATCAGTGTCATTAGCACCTTCCAAGCAGGCGCTCAGGACGCAAACCTGAACCTTCTGGTCTTCTGTTCCAGCATCGCTTGGGAAATTGCCGATTCTTTCACCAGGCGGTGATCGGGATTTACGGTTGAAGCCCGCCATCAACCGCACCGAGCCAACGGAGGCACCCGAATGAAGGGCTGCATAATCAACGACCCGGAGGAACTCGTCGAGGAAAATCGCGCCTTCCGCCGTACGCTCTACACCGGAAAGCACATGCAGCTCTTGCTCATGTCGCTTCGTCCGGGTGAGGACATTTGCGAAGAAATCCATGCGGACAATGATCAGTTCTTCCGTGTCGAACAAGGCAGCGGGGAAGTCTGGATCGACGGCGGTGCTTCTAAGATCGGCCAGGGTCATGCAATCATTGTCCCAGCCGGCGCGCGGCACAACATTGTAAACACCGGCAGCCGCAGCTTCGGGCTATATCCACGGCCGGCCAGATCGCTGGTGCCCGCTTCATCGGTTACGAGACCGGCGGGCACACCTGGGCCGGGCACAATGACGAAGTGATGGCGGCCATTGCGGCGCTGGTGCCCCCCGCCCGCTGTTCGGGGCTAGCCGCGATCGACCCCTGCCTGCGCTAACATCCGCTTGCGGCGTTCTTCTGTCTCGCCTTAGGCATCAGATGGAGCCTGCTCGTTGTCAGCGTCACCGCGACGCGGCTTTACTTGCGCGGTCGAGGCGATCAGCTCGAAGGGAACCGAGTTTGTGCCTGCCGCTAAAGCATTCCTGCATCTGGTCGCAGTCGAAGGACGAAACTTGCCAAAGGCCGGACTCCGGGCGAGACAGGGGGCTGGCAAGTTTTCCTGATGCATCAAGGGCCTGACGTGACCGATTCGCCGACCTCGGATCAGGAAGCCGAACTCGCGGAAGCGCTGCGCGAGGCTGCGGCGTTCGGGCTGACCGGGCGCGCGACCATCAATGACATCGCCCGTATCGCAAAGGTCTCGAAAAAGACCGTGTCGCGGGTCATTAACGAGAGCCCGCTGGTCAAGCCGCGCACCCGGCACCTGGTGAAGGCGATCATCGCCAAGCTTTGCTTCACGCCTGACCCCCAGGCGCGCGCGCTGGCGCTGCGGCGCTCTTTCCTCATCGGACTCGTATACGACAATCCAGGCCCGCAATATGTGGTGAACATGCAGCGCGGCATTCTCGATGGGCTCGAGGATACGGACTTTCAGCTGGTCTTGCGGCCAGTCAGCCGCTCTGACGCGAATTGCTGGGACCGGCTGCGCACCTTCATCCAGCATCACAAGCCATTCGGCTTGATCCTTCCGCCCTCGGTGTCGGAGGATGAAGACCTTGTGGCGATGCTGCGCGAGAACGATGTCGATTATGTGCGCATTGCTTCGGTCGAACTCGACACGCCAGCGCGCATGATCCGTACACACGATGCCGAAGGCGCGGCGCAGGCCGCGCGCCACCTAAGCGCGCTCGGGCACACGGACATCGCGCACATCAAGGGTCCGGAAACCTTCCGGTCCGCGCATGAACGGCGCAGGGGTTTCGTGCGTGGGCTGGCGGAATCTGGCCGCTCGCTGTCGCCGGATATGGTTGCCGAAGCGGGCTATACCTTTGAATCGGGCCTGCTCGCGATGGAGCGGCTCATTTATGCCGAGCGCCGGCCGACGGCCGTGTTTGCTGGCAATGACGAGATGGCGACCGGCGCCTATGTGGCGGTGTGCAAGGCGGGACTGCGCATACCCGAAGACATTTCGATTGTCGGCTTTGACGACACGCCTATTGCCGGCCGGCTCTGGCCTGCGCTGACGACCGTACGACTGCCGATCCGGGAGATGGGGCAGGCCGCTGCACAACTGCTTCTGGCGCAGGCGGCCGGGAATGAGCCGGCCGAAATCAAGAGCTTTTCGCCTGAAATCGTCGTGCGCGGGTCTACGGCTCAGGCGCCCCGGGGTAATTGATTGGAGCCGGGGCAAATCGCGGCTTGCGGTCTGTACTTCCGGGTACGGACGTCTTTTGTGTCTGGGGCGTCACGCCGGCAATCGGATAGAACGGTGCTGACGTGGCCATCCGCACCGTAGCCGCCGCCAACGCAGCCGATATGGATGCCTTCTTCGATGGCAACTGCCGAGCCCTGCTCGGGGAGGCTTGGAAGGGCGACTGGCCTTCCAAGCTCAGGGAAATCCTAAGTTATGCGGCACATGCGGTCATCAACGAGCGCGGTGTCGCCCTGGTCCAGAAGTCGCCGTTAGATGGCCCTGAGGTGGCGTTCGGGGCGGCTCTGCACGTATGCTCAGTTGGCGGGCATGGATTCGGACTTTGCGGCAGAGCCGGCACACCTCCGGAGACTTGGCCCGTACTGGTCCGAGACAGGGGCCTGTCCAAAGGCATTTTTTGAGTGCGCCTCCTGACGGCCCTTGGCGGGGTTAACGCGCTTGCGAATTGCACTGGGTTTCGCCCGATGGCTTTGCGCACCGGCCGACAGTCTGACTTCCGGCCTGGCTGGAGACTCGGTGAAAGCAGCCACTTGCGGCGGTTTTGGAAAGGAAATCGCGCAATTGCCTCTTCGTCTGAGGTTGTGCTTCACAGGCTCATAGGCGAAGTGATGTAGAGGCTTGCGCGGAACGAGCAGAAATCGGCGCCGCAGGGCGTTCCGAGATCGCCCGTACAGTTAAAGGACAGTTTTCATGCATCTCGAGCGTCGCATCCTGATCACCGGCGGGGCCGGCTTCATCGGTTCATTCCTGTGCGAGCGCCTGCTGGAATCGGGCGCCAATGTGCTCTGCGTCGACAACTTCTTTACCGGGACCCGCACCAACGTCGCGCACCTGCTTAACCATCCGCGCTTCGAACTGATGCGCCATGACGTGTGCTTCCCGCTTTATGTCGAGGTCGATGAAATCTACAACATGGCGTGCCCGGCGAGCCCGATCCATTACCAGTTCGACCCCGTCCAGACGACCAAGACCAGCGTGCACGGCGCCATCAACATGCTCGGCCTCGCCAAGCGCGTGAAGGCGAAGATCCTCCAGGCCTCGACCTCAGAAGTGTACGGTGACCCGGCCGTCCACCCGCAGCCGGAAGAATACTGGGGCAACGTCAACCCGATCGGCCCGCGCTCATGCTATGATGAAGGCAAGCGCTGCGCCGAAACCCTGTTCTTCGACTATCACCGCCAGCACCAGCTGCGCATCAAGGTCGCCCGGATCTTCAATACCTACGGCCCGCGCATGCATCCGAATGATGGCCGCGTGGTCTCCAACTTCATCGTCCAGGCCCTGAAGGGCGAGGACATCACCCTCTATGGCGACGGCGAGCAGACGCGCAGCTTCTGCTATGTCGATGACCTCGTGCGCGGCCTGCGCGCCCTGATGGACTCGCCTGATCACATCACCGGCCCGATCAACATCGGCAACCCTGGCGAGTTCACCATCCGCCAGCTGGCCGAACAGGTCATCGACCTTACCGGCTCCAAGTCCCAACTCGTCTTCCGCCCGCTGCCGCAGGACGATCCGAAACAGCGTCAGCCGAACATCGAAAAGGCCCGCGAAATCCTGAACTGGGAACCCAAGGTCCAACTGCGGGACGGCCTCACGAAGACGATCGCTTACTTCGACGGACTGCTGTCGGCCAAACTTACGGCAGAGTAACTGCCGAAAGGTATCAAAGCGTCAACCATACGGCTGTAACGCTGCGTAAGGAGCATTTCTGAGTTGACGGAAAGCGACCCGCGGATCACGGATTTGTAGTTCTTGGATTGCGTCCTTTCTGGCTCTCAGCGAGTTTTCCCATATGCCTATAGACCGCCTTGATTGGGATGCGCTTCGCGTTTTTCGTGAGGTGGCGGACACGTCGAGTATGAGTGCGGCGGCTGCGCGTATCGGCGAGTCGCCACCAACCATCAGCCGCAAAATCGATGAACTCGAGCGGGCGCTTGGCGTTGAGGTATTCACGCGGTCAACGCGCGGCGTCACTCTGACGACAGCCGGTCAAAAAGTGCTGCAGTACGCCCACGCAATGGCCGAAGCCGCAGAAATGCTGCACCGGGAGACAGCGGCACCTGGTACGGACGTGTCCGGAACGATCACGCTCGGTACAGGAGACGGCCTGGGTCCCTATTGGATTGCGCCGCGTCTTCCCCAATTCCATGCGGATCAGCCTAGGGTTCAGGTCAGGCTGATGATCAACGACGGTGTTCCCGATATCGAGGCTGGCGAAGTGGACGTGGCGATCACGTTCTCGGATCCTCGGCACTCTGACGTCATCTCGCACAAGCTGGGCGTCCAGCATTATGTTGGCTTCGCGTCAAAAGACTACATCGCAAAGTTCGGCATGCCGGAAAGCCTGTTCGAGTATCACAAGCACCGCTGCATCCTGCATACCTCATACGTTAACCAGGTCGAGCATTGGGCGCCGCGCATGTCTGAACTGCGCAAGATGGTCGATTTCGCGTTCATTACGAATTCGGGAACAGCAATCATCGAGTCCTGCGCCCGAGGTGGCGGCATCGGCATCCTGCCATCTTACATGGCGAAGTTGGACAACCGGCTCGTGGCGCTGGAACTGCCTGAGATAGCTCCGATCCGCTTCTGGATCATCTACACCGAACGGGTCCGCCGGCTTCCCCAAGGCAAGGCGCTGATCGATTGGCTCCGCCGGTTGTTCGACTCTCAGGACGCCATCTGGTTCGCAGACCAGTTCGTGCATCCGAGCGATCACGAAGCGAAACTCAGGGAGCTCTATCCGGCTGAGAAGAGCCCGAGCCCCTGACCGGAACCCCGCCGAGCGCGGCAAGCCGTGCCATTTCCGGCGCGCCGGGATTGGTGTAATCGCCGCGGCCATGAACACGATCAAACCGCTCGACCATATCGCAGTTGCCAAACCCTACGTTCCGGGCGGGAAGCTGCACGGGGCGACAGGCCCGCTTGCGATGCTGGCGTCGAACGAGAATCCGTTCGGCCCGAGCCCTCTTGTCATTGAGGCCATCCGCAAGGCGGCGGGCGAGGGGCTGCAAGTCTATCCCGACCCGGATTATGGCGCGCTCCGTGCAGCGATTGCATCGGCCAAGGGTATCGCCGACGCCTCACGCGTCGTCACTTCGGCCGGGTCCGACGAGATTATTCACATCCTGACCCTGTGCTATGCCGGACCGGGCGACGAAGTGCTGTTCACAGAGCACGCTTTCTCTATGTATGAAGTTTCTGCGCGCGTGCATGGCGCTGCCGCGATCAAGGCTCCGGAAACGGACATGACGGCAGGCGTCAACGCGATCCTCGGCGCTGTGTCGCCGCGCACGAAGATCCTGTTTCTCGCCAATCCAAACAATCCGACCGGCACGATGCTGTCGCTCGACGCCTTGCGCGCCCTGCAGGACGCGCTGCCGCCGCATGTCTTGTTTGTCGTGGATGGTGCGTACTCGGAGTATCTCGGGACTCAATACGAAGCCGACCTTCGCGATCTGGTGGATCGCCGTGATACCACTGTGATGATGCGCACCTTCTCGAAGATTTACGGCCTCGCTGCGCTGCGGCTCGGTTGGGCCTACATGCCTAAGGCGATCGCCGATACATTCCAGCGTATCCGGGGGCCGTTCAATGTAAACACGCTGGCCGTCGAAGCCGGCATTGCCAGTGTAGGCGATGAAGCGTTCCTTCGGCTCTCACGCGAGCACAACACCGAGTGGCGGGATATCCTGACCGCCGGACTTACAGCGCTCGGCCTGCACACGCCCGCATCGCACGCAAATTTCGTGGTGGCCGAGTTCGGCTCGGCCGAGCGCGCTGCGGCGGCCCTCCAGCACCTGAAGGACAATGCCATTCTGGTCCGTGCCATCGCGGGCTACGGCTTGCCCACCAAACTCCGCATCACGGTGGGCAGTGCAGACGACAACCAGCGCTGCCTCGACGCCCTCAAGGCCTTCACCTCGTCACGCTGAGATTGTCGATCAATCGCGTGCGGCCGAGCCAGGCCGCGCCCAGAAGCCTCGCGCTGCCAGTGGTGAGCGCGACTTCATCAGGCAAGGCGATGAGCGAGTCCGAATCGACCAGCGCAATATAGTCCACGCTTCGAAAGCCTGACCGCAAGAGATGAGCGGTCGCTTCTGCCCGCACATCTGCAGGCTTGGCCCCCAGCGACAGCCGCACAGCGGCGCGGTGTAGCGCGGCGAACATGGCTCCCGCGACCTGGCGCTCTTCGGGTGACAGATAAAGATTACGCGACGACTGGGCGAGACCGTCCGCATCCCGCCGGGTTTCGCCGCCAATGATCCGTACCGCGAAGCCCAGGTCGCGAACCATCCGACGGATGATTTGCAACTGCTGGAAATCCTTCTCGCCGAATATGGCGACGTCCGGCTGGGCATGCAGCAACAGCCGCGCCACGACGGTGGCAACGCCGTAGAAGAAGTGCGGACGATAGATCCCGTCCAGCAGGTCCGACATTCCGTTGACCCGAACGTCCGTGACCGAACCATCCGGATACATTTCTGCAACACCCGGCAGGTAAACGGCGTCGCATCCGATGCCCTCAAGCAAGGCGAGGTCTTCGGCTTCGCGCCTCGGATAGGTGTCGAAGTCTTCGCCCGGCGCAAACTGGGTCGGGTTAACGAATATGCTCGCGACCGTCCTCGAGGCGGTTTCCTTTGCCTTTTCAACGAGCGACAAATGCCCGGCATGAAGGGCGCCCATCGTGGGCACGAATCCGACCGTTTCACCTGCGGCTTTCCAGACACGCACCTGTTGCTGCAGCGCCACACGCGTGCGGATGACGGTGATCGTCTTTTCTTGCGTGGAATTCACTTTGTTCCGGCTCCGCCTCAGGATAAAATAAACCGGTTGTTAACCCATAAGCTGGAATCTACTAGTCATGGCACATCATATCGTAAATTCCGTTAGATCGCTGGCCTTGTTTGGGGCTGTTTCGCTGGGACTGCGGCAGGCCCGCATTCAGGTGCGCGAGCCGGAAGAGCGAAGAAGCAGTGCAGTGCCGGGCGATCTGGTCGATTCTTGGATGTTTGATCGTCCGCAGGCGGCAGTTTCATCTGAAGTTTACATGCTGAACCAGGAATACGGCCGCGTGTCCGGCGCCTTGTCCGGTTTGCGCTCGATTCTGTCGAACCTTATGAAGATGCCGCTCTCGGCCGAGGAAAGCTATCAGCCGGTCTATGCTGGCTCGGTTGCCTTCGATCCTGCGCTCTTTGACGAGATTGCCGCGCCTATGCCGGTGCTCACAAACGTTGTCGCATTCGATGAAGATGATCTCTTTATTGAAAGCAGCCTAAAACTTCAGAAACCCTCCGCGTCTATTGAATCGCTATCCCGCGTCGCTTGATGCGTTAGGTTTTGCCGGCCAGTGGCTGTGTTAAGTGGAGTCGCGTGAATGCCTGCCGACGGGATGTCTTCCTTGAGCCGGACGGGCTTGGCCGACATAACTCAGCAAGTCGCTGATGCGCGCGTCATTGTCATCGGCAATGAAAAGGGCGGCGCCGGCAAATCAACCGTTTCGGTCCACCTCAGCATCGCGCTGCTCTGCATAGGCAAGAAAGTCGGCGTAATCGACCTCGATGTCCGCCAGCGCTCGCTGACACGCTATCTAGAGAACCGCACGCGCTGGATGCAGAACACCAACGCCGTGCTCAAGATGCCCGAAATCGTGCGTCTCGAGGCCAGCAAGGAGCGCGATCTCGACAGGGCGGAGGCCGAAGAAAGCCAACGCTTCCTGATGTCGCTCAGCCGGCTCAAGCGTGAGTGCGATTTCATCATCATCGATGCGCCCGGCGGCGACACGTTCCTGTCCCGCCTCGCCCACATGCACGCCGACACCCTGATTACGCCGCTGAATGACAGCTTCGTCGATTTTGACCTGCTCGGCGATGTGAACCCCCAGACGCTGGAAGTACTCCGGCCCAGCTTCTATTCTGAGATGGTCTGGAATTGCCGCAAGACGAAGGCTCAGACCAGCCGCCGCCCGATTGACTGGGTGGTGATGCGCAATCGTATGTCGCCACTGGCGGCGCGCAACAAGGAGCGCGTCGGCGGGGCGCTTGAGCACCTTTCTAAACGTATCGGCTTCCGCCTGGCGCCCGGTCTTTCGGAGCGGGTGATCTACCGCGAACTTTTCCCCGCCGGCCTGACACTCCTCGACCTGTCGGAATCGGCGTCAAATGTTGCCTTCACGATGAGCCACAAGGCTGCCCGTCAGGAGCTGCGCGATCTCATCATCGTGTTGCAACTGCCTGAGCTCTCCGGTCTCGAGATCACGTTCTGATCTTTTAATCGTTGCGCCGCGGCGCCCGCCTGCGCCCTAGCGGAAGGTATTGTCACGCTTGCAGTCCCTGCGTTAAGCCATCCCCATCCTGCTGCGGCGATCGGGAAGACCGGACGGGCGCGGGATGGGAGGACGACATGACAACTGTTCAAGCCAGTGGATTCGCTGAGGACCGGTTTGCGCCGGTGAAGGCGGCTTTTGAATCCAATTTCGACGGCGTGCAGGAGAACGGCGCGTCCTTCTGCATGACACTCGAGGGCAAGTCGGTGGTCGACATCTGGGCCGGGCATGCCGATGACGCCCGGACCAGGCCATGGCAAAAGGACACCATCGTCAACGTCTATTCGACCACCAAGACGATGACGGCGCTCACAGCGCTCTACCTGGCGGACAAGGGCGCGCTGGAATTCACCGCGCCGGTCGCAAAATACTGGCCGGAGTTCGCTGCCAACGGCAAAGCCGATGTCACCGTCGCGCACCTGATGAGCCACTCAGCCGGACTTTCCGGCTGGAAAGAACCGCTCGTTCGCGAAGACCTCTATGACTGGGAGAAGGCGACAAGCTTGCTCGCCGCCCAGGCACCTTACTGGAAACCCGGCACGGCGCCCGGCTATCACGCCATGACGCAGGGCTATCTTGTCGGCGAAGTGATCCGCCGCGTGGCCGGCGAGACCGTCGGCAACCTGTTCCGCAAGGAGATCGCAGTACCGCTGGGCGCAGATTTCCACATCGGTCTTCCGTCCACGGAGGATCACCGGGTTGGCGAACTGACGCCGCCGCCTCCCGGCGGCACGCTGGGCCAGGGCACGACGGATGAACTCGTCGCGAACATGGCAAATAACCCTCAAATCAATCCGCTGGACACGCGTACGCGTGCCTGGCGCGGCGCCGAGATTCCCGCGGCCGGCGGCACGGGCAATGCGCGCTCCGTCGCCGCTGTCCAGTCGCTGATGGCGAATGGCGGCTTCGCGAACGGCAAGCAGATCCTGTCGGAAGCGGGTGTCCGCAAGGCGCTCGAACTCCAGATCGAGGGAACGGACAGAATCCTCGGCATTCCCGTGCGCTACGGCATGGGCTTTGGCCTCTCCGGCGGTATGATACCATTCCCGAACCCCAATTCGATCTACTGGGGCGGTTATGGTGGCTCGCTGGTTGTCAGCGACATGGATGCGCACACGACCTATGCCTATGTCATGAACAAGATGGCGCCGACGACCACAGGCGACATGCGCGCCTTTACCATCCTGATGGCGGCCTGGGGTGCGATGGCGGCCTGACAGGTGCGCGCTTGGCTTCACGCGGGGCCCGGCCTATAGCCCCAGCGCATGGCCATCTTTCCTTTTGAAATCAGCGCAGCTGAAGGCGCGGCGCGCACCGGCCGTCTCGGGACGCCGCGCGGCGATATCCGTACGCCCGCCTTCATGCCGGTCGGCACGGCCGGCACGGTCAAGGCGCTCTACATGGACCAGGTCGCGTCAGCCGGCGCGGACATTATTCTTGGCAATACCTACCACCTGATGCTGCGTCCCGGCGCCGAGCGCGTGAAGAAGCTCGGTGGCCTGCACGCTTTCGCCAAATGGTCGGGGCCGATGTTGACTGACTCCGGCGGGTTCCAGGTCTGGTCCCTCGCGCAGTTGCGCAAGATGGACGCCGACGGCGTGACCTTCCAGAGCCATATCGACGGCTCAACCCACCGGCTGACCCCGGCCCGCTCCATCGAAATCCAGGCCGACTTGCTGGGCGCTGATATCTCCATGCAACTCGACGAGTGCACAAACTTCCCGTGCACGGCGCAGGAAGCCGAGCGCAGTCTCGAACTCTCCCTGAGCTGGGGTCAGCGCAGCCTTGAAGCTTTTGGTGATCGTAAGGTGCAGACGCTGTTCGGCATCGTGCAGGGCTCGAACTTCCCGGCGCTGCGCGAGCGCTCAGCCAAAGGCGTCATTGCGCAAGGCTTCGGCGGCATCGCTCTTGGCGGCCTCGCTGTGGGTGAGGGCCACCAGAAGATGTGCGACACGATCGATTTTACCGTCCCACACCTGCCGGCGCACCTGCCGCGCTATGTGATGGGCGTCGGCAAGCCGATCGATCTCGTCGAGAGTGTTGCGCGCGGCATCGACATGTTCGACTGCGTGTTACCCACGCGGTCTGGCCGTCATGGACAGGCCTGGACCTGGGACGGGCCTGTCAACGTGACCAATGCAAAGTTCGCCGAGGATCTGTCGCCGCTCGACTCAGCGGTGGATTGCCCCGCCAGCCGCGACTTCTCGCGCGCCTACCTGCATCACCTGTTCAAGGCCGGCGAGTATCTTGGTCCGATGGTGCTCTCCTGGCATAACACGGCGTTCTTTCAGGCGCTGATGGCCGAAATCCGCGCCGCCATTGCCGAGGGCCGGTTTGAAGCCCTGCGGGCCCGTCTCTCATCGGCATGGGCAGGCACCCGGTCGGCGCCCAAAGAAGGCCCGGAAGCCTGAGCCTTAGTTTCCGTCGCCAGAGCCTTCGGACCCGCGGGTCAGCATCGTGTTGAAGTCCGGCCGGGCCGGAACGGCGCAGTCTTTCGCGAGCCCGTAGCCCTTCAGATAGGCGCGCCGTTGGGCACCGATGTTAAATGCCCGATTGTAACGCGTCTCGTGGCTGTCCGCCCCGGTGGCCTTGCGCAACAGGCCCCGGAAGGGAATCCACCCTGTCGCACCTGATTCGACTGCGCCCATCGCCGCTTCGGAGGCTTGGTGTGTCAGCATTTCGCTCCTCAGCTGTTTTGTGGGTGCCGGAGCGTCCCAATCCGGCCCGAGTACGGTATCGAGATCCGCAATCGCGGCTGCAATTTCGCCGCATGTCATGTCCGCATCAAGGGCGTAGGGGCTATCCATGGACGCCAGAACGGGCGGAACTTCTGTTCGGCGAAGGTTGAAGTCTTCGAGCGGCGTGAGAACAGCATTTGTGAGGTCATCACCGGCACTCGACGCTCCGGGCGCGTCGGCATTTGTTGTGCATCCAATCAGTGTCAAGCTGAGCAATGTGACGGCGAAAAAGACCTTCATCCGCCGAGCGAACTCCCAAAAGCCGGTCCTATCAAGCCTCGGCGTGCAGGTAGCGGTTGACCCGCCACGCCCTCCAGCCTAAATGCCTCGCTCGGTCCGGATGGACTGGCAAGGTCGTGCCCATAGCTCAGCTGGTAGAGCAACTGACTTTTAATCAGTAGGTCACAGGTTCGAATCCTGTTGGGCACACCAAATCATTCAAAGACGTAGCGGTCTTCTGCGGTCAAAGCCCGGAACAGGGGTAAGCGTAAGGTAAGCGCGAATTTCGCGTTTCCGCTTGCGATCGTCTCGCTCGGGTGGTCCCTAGGTTTCTGGAGGGATGGATGGGCCTATCCGATTACCTAACCTGCGTATTACGGCCGGCTGGGTTGGGGTGGTCGCCGTGATCCGGAGCGGTGAGGCCATCGATGTTGTTGCGGCGCGTTGCGCTGATGCTGCAGAAGCAGCTTTCGAGCGGGCGGTAAGCATCCCATTTTTAATTGGCCGGATTTCCGATCTTCACGCGGCAAGTTTCAGTTTCATGCCGGGGGTGATGCCACCGATCCCTTTGGTCAGGGCGGCACATCGGATCGACGGGACAGAAATCGTATTCCGGTTCCGCGTGACCGAGCGCCAGACGAACGGCTTGCCGGTCGCCTTTAAGGCGCGGCTCGACCAGCTCGCCTCCGAACGAGTCCTGAGTCTCGCCTGTTTTCTCGACACTCAGGCCGGACTTTGCTTGCCCTCGAGCGCCTTAGGTTCTGCTCCCGCATACAGGCCCGCGAGCGTTCTGGCCGGGGATAGCTGACGACGGACCGACGGCGCTGTGGAGTATCATACAGGGAGGGTTCGCCAGCCCGTCCTTCCCGTTTGGCCGTGTGGTCTGCCTCTCATCACCTCAGCCGGCGCGCGCCGCGTCCAGAAGGCTCGCTTATCCTGACCCGGACCACAGGCTGCTGACCGGGAGCGCAAACAGCCTGTTGCCGAAAGACAGTTTCTCCGAGCCCAGGTAAAAGACGATCCCTGTGAACTGCCGCGTCTGTCCGGGGCCGTCCTGGCTGAACCAGCGCAGGTGGCGCAGGTCGCCGGCATCGACGCTTGCAGATGCCTTGACCTCGATGCCGACCAGTGAGCGTCCGCTCTCGATCAGAATATCGATCTCGCGGCGGTCTGCACTGCGCCAGTGATAGAAGCGCGCATCAGCGTCCTGGAGGGGGGCGGCCCGGAGGAGTTCATTCAGGACATAGCTTTCCAGCACGGCGCCAAAGGCGACCGGGTCAGCCCCCAGATCGAAGGACTGGTCTCCAAAGCGGCGCAGCGCACACAGGACGCCGCTGTCAGCGAAATGGTATTTCGGGTTCCTGATCTCCCGCTTTCCTTCCCCTGATGCCCATGCTCCAAGTTGTACGATCACGGAGAGTCTGAGCAGGATGTCGATATATTGCTGGGTCGTTTCACGCCGGACTTTCACGGCGTTGGACAGTTCAACGATGTTCAGCTCATTGGCGGTGCGTGCAGCCATCTGATCCGTCAGCCGGCGGAGCGCATCTGGTTTCCTGATCTTCATGATGTCAGCAACGTCGCGGTCGATCATCGCGTCGACATTGTCCCTGTATTGCCGCTGCCTCTCTCTGAGAGGCATCTGCCGGATTTCCGGAAAGCCGCCTCTCAGGACGAGATCGATGATGGCCGGGCGGGAAACAGCCTTTGCCCTGATGGCGGAGAGTTGAGGGTCTTTACCCGTCGCCCAGCTGACCAGCCTGGAGACAGGTGCGCGATGGATCTCGGCAGCCGAGAGGGGCCATAGCGTCAGGCTGCGCATCCGTCCCGCAAGAGAATCGGCGACCGTCGCGGTGCGAAAGACATTCGAGGAGCCGGTCAGGACAAATTGTCCCTTTCGCCTGTCTGCGTCGACGATCTGCTTGATCGCGAGGGGGAGACGGGCGGAGCGCTGGGCTTCGTCGATGATCAGGGGCTGGTCACCAAGCTGGTCACGCAGGGACCTGATCTGCCCATAGGGGTCAGTCTCGATGGCCGCGAGTGTTGCGGCATCATCGAGGCTGACAAAACGCCCCCTGGCGAAAAGGTCGCGTACGAGTGTTGTCTTGCCAGCCTGGCGGGGGCCGGTCAGATTAACAATCCTCGTATGTTTAAGGGCGGCTTCCAGTTCGGGCACGAGGTGCCGGGGCAGGTATGTATCCGGCATGCGGGGGCGCTCCTCGTTTTGCCGCTCACCGGGATGCGGTCAGAGGGTTCACCAGATTACTATCAGATGTGTCACCAAATTACTATTAGTGATCCCGCCCACTTGTTGCCTCAGGCTGGGCGCGCCCTCTGCTGGAGCGGCAGGCAGGGAAGGGAGCCGACGGGCATCGCAGCCTTGAGGAAGAGGTTTGCGCGGCGCACTGATCAATAATGGGCGATGGTGTCCTCTATCGATAGTGGGTACCTGGGCGGGTCTTCTCTTAACCGGTGCGAGCGCCCCGCCGTTATGACGGGGTCTCCAGCGGCGCAGTTTGAGCGTGCTTTGCATTTTGGTTTGGAGCAAAGCTTTCGAACAAACGGTGCAGTATTTATCAGCTTCGGCTGGTATTGCCGCGAACTGGGCCAACAGCCTTCATCTAGTGCGGTGCGCCCTCCGCCTCCGGAGCTCGGCCCTCCGCTGCCCGGTGATCTCGGCCCGCCGATCCTGGCGGCGCAGCGCGAAGGCCGGCTTGCGTTCGGCGACGTGCCAGGGCCGGAGGCTTATGGCGGCCAGGGGCCTTATGCCGGCGAGGATCCTGCTGCACTGCTGGCGGCCGAGACGGCTGAGGTGCGCGCGGGCGCGATCTTCTTTGCGGTCGCAGGCCCGGCCCAGGCCGGCGCGCCGCGCCGTGCTGAGGCGAGCGCCGCGCCGGAGAGCGTCGATCCGTTTGGAGCGCTGGCGCGCCTCGCCCGGGCGGACGCAGCTCAGCCGGGGCAGGGCCCGGCGGCAGGGGTTTCAGATCCCTCGGTTTACAACCCGCACCGGCTGGAGGATCCGGTTTCGCCCTGGCAGGTGATGGCCGGGACGGTGATCCCGGCGGTGCTGCTGACGGGGATAAATTCTGACCTGCCCGGACAGGTGATCGGCCAGGTGACCGAGCCGGTCCATGATACGGTGACGGGGCGCCATGTGCTTATCCCGCAGGGCGCAAAGCTGATCGGGCGGTATGACAATGTCATTGCGTTCGGCCAGTCGCGCGCCCTGGTCGTCTGGTCACGGATCATCATGCCGGACGGCTCATCGATCCGTATCGAGAACCTGCCTGGAACCGACACGGCCGGGTATGCCGGCCTTGCCGACCGGGTTGATCGTCACACGCTGCGGATGTTCTCGGCGGCGGCGCTCTCCAGCCTGATCAGTGTCGGGGCAGAGCTTGCCGAAGAAGATGACCAGCTTGCCCGCGCGCTGCGGGACGCGGTGCAGGACGGCGCCAGCCGGGCCGGCGACGAAGTGCTCCGCCGGCAACTCTCGGTGCAGCCGACGATCACGATCCGGCCGGGATGGCGGCTGCGCATCCTGGTCAACCAGGACCTCATTCTCAGGCCTTATGGAGACCCCTGATGACAAAACCTGCCCTGAAGATCGGACCTCTGCCGGACCGCACCCCGGTCAAGCTTATCCTGCTGATCGATCCGGCGCTCAGGGCCGAGCTTGAAGCCTACGCCGCGATCTATGCGGAGGCGCATGGTGAGCGGGCGGGCGTCGAGACCCTCGCCCCGGTGATGCTGGAAGCGTTCATGGCCTCCGACAGCGGGTTCCGGAAGGCGCGGCGGCGGTAGGGACCGCCGCGCCTGCCTTAGGCCCGCGAGCGTTCTGGCCGGGGATAGCTCACGACGGACAGACGGCGCTGTGGAGTATCATACAAGAACGGCCATGAGCCGGGTCCGGGAGGCCCGCGAACGCGTTACTGTCCCATTGGGTCGGTTACGGTCGACATCCCTTGATCATTCAGACCGGCGCAAGCCCCGCGCGAATTCACATCACAGGAAGACGGCTGTGTCGGACAGGGCGCGTCTTTCCGCTCCTTGATGTAGGTCCCCGTAAAGGAGCGATTGACTTCCCGGCATTGGCCGCACACGAACGAATAGCAAATTTCAGCATTCTGAGGTGCCTCTTGTTCGTCCTGCTTCCTTTCGAGCTGGGCTACTCCGGGACGTTCAATGACCTTGGGCTCGATCTTGACCTTCGGTGCGACGGCGCCGGGTCGGGTGTCTCTGGGCTCGGCAACAGCAGGTACTGCCAAACCAATAAGGATAAGAGACAAAATGTATTTCTTCATAACTCGTCACCTTTCTTTCGTGCCAATACAATCTCAAACGGCTCTCGCCTTTCGGCTACGCTAAGGCTGAGATTCTCGCAACTATCTTAACCGGTGCGAGCGCCCCGCCGTGATGACGGGGTCTCGAGCGGCGCAGTTTGAGCGAGCTTTGCATTTTGATTTGGAGCAAAGCTTCCGAACAAATGGTGCAATATTTGTCAGCTTCGGCTGGTATTGCCGCGAACCGGGCCAACAGCCTTCATCTGCGGTACTTCTTCGTAAGTGAGAAGGTAATCATCCCATTTTTAATTGGCCGGATTTCCGATCTTCACGCGGCAAGTTTCAGTTTCATGCCGGGGGTGATGCCACCGATCCCTTTGGTCAGGGCGGCACATCGGATC
>CAMEDD010000048.1 GCA_945913285.1 Candidatus Sulfopaludibacter sp. SbA3
GGCCGAGGCTGTGTAAAAACGCGCTGACTTCTCGTGCGTGGTGATCTGTCGCCGGCAGCGAGTTCTGATCAGGCGATTGCCCTGATGAGCGGGCCAGTTCCGAAGATGGCGATCATCCTCTTGAGGTTATAGGCCAGCACCTGAAGGCTCATCTCGGTTTTGACCTTTGCGAGGGTCTTCGTGAGGAAGTGTGTCGCGCCCATCCAGCTTTTGATTGTTCCGAACGGGTGCTCGGCCGTCCGCCTGCGGATTTTCATGGCATCGGGCATTCGCTCAAGCCGCTCCTGCATGGCGTCGAGCACACCGTCATGCTTCCATCGCCTGATCTGCTTGTACCTCTCCGGCGTACACCGCGGCTTCAGCGGACAAGCGCCACAGGCATCAAGGTTGCGATAGCGCACCATGTCGGGATCAGGCCCGCGGGTCGAGCGCACCGGCGCCTGGGTCAGGGAGTGTCCGGCTGGGCAGGTGTAGCGGTCGTGCCCGGGCTCGTAGATGAAGTCGTGGGTGGTGAAGACGCCGCGCGTTGCCGCGCCCGCGGTATCAATCTTGGGCACGATCGGCACAGTGCCGCTGCCCTCGCAGGCGAGCACCTGATCGCGGCTGTAATAGCCACGGTCTGCCAGCACCGTGACTGACGCATGGCCGCTCGCATTGCGCGCCGCCTCGCCCATCGGTGCGAGCTGGGCCCTGTCACTACCGTTCATGGTGACCTCGTGCGCAAGGATAAGGTGATGCTCCGTGTCGACGGCGATCTGGACATTGTAGCCGACGACGTCCGTGCCTTTTCCGCGTGTTGACATGGCACGGGCGTCAGGATCGGTGAGCGACACCTGCGTGCCGGGCGCGGCCTCAAGCTGCTCTTCCATCGCCTTCAGATCCTCGATCCGGCGGCGCAGGCCTTCGATCTTCTCCCTGAGGCGCGGTGTCCTTTCCTCAGCCACATCCCCGCCTTGCCGATCGGCCCGTTCCAGCGCGGTCAGATAGCGGGCAATGTGGGTCTCCGCCTGCTCGATGCGCCGGGCGACCTTGTTGGCGGTGAAGTTATTGTCGCGGCTGTTGACCGCCTTGAACTTGCTGCCATCGATGGCCACGATCGCCCGCGAGAACAGGCCCAGCTGGCGGCAAAGCTCCACAAACTGCGCGCTCACTTTTTGGATCGCCGGGCCGTGATCCTTGCGGAAGTTGGCGATCGTCTTGTGATCGGGCGCAAGACGCCCCGTCAGCCACATCAGCTCGACATTGCGCCCCGCCTCGCGCTCCAGCCGGCGGCTCGACGCAATGCGATTGAGGTAGCCGTAGATGTAAAGCTTCAGGAGGACCGAAGGGTGGTAGCCAGGCCGCCCAGTTGTACTCGGGTCAACAGCGACAAAGCCGAACGCCCGCAAATCCAGCAACTCAACAAAAGCATCGACAACCCGGACCGGATTATCCTCAGCGATGAAATCTTCCAGATGCGCCGGGAACAAACCGCCCTGATCGCGCGCAACACCTTCGACAAACCGCTTCATCAAAACCTCCTGGGACCATGCCGGGGACCATGAACTGCTTCGACGTTTTTACACAGCCTCGGCCCTAAACAGCCGGTCGATGTTTGAAACATCACTGACCAGCTCATCTCCGGATCGGGCCTGCGAAACGGCAGTCCGAGGCCCGAGCCTCCCCGCCGACCAAGCGCCCTTCAAAAGCTTTGAGTAAATTCTATGTAGCCGAACAACGTGTCATCATCCGGCGGGGCATTTGGCGCTTCTCGCGCAAAGCGTCCCTTGATTAGGGCGGACGCGCCAACCTCCATCTGCAGGCTGTTCGGCAAAAGCCAATAGCGCATGCGGGCATCGACTGTGTGTCCGATGAAGCGGCCAGAAGAGCCGGTTGCATCTTGCAGCCGCGCGTCGATCCAAGCATCGCGAGGCTCGGCGAGGAAGGCCGCCTTGTAAGCAACACGGAAATCAAGTCGGTCATTCGGGCGCGCCTCGATCCGCCCGCCCGGAGCGTTTATATTCGCTGTCGTCAGCGGGCCATGGATGCCGGTGTTACCAAGGTCGCCGCGTCGCGCGCCGAAGAGCCGCTCGAACTGTTCGTAGCGCCCATCGCTCGGATCGCTGTCGCCGCTGGAGTAGTAGTAATCGAGCGCAAAGCGGGGCCGCCAAGGATGATCAAGAGTGTACCCGGCCTGCGCAAACAGCATTTGTGCATCGACTTCCAGATCTCGTTCGTCCGTTGGTGCACTCGTGGCGCGGCGTGAGCCCGATCGCCAGGCGGCTTCTATGTCGAGGTCCGTCTGCCCCGCTTGCGGCGCCCGGTAGAGCCGAAAGCCCGGTTGCAGATAGTCGCGGTTCGGCGTTGGAACGGCATCAGTGTCGCGCTCGTCGAGTGTGTAGACAAAACCCTCCGCCCAAAGCCCCGGGTAGGTGTCGCCAAGCACATCGGCCGCCCGGTAGTGGGCGCCCAAAACCTGACGGCCCCACTGCTCTTCGTCGCCGGAAGGTTCGTTGTCGTCGAGCGCCGGGCGGTCAGCGGGCAATCGACCGGTCGGCACAATTGCAACGACATGGAGCTCATCGCCGTCCGCATATGCCGCGCGCCAGTAGGCGCCGGTGTAACTGAAGATCACGTTCGCCATGTCGACGCGTTCGAAGATGCGGCGACTACCAATATCCAGCGTTTGGCGACCCAGTTTCAGACTAGAGGATTGCGCGCCCAGCACATTGTCGGCGTCCCAGCGAACATAGGCTTGTAGAATGTCGAGCGCATTGACGCTGCTGGTGGACAGAGGCGTGCCGGCGTCGTCGAGATAGGCGCGGCTGTCCTGGATTTCGACGCCGAACGCCAAGGGGCCCGGATCGGCTTCGATCCGCGCCAGATTTCTGAAGACCAGAATCTGGTCGCCGCCGGTTCCCCCGGCACGAAATTGCCCGCCCAGGCTCTCATAGCGGGCGCGCAACCGGCCCTCGATGGATAACCATTCCGGCGCACCGAGTGCATCTTCGAGGCGCCAAGCTTCCTTTTCCTGCGCGCAGGCTTCCGGAGCCGTTTGCAGAAGAATAGCCGCCAGCCCCAAGGCGCCGATGCTGCCATATCCAATCATGCTCATCTCCAGGTTCAGAATGCCGACGGCGAAACGGCTGAACATCCAACTTGCATGGATTCAATCCTTCTGCCATCGTAGAAACATGAAATCGAAAGACGCAATCGACGCGTTTGCCGCACTCGCTCAGCCCACGAGGCTGGCGGTCATCAAGCTGCTGGTGCGCGCTGGCCCAGAGGGCATGGCTTCGGGCGAAATCGCCCGCGTCGTCGAGGCTCCGGCAAGTACCATTTCGACGCACCTCGCCGTCCTGGCGCGTGCAGGCCTGGTCTCGTCACGCCGCGACAGCCGTCTCATTTACTACGCCGCAGACATGACAGGGCTTTCTGACCTGTTGGGTTACCTGGTCGAAGATTGCTGCGAGGGTCACCCCGAAATTTGTGCGCCGCTCGCGAAAGTGGTGGAGCGGGCGGCCTGCTGCGCCATTGACAGCACCCGCTTGCCCGGAGCCTGAATGATTGAACTTCCCGCTCTCCGGACCGAATTTCTCGCCCAACCCGATTCGTCTCGCCTCGAACCGGCCGTTCGGGCCACCCATCCGCCGCGGATTCTTCTGCTGTATGGATCGCTCCGCGAACGGTCCTTCAGCCGCCTTTTGATCGAGGAAGCCGCCCGGATACTTCAAAGCCTTGGCGCGGAAACGAAGATTTTCGATCCACGCGATCTGCCGCTACCAGACGCTGTGCCCGCTGATCATCCCAAGGTGCAGATGCTACGCACGCTGTCTCTCTGGTCCGAGGGGCAGGTTTGGTGCAGCCCGGAACGGCATGGCACCATCAGCGGGGTCATGAAGGCTCAGATCGACTGGATACCGCTGGAGATGGGAAGCGTGCGTCCAACGCAGGGCCGGACGCTCGCGGTTATGCAGGTTTGCGGTGGGTCACAATCCTACAACGCCGTCAATACGCTACGCGTCCTTGGGCGCTGGATGCGGATGATCACCATTCCAAACCAGTCCTCGGTCGCGAAGGCCTATCAGGAATTTGATGAATACGGCCGGATGAAACCGTCCGCCTATTACGACAGGGTCGTCGATGTAATGGAAGAGTTGATCAAGTTCACGCTTCTTACCCGTGACCGTGCTGATTATCTGGTTGATCGCTACAGCGAGAGAATGGCGGCGGGGCAAACAGGCGACGCGCATCAACTCGCCGAGGCGGCTATGTCCCATGAAACCAATCAGGCCACTGAGTAAATCGCATTAGGCGTTTAGCAACATCTTGCGGCTCGCGTCTAGGCCGCCCGTCCTCGTCTGGGCCGGTTAACTTGGAGGGGGCAGAATGACAATCGGATTGGGTCGCCGTCTCTTCGCGGAAGGGCTGGGCTCGCTGATATTGACGGGAACAGTCGTCGGTTCCGGTATTCTTGCGGCGAAACTCGCAGCTGGCAATGATGCGGTCGCCCTAATAGGCAACACCGCCGCGACAGGGGCTATCCTGTTTGTCCTCATCACGGCGCTCGGTCCGATCTCTGGAGCGCATTTCAATCCGGCGGTGACGCTGGTGATGGCGTTGCGTCGAGAGTCGAGCGCGCTGTCCGCGCTCCTCTATGTGCCAGTTCAAGTCGCGGGGTGCGTTCTGGGCGCTTGGCTGGCGCATGCCATGTTCGCATTGCCGATCCTGCAGTTGTCCACGAATGTTCGCGAAGGGGCTCCGCAAATTTTGAGTGAGGGCGCCGCGACCTTCGCCTTGATCTTCACGATCCTTACGGTTTCGCGGTGGCGTCCGCACATGATCCCCGCCGCTGTCGCCCTCACAATCACGGCCGGTTATTGGTGGACGGCGTCGACGTCGTTCGCCAATCCGGCCATCACCGTGGCGCGGGCGATGACCGATACGTTTGCAGGCGTGAGGCCTCTGGACGCGCCGGGCTTCATTGCCGGGCAGTTCGCGGGCGCGCTGGTCGCCTGGATCGCTTGCGCCGTGCTTTTACCAAAGGAGGCCAAAGCGTGAAGTCATTCTTCCCTGTTGTCATTCATCACAATCCTGACTGCGGCACCTCGCGCAATGTCCTGGAACTCATCCATGCAGCTGGCTATGAGCCGACCATAATCGAATATCTGAAGCTCGGCTGGATTCGCCCGCAATTGCTCGCGCTGTTTGCGGCTGCGGGCCTTACGCCTCGCGCCGCGTTGCGTGAGACAAAATCGCCCGCTGCCGAGCTTGGCCTGCTCGATCCGGCGACATCGGACGACGTTTTGCTTGAGGCGATGATCGCTCATCCCGTGTTGGTGAACCGGCCGATCGTGGCCACCCCAAAAGGCGTTAAGCTCTGCCGGCCGAGTGAACTTGCTTTGGACCTTCTTGAGCGCCTTCCGCTTGGCCCTTTCTATAAAGAGGACGGAGGTATGATCATAGATTTGGAAGGCCGGCGGATTCTGTGAAGCGTCCGTTGTCGGCGAACTCCAGCCTGGCGGCGGTGAGGCAGCCGAATGACTAGACTGAGGTGACCCCGCCGGATGCCAATGGCTACAATGGGAGCCGACTTGGCCCTAAACCGCCGGTCGTCCTTCTCCCGGTGAATGTCGGGTGTCGAGAAACCAGGCTGCGCGCAGCCCTCGAGCCAGTCTCTAGAATCCAGTTCTTAATTCGATTGTTCTCAGGGCCGATTACCAGATAATCGGATTTGAAAACTCATTCGCAGTCTTGATAGCTTTGTGCGTCGTGATGATGCTTTATCAGCGTTTCGTAAAGCGCCGGTCGTGGGACTCCATCCTTTGGGGCTTAGAGTCGCCTAAAGACCAATAGCGTTGTTTTGCAGTTCTAACCGGCAGCGTGGATGGCGGTGCTCATTGCCTCTGTCCGAAGTTACACTCCGCACAGATTATCTGACTACGAACGACCTCTCAATGCGGTTGATTTTTTGGCTCAGACTTATCAGCCATCACAGTCGCTTCGCGGCGATCTCCGGCCTGACGCCGGTGCTTGGCGATGGTTGTGACGATGCATTCTAACGAGGGGCAAGTCGCCTCCGGGGCACGGCAACGCCTCTACCTGTCGCGGAAATGTTCTGGGCGGCCTATTGGGAGCGATCATGCCGAGAGAGCAGGCTGGTTAAACTGAGAAGCATGCCGCAAATAAATCACTTCGACGGAGGGAAGCGATGATGGAGCAATACATAACCGGTGATCCCAACTTCCACGTATTGGTGGAACTCGCTACCATGATGATCATTCAGTTGATGTACGCCGTTGTCACTTTTCTGGTTTGCCGGAAGCAAAACTGGAATGCCTGGCTCCTGGCGTTGGTCGTGTTGATACCTTTCCTTGGGATGCTCGCGTTCCTCGTCATCTTCCTAACTACTCTTTTGAAGACGCTGGATCGGCTGAACGCTTTGGAAGGAAAAGAAGCTACGGGCAGATGATCCCCGGGTTTAACTTTTGGCGCCGGTGGCAATGGCCACTTTCGGCGAACTGCCGCCGAATCCGCGGGCTGCCGGGCAACGGCTGGAATGAAGCTGACAAGCCTCATGGAACACGGACAACGGACGACTTACGCGGCGGTTACAGAGAGACGAAGGCCCATGGCACGCAGGACGCCGATGAGTGTCGCAAGCCTCGGATTACCAGCGTCGCTGAGGGTTCGATAAAGCGTTTCTCTTGAGAGGCCGCTTTCTTCTGCTATTGTCGCCATGCCTTGAGAGCGAGCCACTACGCCGAGCGCTTCGGCTATTTCGTTGGCGTCGCCATCCAACAGCACGGCGTCGAGATAATGAACTGCATCCTCCGCAGTTTTAATGTGATCCGCCACATCGAAGGGGGAGAACTTAGCTTTCGTCATCGGTCTTGTTCCTTCCATTCGTCCCACAGCTTCTTCGCTGCCCTAATGTCCCTGTCCTGGCTGGACTTGTCGCCACCGCCGAGAATGATCACCAACTCCTCGCCCCGTTGCCCGAAATACACGCGGTAACCTGGTCCGAAATCGATCTTCAGTTCACTCACACCTTCGCCAACGGGCGCGACCCTGCCGGAATTACCACGTTCCAAACGGGCGAGCCGGCGCAACACTTGTGCGGCTCCGGCACGGTCGCGCAGATTGTCGATCCACTCCTCGAACACGTCGGACTTAAGTATTGTCGGCATAAAGAATTGTAGCCTATTAGCTACAATTGTCAAGAGCTTTTGGGCAAGCGTCGCCTTCGAAGCGAGAATGGAACGGCAGGCAAGTTCGCTTCCTGCTGCTCCGAGTTTTCAGAGATCGATGCCTGTCGAGATTTCCAGCGCATCGTCGACGTCAACACCCAGATACCTGACAGTGCTCTCAAGCTTTGTATGGCCGAGCAGGAGCTGGACAGCCCTAAGATTGCCAGTCTTGCGGTAGATGAGGGCCGCCTTTGTCCGCCTCAGGGAGTGCGTGCCATAGGTTGCCGGGTTCAGCCCGATCGAGGCCACCCATCCCTGAACGATGCGGGCGTACTGCCGGGTCGAGAGATGAGGCGACGCTTCCAGCCGGCTCTGGAAGAGATAATCGTCAGCATCCGGCATCCCGCTTTCGAAAAGCGCAGTTATCGATCGGCGGGTGTTCTCCGTGATCTCGAACTGTACCGGCTTGCCGGTCTTCTTCTGGATGATCACGCCGCGCGACTTTACGTGTCCGCAGGCCGCCACATCCCCAACCTTCAGCCGGACGAGGTCGCAGCCCCTGAGCTTGCTGTCGATTGCGAGGTTGAAGAGGACGAGGTTTCGCACATCGCCTTCAAGCTCAAGCCGGGTCCTGATCGACCAGACCTCCTTCATCTTCAGGGCTGGCTTCTGACCGGTCAGTTTGCCAGCCGTCAAACGGCGAGGTCCTGCTGTTCCTGAACCCACGCCCGCCCGCTTCGCTTCGTTTTCCGTGATGTTCCTCCTGTTCAAGCCACTGCGCAGCGCAAGCGGCTAGACGGGAGGCATGCAAACGAGCGGCTAGAACCGGCGGTGGCTGCCGTTCAGCAAAACCCAGGCGGCGCATGTTCGTGGCCCCTTGCAGACATTCCGTTTGCTGCTGAAAAGACCTTCATTTCAGGCTTCAAGTCACTTCCGCGCGTCCTGCCAAGCCGCAGCGTGAAGTGAGGCAACGCTGCGACTCAGGACGAGGGTGATCAGCGGTCCAGCCGCTCGTAGCCCAGTTCCGACAACGCGACTTCCAAACCGGCATCGGGCGCAATCTCTGCCGCCGTCACGGTTTCGTCGAACGGCGCCGTCTGTGGCGGGTCCGGCATGTGGCGGGTCGGCAGTCCCGTCTGTTGAAGGCGCCATTCGCGCGACCCGGTGCGCACCACACGTGCTGGAGTGATTTCGGCAGCCTCTGGCGTCATACCCGTATAAGCATAGGGGCAGGCAGCCTCGAGTTCGTCGTCGCTGATCCACTTGACGGGGTAGCAGGGTGACTTGAATTCATAGACGAGTTCCGGCTCGCCCGACCAATCCATCAAGGACAGGTAAGGATCGACGCCCACGTCTCCATCCTCAAAGTCGCCGGCCGCGATCATCGTCCGGCCGGGGTTTTGGCCAACAAGGCTGTTCGAGGGGATAAATTCGTCGCCAGGGTATTGGTCAAGAACATCATACGAGGGGATGAATTGGCCCGTGGGATCGAACCAGTGTTCGAACCACTCGGTCCGGCCTTCTTCATCCGTGTAAATCTCTGCGACCCGAAAAAAGAGGCGCTCGCCGGTGGGCCCAGGCGTTTTGAGTGCGCCGGTGAGGGCCCAGGGCGAACTTGCATCGGTGAAGCTGGCGACGGGTGTGCCCCCGGTGAAAAGGGTTAGGACGCCGCCCTCGCGTTTGGCCGCCTCCGGGAAATCCTTGAGCCACTGCGCCTCCACCTCTCGCGCGGAGGCGACTTCTTCGCTCTGGCCATCGGTGGGCGATTCTGGCGCGGCCGCCGGAGCCGGGGGCGCGTCAGGCGCTTGCACGGCAGACGTTGGTGCGGAAGCGTCTGAAGGCGCCTCGGCGCCCGGGCTGCATGCTGCCGCCGCAACCAGAACAAGAGCCGCCGTAGCGCACTTGAGGGCGTGTTTGAAGTTCATGCCGGCTCCCGCGAGGCGATCTGGATTTGCGTGCAACAACCGGGAAGGTCATCGCTGAGGGTTGAAGCGGTCCTTGAAGACGCTGACAAACTGCGTCTTCGCGGACACCTTCCATAGCCAACGCTCTGCACGTCCCGGCCATGCGGCGCAAGATCAGGAAGGCGAGTTGGAGCGTGCATTCGCGCGCCGCCAGGTCGCGTCCCAGCCCGTGGTGTAACTGACCGGCCATGGTCAGACGTTTCCGGCTGGGCCGGATTGGTCAGCGCGCCGCGATTGGCAGGCTGACGAGGGGATCATCGCTTATCTGGCTGATGGTTTTCAGTGTCATGTATCGGCGAAGTCCGGCCGGGTGCTGGTGAGAAGGCAGAATGACAGGAATGAGGTGACCTTGCCGTTCGCTGAACCGAACGACCGGAGCTGACCTGGCCCACTGCGGGCGCCCCAAGCACGAAGATAGCCCCCTATGGTAAAAGGGTTTAAGGATACTGCTTGCACTGCATTTCGGCACTTCCTCTTTGTTTAAGGCAAACAGTCTCGAACGATCGGGCTACATCGGTGCCACGATCTAAATCGTCAGCCTGCAAATACAGGCCTGAATTTTGGCCTGATATTTCGAGAACAGCACCCGACTCCAACGTGTCAACCCGGCCCGTTCCGATAACTTCGACCCCCAAAACGCTTTCCAACGTGGCCCGATCTATCAGCAAGAAGTTCGGCCCCTTGTAGTAAATCTCTGTCTCATCGTTCTCGGAGAACGGCTCAACCAGGACAAGGCCGCGGACTTTCAGATTTCTCAACGGCAGAACCAGCAAATCCGCTTCGATACCGAGCAGGTCGTAGTACTCAACTTCAACCTTGCCGGCGGCGCTTGCGATTGGATGGTAGGACCCCTCCAGCTGAATCAATGCCTGATGCAGCGAATAGGCTGTATGATGTAAGCCAACCAGCGCGTCTGGCCTCAAAGCAATTTCGGTGGCGGCAGGCAGAATGTACTGTGCACAAGCTGACAGGCACCATGTCTCGACAGTGACGCCGATGCCGTGCGCCCGGATCAGCTTGCCGATCTCAATCGCGGCGCTTGAGTTGCCCCCACCCGAATTGATGTTCAGGTGTGAGATGTCAGACAGGTCCTACGAGTTGAACTGGCTCACCGTCTCAGGGGTGATCAGACCACAGAGACGCAGTACGTCGCCAAAGCGCGCCAGACCGGATTCTGTGCAGGCGGGCGTCTTTGGCGGAGACGTTTCGCCTCCCGCCAATGAGGCATCGATACAAGCTGATCCGGCGAGGAGAAGCAGCGCGGAAGCACGCCTGAAGTATCTGATGATCACAGTCTAGCCTTTAGGCAGGGGGTTGGTGGCTCAGCTCGTTCGAGCAGACACCGGTCGCGGGACATGTCAACCTTTGCTGATTACGAGAACTCGTGCGGCGATGCCGCTTCAATGTCCGAAATCGGCGAAGACCTGCCGGGTCCATTGCGGCACGATGACTGGCGGAGCTTGGTCGGCTCAGCCTCATCGCCGCAATGCGCGCATCGGCAGCCTGGGGCAGGCTTCTACGCAGAACGGACGAAAGACGGCCGCGTCGATCCATTGGCGATCGGCAAGCGTACATCTTGACATGGATATTCGTATCATCGCTCTACTCACTGCGTTGATCTATGCCGGTTCATCAATGGCCAGCTACGCCGCGCCACAGGAAACATTCATCGCACCGCTGATTTCTTTTGAATCGCCTGCGGAGGTGCGGGCCTGGCGAACCGTCAATGACGACGTCATGGGTGGGCGCTCTCTGGGCGGAAGCGTTGTCGAGGAAGGCCAACTGGTCTTCACGGGGTCGATCAATACGAAGGGCGGAGGGTTCTCTTCGGTTCGCCGCGAAATGGAGCCCGGTGCGCTGGAAGGTGCGCGGGCCTTTGTTCTTCTGATAAAATCTGATGGCCGCGCCTATCAGCTGATCGCGCGCACAAACGCCCGTTTTGGCGGCAGGTACGTGTCGTATCAGGCAGCTATCCCGATGAGCCCAGAGGGGGAGTGGTCGAGTGTTCGCGTAGCCCTCAGCGATTTCGTCCCAAGCGTTTTCGGCCGCATCGTCCCCGCCAGCGAGATCTCGCCATTAGAGGTCAATGAGCTCGGCTTCATCATTGCTGATAGCGTCGATGGCGATTTTGCTTTGAGCGTCAGATCGATCAGCCTTGAGAGGTCCCCGCCTGATGGCGGCTAGCCTGAGAACAGCTCGAACGGGGAGCTCGCGGCCGCGCGCCTGCAGGCGCGGGTCGAGGCGCTGCACCTTGCTTGACCTGCGGAAAGGCCCGTGCTTTACGCGCCGGACACCTCGCGCACCCTGATCAGCGCGCCCTGACCGGCACACGTCCTTATGAGAGGACCGGAGGCCAGCGGGGCCCCCCGCCCGGCGAATTTTCGCTCAGCGGGGCTTTTTGGTATTGCGCGATGTGAGGAGACGAAAGCGATGTTCGACGCCTTAAGCGAACGCCTTGGCAGTATTTTTGACGGCCTGACCGGGCGCGGCGCGCTGTCCGAAAAGGACGTCGGCGAGGCCTTGCGCGAAATCCGGGTCGCGCTGCTCGAGGCGGACGTGGCGCTCCCCGTCGTCAAGGATTTCGTCGACAAAGTGCGCGAACGCGCTGTCGGCGAAGAAGTGATCCGCTCGGTTCGCCCTGGCCAGCAGGTCATCAAGATCGTCTATGACGCCCTTGTCGAGATGCTGGGCGCCAACGAAGAAGAATCGCACCTTCGCGTGGACGTGCCCCCGGCCGTCGTGATGATGGCCGGTCTTCAGGGCTCGGGCAAAACCACCACCACCGGCAAGATCGCCAAACGCCTCGCCGACCGCGGCAAGAAGCGCATCCTGCTCGCCTCGCTCGACGTGCGCCGCCCGGCCGCGATGGAGCAGCTGGCGATCCTCGCCCAGCAGGCGGGCCCGCTCGTCACCTCGCTGCCGATCATTCCGGGGCAATTGCCCGCCGACATCGCCCGCCGCGCGATCCAGGCCGCCAAGATCGGCGGCTATGACGTTCTCTTCCTCGATACCGCTGGCCGCACCTCGATCGACGAGCAGATGATGAGCGAGGCGGCCGAGATCGCCGCGATCGCGAATCCTCAGGAAGTGCTGCTCGTTGCCGACGCGCTGACGGGCCAGGACGCGGTGGAAACCGCGCGGCGCTTCCACCAGCGCCTGCCGCTGACCGGACTCGTCCTGACACGGATGGACGGCGATGGCCGCGGCGGCGCGGCGCTCTCCATGCGCGCCGTCACGGGTCTGCCGATCAAGTTCCTCGGCGTCGGCGAAAAGCTTGACGGCCTCGACACCTTCGATGCCAAGCGTGTCGCGGGCCGCATCCTGGGGCAGGGCGATATCGTCAGCCTCGTGGAGAAGGCGTCCGAGCAGATGGACGCCGAAAAAGCTGAGCGGATGGCCGCGAAGCTCAAGAAAGGCGAATTCGATCTCGAGGATCTCGCCGAGCAGCTTCGCCAGATGCAGCGCATGGGCGGGATGACCGGGATCATGGGCATGATGCCCGGCGTGCGCAAAGCCAAGGAAGCGATGGCGAACATCGACGACCGGGTACTGAAACGCCAGGAAGCGATCATTCTCTCGATGACGAAAGCTGAACGCCGCAAGCCCGCCCTGCTCAACGCCTCGCGCCGCAAGCGCATTGCGGCGGGCGCAGGCGTCGACGTTTCCGACGTCAACAAGCTGATGAAGATGCATCTGCAGATGGCCACCATGATGAAGCAGATGCGCACCAAGGGCGGCATGCGCAACATGCTCGGCATGGCGCAGCAGGCGGGCCTCAATCCGGCCGACCTTTCCAGGATGGGCGGCATGGGCGGCGGTGGTATGCCGGGCGGAATGCCCGGCCAATTGCCCGGCCAATTGCCCGGATTGGGCGGACCCTCCGCAGGCGGACTGCCTGGCCTTCCCGGGAGCAAGAAGAAATGAACAACCCCGAACAGACCCTCGCCCTGTTCCAGCTAAACCAGCTGCGCGCGTCCATCGATAACATGGACTCTATCCTCGTCCACACGCTGGCCGAGCGCTTCAAGCTGACCCAGCAGGTCGGCAAGCTGAAGGCGCTGCACGATATGCCGCCTGCGGACAAATCACGCGAGGCCCAGCAGATCGACCGGCTGCGCCTCCTCGCGCACGAGTCCGGGCTCGATCCGGCCTTCGCCGAAAAATTCCTCACTTTCATCGTTGCGGAAGTCATCCGCCATCATGAGCAGTTACGCGGCCACGAGGCCGAATAAGAAACCCCGAGAGACAAGACACACAGGAGATCCCCATGTCACTCAAGATCAGGCTCGCCCGCGGCGGGTCCAAGAAACGCCCCTTCTATTCGATCGTCGTTGCCGACGCCCGCGCCCCGCGGGATGGCCGCTTCATCGAGAAGATCGGCACCTATGATCCTCGCCTCGCCAAAGACGCGGCCGAGCGCGTGAAAGTCGACGCGGTCAAGGCCGCCGACTGGATCAAGAAAGGCGCCCAGCCGACCGACCGCGTGCTGCGCTTCCTCTCCAAAGTGGAAGTCGACGGCAAGCCGGTGGCCGTGTTCACCAACGGCAATAACCCGAAGAAAGCCGAGCCCGGCAAGAAGGCGCAGGAGCGCGCGAAAGAGCGCGCCGCCAAGGCCGCTGCCAAACTGGCCGCTGCGCAAGAGCCTGCCGAAGCCTGAGGCTTCGCTGCCTGACAGATACAGCCAGCGTTCCCGGCCGGGGGCGCTGGCTGTTTTGCGTTTGGCCCCTGCCTGAACAAAAGCCAACGAAGCGGGAATGGACCGTTCAGGCGGAGCGCGGCAACACTCGCCTCATTGACTGGCCCCTTGCAGTAAGAGACTTCACATGTCCCGCGATTTTCTAGCCCAAACCTTCCTGGTTGCCGCGTTCGTGCTGATGGCGGCCGCGTCCGGCGCGCAGGCCCAGAGGGGCGAAGAGGAAGGCAGCCGTCGCCCGGCCCTGCCGTCCGGCCCGCCCGCGATCGTCCTCTATTCCGAAACCGGCCTGCGCGGCACGTCTGTCGAACTCACCAGCGACCAGGTGAAGCTCGCGTCGGTCGCCTTCAACGACAAGGCCCGGAGTGTCGAGGTCAAGGGCGGCGTCTGGTTGCTCTGCGACGATGTAAACCTGCGCGGGCGCTGTGAGTATGTGGACCGCACGCTGAGCAATCTCGGCGAAATCGGCCTGTCGGGCAGCGTCTCCTCGGCGCAGGTCACCGCCTATGACAAGGGGCCGCGCAGCTATGACATTGCCCTCTTCGCGAACTCTGATTTCCGGGGCCCCTTCCTCGGCTTCGATGAAGGCGAGGCGAGCCTCAGCCAATTGCGGTTCAATGATACGGCCGGCTCGGTGCTGGTGAACCGGGGCGACTGGCTGCTGTGCGAGAACAATGACTATCGCGGCGCCTGCGAGTTCATCGACGGCTCGGTCAGTGATCTCGGTGTGTTTGGCCTGAACGATGCCGTCTCGTCTTTCCGCCGCTATGATGAGCGCCGCGAAGGCCCATGGCGCCGGCCGGTCGTTGATCCGGTCTATCCGCCCCCGCCCGTCAGCGGCGGGGCAGGGGGCATCGAGGGCGAACAGACCGTCTTCTTCCCGGTGCCGACCTACCGGGGGGCACGGATCTCGAACCGCGACGGGGCCGCCACCCGCTTCTGCCAGGACCAGGGCTTGTCCGAAGCTGTCTATAAAGGCTCAGGCCCTGTTCTCTCGGACGTTCTCTGCCGCTAAGAAGCGGCGGATGGCAGGCAAGACCCAAGACAAACTGATTGCTGTGGGCGTCCTTCGGGGCGCCCACGGTGTTCGCGGCGAAGTCCGCGTGAAGAGCTATACGGCCGATCCCGAAGCGCTGTTCGGATACGGACCGCTGCTGGACGAGACCGGCGCGGTCGTCGTTACGCCGAAATCGGCCCGCCCGGGCAAGGATCATTTCATCGTCCGGCCGAAGGAAGTCCTCGAAAAGGAAGCCTGGGACGCGCAGCGCGGCCGGCTGCTCTATGTGCCCCGCGCGCGCCTTCCGGACGCTGAGGAAGACGAGTTCTATGTTGAGGACCTCGCCGGAATGGAGGTGTTCGCGGGCGGCGACTCGCCTGCCGGGCGAGTGCGTTCGGTGCAGAATTTTGGCTCGGGCGATCTTCTGGAGATCGACGTGAACGGCCAGGGGTCTAGCGTCTTCGTGCCCTTCACGCGGGCGGATGTGCCGGTGGTAGATGTCGCGGCCCGGCGTGTTGTGGTGCCGGACCTGGCCGTCTGGGCTGAGCCTGCCGGAACGCCCGGCAGCCAATAGCAGCGGCGCGGGTGCCTGTTGCATCCGGTTCAGATGCGCCGTGGCAAGGTTGCAGTATCTTGGACGAAAGGGTCCCCCATGCGCCGCTTATCCTTGCGCACCGTTGTCGCGCTCACCGTTCCGGCTGTCTTTGCGACGCCCTCTGCGCGCGCTGAGTATTCTTCGGGCCCCGACGAAGCGCCCGCCGCGATCGCGCTGTTCAGCGACGAAAATTTCGACGGCGACATACGCGACGTGTACGATCCGTTCGGCAGTCTCTCGGACCTCGCCTTCAATGACGACACCCGCTCAGTCGCGGTCTTCGCCGGGCAGTGGGAACTCTGCGAGCACAAGAGTTTCACTGGGCGCTGCGTGTTCATCACCGAAGATGTCAGCGATCTCGGCTGGTTCGGCCTCGCCGGCCGGGTCACGTCGGTCCGTCCCGTCTACGAATATACCCAGGCCGCGCATGGCCTGATGTTCACCCGCGACCGGTATGGCTACATCCGCTACGCCCACGAAGAGACCTATGGCTATGACCGGTGGACCTATGGCTATGCCAGTTCCTGGGGGATCAGCGTTTCGCACTTCGGCTATTCACCGGACTATTACCGCTACGGCTATTACAGCCCCACCTGGGGCTATGACCCCTATGGCTTTGCCTGGGCCCCGCGCGGCACCGTCCGCTACGCCTCCGTTTACCGGCGCCACCCGCGCCCTTTGGTGCTGAACGCCTACTGGACTGGCTGGGACTGGCGTCCCTCTGACTGGCGTCATGGCCACTGGAGCTGGCGTGACGGGCGCCACGGAGACGATTGGCGCGACTGGCGGCGGGGCGACCGCGATCACCGCGATGGTCGCGGCGGCGGCGGACGTGATTGGCGCCCGGATGACGATGATGACGGCTATGGTGGACGCGGCGGCCGGGACGATCGGCCCACCCGGGACGTTCCTGGCGACCGCTGGGGTCCGGGGGAAGGCGGCACCCGTCCGCTGACGCCGATCCCGGATGAGCCGCGCACAGGCCGCGGCGGCCGTGATGGCCGTGACGGGCTCGGCGGCGCTGGCAGCGGAAGCTGGACCCCCGGTGGCGTCTCGCCGCCCGTGGCCGTCACGCCGCCGGCCGATCCCCCACAGGATCCGCGCCTGGGCCGGGGCGGACGCGGCAGCGACCCTGCTGTCGATACCAGCGGCTTGTTTGGCGGACCTGAAATTGATCGCCCGCGCGGCGGTGATGACTGGCGCGGCCGTGGCCGCAGCGGAGATGATGACAGCCCGCGCGGCGGCGGGTTCCGGGGCAGAAGTTCCGAGGGCGGATCACTCGATGCGGGTGGGACGCGCGACTTTTCGCCCCCGTCGATCTCGCCTCCGCCTCCGCCACCCCCGCCCGCATTCGAGGAGCGCCGGGAGTCCGGTTCCGGCGATGGCGAAGCCCGCCGGGGCGCAGGCCGCGGCCGCCGGGACGGCGACGAATAGGGTGCAGGTTCAGCCGCCGCGTGGATCGTTCCATTCGGCGGCGACACCGTAGCCACCCCGCCGCACCAGCCAGAACATCCCGATCAGGTCGAAGATGCCCGCGCCGAGGCGTCCGAGGAACCCATACTTCGACTGGCCGGCAAGGCGCATCCGGTCATTGACCTTCTCCTCGCGCACGTCCCAACCCGCGCGCTTGATCAGCGCCGGCAGGAAACGGTGCATCGACGCAAAATAGGGAAGGTCCCGGAAAGCGGCGGTGCGGATCAGTTTCCAGCCGCAGCCGGTATCGGTCGCATCATCCTGCAGCACGAACCGGCGCACGCCATTGGCAATGCGTGACTGGACCCATTTGAACACGGAATCATTGCGGCTGTTGCGCTTGCCCGCGATGATGCCCAGCCCCGCCGGCACGGGCGAGTTTGCGCCGGGGGCGATCAGCGCCTTCCAGAGACGGGCCGTGTCGGCCGGGTCATTCTGACCGTCCCCGTCCAGCAGCTGCACCCAATCCCCGCGCACGGATTTGAGGCCGGTGAACAGGGCGGCGGATTTCCCCCGCCGCGTGAGATGCGTCAGGACGGTCACGGTGCCGGGATGGCGGGCCTTCGCCTCGGCGAGTTCGGCGCCGGTCGCATCCCCCGACGCGTCATTCACACAGATCACTTCAAAGTCGATCCCGGCGAGCGCCGCGTGCACCTCGTCGATCACGGGATGCACGTTGCCCGCTTCATTGAAGAAGGGAATCAGCACGGAAAGGGAAGGGGTCTGGATCATGCATCTTCTGCCTAGTCCAGCCCGGCGGCGAATCCAACTGGCTCCCCCACCTTGCAGGGCCGGCCAGCCTCTTTATGGCTCAGCTTGACCGAGGGAATGCAGCGTGGCCGGGGAATCCATAGCCGTCGATGACGCCATGGTCGAAGTCCGCCGGCGGCACGAGGAACGCTTCGCGCTGAAGCTTACTGGCGGCCAGTTTGCGGCGCGCGAGCTGATGCGCGGCAATACCGGCGAGACGCAGCCGAAGGATGTGCCGGTGCCCGCCGCTGGCCCGGACGAGAGCGCGGTTGGCGGCTGAGCGCCCGCGCGCTACACCCCGCCCATGTTCACCGCCACCTGCATCACCCTCGTGCCCGAGGCCTGGCCCGGCCCGCTCGGCGTCTCGATCCTCGGCCGCGCGCGCGCCGAAGGGCTCTGGGCGCTTGAGACGGTTGATCTTCGCACCTTCGGCAAGGGCAGGCACCGGAAGGTCGATGACACCCCGGCCGGGGGCGGGGCGGGGCTGGTGCTGCGTGCGGATGTCGCTGCCGCCGCCCTCGACAGTGTACCTGCGAACGGCCGCCCCCGTGTTTACCTTTCCCCGCGCGGCCCCCGCTTTAACCAGCAAAAGGCCCGCGATTGGGCGGCGGGCCCCGGCGTCGTCCTCTTCTGCGGCCGCTTCGAGGGGCTTGACGAACGGGTGATCAAGGCGCGCGGGCTGCAGGAAGTCTCGGTTGGCGACTTTGTGCTTGCGGGCGGCGATGTTGCGGCGATGGCGATGGTTGAGGCGGCGGTGCGCCTTTTGCCTGGCGTTGCGGGCAATGCGGCCTCTCTGGCGGGTGAATCCTTCGAGACCGGACTGCTCGAACACCCCCAGTACACCCAGCCCCGGGAGTGGGAGGGGCTTGCGATTCCGGACATTCTCCTCTCCGGCGACCACAAGCGTATAGAAGAGTGGCGCCTTGACCGCTCAAAGGCGTTGACTTTTGACCGCCGCCCCGATTTATACGCCGCTTACTCCCGACCCCCCCCATCTGTTGCGCCGGAGACTGGCGATGAACCTGATTAAAGAGCTTGAGACGGCCGAAATGGCCCGCGTTCTCGGCGACAAGAAGATTCCGGCTTTCTCGCCCGGCGACACGCTGGCCGTGAACGTCAAGATTAAGGAAGGCGACCGTGAGCGCGTCCAGCGCTACGAGGGCGTCTGCATCGCCCGCGCCGGTCAGGGGCTCAACGAGAGCTTCACGGTCCGCAAGATATCCTTCGGTGAAGGCGTCGAGCGCGTCTTCCCGGTGGTCTCGCCGCTGATCGACTCCATTGAAGTTGTCCGCAAGGGCCGCGTGCGCCGTGCGAAACTCTATTATCTGCGCGACCTGCGCGGCAAAGGCGCCCGTATCGCCGAACGCACCACGGGCCACGGCATCGAGACGCAGGAAGTGGCTGTCTCGAAAACCGAGCGCCGCCGCCAGAAGGACGCCGAGAAGGTCGCCCGCAAGGACACTGCTGCGAAAGCCCGCGCTGAAGCCGCTGAAGCGGCTGCTGCCGCAGAGGCCGTCGCTGCCGCTGAAGCCGCCGAGGCTGCCGCCGCCGCCGCCGCTGCTGCTGAAAAGCCCGCCGAAGAATAGTCTTCCGGCCCAAGGCCCAACGTCCAAAGCGCCCTTGCCTTGCGGCAGGGGCGTTTTCGCATCTGGCAGGCTTCCTTCCTGCAGCGCCGCCGCTATTGTGCGGCGCGCAAGCGTGAGACCGAAATGCCCGGCAAGACCCTCTACGACAAGATCTGGGACGCGCATGTCGTCCATACCGACGCCGCTTCCGGCGAAAGCCTTCTCTATATCGATCTCCACCTCATCCATGAGGTAACGACCCCGCAGGCATTTGACGGGCTGAAACTGGCCGGCCGCCGCGTGCGCCGCCCCGGACTCACCCTTGCCGTCGCCGACCACAACACGCCCACCGAGAACCAGTCCCTCGGCCTCGCGGGGGTGAAAGACTCCGAAGCGCGCAACCAGCTCGAAACGCTGACGCGCAATGTCGCCGAACACGGCATCAAGTTCTTCCCGATGGGCGACATCAATAATGGCATTGTCCATGTCGTCGGACCGGAGCAGGGGCGCACCCAGCCCGGCATGACGATTGTCTGCGGCGACAGCCACACCTCCACCCACGGCGCCTTCGGCGCGCTCGCCCACGGCATCGGCACCTCCGAAGTCGAGCATGTGCTCGCAACGCAAACCCTCCGTGCCCGGAAGATGCAGAACATGGCGGTCGAGGTCTCTGGCCGCCTCCCCGAAGGCGTCAGCGCCAAGGACCTCGCCCTCCACATCATCGCCATCACCGGTACCGCAGGCGGCACCGGCTATGTCATCGAGTACCGCGGCGAGGCCGTCCGCGCCCTCTCGATGGAAGGCCGGATGACGCTCTGCAACCTCTCCATTGAAGGCGGGGCCCGCGCGGGCCTCGTCGCGCCCGATGAGAAGACCTTAGCCTATGTGAAAGGCCGCCCGGCCGCTCCGAAAGGCGGCGCCTGGGAAATGGCGGAGCGCTACTGGCAGACGTTGCGCTCGGACGATGACGCGGTGTTCGACCATATCCTCGACATCAAGGGTGAAGACGTCGCGCCCACCGTTACCTGGGGTACCAGCCCGGAGCAAGGCATCCGGGTTTCTGGCATCATTCCGCGTCCGGAGGATTTCGCCGACCCGGTCAAGGCCGCCGCCTGCGAGCGCGCGCTCGCCTATATGGGTCTTGAAGGCGGCAAACCGATTGCCGGCACGCCGGTGCAGCGCGTCTTCATCGGTTCGTGCACCAACAGCCGTATCGAAGACCTGCGCGCCGCCGCCGCCATCGCTAAAGGCGGCAAGGTTGCGCCCGGCGTGCGCGCGATGGTCGTACCGGGTTCCGGCCTTGTCCGCGCCCAGGCTGAAGAAGAAGGCCTCGACGACGTCTTCCTCGAAGCCGGTTTCGAATGGCGCGAGCCGGGTTGCTCCATGTGCCTCGGCATGAACCCGGACATCCTCGCTCCCGGCGAGCGCTGCGCCTCGACCTCCAATCGAAACTTTGAAGGCCGTCAGGGCCGGGGTGGCCGCACCCACCTGATGAGCCCAGAGCTCGCTGCCCGCGCCGCCCTTACCGGCGTCATCAGTTAATCCGCTTACAAACAAAGGAACGTGTCATGGCCTTCGATCTTGCCCCCCGTCAGGACTGGACCCGCGAAGAGATCGCCGCCGTCTATGAACTCCCCCTCGACCAGCTGATGGCCCGCGCGCTCGCCGTGAAGGCGGCGAACTGGAAAGACGGCGCCGTCCAGAAATCGCAGCTCCTGTCGATCAAGACAGGCGGCTGTCCCGAAGATTGCGGCTATTGCAGCCAGTCCGCAAAGTTCGACACGGGCCTCAAAGCGGAGAAACTTCTTCCGCTCGAAGAAGTTGTCGAAGCCGCCCGCCGCGCCAAGGCGAACGGCGCGGACCGCTTCTGCATGGGCGCCGCCTGGCGTTCGCTCAAGGACCGCGACCTGCCGAAAGTCGCCGAGATGATTTCCGCCGTTAAGGCTGAGGGGCTCGAAACCTGCGTCACGCTCGGCATGCTGGAAGAGGGCCAGGCTGAAGCACTGAAGGCTGCCGGCCTCGACTATTACAACCACAACCTCGACACCTCGCGAGAGTATTACGGCGATGTCGTCAGCACACGCACCTATGACGACCGGCTCGAAACCCTCGGCCGCGCCCGGATGGCCGGAATCAAGCTCTGCTGCGGTGGCATCCTCGGCATGGGCGAATCCCGCGCCGACCGCGTCGGCCTGGTTCACGAGCTTTCCAAGCTCACGCCGCATCCGGAAAGCGTGCCCGTCAACAAGCTCGTCCCCATCAGGGGCACGCCGCTCGGAAACAGCGAAGAGCTGGACACGCTCGAACTCGTCCGCGCCATCGCCACTTGCCGCATCGTGTTCCCGCAAAGCTGGGTTCGCCTGTCGGCGGGCCGCGAGTCCATGAGCCCCGAGGGCCAGGCGCTCTGCCTGCTCGCAGGCGCCAATTCCATCTTCGTCGGGGACCGCCTGCTGACCACGCCTAACCCCGGCATGGACAAGGACGCAAAGCTGCTGGACTCGGTGGGCGGTGGTTGTTCGAAGTGCTGACCTTTCAGCCCTTCTAAACAAGCCCATCGGTTGCCTATCGCGTCGCGGGCGCCGATACTTCTCCTTCAAGTTCATCTCTGAAGGAAGACATCCATGTCCGGAACCGTGAAACTCGACGGCGGCGTTACGCTCGATGGCCCGCGGGGCCGCGTCTATGGCTCGATCCTCGAAACCATTGGCTCAACGCCGCTGGTGCGCGCCGACAAGTTCGCGAAGGCCGAGGGCATAAAGGCGGACCTCCTGTTCAAGCTCGAATTCTTCAATCCCCTCGCCAGCGTCAAGGACCGGATCGGCCTCGCCATGATCCTCGGCCTCGAAGCTGACGGGAAACTCAAGCCCGGCGGCACGCTGATCGAGCCGACCTCCGGCAACACAGGTATCGGCCTTGCCTTCGTCGCCGCCCAGCTCGGCTACCGCCTGATCCTTACCATGCCGGAATCCATGTCGATCGAGCGCCGCAAGATGCTCGCCTATCTCGGCGCTGAGCTGGAACTGACCCCGAAAGAGAAGGGGATGGGCGGCGCCATCGCCAAGGCGAAGGAGTTGCTGGACGCGATCCCCGGCTCGGTCAGCCCCAGCCAGTTCGACAATCCGGCGAACCCCGCCATCCACGAGAAAACCACCGCCGAGGAAATCTGGGCGGACACGGCCGGCAAGGTCGATGCCGTCATCGCCGGCATCGGCACGGGTGGCACCTTCACGGGCATCGGCCGCGTGCTCAAACCCCGCAAGCCGGGCCTCGCCATGTACGCGGTCGAGCCGGAAGCCTCGCCGGTTCTCTCCGGCGGCGCGCCCGGTCCGCACATGATCCAGGGCATCGGCGCGGGGTTCATTCCCGGCAACGCCGATACGAGCCTGATCGATGACGTGCTGAAAGTCTCCAACACCGAGGCGATCGCGGCGGCGCGCAAACTGGCGAAGGTCGAAGGCATCCCTGGCGGCATCTCCTCGGGCGCGGCTGCCCACGCCGCCGTCACCCTCGGCAAGCGCCCCGAGATGGCTGGCAAGACGATTGTCGTGGTCCTCGCGAGCTTTGCGGAGCGGTATGTTTCGACGGCGTTGTTTGAGGGGCTGTAGCGCGGGCGGCCTGGATCGGCCCAAAACAGCCGATCGCCCGCGCCTGATCCTCGCGGTTGTAGGAGAGGAAGATGTCGGTCATCGAGCCTGGATGACATCAAGGCCAGGAATTGCCAGCGCGCTCCATTGCCGGTCAGTCGTGATCGCCGGCAAGCCCGCCGCGATCGCCAGCG
>CAMEDD010000049.1 GCA_945913285.1 Candidatus Sulfopaludibacter sp. SbA3
AGTGATGCAACCCGCGCGGTATTCGGTGACAGCTTCGAAATCGTGTTGATCGATGATGGCTCGTCGGACGGCACTTGGCAGCTGATGCAGCAGTTTGCATCAAGCAGTAAGAATATCGTTGCGATTAAGCTGGCGCGCAATCACGGTCATCAGCTTGCGCTAACAGCGGGGCTGACCTTCGCGCGGGGTGATTTTGTATTTGTCATCGACGCGGACCTGCAGGATCCTCCAGAGCTTTTGAGGCCGATGCTCGAGCTAATGGAAGCGGAACAGGCGGATGTCGTGTTCGGTGTCCGCCGGCAGCGAAAAGGCGAAACGCTCTTCAAAAAACTCTCGGCATCACTCTTTTACAGGACGCTTGCCCAGAATGCGGACATAAAGATCCCGCTCGATGCCGGTGACTTCCGGCTGATGAAAAGGCGGGTTTCGAAAACACTTGCCCAAATGCCTGAGCGTGACCGGTTCATAAGGGGAATGGTCGCCTGGATTGGTCTCAGGCAGGTGCCGTTCGAATATGATCGGGATGAGCGGTTTGCCGGGGAAACCAAGTATCCGCTAAAGAAGATGCTCCGACTTGCAGGCGACGCATTTATGGGCTTCTCCATGTTACCACTGCGTTTTGCGGCGCAGTTTTCAGTGGTCATGTTCCTGCTTCTTCTTGTGATCCTCGTTTATGCTTTGGTCAGCTGGTTTTTCTTTGAAACGCTGTCCGGCTGGACCAGTCTTATGATCCTCATTTCGTTCTCGAGCGCTGTGCAGTTTCTGGTCCTTGGCATCATGGGCGAATACATCGGACGCAGTTATCTTAGCATCAAGCAGCGGCCGCTTTTCATTGTCGACCGGGTTGAAGGTGCGGCTGCCATGAGGATATCCGAGCTTCAGCGCAGCAGCTCGGAAAGGGAAACGGACGGGCTCTGGATTTAAGGTGAGGATTCGCGGTTGGCGGTGCGACCTTCATCTCGCCATGAAAATCAGATGCCAGTGCGGTTCGGTTAGCGGAGCGGTCTCAAATCTGGTTTCGGATCAGGGTGAGGCACGCGTGTACTAAAAGGGGGAGGGCGCTTTGCATTCACTAACTGTCAACGGCCTGCATCTTGCAGGCGCCATTATCGGCTTTGTACTGATCTATCAGATCGCACAGGCGCCGAGACTGGCGCACCTGCTTTGGCCGTTCACATGGGCATGGGGCGCGCTCACGGCTGCTGTCGTCTTCATCAACACGCAACCGTCGCTTGAGATCGTCTTTTGGGATTTCCGGGAATGCTATTGGCTCGCCGGCAAGCTCGTGCTGGAGGGCCCTCAGGCGCTGGAGGCCTCCTACAGCAGCGAAACGCTGGTCTTTGTCAACCTGCCGATCGTGGCTTACCTTTTTGCGCCGTTCGGCTTCCTGCCTGAAATGCCGGCAGCAATTGTCATTACCCTGATCGGTGTCGGCGTTGTTGGTTTGGTCTGGCGAATGCTTGTCGGCATGTTCAGGCTGGACAACCGTGAGAGCGCCTTGCTGTTCATGGCGATCTGCGCGTTCGGACCGCTGCTGTTTTCGTTCAAGGTCGGCAACACCTCGCACTTTGTGCTCGCACTGATCCTGGGCGGGCTTTCCATGGTCCGATCGGAAAAGGGCTTCCTCGCCGGCGTGCTCTTCGGTCTTGCCGCCGTCATCAAGCCGGCACTTGTGCTCATCGGCGTGCTCTATCTTCTGCGCGGACGCTGGAACGTTGTTGCGGGCGGGGCAGCCATCCTGGCGGGGTCAGTGGCGCTGTCGCTTCTCGTCTTCGGATGGGGCATGCACGTCCTCTGGTACCAGACATCGATCGCGCCCTATGCCGGAAATCCGGTCGTCGCCTATGTTAACCAGACGCTGGCGGGTTTCCTCGCGCGCTTTGAAGTCGGCGGTTCCTTCGGGATTGACTATTCGATCCATAGTCTGTCGCCCGTGAGCCGTTTCGCTGTATTGGGGATGACACTGGCGCTGCTGGCCTCCGTGCTGTTTGCGGCCTGGAAGTCCCGGCGCTTGTTTCGGGCGAGCGCAGGCGATCTGGAAGTCGAAGTGATGATTGCTGTGGCTTTTGCCGTGACGGTCACGTCCCTGTCCTGGGTTCATTATCATACCTGGCTTTTGCCGGCCCTCGTCATGGTCTGGGTGAAGTCGCGCCCCGGCGAGGCGCTGTCTAGCCTCCGGTGGCCGTTCGTCGGAACCTACGGCGTCCTGTCAGGCACGGTCTTCGTGAGCCATTCCATGACACTCGGCCGTTTCGGCGCGCTGTCCAACTTCATCGTTTCTCACTGGCTCTTCGGCGCTTTGGCGCTGATCGGGTTGCTGGCAATCCTCCGGTCGCAAAAGGATGATCCGAGGTTAGCATGAATTGGGCAGGTGAGAGGCTATTCCATTGAAATACAGCTGGTTTTTGGTCTCATTCTTGCTTACCCCATCCGGCGGCTGTCATGGTCTGGCGTTCGCACAGTCCGGCTCATCCGTTGACGGACTACTGAGCGAATGTTTCCAAACGACCGATTCAGGGCCCGGAAACAAACCAAGGCAGTGACAGGAGTTCCCAAGAATGGCTCTTTTTGACCAAAGTGCGCTACCGCCGCGCCGCAAGGTGAGCGCAAAGGCGCTGCTGGCATGGGGACTGTTACGCGTGCCGCTGTTCCTGATCCTCCTGTACGTGTTCAAGGGCGCAATCTCCGCCTTGCCGATCTTTGACGGTGACACGATTACTGTGCGCATTATTGACCTCCTGAGCCTTCCGGTGTCGCGTGGCTTGCTGTTCATTGCGCTTATTGGTCTCTTCAGCGTCCTCGTGGTCATCTCGCTGTGTTTACGGTCGATGATGGGCTACGCCCTGCTCGTCGGGGCAACGCTTGTGGCCGTGCTCGTGCTGTTCTTTTCCACTCAGACGCCGCTCCGCAACGCAGCTATCCCGGTCTTGCTCGCCGCTACCAATTTCCTGCCCGCAGTCCTGCTCCAGCGTTACCTCAGCAAGAGGGTCATGGCGGTGGGCGTGGGCGTAACCGAGGGATTGGCGATCCGCCGGTACATTGCCTGGCTTGCGGAACTTGCAGCCATTCAGAGTGTTTCCCAACGTATGATCGCGGGCATTGGCTGGGCGCTCGCAGTGACGGTCGTCAGCGCGAGCATGGTCGTGCTCGTTAAGGGGGGGCGCCTGATTCCGATCGAGCAGACATTCCGCATGCCTGCCAGCGCCAGTGTTCTCATGCACGAGAACATCAACGGCCTTTCGCTGGACCCGGTTGCGCGCCGGCTGCATGCGACGGGGCATGGCCTTGAAAGCGTTGTTGAGTTGAACATCGACAACCTGGCACAGCTTCCCCGGGTATCAGAGGTCAACAGCGGCGGTTCACAGAGCATTGTCCATGATGTTCGCGGCAACCGATTGATCGTGTACGACGGTGAAAAGAAGCAGCTTCTCCTGATTGATGCAGGAACGCTCGCCCTTGCACGTAGCATAGATGTTTCACAGCTTGCATCGGGTGATCCCTGGTTCGCATTTGATCCTATTTCGGACACGATCGTGCTGGTCTCGGAAGCGGACATCGATGACGGCATTGCTTTCCTGTTGCTCGACAATGCGACAGGAGAAGTTCTCGACAGCCGCCCTCTGGACGGCGGGAACGTTCTGAAGCATCCGGACAAGCCTCGGATTTTTCTCAGCTTTTTCCGGCGCAATCCGGAACTCCTGATCTATGATATGGAAAAGCGGGACATCGTGGCCAGCAGGCCTGCACCCGCGCGCCTCGACCGGATGGCGATCCTGACGGGCGCCAATGAACTGCTCGTGACCTCGCCGGTGACATCCGAAATCCTCAGGCTTGACGCAGATACGCTTGCTTCGAAGGGGATGATCAAGGCGCCGTTCGGTGTGCGGACGCTTGCCATCGACAGTGAGCGGCAATTGCTGTTTGCAGGCAGCTTCGTGACCGGACAGGTCGCCGTGATCGAAACACTCACGTGGCGCACGGTTGGCACGGTGTATCTCGGTCCCTGGCTGCGCTCAATCGAACTGGATACTGCAACCGGCACCGCCTTCGTGTCGTCGAATGGCGCACTTTACAGGTGGACCTATGACCCAGGCCACTGAAGTATCCGCCACCGGCGCATCGCCTGGGCAGGCCGCCTCAGCCACGACCGCCGCGTCGGTCTGGTCGGGCCATATCCCTGCGCTAGACGGCATCCGCGGGCTGGGAGTTATCCTCGTGCTTTTCTTTCACTACGGATCAAGCACTATGGCGCTGGGCGTCGGTACTTCGGTTCTTCAGGCAACAGGAATTGGCTGGTCGGGTGTAGACCTGTTCTTTGTGTTGTCGGGTTTCCTGATCACGGGGCTGCTCTATGACGCCAAAGGCAAGCCGCATTATTTCAAAAACTTTTATGCGCGACGTACACTGAGGATATTTCCCCTCTACTATTTTGCGGCCGTGGTGGTGATCATTCTGGCGGTGATCACGGGATACGGCATCCTCGGGGGCTCCAATCCTATTTGGGTCCTTCTCTATGTCGGCAATTTCCAAATGGCGATTGAAGGGGGCGGGAGTATCCTAGACCACTTTTGGTCCCTCGCCATCGAAGAGCAGTTCTATCTCCTCTGGCCGATGATCGTGCTCAGCTTGTCACGCGGCAAGCTGATGCTTGTCGCTGCTGCCATGATCGTCATTTCGCCGCTTGTGCGGACACTCCTGGTGCTCAATGACGCGCTTGAACTGGCCGTCTATGTGCTGACGCCAGCGCGCATGGACGGGCTGGCGTTCGGCGCGCTCATCGCTCTGCTTGTACGCGGGCCCAAAGGTATTGCGCCCCTGGTGCCGTGGGCGTGGCGCCTTGGCGTAACGTCGGCGGCCGCGTTCCTGGTCATTGTCATTGCACGACGGGATTTTTCGACCAGTGACCCGGTGATCCTGACGGCGGGCATCTCGCTCCTGACGATCATGTATGCGAGCCTCCTTGTTCTGTCCCTCTCATTCCGGCCACTGCAGTTGGTTATGGAGCTGCCGGTGATGCGGTGGTTCGGAAAGTACAGCTATGGGCTCTATGTCTGGCATCCGATCGTGAACATCATCCTGTTGCATTCCCCGCTGACGGAGCAGATTGGAGCCGATACCTTGCTGGAGGTTGTGGCGCTCGTCGTCTTTGCTTTCATCGCCAGCATTCTCGTGACCCTCGCGAGCTACAGGTTCCTCGAGGCGCCGTTACTGCGCCTGAAAAGCCGGTTCCAGTAGCGCCCTGCTCGAAAAGAGACGGGCCCCGGATTGGCTGGCATGGCCGCCAGATTGTGCATGCGCTGAATGTCGATTCTGCCTAGAGCCCGGCACCGGCCGATGTCAGAAGGATTTTGGTGCCGGCTGGGAATGCCGGCCCCAATCGTAACGGGATAGATGGATCCTCGAGCGCCACAGTGACGCGCGTACCGTCCCATTTCCAGTCGACGCGCCCGAGCGTGGTGATGACACCACGGGCCGACAGGGGCTCGTCCAGCCAGGCTTCAAGGATGCCGCTACCGATCACGATGGTAGGCACTTCGATTTCTTCCGCATACGCAAGGCTGTCTACGGCAAAGGTCAGCAATTCAGCGGCTGACCAGTAATGCGGCGTCACTGGCGCCGGCCCGTTACCGATACGGAAGCGGTCCCATTTGGTGGTGGCAAACTCGGGGCCATGGGCCGCCTCTCCTTCCCAGAGTATTCCGATGCCGGCAAGAGGTGAGCGCGCCATCAGTGTCTCGATCTGAGACCATGCAGCATCCGGCTGGTCGAGCAACAGGTGCTGATGCGCGCGAGCAACGTCGAAATAGGTCCAGGGCGGCGCAGCAGGCAACTTAGGAGGCGCCGTCAATTGTCGGCGGATCAGGTCGATATCTTCGCCGCCGATCCAGGTGGGCCAGAGCAGCGAGGCGGCCGTACGTTCGTTGCTGAAGCCTTCGAAATAGAAGCGCTGGCGCCAGGCCGCGCGAAGCTCATCCGCCGCGGCGCGCCAGCGCGCAGCATCGTCCGTTTCGCCGAGCCGGTCGGCGATCTCTGCGGCTTCCACCAGCCCGCGCCAGGATACAGCGTTCACATACAGGAGCGGTTCATGCCAATCCATCCTGCCACGGATGAGGCCGCCAACGGTTCCGTAGGCGACGACATCCGTATCGGTGCGGTCAATGGTCAACGGGCCTGTATAGGTCGCGCGCGTCTGGGTGCGGGCATTCGAAAGATCGATGATCATCTCGGCCTTGCGCTGTACGTCCGGCCAGAGCTCTGCGTCATAGGCTCGGTCATCAACGACACGGGCGACCTCGCCCAGTGTCCACAGGCCGAGGCCGGGGGCATCGGCTTCCGCGCCGAAGCCGCCGAAGTAATCATTCGTTGCAAACTGCGCAACAAGCGTGCGGGTTACGTCCAGCCGGCCGGCGCGCAGTAGGGCAACAACGACGTAAGCGCCGTCCCGTTGCCATTGCAGGGGGTAGTAAACGGGATCGCCAGGACGTGTCTGATCGCCTTCGAGGCTCATCAGGAGGTGGTTGCTCTGCTGGGTCAGGATGCCGGCGATCGGCAGATGCGCGGGTTCAAACGAGGCCCCGCCTGCATACGCCCACCTCGGCGCGCTGCCGGCAATGCAGGTGTTGTGGATCTCCGCCTGCAAGGGTGCATTGCCGGGCGCGTTAAGGCGCGCTGCCGCCCATCCGGCGGCGCTTCGGAACGGCGATGTCGCGACGCTGGCGCGTTGTCCCAGCCAGCCGGTGGCGCCGTCTTCGCCGAGAAACGCAAGTTCGCCGCCGGTCACGGAGACTTTCCAGCACGCGTCGATCACAAGGCCGGCGCCGGCATCGGCGGCGATCTCGTAGATTGCGCCGGACGCTGGGCCGACGCCGCGCACGCTGAGGGCCAGGCTTGCAGTCTCTCCCGAAGGCGTCGCATCAAGGCGCCATCGGCCCGGCGTGATCTGGCGCCATTGCGCGCGGTAGTTCGGTGTCTGGAACGCAACGGCGGGAACGGTGTCGGCGGCATAATCGACAAACGCCTGCGCCGCGTCGCCGGCGGCAATCGTGTCTGAGGTCGCGATCAGCGAGCCGTTTGCGCCAAATGCCCAGATGGCCAGCCCGGGGCCGCCGACATACGGCGTGAGCGAGCCAGCCGGTTCGAAATAGCCTTTCTCTTCGAGGGCGGCGCCTGAAGCGCCCCACATGGATCGACCTTCGCGCAAGGGCCACGGATCCCCGGGTCTGGCGGCCATTGCGGCCAGCACTTCGCCGCGGGGATGGCGGGCCGCCAGGATTTCAGTGACCAGCCTGGAACGGTCGTTGAAAAGCCTTGTCGCTTCCTTGTGGTTGCCGAGATTATGGAAAGCCGAGACGGCGGTTGTGACAATAACCAGCGCAAGGGCAAGCCGCTTGTGTTGACCGACCAATGCCGCGCCCAAGATCAGCACAACCAGCGGCGTGAAGTGGAAGGAATAGAGGAAGTATCCGTCGCCGTAGACCGCGTGCAACAGCAATTGCAGGGCGACCGTCGCCAACAGGAATCCTGAGGCACGCGGGTTCAAAGTGCCTTGCAGGAACGTGCGACCCGCGAGCAAGGCAATGAGGAGCCATCCGATGACGGCTACAACCAGCGGCGCGCTCAACTGATAGGCGTCGAAGCCTAGAAGAAGGCGATCATCGACATCGAGAACGACAGGGGTTGAGGTCAGAATAGGCTGGGTAAAGGTCAGCAGGCGATCGGCGACTTCATTGCCCTCCACACCGGCCCAGGCGCTTTCTTCCCGCAGGTCGAGAAACCGTCCGACACCGGGAAAGACAAAGCCCTGAACAACGGTCAGCGCTGCGACGCAGGCGAAGGCGGCGATGCTCGGTCCGATGGCTTTTCGCGGACCAAAGGCAAGCAATGTGGCCAAAAGGCCGGCCGTCCAGTTGGTAACAGTGATCGATAGAGAAACGATCGACTGGAGCGGGGCGGACACTTGATCGTGCGCGCCCCGCGGCGCCGTCAGCCAGATCAGGGGAAGCAGCATGGTGGCCGCGCCCAGGACGAAAGTCTCGGGAATGCCAATCCAGAAAACGCCGCTGCCGGTTGAAAGTAGCAGAAGGCACAAGGCTGCCGATTGCAGTCTTGCAAGTCCGATACTGCGGGCGGCCCAGTAGAAGAGCGCCGTCGTCGTAAATGCGGCGCCGCCGACAAACGCCGCGATGGCCGTCTGGTCATTCAGTTCAAGTGCGCGTGACAAGATATAGACGGGCAGCGCGCCGAATATTGGAAACAGAGGGTGGACCGATGCGCGGTAGTGCATGGTGCTCCAGCGATCCAGCATGGACTCGATGAGGCGCGGCGTGTCTGCCTGGAACCAGAAATTAAACGCGCTCGATAGGTAAGTGAAGTTGAGGCTGTAGAACTGGAAAAGTGCCAAGGCTCCGCCGATGCTACCCATGAGCACAAAGACGCTGAAATCGACAGGATGCTGACGAGGGGCGCTGACAAGATCAGCGGCGATTCTAGCAAAGCAGGATGCGCTGTTCCTCGCGATATCTCTCGCTTCGGTAAAGAATTCCTTCAGCCTTTGATCGCCGATGGAGGGCATTAAACATTCCTCCCAGTCATAGGCTCCGGTACACTGCAAATTCAACGCCAACTAGAAGAAATCTGACAGGAATACTTTGGAGTCTGGTTTCAATTTTGTCGTTTTACGGATAGTATATCAGAGATGGCGTCTGTAACGGGCCACAGACAGAAGGTTTAACCATGACCGGGCGCAATGAAGGCGAAAGTCGGCGGTCCATTTTAAAGGCGCGCCGCGTTCTGGTCATAATGGGAGCCGGCGCTCTTCTGCTCTTTATCGGGATCCTGATCGGCAGATGGGCTGCCGACAATGACATCCGTATGAAGGTCATGGGCTTCCTCGCGAAGCTGGAGCGGGAACAGGAAGACGACAGGCATCAGACCGTCACCTGGCACGGCCTTGATTCCAGCCTGCATGACCTTGAGGTGGTAACGATCCATCTCATGCCCTTCGAAACCCATGGGCGCGGCGGCGCCATCGAGGAGATTGCCGGCGGAATTCTGTTCGCTTCGCCTACCGGGCGGTTGGGGTACCTGAACGAGGCCCTGGAAATGCATAGTGTCGACGCCATGGTCCCTCTCAACTGGGCAGGCCTTGAGCAAAGCAGCTTTCCGGGCACGCCCGGTTTCCTGCCCCATCAGTTCCGGGTGCTGGATCTGCTCACGATCGAGCGGGGCAATGGCGCCTTTGATCTTTATGTGAGCCACCACAGGTTCGAAGGCGACTGTATCAAGGTGGCGGTGAGCCAGATTACGCTCGAGGTGTATGAGGGCAATGTCCGGCCGGATGGTGAAGGCTGGACAAGCATATTTGCTGCAAAACCCTGCATGCAGCCCAAGACGCGCGGCATGGCATTTGAAGGCGATCAGTCCGGAGGGCGCATGGTCCTGCGCGACGCGCAGACACTGCTGCTCACGATCGGCGATCACCAGTTCAACGGCGCCGATGACACGCGCGCCTATTCGCAGGATCCGGGTGCGGACCTCGGCAAGATCATTGCGATCGATCTGGCAACGAATGCGGCGCGCATCTACTCGTCCGGCCACCGAAACCCTCAGGGATTGCTGGCGGCGCGTGACGGAACCATCTGGTCAACCGAGCATGGCCCACGCGGCGGCGATGAAATCAACCGTATCGTTGATGGGGCCGATTATGGTTGGCCTTCGGTCACGTATGGTCTGGATTATGGTGGCCGGGACTGGGCCATGAACCCTGAGCAGGGACGCCACGATCAGGGCACACTGCCCGTCTTTGCCTTTGTCCCCTCGATCGGTATCTCTAATCTGGTTCAGCCGGCCCAGGCCGAGTTTCCGCTCTGGCGCGATCATCTCCTGATCAGCAGTCTGCAGTCGGGGCGTCGCCTATTCCTCGCACGGCTCGAAGGCGAGCGGGTTGCCTATGTCGAGCCGATCGGGCTCGACGTCGTGGCGCGGGACATGATCTCGCTCCGCGATGGCCGGATCGCCATCCTGTCAGACACGGGAGACCTCGTGCTGGTTCGCAACGCCGAGCGGCATGATGATAGTGGCAGGCCTCTCAACGTCACCGCTGTCGGCGACGAGATTAAGGGCCTCGTTGAAGCGCCTTCACAAGCTGTCGCGGACTGGTCGGGCGAAAAGCATTTCGTTTACAGGTGCTCTTCCTGTCACAGTCTTGCGGGCGTGCAGGGCGCAGGCCCATCTCTGAACGGCGTGGTCGGGCGGCAGATAGGAGGCGCAGATGGTTACGCCTACTCGCAGGCGCTGGACCGGCAAACCCGGTCCTGGACGCGGGACTCGCTGAGAGACTTTCTGGTCGATCCGGCGGGCACTTTCCCCGGCACCAGCATGCCCGCCACGGGCATCAGCCCGGGTGAAGCACATGCGTTGGTCGATTTTCTGGTCTCGACATCCGAAGAACCCGCGGCGCCATGACGGGGGAAAAGCCAGTCACCTTGTTGCGATTGCCTGCGCTGGCATGGCTACTGTCTCACGGGCTGCAGGCAACAGGCGCCGCTACCTTCCGCAGCGCCTGGGACCGGCGCCTGGATCGACCTGTTCAATTGAGACGGCCTCACAGTGTGGGCCCCTAAGTCCACCTTGAATAGCCCCGCGTTTTCCGGACACCTCCGGCTTTAATCTCCGGCTGCCGTTCGAACTCTACGGGTGACAGCATCCCGTTCCTTAAATGCTTTCGCGTTGGGTTGCAGAACATCTCGATGTAATCGAACACGTCCCGCCGCGCCTCTTCGCGCGATTTTTACGTCCGGCGCTTTATCCGCTTGGCCGGTCGAGGTTGTTTGCACCGGACAACCCAGAGAACGCTTGGTTGCCGCCTCAGCTCCAGTTCGAGAACTTTTCTGAAACGCAGCCTGCTATGCACTTGCCTCAACGGGCGCAGGGCTTAGGCAAAGGCATGGCTTATGAATTGTCTGCCCTTCGCGATCTCATCGTTTCGCCGTTTGACGAAATTATCGACGTGCGCTCGCCCGGTGAGTTTCTCGACGATCATCTCCCCGGAGCCGTTAACATGCCGGTACTTGACGATGACGAGCGGGCCCTTGTGGGTACGGTCTACAAACAGGAGAGCGCCTTTCGCGCGCGAAAGATCGGGGGCGCCCTCGTTGCGCGGCGAGCGGGCCTCAACATAGAACGGTATCTGCTCGACAAGCCCGGAAGTTACCGGCCGCTTGTGTATTGCTGGCGCGGCGGGATGCGTTCAGGCGCGTTTGCGACAATTCTGAAGCAGATCGGTTGGCGGGCCGAGACCCTGGAGGGCGGATATAAAACGTATCGACGCGCTGTCGTGACGCTTCTTTATTCGCCGGCGGACACGGGCGCAGCCGTGCTGGAGCGTCTTGTGGTCGTCGACGGAAACACAGGTACGGCGAAAACGGACTTGCTGCACCGCATGGCAACGCACGGGGCTCAGGTGCTGGATCTCGAAGGTCTCGCGCAGCATCGGGGGTCGATGTTCGGCGCGATCGAAACTGGCCAGCCGTCGCAAAAGTCGTTCGATTCTGCGATTGCCCGGCAGATTGTGATGTTCGATGCGAAGCAGCCGGTTTTTGTCGAAGCCGAGTCGAGCCGCATCGGGCGGTTGAGTTTGCCGAGCGTTCTCTGGGCGCAGATGCGACATGCCCCGCGGGTCCGGATTGAAGCCTCGCTGGCCGATCGCGGCGCCTATCTGGCAAAGGCCTACGCCGACATCGCCAAAGACCCGGCACGGCTTTCAAGGACGCTGGATCTGCTGAAGCCCTATTATCCATCCGACGGGGTTGCGGCCTGGAGGTCCCTGGCCGCCGAGGGACGGATGGAAGACCTCGCGCGCGAACTGGTTGCCCACCACTATGACCCCAAATACAATCGCCAGCGCGCCCGTGATACGCAAGCCGAGCTTGGCCGGATACGGCTTCCGGGATTTTCGGACGAGGCCCTGGACGCGGCCGCGCGCGAGATCATGAAGATCGCCGCGACCCGTTTGAGCTCTGTCAGGCGGCCGTGATAAATGGCGCTCCGGCCTCGATCTGCCCGATCATGAATGCAGGCTCGCTGCAGGCTTCAAAGGATGCGATCAAGTCTGCGGCGTGCTCGGCGGCAACAATTGCGAGCAGGCCGCCGGCAGTCTGCGGGTCATAGAGCAGATCGCTGAGCGGCGAGGTGGGGCGCGAAACCTGGGCTTCCAGGCCCGCATTGGATCGCCAGAGCGATGAGCGCACGCCGTTCGCTGCGAGCTGCTCGGCGCCCGGAAGAACCGGAAGGCTGCTCAGGGCAATTCGGGCCGCCACGTTGGATGCCTCCAGAATGTTCAACAGATGTCCGGCAAGTCCGAACCCTGTCACATCCGTCATGGCATGCGCGGCCGGCGACAGGAGGCTTGCCGCAACGGCCGACGGCCGTTGCATGCTCGCAAGAGCCCTCTTGAGCACGTCGCCGCGCGCGAGCCCCCGCATGTCGGCGGCCAGTATCACGCCGGTCCCGATTGGCTTCGTCAGGATGATGGCATCACCCGGGCGGGCGCCGGAATGACCGATGACCGGGCGATCGAGACGTCCGGTGACCGTAAGGCCGATCGTCAGCTCCCGCCCCATACTGGTATGGCCGCCCACGAGGTCTGCGCCTGCCTCGCCGAGGACTTTGCGCACCGCCGCGACAACTTCGGCGACTGTCGCGGTCTGCATGCGCTCGCTCATCCGCGGGATGATCAATGACAGAAGTCCCGATTGCGGGGCGGCGCCCTTGGCCCAGACATCTCCCAGGGCGTGGACCGCGGCGATCTGCGCGAGCAGATAAGGATCTTCGACGAAAGCGCGCAAATGATCCGTACTGATGACCTGCAGTCCGGATCCGGTGCGCAACACAGCTGCATCATCACCAACGCCTGTGACCGTGTCGGCGTCGGTGGCCGGATCAGGGCTTGCGAGTCCGGCGATCAGGCTGGTCCGGCCAACCTTAGATCCGCACCCGCCGCACAGCATCTGAGCCTGGCTGGCGGCGTCCTCGTCCAGCGCCCTGACGGATGGTGCGGGCGCAGGGGGCATCGGCGGCAGATCGCTCAGCCGTGTCATGAATGTCCGGTCGATGCGATCCTTGAGCCACCAGACAGACGAGCCTGAAGCGGTGAGGCCGTACTTGTTCGCGGTCGCGGTCTTTTCGCCCATTGAGATGAGCTTCAGATAATCAGACTGCGGACTGTAATGGCGCATAGGCAGTCCGCTGAGGCGGGCTCTGAGATTATCGAACAGCACGGGCGCTTCGCGAACGGCGAAGACACCCGCCTTCGGGCGAGGGGCGTGGGTCAGGTGCGCGCAGTCGCCGGCGGCGAAGACGTCCGGGTCCGTAACGCTGCGCAGATCGGAGCCAACATTGAGGAAGCCGCCTGTGTGGGCGAGACCCGTCTGCGCAAGCCAGGGGTAGGGGCTCGCCCCGGCTGCGCTGACGACAAAGTCAGCGGCCAATCCTGTTCCATCGGCAAGCTCAACGGCCTCCGGCGAAATGCGCGATACCTGCGTGCCTGTGAGCACGCTGACCTGATGAAGCCGCAGCGCCTGCTTCAGGTTTCGGCGCACGGCTGCGCTTGAGCCCAGGAGCAGCTCGGACCTCGCCTCAATCAGGGTCACGCGTGCCTGTCCGAAACCGCTAAGCTGCAAGCGACTGGCCATCGCGAGCGCAAGTTCGACCCCCGCGACGCCGCCGCCGATGACGACGCAATCTGTGCGTGCGTTTGAAGCGCGCGGGGTATCGAGAAAGCATTGCCAGGCGATTGCAAAGGCACCGAGCGGTTTGACAGAGTGTGCGTTCTCTTCAAATCCGTCTATATCCGGCAGAGCCGCAGTGACGCCGATATCGATTGAGACGACATCGTACTGAATCGGCGGGCGCCCTTCGAGGTGAACCCGCCGCGCTTGAAAATCGAGGCCGCACGCCGTGTCGAAGATGATCCGGGCGCCTGCGAACCGGGCAAGCCGGACGAGATCGATCTCGAGGTCTTCGCGCGCATAGTGCCCTGCGATGTAGCCGGGCAGCATGCCGGTGTAAGGGCTCGTGGGAGACGGGTTGATCAGCGTCACCCGCGCGCCTGCAAGCGGGTTCATGCCCCATTTGCGCAGCACGAGCGCATGCGTGTGTCCGCCGCCGACAAGAACCAGGTCCCTTGAGAGAGGCCAGTCAGGATGCATGCCGGATCAATACCCTTTTGCTCGTTTCCAGGGATGTCTAGGCGCGCGCGCTCGGGAGCGCCAGCCGCCGGGGCTGCGCCGCGACTTGATCCGCCTTCATCTGCCCCTAAAGTCCGGCCTCTGGTACGGCGAGGATCGCGGATGAACACGCTCTTGAGACAATTGCCTCAGGTGGACGCGCTGCTCGGAGCGGCCGGCATGGCCAGCCTGGTGAGCGCATATTCGCGCCAGGAAGTGGCAGCTGCCCTGCGCGCCGCGCTCGAGGCTCTGCGCCGCGACGTCAAGGCTGGTCATTTGACGCAGCTTCCGGACTTTGAGGCGGACGCCTTTGCGGAAAGCCTTGCCGGAACCATTGACGCGGCGCGCCGGCCCAATCTGCGGCCCGCCATCAACGCGACCGGGATCATCATACACACCAATCTCGGGCGCGCCCGGCTTGCGCCTGAAGCGCTCGCTGCCGTTCAGGCAGCCGGCGCCGATCATTCCAATCTCGAACTGGATCTGGACACGGGGCGGCGCGGCTCGCGCTACGCGCATGTCGAGCATCTCATCTGCGAGCTGACCGGCGCCGAGGCGGCCCTCGTTGTGAACAATTGCGCCGCGGCCGTTCTGCTCAGCCTGATGGCGACAGCGCAGGGGCGGAAGGTTGTCGCGTCCAGAGGCGAACTGATCGAGATCGGCGGCGCATTCCGCTTGCCAGATGTCATCCAGCAAAGCGGCGCGATTCTCAAAGAAGTGGGTGCAACAAACAAGACGCGCGTGAAGGACTACGAAGAGGCCATCGATCCGGAGACCGCCGTCCTTCTGAAAAGCCATACCAGCAACTACCAGATCGTCGGGTTTACGCACGCGCCAAGACGCGAAGATCTTGCTGCGCTGGCACGCGCCTCGGGCACCATCCTGATGGAGGATCTTGGCAGCGGTGTCCTTGTCGACCTTTCCCCTTACGGCCTGACGGATGAACCCGTGGTATCAGCCGTCCTTAAATCCGGTGTCGATATCGTCATGTTCTCGGGGGACAAGCTTCTCGGCGGGCCTCAATGCGGGATCATTGCGGGACGCGCCGATATCATCCGCCATCTGAAGACGCATCCGTTTTGCCGGGCTGTCCGGATTGACAAGCTCTCGCTTGCAGCGCTCGAAGCCACGCTGCGCCTCTACCGCGCGCCGCATGATCCGTTCAGAAGCGTGCCGGTGCTCCGCGCGATTGTGCAGCCGCTGGAGGCTGTACGCGCCCGGGCAGGCCGGCTTGCTGCGGCGCTCACCGCGTCTGGCTTGGACGACGTTACGATCGTTCCGAGTGAAGCATTTGTCGGCGGTGGCTCTCTTCCGCAGCGGCACCTCAAGAGCTACGCCGTTTCCGTTGTCTTGCCGCACCAGACGCCGGATGCACTCGCGGCCGCCTTGCGCAAGGCCCGGCCGCCTGTCATCGGCATGATCCGGGAAGGCCGATTTGTGATGGATGTTCGTACGTTGACAGATGATGAAGTGACTTGCGTTGTCGGCGCTTTTGCGGGGCTGCGATCCCGGTGACTTGTTGTCCTGTCATCGTGATCGGACATGTCGATCATGGCAAGACGTCACTTGTGCGTGCACTGACGGGAATTGACACAGACAGGCTGCCCGAAGAAAAGGCGCGGGGTCTGTCCATCACGGCCGGGTACGCTTACCTGAAGCGCGGATCTGCCGTGATCGATCTGATCGATGCCCCAGGCCATGAAAGCTTCATCCGCGCGATGGTGTCTGGTGCTTCGGGCGCAAGGGCGGCTCTTCTCGTGCTGTCTGCATCCGAGGGCGTCCAGCCGCAAACGCTCGAACATATCCAGATCGTCCAGGCCCTTGGCATACAGGCGGGCATGATTGCCTTGACCAAAGCCGACCTTGTTGCCGGCGCCGACCGGGCGAACCGCGCCGCGGAGCTGCGCGCGTCTGTTGCAGGGACGTGTTTTGAAGACGCACCGATGGTCTATTTCTCGTCAGTGACCGGTGAAGGGTTCGAGGACCTCAGTTCAGGCTTGTCGGGTCTCTCTGGGCTGCCAAAAACACCGGGGCCGCTTGGCGCGTTCCTGGCGATTGACCGCGTCTTCGTCTCCGAGGGACACGGCACGGTCGTGACCGGAACGCTTCTGGGCGGCGCGCTCAGACCAGAGGACGAACTTGTGCTCGCCTCAACCGGTCAGGCTGTCACCGTCCGCAGGGTTCAGGTCCGAGGCCGTGACGTGCATGTGGCTCAGGAAGGTGAGCGGACGGCGCTGAACCTGCGCGCAATCGCGTCGGGAAACATCATGCCCGGCGACGTTGTCCATGCGCCGGGCGTCTGTTCGCGGTCGCCGAACCTTGATGTGGCGGTCGAGATACCGGCGCATGCGAGCCGCAGCCTGCGTCACATGGAAGACGTCCGTATCCTGTACGCTACGTCCAGTTCTGTTGCGACGATCCGGTTGATGGAGGCCAGGCAGATCGGCCCCGGCGGGAGGGGATTTGCCCAGCTGCGCTTTGCAGCGCCTGTCGCTGCCTTTGCCGGGCAACGCGCGATCATTCGTTGCCTCTCGCCTCAGCAGACCCTGGGGAGCGCAATCATTCTCGATCCGGCTGCTGCGCCTGTCAGATCCGGCAAGGTCTTGCGGCTGGGAGGGCTGAAGGCGGCTGAAAAAGGTGAGGTGCACGCGTTGGCGGCTGCGCTGGCCGATGAAAATGCGGGCAGCGCGCGTTTGGAGACTATTGCGCGGTTGGCGCGTGCGCCCGTCTCTCTTGTCCGCACGCATCTTGGCGACGGGTTTGTGGAGATCGCAGAGGGGATGGTTGCAACGGCCGCGAATACCAGGCTTTCCGCGGAGGGTTATCTCACGCGTCTTGCCGCTTATCACCAGGCGAACCCTTTGAAGTTGCATGCGCTGCGATCAGATATCCGCGACAGCCGCCTCGCGCCCGCTCTTACGGACCATGCTGAAACGACACTTGCCGCCAACGGTGCAATCCACCTGACCGGCGCATATGTGGCGATCTCCTTGCATCAGCCTTCAGATCATCTGACATCGGAACAAGCGGCGCGTATGGGCATGCTTGAAGGCCAACTGAAATCGGGAGGCCTCTCGCCGTCAGGAGCCGCGATGTTGATCCGGGAGCCTTTCGATGAAGACCTGACGGAGCTACTGATCGACGCGGGAACCGTTATCCGTCTGTTTAATGTCTCGTTGAAGCAGACCATTCTTCTCCATGCCGGGGCGGTGCGCGACGCCGCGCGTATCCTTAGGGAAAGTTTTCCGGGAGAAGCGGCGTTCACCACCGGCGAGGCACGCGCGGCCCTGAAGACCAGCCGGAAATACATTGTCCCGCTGCTCGAACATTTCGACGCGGCTGGCATCACCCGCCGAAAGGCAGACACGCGCTTCATGGTCTCAGTTTGACGCGGGCGCTCGCATCGTTACTGTGGGCTCGTCTTGGAGGTGACTGGAGTCTGGTGGCTTCCCTGGTCTTCAAAACCACGGACACGCCTATACGGCGTGTGGTGGGTTCGATTCCCATCCACCTCCGCCGCGGCCGATCCATGTCTGGACAAAACGGGTGGCCCGCGCCCATTAACATGACACGAGACGACGGAGATATGCCATGACCGAAGCGAAGCCGGGTTTCTCCCTGACATCCCTGGCCGGTCGCACGCATGCGTTTCCAACGGGCGGACCCAGCCTCGTCGTTTTCGTCAAGGAAGACTGCGAAACCTGCAACACCGCCGCGCCAGTGGTTGAAGCGTTTCAACGCGCCTATGGCCAAGGCCTGCAAGTGCTGATGCCGGCACAATCGGGGGAGGCCAACGCGGTGTTTGCGGCGCGCCATGGTCTGACATTTCCGGTGCTTGACGATGCAGGCTGCAAAACGTCCTTCGACTGGGACATAGAAATCGTGCCGTCTGTGTTCTGGCTGAACGCCGATGGCTCGGTCCGCCAGCATTTTGAAGGGTTCGTTCGCGCGGAATGGCAGGCGCTCAGCGCAGATATGGCGGCAGACCTTGATCTTCCGCAGGCCCAGGTCGACTGGGACTCGCTTCCGGCCTGGCGGCCCGGCTGCGGCTCGCGCCATCTGTACCCGGAGATCTTCGACCGCTTGCGCGCGGCGGCAAGCGGCGAGTTGCTGCGCGCACGCCGCATAGATATCGCCGAAGCCGATGATGTGATCGAGTTCATGTTCGACCAGGGTTTTTCCGACGGCCTGCCGCTGGTGCCGCCGACCCCCGAGCGCGTGCTGAAGATGCTGGGAGGCACGCACCGCGCGCCGCAGGACCTGATTGCGATCGTCCCGCCCAACATGGGGGAGGCAACCACCGAAAAGGTCGCCATCAATGCGGTGATGGCCGGTTGCAAACCGGAATACATGCCGGTCCTGATTGCGGCGCTTGAGGCTGTGTGCACCGACGCCTTCAACATCCACGGCGTGACCGCAACGACGATGGGCGCGGCGCCCGTGATCGTGGTCAATGGACCGATCCGGGACCGGATCGGTATGAACAAGGGCCTTGGCGCGCTGGGGTCGGGCAACCGCGCCAATGCGACGATCGGGCGCGCGCTTCGGCTGATCGTCGGCAATGTCGGCGGCGGCAAGCCGGGCGGTGTCGAACGGTCCACACTCGGCAATCCGATGAAGTACACGATGTGCTTTGCCGAAAACGAAGAGCGCTCGCCCTGGCCGCCCCTGCATGTTGAGCGCGGGTTCAATAAAGAAGATTCGGTTGTCACCGTTTTTGCGATGACCGGTGGCCCTGTCCACATTGTCGATCAGGAGTCGCGCGAACCGTCACAGGTTGCCGGCTCGATCGGTCTGGGGCTCGAGAGTGTCTTCCTTCCGAAGCTGCGAAATCTGCCCATTGATGCGCTGCTGGTTGTCTGTCCCGAGCACATCGACACGTTGATGAGCCAGGGCCCTTATACGAAGGCGCAGCTGCGCGCGCGTATCCAGGAGGTCACCTCCCGCCCGCTGAGCGAAATGGTGGCGAATGAGGTCTCTGGCGCCGGTATGTCGAAAGCGACCGCAGAAAAACTGGGTCCCGACAAGCTCAAGGCCAGGGCGCCGAAGTTTGCCGGTGACGCGTATATCCATATCGTCGTCGCCGGGTCCGACGCCGGTAAGTTCAGTTCGGCCTTTCACGGCTGGGCGACGGGCGAAATCGGGTCGCAGTCGGTCTCCCGCAAGATCGATTTGGGCTAGAGACTTTACCGGGACGGGGTATGATCAGGCAGAGCGTAAGCAGAAGAAGGATTAACCATGACAACAATCCTTGATCCGACCGATGAGCGAAAGCCCGTCGCTCGGCAGATCACGGCCCGAACGGGCACGCTGAGCGGCACGATCGGGCTTCTGGATATCCGAAAGCCGCGCGGCAATGTTCTGCTCGACGAGCTGGAGCGCCAGCTGAAGGCGGCTGCGCCGGGTGTCGCCGTCAAGCGGTTTGCGAAACCCACGTTCACCAAGCCGTGTCCGGACGACATGCGGCGCGATATAGCCGCTGAGGTCGACTATCTGGTCGAAGCGCTGGCTGACTGAGGTTCCTGTACGACGTGCAGTCTGCACGACACAGTCTGGTTTGAAATCCAGGGAATCCCATCGGTCTCCATCGCATCGTCGGAATTTGATGAGGCAGCCAACTTCCAGCGTAACGCCCTCGGCATGCCGGATGCGCGGTATATTCTCGTGCCGCATCCCATTCAGGATGCAACCGACGACGAAATGCGCGCCAAGGCCAAAAACGCGCTGTCTGCCATCCTCGACGCGCTCACGCGCTGAGCCCGCCGAGCTGCAAATGAAGCTGCGTCTGCTCTGAGGCTGCCTCAGGGGCAAGGATTGACCTGTTCCCGGGTCAATTTGAAAATCGGTGGAGAACATTACGAGCATACCGGGCGCGTTCACCGGTTCGACTGGCTGTTTCTGAAGATGGGAGATGCATCGTGAATCTGGATTTTTCGGACGACCAGAAGCTTCTGCGCGATCATGTGCGGCGTTACCTCAGCGAAAAGTGCCCCCCGAGCGCCGTCCGCGCCATTCTTGAGGGGCCCGAAAGCTACGACAAGGAGGTCTATCGCGGCCTTGCGGAACTTGGCGTCCTCGGCGCGGCCATTCCGCAAGAGTATGGCGGCTCCGGACTGACGCATCTCGAGCTCTGCGTTGTGGCGGAAGAGCTGGGCCGGGTCATGGCGCCGGTGCCCGTCTCGTCTTCGATTTACCTTGCGGCGGAGTTCCTGCTCGCCGCCGGGTCCAAGGCGCAGAAGGAAGCGTGGCTGCCCAGGCTGGCGAATGGTGAGGCCATCGGCACTTTTGCTATGAGTGAAGGGCAAGGACGCACGTCTCCGGAGAAGATCCTCGCCAAAGTCGAGGGGGGCAAGCTGACCGGCACCAAGTCACCTGTCGCAGACGGCGATGTCGCTGACTTCGCGATCGTTGCCGCCGGGGACGAAGGCGGCAAGCTGTCGCTTTATCTGGTTAATCTGACGGGCAAAGGCGTCCGGCGCGAACGGTTGGAGTCTATCGATCCGACCCGGGGGCAGGCTCGCCTCTCGTTCGACCGCGCGCCGGCTGAACTGCTGGGGACGAGAGGAGATGGGTGGCACATCGCGTCTCAGGTTCTGGACCGGGCGGCGATCCTGATGGCTTTCGAGCAAGTTGGCGGGGCGGACAGGGCCCTTGAAATGGCGCGCGATTACGCCCTGGACCGGATGGCGTTTGGCCGTCCGATCGGGTCGTTCCAGGCGATCAAGCATATGCTGGCCGACATGTACGTGTCGGCCACACTGGCCCGGTCGAATTGCTATTACGGCGCCTGGGCGCTGGTGTCGGGCGCGGCGGAGCTGCCGGTTGCGGCGGCGACAGCGCGCGTTTCAGCGACGACCGCGTTTCAGCACTGCGCCAAGAACAATATCCAGGTCCACGGCGGCATGGGCTTTACCTGGGCGTTCGATTGCCATTTGTTTTACCGGCGATCGAATGCACTCGCCCTGGCGCTCGGCTCACTCTCGACCTGGGAAAGCAAGTTGATTGAACGCATGAGTGCCGGCAATGCCGGCGCCGCGGCCTGACAGGAGGAAATGACAGATGGATTTCGAAGATACAGCCGAAGAAGCCGCTTTCCGTTCCGAGGTCCGCGCCTGGATCAAGGCCAACGCGCCGACGCATCTTGAAGACGAGCTGAAACGCGCGAACTTCGGTTCAAACGGCGTCGTCAGCGAGGACCCGGTTGCAGCCGGCAAGGCCTGGCAGAAAAAGAAGGCCGGCGCCGGCTGGGCCTGCCTGCACTGGCCGAAGGAATATGGCGGCGCGGCCCGTACACCCATTGAGCGCGTGATCTGGGGACAGGAAGAAGGCCCGTATGCGGCGTTGACCGGCGCATTCACGATCGGTCATGGCATGTGCGGCCCGACCGTCATGGCCTGGGCAAGTGAAGAACATAAACGCAAGCTGCTTCCGCCCCTGGCCAGCGGCGAGCATATCTGGTGTCAGCTCTTCTCCGAACCGGCGAGCGGCTCAGATCTCGCGGGGCTGCGCACGCGTGCAGTCAAGGCCGGTGATGGATCGGGTGACTGGATCGTCAATGGTCAGAAGATCTGGACCAGCGGCGCCCAGTATTCTGATTGGGGACTGCTCATCACACGGACCAATCCCGACGTGCCGAAGCACAAGGGCCTGACCATGTTCTTCCTGTCGATGAAGTCTCCCGGTGTCGAGATCCGGCCGATCAAACAGGCCAATGGTGCGTCCGGATTCAACGAGGTCTACTTCACGGACGTTCGCATTCCGGATTCCCAGCGGCTCGGCGAAGTCGGGCAGGGCTGGGAAGTATCGCTCACGACACTGATGAACG
>CAMEDD010000050.1 GCA_945913285.1 Candidatus Sulfopaludibacter sp. SbA3
ACGAGCGGCTGGGCTTCACACTCGATGGCCGCCGCAAGGGCTATTACGCGGCGGGGCGCCCCGCCCCTGTGGACGCGCTCCTCATGTCGTGTTCGCTCCCGGTATAGCCACGCTCGGCGCGGGGGCTATATCTCGTCCTCAAACGCGGGAGAGACACATGGCCCACACCAAACAGACAATCGAAGTCCCGCCGGAAGTCTTCAAGCTCTACGACGCCTACTGCCACGGCGATCTCTCCCGCCGCGCCTTCTTCTCGAAGCTCAGCGCCTACGCCGTCGGCGGCGTCACTGTCTCGATGCTCGCCGCCTGCGTGATGCCGGACTATGGCCGTGCCCAGACCGCCGAGGGCGAAGCCGAGCTGATCGAGGAAACCGCCGCCTATAAATCACCCAAGGGCGCCGGTGACATGTCCGGCTACCTCGTCCGCCCGGCAGGTGCCAGGGGCAAGCTGGCCGGCATCGTCATCGTGCACGAGAACCGCGGCCTCAACCCGCACATCCGTGACGTCGCCCGCCGCGCCGCAAAGGCCGGTTACGCCGCCTTCGCGCCGGACGCATTGTTCCCCCTCGGCGGCTATCCCGGCAACGATGATGACGGCCGCGCCCTGCAGTCCCAGCGCGACCGCGACCAGATGATCGAGGACTTCATGGCCGCCGCAGAGTTCCTGCGCGACCACGACGCCACCAATGGCAAGATCGGTTGCACCGGCTTCTGCTTCGGCGGCGCGGTGACCAACATTATGGCGGTGCGCCAGCCCTGGCTGAAGGCCTCCGTGCCCTATTATGGCGGCTGGCCGACAGTCGAAGACGCCGCCAAGGTCGAAGTGCCCTTGCAGATCCACCTCGCCAGCGACGACGAGCGGGTGAATGCGGGCTGGCCGCCCTACGAGGCGGCACTAAAGGCTGCCGGCAAGCCCTACGAGATCTTCGTCTACGAAGGCACCCAGCACGGCTTCCACAACGACACGACGCCCCGCTTCAATCCGGACGCTGCCCAGCTCGCCTGGGGCCGCACGCTTGAATTTTTTGCAAAGCACCTCGCCTGATGCCCCTCAAGCTGCCCGCGATCTGGACTTCAGCCACTTTGGAAGGCAAAAGGGCCGCCATGGACCGGTTGGAAAAACTCTGCGTTGAAAAAGGCCTGCGGATGACGGAGCCGCGCCGCATCATTGCGCGCATCCTGTCGGTCTCTGACGACCATCCGGACGCCGAGGAACTGCATCGGCGCGCCAACTCGCTCGACGGCTCGATCTCGCTCGCCACCGTTTACCGCACGGTGAAATTGTTCGAGGACGCCGGCATCATCCAGGCGCACGACTTCCGCGACGGGCGCGCCCGCTATGAGGAAGTGCCCGCCGAACACCACGACCATCTGATCAACGTGAAATCCGGCGAAGTGGTGGAATTCCACTCCGCCGAAATCGAGAAGCTGCAGGAAGAGATCGCCCGCAAGCTCGGCTTCAAGCTGATCGACCACCGGCTCGAGCTTTACGGCGTGCCGATCAAGGACGGCGAGTAGCGGCCGCCTACTCCTGCGGCACCAGCTTGAAGATGCCGTCAAAGTCCTTGGTAGCGACGTAGAGATAACCGTCCGGGCCCTGAACAACATCGCGGTAGGAATAATTCGCGTCGCGCAGCAGGTCTTCCTTGCCGATCACCTTGCCGGCTTCGATATCGACCCGCACGAGCACGAGCCCGCTCGGCCCGTTCATGCCGCCCACGAATAGGTCACCCTTCCAGCCGGGATAGACATCGCTGGTCAGCATCGTCAGGCCCGACGGCGCAATCGACGGAACCCAGAAGATCTGAGGGTCGGTGAAGCCTTCGCCTTCGGTCTTGTCCGAAATGATGGTGCCGTCATAGTCGACGCCGTAGGTGACTTTCGGCCAGCCATAATTGGCGCCCTTGGTGATGATGTTCAGCTCATCGCCGCCCTTCGGCCCGTGCTCGGTTTCCCAAAGCGTGCCCGACGCGGTGTCATAGTAGAGGCCCTGAAGGTTGCGGTGCCCATAGGACCAGACCGCCGGGTTGCCCGCCGCACCGTCCGCAAACGGATTGTCCGCCGGGATGGAGCCATCCGGATTGATCCGGATCACCTTGCCGTGTGTCGTCTTCGGATCCTGCGCCTGATCCTTGTACTTGTAGCCGTCGCCGATCGTGACGAACAGCGTGCCATCATTCGCGAAGGCGAGGCGCGAGCCATAGTGATAGGTCGTGTCGCGCGCGTCCCCGCGGAAGATTTCCTCGATGCCCTCCAGCTTGGTGTGATCCTCGCTGAGCCGTCCGCGCACGACGAGCGTGGCGTTGTCGGCGGGTGTGCCCGAGGACAGCGACGCGTAGACCATCCGGCTCGCTGCAAAATCCGGCGCGAGCGCAAGGCCGAGATAACCCGCCTGGTCATCCGTCAACGCCGGGGGCAGGCCGGCGACCGGTGAAGCCGCCGCCGCGCCTGCGGCCAGGAATTTCAAGCCGCCGGCTTTCTCGGTGAACAGAAGGCCGCCATCCGGCAGGAAAGCGAGGCCCCAGGGCTGCTCGGCGGTTACCACCGGCTTGAGCTTCACGGTCGTCTCCGTCACAGCGGTCGGCGTGGATTCCGCCACCGGTTCGGCGCAGGCCGCGAGCGCCGCGAGGGCCGAAAGGGCAGTAAGACGGGCGAGGGTTTTCATGGCGGGGCTCCGGAGCGATTTATCATCGGAACCATACATAAAGGCTCCCGCCTGCAGCGCCAACGAAAAAGGGGCAGCCCCGAAAGGCTGCCCCCCATCATTTCGCCGTTGAGGCGTGTTTACCAGGACTTCGTGATCGACACACCGTAGGTGCGCGGCTCGGTCAGGAAGATGTTGGTGAACAGACCCGAAGAGTCGTCGGTCAGGTAAGCACCTGTGATGACTTCCTCATCGCTGACGTTCTTGCCGAACGCTTCGATCCGCACGCCGGTGTCGTCGTTGAACAGGACCACCGAGACGTTGAGGTTATCCCACGAGTCGAGCGCGTCACGTGCCGAGTTGAACACGCGGCTGTAGCTCTCAGCCTGACGATAATAGTCCAGACGGCCGGTGAGACCCCAGGCGCCGAACGAACCCGGCTCCCATGTGTACTCTGCGCCCAGGTTCAGCGTCGATTCCGGAGCGCCCGGGATCGCATTGCCATCGACGCTTTGCGCTTCGCCGTCGAACGGCGTGAGGCCGCCCGCAGTTCTGACCACACCGTTAGAGTCGGTATAGGTAACCGACGCAATCGGGCTGCCGCCGTTGAACGGAGCCAGCGTGGAGGTTAGCCCGGCCAGTGCGCCCGAGCAGAGGCCGCGCGAGGCGCCGACCGGCAGGGCGCCGGCACCGATTGCCCGCAGAACGGCCGTGTAGCCCTGAGCCGAGACGACGCAGTTTGCGTAGCTCGACGCATTCTTCAGGGTGACAAGGTCAGCGCGGCCATTCGTGCGGTTGAGCACGTCGATGCTGAACGTGTCCTGGATCTCAGACTTCAGCAGGCCGAGGTTGGCGTTGACCACGAAGGTCGAGACCGGGTTCCAGATCGATTCGATCTCGAGGCCTTGCAGCTTCGCATCGATGTTGAAGTTGGCAGAGGTACGGTTCACGATCTGCGTGATCTGGTAGCCCTTATAGTCATAGTAAAAGCCCGTCGCGTTGAGCTGCAGGGCGCCGTCGGCCAGCGTGTTCTTCGTGCCGAGTTCGTAGGAGTCGATGAACTCCGGATCAAAGGTTGGTGGATATGCATTGGGATTCCCGGCTGGCTGGGGCGGGTTCAGACCGCCGCCCTTATAACCGCGCGAGTAGAAGCCATAGAGCAGCGTGTCGTCGGTGAACCCGAGGTCAGGCTGCCAGTCTATGCCGGCGCGGCCCGTGACTTCTTCGAACTCGGCGCTCAGCACGCCGCGCGGGTTCAGGTTGCCACCCGGGGTGAAGAGGATCGACGGAATAACGTCCTGCTCCTTTTTGTCGCTTGTGTAGCGCAGGCCAACGGTCGCTTTCAGCGAGTCGCTTACGTCGTAATAGCCTTCACCAAAGATTGCATAGGAATCAAGGGTATAGGGCGAGAGCGAACGGAAGTAGTTGCCGCCGGTTCCGGTGAGTGCACCGCCGAAGGCGTCAATGCCGCCTGCACCGGTATCGATCGGAACCTGGCCACCGAAGAACGCGCCGCCAGCGGCATTGTTGATCTGGGTAAGGGCCGTCAGCGAGTTCGACAACACGTAGTAGCCGTCGGTCGGCTGAGTCGGATCGATGGCTTCAACGTCGACCTTGATGGCGCCGAGGTTGAAGTTGAACGGTCCGTCGAAGGACGACTGAAGGCGGATCTCGTGGCTGCTCTGCTCCGAGCCGCCGCCAGATTGGTCAAACGTACGGAACCGGTTCGACGTGCCCAGTTGCGGGTCGGTCACCGTGCCGTTCGGGAACAACAGTGGGTAAAGGGACGGAACGGCCGCGAATGCACCGGCCGTCGTGTTGAAGGCCAAGGTCGGAGCGATCTTGTTATAGTCTTCGCGCGACATGACCGAGTTCTCAGAATAGCTGCCGAGATAGGTCAGCTGCAGGGAGTCGGTGACGTCGAATTCGATCTTGCCGGTGTAGAGCTCCTGGTTCGCTTCGTATAGCGGGTCGAAGGCCGATTCGATCTGGCGGAAGTTCGGGTTCAGCGGATCGGTAAACGCGTCGCCGTTCAACAGGCCTGCCGTGATGGCAAGGCCGCCGCCGAGGGTTGCCTGGGAGTTGACGCGGTCTAACGACTGCGACAGCGGCGAGTTCTGGCAACCGAGCGAAGTGACAAGACGGTCAAGCGGGCTGATCGCTACGCCGGCAAAGGTCGTGCGGCCCGGGTCCTTGTCGCAAAGCTGTTTGCCCGAACGGATGCGGCTGTCGTCTTCTTCGAACTTGTCGTAGATGAACAGGGCGCGGAGGTTATCGGTCGGCTCGAAGGCGACCGATGCGCGGATGCCGTACAGCTTACGGCTGTCGATATCGTTGCCGGTGACGGTGTTCTCCATGAAGCCGTCGCGCTCAAGGTAGCTGCCGGCGAGGCGCACGGCGAGCTTGTCGCCCAGCGGCACGTTCAGCATGCCCTTGTATTTCATCGTGCCGAAGTTGCCGATCGTACCGGTAACGTTGCCCTGCCACTCTTCCATGACGGGTTTCGCGGTGATGGCGTTGAAAACGCCGCCGGTGGCGTTACGGCCGTAGAGCGTACCCTGAGGGCCGCGCAGGACCTCGATGCGCTCCATGTCGAAGAACTCGGCTTCGAACAGGTTGTTGGCGGTGAGAGGCACGTCGTTCTGGTGAACGCCGACGCCCGAGTCGCCGGATTGGGCAACAGCGTCGTTACCGATACCGCGAACCTTGAAGTTGTAGCCTGCGAAGTTGCCCTTCGAGAACGAAACGTTCGGGATGGACTTCACAAGGTCAGGGCCGCCAGCCAGCTGCAGCTTCTCGAGCGATTCCTCGCTGAAAGCCGAAACGGCGATCGGAACATCCTGAGCGGATTCTGCAGTCTTCTGCGTGGTAACAGTAACGGTGCCGATACGGCGCGCTTCTTCCGGAGCGGCCTCTTCCTGTGCAACGGCCACTTGGCCGAAAATGCTGAGCGCGAGCGCCGAAGCACCTGCGAGCAGCATAAACTTCGAGTCTGTGATACGAGTCATTCGATTTTTCCTCCCCTCGGGCCGCACTACGCAAAGCACCGATTTTGTTGTTAAATTTCGAACAGTCTTCTAAACAGGGACCATTTCGACCTTAACAGAAGTGCAGGAACACCGCCGTGTCAATTGGTCTCCCACGGCAAGCGATGAATCACTTTCACCGGGTGTCAAAAATGTGACGCTGGCTTCCCTAACGTCTTGGCCAGCTCCGGCGGGCCTGTTAGAGGCCGGTCATGTCGCAACCCCCTGATCTGGCTTCCGAAACAGCCCTCGTTCTTTTTTCCGGGGGCCAGGATTCGGCTACCTGTCTCGCCTCCGCGCTGAGCCGCTTTGCAAGGGTTGAGACCGTGGGATTCGATTATGGCCAGCGCCACCGGGTTGAACTCGCCTGCCGGGACACGTTCCGGGCGAATCTCGCCGCCGCCTTTCCCGCCTGGGGCGCCCGCCTCGGCCCGGATCACCTGCTGGACGCCCGTGTCCTGAAATCCCTCGGCGAGACGGCCATGACCGACGACATTGCCATTGAGCTGCAGGGCAGCGGCCTGCCCACCACCTTCGTTCCGGGCCGCAATCTCCTCTTCTTTACCCTCGCAGGCGCGCTCGCCATGCGGCGCGGCGCCAGCGTCCTCGTCGGCGGCATGTGCGAGACCGACTATTCGGGCTATCCCGACTGCCGCGCCGTGACCCTCAAGTCGCAGGAACGCACCCTCCAGCTCGGCCTGGAAGCCCATATCGAGATCGAGGCGCCCCTCATGTATGTCGACAAGGCTGGCACCTGGGCGCTGGCCGAATCGCTCGGCGGCGCGGCGCTCGTCGATCTCATCACCGAAGACACCCACACCTGTTATCTAGGCGACCGCACGCACCGCCACCCCTGGGGCTATGGCTGCGCCGCATGCCCCGCCTGCGGACTGCGGTCGAACGGCTGGACCGGCTGGCAGGCCGCGCGGTGACCTACAGCGTCAAGGAAGCCTTCTATACGCTCCAGGGTGAGGGGGGCCAGACGGGCCGCGCCGCCGTCTTTCTGCGCTTTGCCGGCTGCAACCTCTGGAACGGCCTCGAATCCGGCCGCGCCGCTGCCGTCTGCCGCTTCTGCGACACCGATTTTGTTGGCACCGACGGGGCAGGTGGCGGCAAGTTCAATGAACCTGCCAGCCTCGCCGCCCATGCCGCCGCAATCTGGCAAGCCGGCGCCGGGTCCACCGGCAGCCCCTATATCGTCTGCACCGGCGGCGAGCCGCTGCTGCAGCTGGACGAGCCCCTGATCGCCGCGCTGCACGCGGCCGGGTTCGAAATCGCCATCGAGACCAATGGCACGCTGCCCGCCCCGGCCACCATCGACTGGATCTGCGTCTCCCCCAAGGCGAACGCCCCGCTCGCCCAGACCCGCGGCCACGAACTGAAGCTTGTCTACCCCCAAACCGAGCCCGAAGCGCAGCCGGAACGCTTCGCCGCGCTGGACTTCCGGCACTTTTTCCTCCAACCGAGGGACGACGGGCCGGGCGTCTCCCACGTGGCGGCCACAGCCGACTACTGCCTGAAGAATCCCCAATGGCGACTGAGCTTGCAAACCCACAAACTGACCGGTCTGCCCTGATGTCTGGCTTGCGCGCGGAAGGCCAGGTGTTCGAGATCTCGAAGGCCGTCACCTTCGAGGCCGCGCACTATATGGGCGGCAGGCCCGAGGGGCACCCCTACCGCGCCATCCACGGCCACTCCTTCCGCCTCGAAGCCACCGTCGCCGGCACCGTCCAGCCCGGCGAGCAATGGGTCGAGGACTTCGCGCACCTCACCCGCTGCCTCGAAGCAACCGCCGCCAAGCTCGACCACCGTCTCCTCAACGAGATCGACGGCCTCGACGTGCCGACCCTCGAACGCCTCTGCCTCTGGGCCGCTGCCGACCTCGCGCCCCACCTCCCCGGCCTCGCCCGCGTCGCCATCGCCCGCCCCAGCCTCAACGAGCGCTGCGAACTGGTCCTGAAGCGCGCTTAACGCCAACGGTTCCAGATCTGCCAGCCTGCCGCCCGTCATGGGTTGCGCATGGGAAAGCGGCCGGTAAGGTCGCCAGGCCAATCCGAAACTGAAGCCATGAGGGGCAAGCGTGTTCCAGGAGCTGTCCGTGCCATTCCCGGCCGCCGTGCCGGCGGTGCAGAGGCTGATCGAATCGGCGACGCGCTGGGGGCTGGACCTTGTCATCGACCTGGCCGCCCCGCGCACGCAGTGGCAGCTCGGCGCCGTCCTCGTCGCCGCCGCACTGGGCTATGGTCTCGCCCGCTTCCCGCGCAAGCGCCTGAGGGCGGCGGCCGAGGCGCGCGGGCGGATCGATTTCGTCCTCCTTGCCATCGTCTCGTTGCTGCGCATCCTGTGGCCCGCGATCACCGCGCTGCTGCTGGTCATCATCACCGCAGTGTTCGAGGCGGCGGACCTCGGCACCCGCACGCTGCATATCGCCACCAGCCTGCTCATGGCCTGGGTCGCCACCCAGCTCCTCACCACCAGCATGCGGCAGGGCTGGGTGTCGAAGGTGGTCGCCTACACGCTCTGGGCGATCGCGGCCCTGTTCATTGTCGGCTGGCTCGGCTCGGTGAACCGGGCGCTCGAATCCATCGTCATTCCGATCGGCAGCGCCGAAGTCACCTTGCTCCGCCTGCTGACGAGCCTTGCGCTCGCCGCTTTCGCGCTCTGGCTCGGCTGGCTTATCGGCAACCTCGCACAGTCCCAGCTGCGCAGCGCGCCGAACCTTCCGCCCTCCGTCGGCGGACTTTTCGGCCAGACGATGAAGTTCACGGCCATCACGGTTGCCATTTTCGTCGCGCTGCACCTTGTCGGTGTGAACCTCGGCGCGCTCACCTTCTTCTCCGGCGCCCTCGGTGTCGGCATCGGCTTCGGACTGCAATCGGTCTTCTCGAACTTCATTTCCGGCGTCATCCTGCTGATGGAAAAGACGCTGAAGGTCGGCGATTTCATCGAGCTTCAGGGCGGGCTCTCGGGCCTCGTGAAGGAGATCAACTTCCGCTCCACGGTGCTGACCACCAACGACAATATCGACATCATCGTGCCCAACGAAGCCTTCATCAAGAACCAGCTGATCAACTGGACGCACATGGACGCGAAGCGCCGCATCCACGTGCCGTTCGGTGTCGCTTATGGCACGCCCAAGGAACTGGTCGAGAAAGCGGGGTTTGAGGCTGCGCAGTCACTGCCCTGGACGTTCGATGACAAGGCCGACCGCAAGCCGCAGGTCTGGCTGGTCAAGTTCGGCGACTTCCGCCTCGAGTTCGAATTGATTGTCTGGCTGACGGACGAAGCTGTGCTGCGTCCTCAGCGCGTGATGGCCGATTATGTCTGGCAGATCCATTCGGCGCTGGAACGGCACAAGATCACCATACCGGTTCCGCAGCGCGACCTGCACCTGCGCACGCCGGAAGTTATCAGTGTGCAGCTGAAACCCGGCGGCGAGGCCTAGTCGACCTCTTTGGCGAGACGGCTGGCAAACCGGCTGGAGGCACGGCGGGCATCCTGCCAGGTGGTGAGGCCTGCCTGCCGGATGTCATTTTCAAACCATTTGTATTCGAACGGCTCCGACGCCTTGCCCGAGGCATCATAGGTGACCGCGGACAGCTTCATGCCGCCGACGCTGACCGAGCGGTGCACGTCCAGGCCCGGCATGTCGCCGGCCTGCTTGAAGGTCGGCCGCGAGGGTTTGGCATCGAGGATCGTCACGTCGATCCGGTCGATGTTCACCCCGGTCCTGGCGAGTTCGCGCTGAAGGTCCTTGCGCACGCGGTCGGCCAGATAGTCGCCTTCCTTGACGCCGTATTCGTCGGTGAGCTTTTCGGTGAATTCCGGCCCGTAGCTGACGTTTATTTCCGCCGCCATCGCGGCAGGGGCGAGGCCGGTCAGAAGGACGGCTGCGAGAAGATGTTTCATCGGAAGGCTCCCCAAAGGTGTGCGGCATTCCAGCCGATCACCGGTGTCATACCAGCGATCGGCCGTTCGCAGAAGTCACGCCCGCGTGAGCGGCGTGGAACAGCCGCCTCACGGCTTGCCCGAACGGGGCTTCGAACGGGGCTTCGCAAGATCCGGCATATGCGCTTCGACCCAGTGAATGAAGGATCGGACTTCGTGTCCGAGAGACTTTCCAAGCGGCGACAATTCGTAAGTGACGTGAGGCGGGATAGTGCCCAGATCTTCGCGGATGACGATGCCGACCTCCTCAAGCTCCCGCAGCGTTTGCGTGAGCATTTTCTGGGAGATGCCATCGACGGTTCGCATCAGGTCGCCATTCCGGCGGCGATCGTTGCCGAGCGCATTGATGACCAGCAATGACCACTTGCTCGCGAGCAGGGTCATGTAGGCCCGCGACGTGCACTTGCTCGACATCACGTCTGGTTCGTGGCCCAAGCGTGTTCTCCAAAAAAATCCATAGGCACCAGAAAGTGCGTACTAGCATACCGGTGATCGCGGCGATACGGGATTCGTATCGTGAGCCGAAGAGGAAAAAGCGATGGACTTGATCAACATGATTGGCGCGTCGGCCACGATCCTCATGGGTTGTCTTGGGCTGTTTTTCCCGAACCGGGCCTCGGCATTTACGGGCCTGACGGCATCGACCGTCGAGGCCCGCGCCGAATTTCGCGGCACGCTGGGGATCACGTTCATCCTGCTCGGCCTGTTCCCGCTCCTGACCCAGAGTCCCTACGTGTTCGCGACTGTCGGATTGTGCTGGGCAGGCGCAGCGCTTGGGCGGGTCGTCTCCATTTTCGTGGACCGTGCGCAAACCCCAAAGAACTGGGCGGGCGCGGTGTTCGAAACAGTGTTCGCAACACTGCTCCTGGTGGGTCAGCCGTTCATTGAGGTCCGGGATAGCCTCATGGGTTAGACTCGCCACCGAAAGGCTTTGATAGCCTGCAGGCTGCAAAGGCCGCAGGCTTGCCATGACCTTTTGCGCGGAGGGTTACACCGTATCGACCAGCACCAGCTCGGCCGAATTGACGCCTTCGAGCGTCAGCGTCTCGCCCCCGGTGATCGCGGCGCCGTCGCGCGTTTTCAGCGACGTGCCGCTGAGCGTGACTTCGCCGTCCGCGACCACGAGATAGCCGTAGCGGCCTTCGGGCAAGGTGTAAGTCAGCGTCTCGCCGGCCTTGATCGTGGCGCCGAGCACCTTGGCATCCTGGTTGATCACCAGGCTGTCATTTTCGCCGGTGCCGGAGGCGAGCACGGCCCAGTTGCCGGAGCGGTCACCTTTCGGGAACTTGCGCGCGCCCCAGCTCGGCTTGCCGCCGTGGATGCGGGGCAGGATCCAGAGCTGGAACAGCTCGGTTTTCACGTCCTCGGCGTTCCATTCGGAATGCTGGATCCCGGAACCGGCGCTCATCACCTGCACGTCGCCGGCCTCGGTGCGCCCCGTGTTGCCGAGCGAATCCTTGTGCGTGATCGCGCCCTTGCGGACATAGGTGATGATTTCCATCGAGTCGTGGCCGTGCGGGGGAAAGCCGGTGCGGGGCTCGATCTCGTCATCGTTCCAGACCCGCAGGGCGCCGTGCTGGACGCGGGCAGGGTCATAGAACTGCGAAAACGAGAAGTGATAGTGGGCGTTCAGCCAGTCATTGCGGAATCGGCCAAGCTTCTCGAACGGGCGGATGTCGATCATCGGATGTCTCCATCGGTAGGGTTGCTGCTCGCCGTCATATGGCCCCGGCGCGGCCTTAAGGAAGCCGTCTGCGGCGGTAGCAGCCATGCGCGGCGTGGATGAATGGTCGCCGTCCAACTCCACTTGCCCCGACTCGCGGCGTCCGGCAGACCGGGGCGATGCCCACCCCCCCGACTCTCAAGGATGCCCGCGCGCTGCTGAAGCGGGTCTATGGCTATGACGCCTTCCGCGGCCTGCAGGAGTCGGTGATCGCCGACGTGCTGGCGGGGCGCGACGGGCTTGCCGTGCTGCCGACCGGCGGTGGCAAGTCGCTCTGCTACCAGATTCCTGCGCTGCTGCGCGAAGGCTGCGGGATCGTCGTCTCGCCGCTGATCGCATTGATGGCCGACCAGGTTGACGCGCTCAAGCAGGTGGGCGTGCGGGCCGAGCGGCTCGACAGCTCGATGGACTTTGCCGCCCGCAATGCCGCGCTGGAGGCAGCCGCGCGGGGCGAGATGGACCTGCTCTATGTCTCGCCCGAGGGATTGGGCAGCGCGCTCGCCGAGCGGTTGGCGGAGCTGAACGTCTCGCTCATCGCCGTCGATGAGGCGCACTGCGTCAGCCAGTGGGGCCATGACTTCCGGCCTGATTACCGCGCCCTTGGCCGGCTCAAGGGCCTGTTTCCGGGCGTGCCGCGCCTTGCGGTGACGGCGACCGCGGACGCCCGCACGCGCGAAGATATCCTCGCGCAGCTGAACCTCGCCGACCCGTCCGTGCACGTTGCAAGTTTCGACCGGCCGAACCTGACCCTGGCGGCTGAGCCGAAGGCCGGAAACCGGACGCAGCGCGTGGTCCAGCTCGTGAAGGCCCGGGCCGGCGCCAGCGGCATTGTCTATGCGGCGACCCGCAGCGCGGTGGAGGATGTGGCCGAGGCGCTGGAGAAGGCGGGCGTGCCATCGCTCGCCTATCATGCAGGGCTCGACGCGGGTGTGCGCGCGGCGCGCCAGCGCCAGTTCCTGCTTGAGGAAGGCCGCGTGATGTGCGCGACCGTCGCCTTCGGCATGGGCGTGGACAAGCCGGATGTACGGTTCGTCATCCACGCCGACCCGCCGAAAACGCTGGAGGCCTACTGGCAGGAAGTCGGCCGCGCAGGGCGGGACGGGGAGCCCGCCGAGGGCGTCGCGCTCTACGGTCCCGCCGACATGAACCGCTCGCTGCAATGGACCTATACCAGCGACGCGCCGGACGAAGTGAAGCGTGTGCAGCTGACGAAGACGCGCCAGCTGTTTGCGTTTTTCAACAGCGACGAATGCCGCCGGGGCGCCGTGCGGCGCTATTTTGGCGAGGAGAAGGTCGATCCGTGCGGCGTGTGCGATGCCTGCCGGGGTGAACTCGGCGCCAGCCATGATGCGACCCGCTGGGCGCAGATGGCGGTCTCGGCCGTGCTGCGCTGCGGCCAGCGGATCGGGCGGGGGCGGCTCGTCCAGCACCTGCTGGGTGAGGCGAAGGATGATTTTGATACCGAGCTGTCGAACCTCTCGACCTTCGGCATCGGCAAGGATCTGCCCAAACAGGGCTGGAGCCGGGTGTTCGATGCCCTGATGTTCGAAGAGCTGATTGCCGAAGGCGGCGAAGCGATGCGCCCGGTTGTGATCGTGCCGGACGCGGAGGCTGCCAAGGCCCTGTTCCGCGGCGAGCGGACGGTCAGCCTGCGGGAAGAGCTCGAAGCCCCGAGGCGGCGCAGCCGCACCAAGGGCGCCGCGCGGACCGCTGTGCAGGCGGACCTCTCCTCCCGCGACCAGACGATTTTCGACGCCCTGCGCCTGTGGCGCACGCAGCTCGCCAAATCGCGGGGCGTGCCGCCGTATGTGATTTTCCATGACCGGACCCTGGCTGAGATCGCCCGTGAGCGCCCCGCAAGCGCCGAAGCGCTGCGCGAAATCAGCGGTGTGGGCGAGAAAAAGGCCCAGGCCTATGCCGGGGATGTGGCCCGGATCGTCAAGGAAGCGGCCTGAAGCCCGCCGCCAGCGGCCAGGCCCGGGGCAAGGGGCTGGGGAATAGTGAGGCTGGCGCCTTGACCCCGTGCCTGCGGCACCGCACCTATGGGGCTCTGATTTTACAAGATTCCCGCACCCGGAGCCTGAATGACCCGCCTCGACGATAACGATGAAAAAAACCCGGCCCCGGCGCCGACAACGCTGATCGAGAACGCGCTGTTCAAGTCGCGGACGATCCTGCTGACCGGCGGAATCGACTTCAAGACCGCCCGCGCGGTCTGCGAGCGGCTGCTTGCCCTCTCGGCCGAGAGCAATGACCCGATCCTGCTGGTCATTTCCTCGCCCGGCGGCCATGTAGAGAGCGGCGACATGATCCATGACATGATCAAGTTCGTCGCGGCGCCCGTCAAAGTGCTGGGCACTGGCTGGGTCGCCTCGGCCGGCGCGCTGATCTATTCGGCCGCCAAGAAGGAAAACCGCTACTCGCTCACGAACACGCGCTATCTGCTGCACGAACCGCGCGGCGGCGTCGGCGGTCAGGCCACTGATGTGGAGATTCAGGCGCGCGAGATCATCAAGATGCGCGAGCGGCTGAACAAGATCTTCGCCCAAGCCACCGGCAAGACGCTCGAGCAGATCAAGAAAGACACGGACCGTGACTTCTGGATGAGCGCCGAAGAAGCCCTCGCCTACGGGCTGGTCGGCAAGATCGTCAGCCACCGCAACGAAGTGGTCTAGCCTGGCCGCAAGGGAGGCGGGCGGATGTTTGCCTCCCGGTAAGGTTTATCGGTGATGGTCTGGCGTTAACCATAACCCGGGTGCCGGACTCCTTATCCATGCCACTTCGCCTGAAGGATATCGCGCTGCCTGTGGCCCTGGTCACGCCGTCCACGACGGCGGCAGCTGCGTTTTCGCTTTTCCTGTCCGACCCCGCCCTGTTTGCCGTTGCCGTTCAGCTCGCGGGGGGAGAGGCGCCGACCTACGGCCTCGTCACGCGGCTGAGGCTGGCAGAGGGGCTTGCCGGCGCGAACGGACGCGACGTGTACGCCCCGCGTTCAGTGATGCACCTTGTCGGCCCCCGGCCTGTGATCGCCGAGGGTCATATACCAGCGGCGCTGATCGCGAAGACGGCGGCAGAGCATGCCACCACCGCGCTGACGGAAGGCGTGATCGTGTTGTCGGGCGGCGTCTATGCCGGGATCGTTTCCCCCGCCATGCTGCTGAAGACCGTGGCCGAGGAGAATGCGGCCCGCGCCCGGTTCCAGCAGACCGCCCAGAAGAAGTTTGAAGACCTGAAGGGACAGCTCAACCGGCTATCGGAATCGCGCGCCCGGACGCTCGCCTTCATCGGCCATGAAATCCGCACGCCGCTGACAGGTATCCTCGGCGTCGCAGACCTGCTTGAAGGCCAGCTGTCCCCCGGCGAGCCCAAGCGCCTCGCCCGCACGATCAGCCAGAGCGGGCAGCATCTCGAACGCCTGCTCACCGACCTGCTCGACCTCTCGCGGATTGAGGCGGGCAAGCTTGCGATCACCAACCAGCCGTTCGAGCTGCGCCAGTTTGCGCTCGAAACACGCGATCTGTGGCTGCCGCAGTTTGATGAAAAGCGCATCAGCCTGCGGATCGGCGTGGCGACCGGCGCGCAGGCCCGGATTGAATCGGACCCCGCCCGCCTGCGCCAGATCCTGTTCAATCTCGTCAGCAACGCGATCAAGTTCACCGACCGCGGGCAGGTCACGGTCACGCTCGCCACTGCTCCGTCCTCGGACGGTCTGATGCTGACGATGCGCGTGGCCGATACCGGGCGCGGCATTTCGGACGCCGACAAGTCGCGCCTGTTCGAGGCGTTCGAGCAATCCAACAGCGCTGATGCGGTTACGGGCACCGGCCTTGGCCTCGCGATTGCGCGCAGTCTGACCCGCCGGCTTGACGGTAAAATCATCCTCACGGACAATCCGGGCGGTGGCTGTATCTTCACGGTCGCTGTTCCGGTCTTGAAAGCTGGCCAGAGGCTCGCCATCGAGAACAAGGCCGAACAGACCGCAGCGCGGTTCGATCTCGGCGAAGTGCTGCTGGCGGAAGATCACGAGGCGAGCGCGTTGGTGATCCGCGAGGCCCTGGTTGCAGCCGGCTGGCGGGTCGAGACGGTGGCCGATGCGGGCGCGGCGATCCAGCGTGCCGGGCAGCGGCGCTACCAGGTCATTCTCACAGATATCCACATGCCGAATGGCGGCGGCGACGCCGTGCTGAAATCAGTGCGCGCGGGGTTTGGCCTCAACGCCCTTACGCCGGTCGTTGCAGTCACCGCTGATGCAAGCCCCGAGAGGCGCACGGCGTGCGAACGGGCGGGATTCTCCGGGCTGATCGAAAAGCCGGTCCGGCCGCGCGCACTCGTCGCAACGCTCGCCGATATCCTGATCTCGAGCGGTCCGCCGCGGCGCGTCTCCGGGGCCTGAACTAGAATGTCCGTCCAATGAGCAGGTAGGCCGATTGTCGTCCGCCTTCGGAGCGTCCGAAGGCGAGGTAGACGGGACCAAAAGCGGTATCTGAGGCGACGTAGACGCTGCCGCCGAAGCGCAGGTCGCCAGCATCGAGCGACGTGTCACCCTGCCAGGCATCGCCCAACTCAAGTGATCCGCCCACGAACAGGGGGACGCCGAAGATCTGCTGCGAATCGCGGCCCAGTTGACGGCGGTAGATCACCTTAGCAGTTAGGAAGTTCTCGCCCGAAAGCTCCTCCTTGCGATAGCCTGAAAGGCTGAACAGGCCGCCAATCCGGTAGAGTACGTCGAGCGGCGCGGTCCCGTCTATGCGCTGGCCGGTGGCGAATCTGGCGATCAGTGTGTCGGGTCCGTGGCTGGTAGCCGACAGGATCGATGCGCTCGCTGTCTGGAAGTCTGCGTTGTCGCCCAGCGCCGTCAGGCCCTTGACCCATTTGGCGCTGGCGCTGACCCCCGCGCGTGGGAAGAAGGGGTCGTCCAGCGTATCGTAGGCTCCGGAAGCGACGAGACGTCCGATGTCGAGATCGGACTCGTTGATGATCGCAAATCCTTCATTCAGCTTGGCCCGCCCGGTGCCAAGTTCGACACCAAAGCGCACTTCGCCCACGTTGCCGAACTGTCGGCCGCCTTCGATCGACGCGAGAGCGTATGTAAGGTCAAAACCGGCCTCCTTGAAGCCACTCACCGAGTAGCGGTTGACCGGCCGGCTCTGGATCTCGCCGCTGCTCGCCACGAACCAGGTCTGGCGAGGGTCGAGGACGCGGAAGTACTCGGCCTCGACTTGGTTGAAATCACCAATGGTGGCGCGCGCCTGGATTTCCGACCCGAAGGAGTCCAGAGCCGCGCTGCGGAAATCGACGGACATAGCGGCATCGGACTCAGTGTTGAAATCATTCTCGACACTCAAGCCGAAACGAACCCGACCCGCATCAGGCACCTGGTCAACAGCGCGCACGACGAGACCCGTCTGACCCTCACGCTCTTCGTAGACATAGTCGACGCTCTCGAACAGGCCGAGCGCATAGATACGGTCCAGCGCCTCATCAATGGCTGACGCTTGGGCGGGCTCGCCAACCAGGTCAATCACTTTGCCTTCGAGCAGGGACTGGTTGAGCCGTGATGTATTCTCAATACGGACAAATCCGATGACCGGCGGTGGGTCAGCATCTATCCCGGCATAGACAACCGGCAGCCGGCTTTCTGCAAGGGCCGAGATGCGGTCCATCTCGGTACGGGCGGCGAGGCGCCCGGTCTCGATCAGGTCGTCGCTGCGATTGAAGTCGGCCGGGCCGATATCGCCGGTGTCGACGCGGATCAGGAAATCTTTGCTGGTGAGGGTCGCAATCTCTGCGCGTTCGTTGGCCAGGATCAGCAGGCTGACGGTCTGCGACAGGACATCGACGACTGATCCAATCTCGGAACCGGGGAGAAGGTCGCTCGGCGTCCAGACGGCAATGACGATGTCGGCGCCCATGTCGCGCGCCACACGGATCGGGATGTTGGCGGCCAGCCCGCCATCGACCAGCAGCTTGCCATCCATCCGCACCGCCGGGAACACGCCGGGCAGGGAGATCGAAGCGCGCATCGCCATCGGCAGCTCCCCGGACCCGAGCACGACCGCTTCGCCGGTCGCAATGTCGGTCGCCACTGCCCTGAAGGGCACCGGGAGGTCATCGAAGTCGTCGATGTTGGTGCGCACCGGCGTGAAGCGGCGCAGCTCCTTCATCAGCATCTGGTCAGAGACCGCACCAGTGGGCAGCAGGATGCCTGCAGCTGAGACCCCGAGCCCTGCCGTTCCGGGAAAGTCCGCCTGCTGCTGTTTCTGGCGGAAAGTCAGTTTGTCCCGGTCTGGTTCGGGCGAGAAGACGCCTGCCCAGTTAACATCCTCAACCACCGCCTCGAGTTGCGCGCCATTGAGGCCGGAGGCATAGAGGCCGCCGACGACCGCGCCCATCGAGGTGCCGACGATCATGTCCGGCCGGATGCCGAGGCGTTCGAGTTCCTGGACGGCGCCGACATGCGCCAGACCGAGGGCGCCACCGCCCGACAGGACGAGGGCAATCTTCGGGCGAGGAGGACCTGCGGGCGCCAAATCATCGCACAGTGCCAGGCCGGGCAGGAGGCCAAGGCCGCCCGCTGCCAGAAGCGGCCGCCAAGACTTCCTCCAGGTCTTCCACCAGTTAAATGCAGCTGCCTGCAGCATCAGGTTTCTCCCCGGTCCATTCCGCTTAAGTGAGCACTGCTAACACTTTATGGCGGTTCGGAAGAGATCTGATCTCCCGGTCCCGCGCTCATGAGGCGTTGCCGGGGCGAACCACTCAGCCAAAGAACAAAGAAGGCTGGAACCCATACGATGCCTGGAATCGCAGAAAATCGCGAAAAGGCTCAAAATCGTAATCTGCCTGCGTGTTACATCTCAGGTTTCGAACGCATGACAGACAGGCGCGAGGCGGCAGACACCTCCATTGCTGGCCGGCGCGCCTAAGCGGCGGCTGTGTCAGCCATGTTCTCCTGACTGTCTGTTTTGCGCCTTACCCATGATTCGAAGAAGGCTTCCTTGGTCAGCGGGCGGCCGATATGCCAGCCCTGGATCATGTCGCAACCGAACTCTTTCAACATGTTGAAGGTGATGTCGTCCTCGACACCTTCTGCAACGACAGTGATCCCAAGTGCATGCGCCATTTCGATGGTTGATCGCACCATGATCCGGTTGGCGTTGCTGCTTGTTATCAGGCGAATGAAGCTCTGGTCGATCTTGATTTCAGAGGCCGAAAAGTCCTTAAGGTAGCTCAAAGTGGACTGGCCGGTTCCGAAGTCGTCGATCGACAGATGTATTCCCAACTCTCCAAAGCGTCCGATTGAAGCGGCGGCAATGTCCGGGGACGTCATGACCGCCGTTTCGGTAAGTTCAAAGGTCAGCAGGGAGCCATTTGCGCGCCCGCTGCGGATGATTTCCAGCGCCGACTCAACGAAGGTATCCCTGCCGAGCAGGGGCGCGGATATGTTGACAGCGCACCCCAGAGTGCGCCCTGCAGTGTGCCATTCCTCAAGCGAGGCGATCACGCGGCGCAAGACGAACAGCGTCAGAGGTTCAATCAGGTTTTCGCGCTCAAGGACTGGCACAAATACAGCGGGGCTGATCGGCCCCTTCGCCGGACTGTTCCAGCGTACAAGGGCCTCTGCCCCGGTCACCTGGCCGGATGCAATGCTGAACTTCGGCTGGTACACGACTGATACCTCACCGGCTTCCAGTGCGTTCGCAAATTCGGAGACAATGAAAAGTGACTGGTTTGTATCGTCTGCGAGGCTTTCGTTGTGCCAAAGCGAGCGAACGCCTGTCCTGCTGGCCTGCTTAGCGGCCAGGACAGCTTTGTTGGATAGACCGAGCGGGTCTGAAAGCGGCCCCTCGACCAAGCCGAAGCAGAGCGTCGCGCGGACTGATCGCCCGCCTACCTGCAGGGGCGCGTTGAATAGCAGGCCTGCCGCTTCAATCTGGTTGTCTAGGGCTTGCGGACTTTCAGAATCCATTTTCCAGCAGAATTGGTTGGGCCCGATGCGGTAGAGTTCGTCATCTCCGCAGATGAACTTGCACCGGTCCGCTACGGCGCCCACGAACCTGGCAGAATCGTCTTCGCCGAGTATCGAGAGGATCTCGCCAAAATTAGCCACTTCGGCGACGACAACATAGACCGGCTTACCCGTACCCTTCTGGCGCAACCAGGCTGCCAGGTTGGGATGTCCGGTTGCGGTGTCGAAATAGCGCTCGCGGTTAAGGCGCCTCATGAAACCCGTGAAGTACTGACCTGCAATCCAGACCACGATGAACAAAAAGGCCGGGGCGAGGTCCAGATGGGCGTACCTGTAGCGCTCTGCAAACAGGGAAATGATGAAAATCATCAAAACAAGGAGTAGCGTCACAGGCTCCTTCGGCCAACTTTTACGGCCCTGAAACCGGCAGAAGATCGCGATCAGCGTGATGGCCAGAAACAACATCGGCCAAGGTCCCATATGCGCAAGCGCGGTGCCCGCCATCAGGGTCTCAGCGGCCAGCGCCTGCAGTAACACGCCCGGCACAATTCCAAATCGCGCTGTTGAATACCGGTCGCCCATCTCGATCGCCGTTGCGCCGACGATGACCCTTTTGCCCTGAAAGGAAGATGCATCGAAGCGGCCCTCAACAATATCTACGAAACTGTAGGCCGGGATTGTGCTGATCTCGATGGAATGGTCGAGTTCAAAAACCGAGTTCACGGCACCGTTAGCTTGAGCGAGCAAGGCGCCGATCGAGGGGCGCGGCACGCCGTCGGTTACGGCGCCGAAGGGATAACTGTTTACCTGTCCATCCCTGCCGGGATGTACGTTGACAGATCCGAGGAAGGCCTGTTCCCGCAAGATCTCGATCGGCAGGTTCTCAGATGCAGCATTCTCATCCCCAGTGCTGGATGGCTGACGGAATGTGGGCAGGACAACTTTGCCCCGCGCCCGCGCCAATGCCTCAGCAAAGGCGGCGTCCTCGGCATCTGTCGAACGTGATGAAAAATCTATGTCGAACACGATCTGTTCGACCCCGGCTTCGTTCAGCCGGTCAACCAGTTGGGCATGATAACTGCGCGGCCAGGGCCAGTTGTCCAGGCTCTTGAGTGACCTGGCATCGATCTCGACGAGATAGATCTCACCGCTCGCCGGCTTCGAATTAAGACCGTCCCGGATCTGGCCGAAAAAGCGCTCTGCCGGGTCTCCTGTACCCAGAAAAGCTGTCAGTATAGAGACAACAAGAGCAGCCGCAAAGATCGCGGCTTGATGCATCCATGTCGGTAAAAGACGATAGGATCCGTCAGTGACCTGTTTCGACTTGCCCCGCATCCTTTTCACGTTCCCGGCCGCTTTCAAATCGGCCGACAGGTGTCTGCAGTCAGCCTGCAGATTTTACCTGGGAACGATTGGTTCATGGATAATTCTGAACGGATCGAAGTGCCGGTGGTCGACCCTTCCGGTTGTCCGCGGCCCAGACGTCGCGGCCAACGCCGGGATTTTCTGGCGAACTGCGCTTCCGGCCTGGCGCCGTCTACCGCTACCACGAACCGCGGCGGCGCGCCCGAAGCGGACGCCAGAGCAAAGAAAGAGAGAGCCGCCAAGCGCATGCCAACATTCCGGAATCCTGAAACGCTGTACCAGTTACAGGTTGCGATCCGGCTAAGGCAGCATTGGAAGATTAAGCACCAGGACCGCCCGGCGTTAACCGCACGGCCTCTGATATCAGTAAATCGCGGCCTGAAAGCTGGTCAGCAACGGATCGACGCACGTCCGGCGACCATATTGACGACTTCAGTCTGCGATCCGCCGGATACCAGAGCCTGCGCCCGCACAGAGCGGGCGACTTTGCGGGTGCCAGCACAAGCAGCGGCCTCGCAAAGGCGACACCCTGTGCCAGCTCAGAGGCCGGCCCGTCGACGGCATTGAAGCGGGAGGCCGCACCAGGCTCGACCCTTTTTTCGGCTGATAATGTCAAGACGGGTCAGGTTCAGGCCGCCTTGCTCCACATCTATCGGCTGCACGAGGGCCACACCGGACCGGTCGCTGCGAAGGTGGCGGCGCCCGCCGGGAAGGCCTCCGGATTGTTTGCCCGAACCTGTGTTCATGACGACATTATCGGCGCGTCCTTCGGCCCGGCCAGGCAGGAGGCGGGACGAGCCCGGCGCCGGATCTCGGCCTTGACCTTGGGTAATCGCAGGGCGGCCTGCAACGTGCCGCGCGCCTGTGTCGAAGGGTGATCTTCAGGCGATGTCCAGATTGCATCCGCAGAAGCAGCGCAGACGTAAACCCTCATGTCGGGCAACCTGCCTCACCTGAAACCGATTTCGAAGAAGACGAC
>CAMEDD010000051.1 GCA_945913285.1 Candidatus Sulfopaludibacter sp. SbA3
TTCAGGTGCTGGCCTATAACCTCAAGAGGATGATCGCCATCTTCGGAACTGGCCCGCTCATCAGGGCAATCGCCTGATCAGAACTCGCTGCCGGCGACAGATCACCACGCACGAGAAGTCAGCGCGTTTTTACACAGCCTCGGCCAAAAAGCGACGCCCTGATAGCAATCGTACCTTAACCTGCAGGCTTCAGCGTCTTCCAGTCCATGCCGCCCATCTTGCAAACTTCCTTCCATTCCGCCGGCAGCACCGGCTGAACCGATAGACGGAACGAGGCCACAAGGCTCATCGCCGCCAGTTTCGGATTCGCCTTTACGTCCTTCAGCGTGACGGGTTTCGGCATCGGCGCGAGCGCTTTCACCGTGACGCAGTCCCAGCGCAGATCATCCGTAGCTGGATCAGGCGCCGAAAGCGCGCAGACCTCAACCACGCCGACCACCGCCAGTCCTTCGTTCGAGTGATAGAAGAACGCCCGGTCACCCAGCTTCATCGCCCGCATGTGATTGCGGGCTGTGTAGTTGCGTACGCCGGACCAGGGCTCACCCTCGTCCCCCTTCGCCACCTGCTGGCCCCAGCTCCACGCATCGGGCTCGGACTTGAAAAGCCAATACTGCATCAGCCCTTGGCTTCCTTCCGGATCGCTTCAGCGTGGGCGTGCGCGATTCCAAGCCGCGAGGCAAGACGGCTCAGGAATGCTGCTTCTGCGCCCGTCGGATCACCGGTGACGACGCAGGCGGCCGTGTAGAGTTGCGCCGCATGGTTCGGCGACGAGGCGCCCGCGGCGATCTTGTCCAGCGTCTCGGCTTCCGGCCGCTCATTGCTTAGGATCGTGCGGTCCTTCGCGCCGAGACCGGAGTCCTTCAGCGCTCTGTCGATCACCGCTTTTTCCGCTTCATCCAGCACGCCGTCCGCCCAGGCCGCCGCCACAATCGTGCGCACCAGAGCCTCGGCAAATTCCGGCTCGGCTTTCTTGCCCGTCACATAGCCGATCTGCGCCGGCTCAACTGCAGCATCCGGCTTGCGGCCCTGCGATCTCATCCAGGCGCGATACGCGAGTGCGCCAAACCCGACCACCGCGCCGGTCTTGGCCGTGCCGCCTAGAAACCGGCGCCCGCCCTTCGTCGCGAGCAACATCGCCGCGATCAATCCGCCAGCTCCGGCCGCCGCGACCTGAGTGTTGCGGTCGGTCTTCAGCTTTTCGAGCGCCGCGGCGCCGAGGTCTTTGCCCTTCTGCAACTTGCCTTCAAGGTTATGCTCTTTGGCGGCTTGTTTGGCCTGCTTCTGGAGGTCGAGAAGAATCTGCTGGAAGTCCATGGTGCATTTCCTTGTGCAAACACTCAGGGCAAGATCCGATCTAGGGTATCCCGGCCTGAACGGAAAGATCAGTGGAGGCCAGCGAGCGCGGCGTGCACGAGCCGGGCATAGTGCGGCCAGCCCTTGTATCCGGCCAGTACCGGATCGATCCCGTCCCAGGCTGATCGGAACGCCGCCGTATGCGCCTCGTCGGCCAGCGCCGCTTTCAATGGATCAATCGCCACGCGGATCGTGAAGACAATGGCGCCCGACTGCGGAAGCTTCGAAATCGTCTGCCGTTCGACCCGAAGCCAGAGCGCATCAAGCGCATGGTCGACCGGCAATCCGGCGGCCATCTTCTTGAACGGTGTCTGGTCGGGCGTATAGCGCGCTGCGCCCGGCTGGACGGTCCAGTTGAACCGCTCCAGAACTTGCCCCGGCTGGACGGCGTCAAACATCCGGTGGATGCGGCTGACCATCCCTGGGTTGGCACCCGGCACCGGACCATGCAATCCGCCGAGCGGTTCGCCGAGTTTTTCCGAAAGCCGCCAGAAAGTCGGCGCGCACAGGCTTGCCGCCTCAAGCCTCCAAATGTCGTCCGCGTCTTTCATCAGCACACAGAGATCATCCGAGACCGCGCTTGAGGCGGCCTCAAGGGCGCTTGTCCATACGCCTTCGCCCGGGCCCGCCACAGCGTGAACGGCGGAGGCGAGTTCCAGCGCAGCGAGTTCGCTGCCCTCCCGCGCGGCGTAAACTTCGCCGCGATGATCGCGCATCAATGCGCGCTTTTCGCTGAGCACATGCGCCTCGGTATCCGGCGCAAGCCAGGCCTCTGGCTCAATCGGTTTAAGCCCGGGCGCGAGGGTCAAGGGTCCATTCAGGAATGGCAGGTAAGGCGGCCGGCGCATCAGGCGGGGCGCGCCGAACCCCAGCTCACATAGCCGGCAATCTTCGGCGAATTCGGCAAGTACATCGTCTCGGCATCGTCACAGACAAAGCCGCCTTCGCGGAGCAGGCTGACCGAATCGCGTGTCAGATGACATCCGCCAGCGATCGCCTTCCAGACCGGCTCGATCCGGCGCTGCCATTTGGAGATATCTTCGTCCGGCGAAAGACCATGTTCCGTGAACAGGATCTTTCCGCCCGGCTTCAGCACGCGGCGCGTCTCGGCCAGCGCGCTTTTACAGTCGGGAATTGTGCAGAGGACGAAGGTTATCACCGCCGTATCCACGGATTTGTCCGCAAGCGGAATATGTTCGGCTCCGGTTTCCAGAAACTCGATACTCTTGCCGATCCCCAGCGATCCGGCGGCCCGGCGCGCTTTCACGACCATACCGGGTGCGGGCTCGAGGGCGTAAAGCTTCTCGACCTTGCCTGCATCGTACATCGCGAAGTTGGTGCCAGAACCGCAGCCGAGTTCCAACACCACACCGTCCGCCTTCGGAACAATTTTCGCCCGCTGTTTCATGATCGGGCGCGAAGAACAGGCGCACGAAATCAGATTAGGGACAACGTAGCGTTCCCAGGGATTCATCCGTCAGAGCCGCCGATTGGTTTGAAGCCCGGATAGGACTGGTCCTGGATCTTCGATTTCGTGGCCTCGCTCGGGCGCGCGATCAGGGCGTCCTGCGTGATCGAAACCTCATACTCGTAGCCGTCGCCCATCGGCTGGTAGGTCGCCGAGCCGTATTCAGCGTCGATGCCGAATTGCGATCCGTACTTCGCCGCAAGGCCGCCGACATCGATGCCGGGTTCGGTCTCAACGATCTTGATGCCGTCAACCTTACCTTCGGTGACAGCCTCGGACGAAAACTGCATCGCATCCAGCGAGCGCATATGCTCCAGCCGGTAGATCGAGTCATAGCCGAGGATGTTGGCCATCGGTTTGAACTTGATGACCTTGGCGCCAATCTGCCACTCATTGCCTCGAAACACGGGCGCGGTTCCATCTGCCTGCAGCAATGTCTGGCCATCCGAGAACACGACATCTGCCCGGTAGGTGTCCGGCTGATCGGCCACGGCGGTGAACTTGATGGACGCGACCGGGCGTTCATAGGTCAGGCGCTTGTAGGTCTGGATATTCAGGCCCGCAAAGGCGATCACGCCGGCGAGGCCGAGGAAGCCGCTGCCGAAGGTCAGCCGCGTGACACCGGCAAAGGGCTTCAGCCCCGCCATTTTCGCAAAACCCGCGAACAAGAGAATCAAGCCGAGTACGCCGGCAATCGACGGTAAAATCCACCAGATCAGGCTCATGAGCTTTCTCCCTTACGGCGTCCGCGCTCCGCGCGCCGGCCAACCAACCCATCCCGGCCTTATAACAGCGCTTTGCAGCACATTTAGCAACCTTTCGCAGGCGGTGCTGACATTGCTTTAACCCGTCCATCCGAGGGCGGCGCCTGCTTTCCACCCGACATAGGCCGCGACCGCGACGATGAGCAGCGCAAAGGCCGACCGCGCGAGGCGTACCCGGCTGGCAAGCGCCCAAGCCGCCAGGATGCCCAGCCCGCCGCCGACCGCGCCGCCGGCCAGCAGAAGGCCGGCCAGGCGCAGGTCGATTTCGCCGTGGACGCCGTAGTTTGCGGCGGTTGCCGCGCCAAAGACCACAACCGAGACCAGCGAGGACGCCGTGGCGTTGGCCAGCGTCATGCCGGTCGCCATCATCAGGCCCGGCACGATCAGGAACCCGCCGCCGATCCCGAAGAAGCCGGCTGCGCTGCCCACCCCCAGCCCCATCGGGGCAATGCGCGCCATCAGTTTCGGCGTGATGTGGACATCCGGGTCACCTTCGCTTTTGGGCCGGCGCAGCATGGATAGGCCAATCGCCGCCATCGCAAAGGCAAAGGCGAGAAGCAGCCAATCACCGGGCACCTGAAGTGCCAGCGTGGACCCGATCAGCGAGCCGAGGAATCCCGAGACCGCAAACAGCGCCGCGCACGGCCATTTCACGCGGCCAGCCCGCCAGTGCCCGGCCAGGCTGACGAGCGCGATCGCCGCGACCGCAGCCGCAGACGTCCCGATCGCCAGATGCGGATCCGTGACGCCGACCGCATAGAGCAACAAAGGCGCGGCCAGCACCGAGCCCCCGCCACCGAACGTGCCGAGGAAGAGACCGATGATCGCGCCGCTCAGCAGCGCGGCCATGATGACGGAGGGGGTAAGCTCGATCATGCCGCGCCTCTCAGGCCGTCCTGTTCCAGGGCATCGCCGCCAGCACATTCGCCATGCCGCACCAGCCGCTGACACCCGCAAAGATAAGGCCCGCGCCGATGACCCCTGACAGGGCATAACCAGCGGGATGCACGAATGTCCCAACCAGCGCGCCGGCGAGCACAAGCGTACCCGCCGTGATCTGCACCTGCCGGTTCATCGGCAGCGGCGCCTTTGCATTGTCCTTCACCGGCAGTCCGGCTTTCTTCCATGCGTCGAGGCCGCCCTCAAGGATCAGCGCGTCGCCGTCCACGCGGGCCGCGAGTTTCGCGCAATTGGCTTCGGTCCGCATACCGCTCTTGCAATGGAAGACGGCTGTGCGGCCTGCTTCGAGTTTCACGTCCGCCTGCTCGACGCGAGATAACGGAATCGAGACGGCGCCTGAAATATGCTCACGCGCATATTCATCCGTCTCGCGGATATCGATGAGATGGAAGCGCCCGGCCTTCAGGCCGTGGGCGACCGTCTTCGGATCAATTTTCGTCAATGTACTCATGGTTTTCAGTCCTCGGGGCAGAAGATGCCTGCCAGCGTTTCAATGACCCGAAGCGCAGAAGGTTCCGCGATCCGGTAGAAGATGTTCAGTCCCGCACGGCGCGTGGTCACAAGGCCGTCTTCCCGAAGCACCGCGAGGTGCTGCGAAAGGGCAGACTGGGACAGCGTTGTTCCGGCCTGCAGTTCACCGGCGGACAATTCCCCGTCGCCGAGGCGGCAGAGGATCATCAGGCGGTGTTCGTTGGACATCGTGCGCAGAAGTTTCGCCGCTTCACTGGCGCGCTCACGGAACTGAACAGGGTCGAGATTCGTTTTCGTCATAGGACTTATATATAAGAACTTGCTAAATTAGCAATAGCTAATATATAACGAGCTGAGCAAAACAAGGAAACGCCCGATGGCGAACCTCAGATCTTTCTTCGACAGGGCCACCAACACGGTCACCTACCTTGTCTGGGACCCGGCGACGCGCGCCGCCGCGATTATCGATCCCGTGCTGGATTTCGATCCGAACGCCGGGCGCCTCAGCACGGCCTCGTCTGACGCGGTGGTGGCAGTCGCCAAGGACGAAAACCTGCGCATCGACTGGATCCTCGACACGCACGCGCACGCCGATCACTTGTCCGGCGCCGATCACCTTCGCCAGCTGACAGGCGCCAGGATCGGAATCGGCGCGCATATCACCGAGGTCCAGAAGGCGTTCGTACCGCTGTTCGGCAAAGTGTCGGATACGCCGGACGGGCGCGTCTTTGACGTGCTGCTGAAAGATGGCGACACGCTGCCTCTTGGCGGCCTCGAAATCCGTGTGCTGCACACGCCCGGTCATACGCCGGCCTGCGTGACTTACCTGATTGGGGACATGGCCTTCGTCGGCGACACATTGTTCATGCCGGACTATGGCACGGCCCGGGCGGACTTTCCCGGCGGCGATGCGCGCGCCTTGTTCCGCTCGATCCGGAAAATCCTCGCCCTTCCGCCGGAAACACGCATCTTCGTCGGCCATGACTACCTGCCGAAATCGCGTGACACGTTCGTCTGGGAGACAACCGTCGCCGAGGAACGGGCGCGCAATATCCATGTTCATGACGGCGTGAGCGAGGACGACTTCGTCGCCCTGCGCGAGGCCCGCGACCAGACACTCGATGCGCCCCGCCTGATCTTGCCTTCGCTGCAGGTCAACATCCGGGCGGGCGCGCTGCCGCCGGCCGAAGCGGATGGACAGGTCTATCTGAAACTGCCGGTGAACCGGCTGGGCTCCGCATAGCTGCCAGTCCGGTCCGGGGCCAAAGTTCACGCCGCGTCCCCCCTGCCCGGGCGGGAAAAAGCCTGATAGGGCCCGGATATGTCCCTGCGTGACTTTGGCCTGCTGTTCCTGATCTGCTTCATCTGGGGCGTGAACCTGGTGATGACGCGCTGGGTCGTCTCCGATTTCAGCGTGCCGCCGCTTTTCTTTGCGGCGATCCGGTTTCTTGGTGTGGCAGTGTTCCTGATCCCGTTCCTTCGGCCAGTTCCGAAGAATCTCGCAACCTTGTTCCTGATCGCGATGCTGATCGGCTGCCTGAATTTCGGGCTGCTGTTCATCGGTCTCGCGAACGCCGATGTGTCGGCCGCAGCGGTCACTGGCCAGCTCGGCGTGCCGATCTCAACGCTGATGAGCATGGTGTTTCTCGGCGAGCACATCCGCTGGCGGCGAGGCCTTGGCATCGCGCTCGCCTTTGCGGGCGTGGTCGTGATCGCGTTCGATCCGAATTCCTTCACGCTGTCTTACGGCCTGATGCTGATCTTCTTTGCCGCCGTGCTTGGTTCGGCGGGCGGCATCGTGATGAAGCGCATGCCGCCGATGGACGCGCTGAACCTGCAGGCCTGGGTGGGCCTGTTCAGCTTTGCGCCGCTGTTTGCGATGTCGGGCCTTATGGAGACCGGGCAGATCGAGGCTTATGTTGCCGGCGGGTGGGAAGTTTGGCTCGCGAGCCTGTTTGCCGTGCTGGGCGTTTCGATCTTTGCGCACTCGGCCTTCTATACGCTGGTGAAACGTCATGACGTCTCCCTCCTGTCGCCGCTGACGCTTATGACGCCGCTTTGGGGCGTGGTGTTCGGCGTGACGCTTCTGGGCGAGCCGTTCACCTGGAAACTGGTCATCGGCGGCGCGGTTTCGCTCGCCGGGGTCTTCCTGATTGCCATCCGGCCCAATTCCGTGTTGCCTGACGCCTCTCTTGGGAAGAAACTGGCATCCGGAGACTCCTGATGCAGATCACAGACGCGCCGAGCCCGAACCATGATGAGCGCCGCCACAAGGTGGACATGCTCGTCCTGCACTATACCGGCATGGAAACCGGCCAGGGGGCCCTCGACCGGATGCGCGACCCCGAGGCGAAGGTGTCGGCCCATTACATGGTCTGGGAAGATGGCCGGGTGGTGCGCCTCGTGGACGAGAGCCGGCGGGCCTGGCATGCAGGCTTGTCGAGCTGGCAGGGCGATGATGACCTGAACTCGCGGTCCATCGGCATCGAGATCGTTAATGGCGGCCATGATTTTCCTCTTCCCGGGCGGCGCCTGCCGCCTTATCCGGAGCCGCAGATCGCGGCGCTAATTGAACTCTGCCAGGCGATCGTCACCCGGCATGGGATTCCGCAGGCCCGCGTGGCCGGCCATTCCGACATTGCGCCGCGCCGCAAGATCGACCCCGGCGAGCATTTTCCCTGGCCGCGGCTTGCCGAGGCGGGGGTTGGTCTGTGGCCGGACGAAGCGGCGGGGGCTGGCTGCGTCTGGATGGGCGGCGATCCGGGCGGGTTGAACCGCCTCTTGGGCGCGATCGGCTATGACATCACCGATGTGCCGTCGGCGCTGCGCGCCTTCCAGCGGCGGTTCCTGCCAGACGCCGTGACCGGGATGGCGGACGCGCGCACCCTGCGAAGGCTCGCCCACGTGGCTGAGGCCTATGCGGCGGCGTCCGCACCCTCTTCGCCCCAGGCCTGAGCCCATTCGGTGGCGAGTGCTGCGCCCAGCAGCAGCGACATGACCGAGACCGAGAGCCAGACGAAGCCGAGGATGACCGAGGCGAGCGCGCCATAGAGTGTTCCGAGGACGGAATAATTGAGGTAAAGCTGGAACAGGAAAGTGACGAAGACGAAGGCCAAGGTTCCGGCCGCTGCGCCCGCCGCAATGGCCTTCGTGCCACGCTCGACATGGCCGCGCAGGGCGAGGACGAGGATGAGGTAGAAGACGGCGAAACCTGCGATGCCCTTCGAAATCCAAAGTGCATCGGCCAGCGAGGCGATCTCGCCCGCGAAACGGCCCACGGTGCTGCCGCCTTCGGAGGTGATCACGGTAACCGCGAGCTGCAGTGCGCTGAGCAACCAGACGAGCAGGACCAGCGCGCCGGTGAGCAGGAGCGAGATGCCCTGGAAGCGGGCAAAGCGGGTGCGTTCCTCGGTGCCCGCGATCATCCGGATGCCGGTGATGGCGGCCTTCGCGCCGGAGGTGGCGGTGATCAGCACAAGGATAACCGCTGCGAAGGCCCGCAAGCTGAGGCCAACCGGCGTGAGGTTGCGGATAGTGTCCACTTCTTCGGGGGAGAGCGATTCGACGTTGTGGCTGAAGAAGTTGCTGATGGGGGTCGCGAGTTGCGCGGCGAGTTCCGGGGGGAGGAAGACCGTTAGCAGTGTCAGCGTCAGGTAGATCAGCGGGAAGATCGAGAAGAGCGCATAGAAGGCAATGCCGCCGGTGACGATGCGCACGTCCGGCCGGAACAGGCGGAAGACGGCGCGCGTGGCCGGCTCGGTCAGGTCGTCTCGCCAGTTGTTCAACATGAGTGTCCTTCTGCCATGTGCGGGCGCGCCCGCAAAGCGCGGGGCGTTGAACTGGCCGCTGAACTTCCGGGACGGGTCAGGACGTATCCGGCGCGGCGAGGCGGTGGTCGAGGTGATCGAGAACCTCCACGAGGCCGGGCGGACGCGGGCGCGTAGGCGGGGTGGGAGCGGGGCGCGGCCTGTCTGCACGCGGCGCGCGAGGCGGCGGGCCAAACTTGTTGGTCCAGCACGGGATAGTCTCATAGGTGACGTCCACGCCCCGCTGAGCGGGGCCGCCCTCCAACTCCCTGAAGCTCAAGCTAAGGCGGAAACAGAGCCAGACCGAATGCCGCATGACGACGGGCGGAAACCGATGACGTTTGAACGAGAGCTTCGCCAACAATACGCCCCCCCCAAAAGACTGACACCCGTCAGCAATCGGAGACAAGTTAGCGTTGAACTGACAGCACCGTTCAGCGGGGTGCGGCTTGCAGCAGACGAAGCGCGGTATCAATGGCCTCAAGGCTTTGACGGTGCGGGAGTTTGCAGCGGCTCGCCACCCGGACGCCTTCATTCACTAGCATGAGGTAGGCGGCGTATTCTGCGGCGCGTGCCGGAGAGTAGCCAGCTTCGCACAGGCAATCTTCGAACAGTGCCTGCAATTTCGACAGCCATGCGCTGGCCGCCGCGGCCAGTTCGTCGTCTACGCCTGCGAGTTCGATGACGGTGTTGACTGCCATGCACCCGAATCCTGCTTTCGATCCTTCACCATGGTTCAGGCTATGTTGCAGGAAATACCTTATCGCATCCATCGGCGGGTATTTGTCCCTGGTCTTCTGGACAATGGCAGCGGTTCGCTCCGCGAAAAGGTTGAGGCACTCGAGGTACAGGCGCCGCTTGTCTCCGAACGCGGCGTAGAAACTGCCGCGGCCAATCTTCATTTCATCCAGGAGATCCGAAAGCGATGACGCCCGGTAGCCCTTGCGCCAGAAGAGCTTCATTGCGCTCTCCCTCGCAGTCATGATGTCGAACTCGATGAGACGCGCCATAGGTTATTGTTGACCGATTGGTACACAATTGCAATGCTGGAGTTTCATAACGGGTTCGATCGCGAGGAAAAGCGCATGAAGAGGTTGTCCTCGATTGTTTTCTTGAGCTTGGCGCTCGTAGCCTGTTCGGCAAAGGAGTCCCCCAAAGCTGTGCGGGCTGTGAACCTGGCGCTGTTGACGGGGGTCGTGAAGGACGGTCATAGCGCACCTCTCAACGGTGTCATGGTGAGGGTGACCAACGAGGCATCCGGTGTCTCGGAAAGCGTTTTCACCGATGAAAAGGGTCGGTACGAACTGTCGACGCGTTTGACTGGGGAGGTCACGGTCAGGTTCCGCCTGCCCTATTACCAGGACGAGACGAACAAGCTGATGCTCACCCTTGGGAAGTCTGTCGAGCAGCAGGCGGTACTCACGCCGATGACCGACGCGGCTGAGATTTCCGAAAGCCTGCCCTCCGTCTATCACTTCGGGAACCTTGCCTTCGACAAGGACCCGGCGGCGATCTCAAGCCGCCAGAACCTGCAGCGCGATTGTGCAGGCTGCCATGCCTTAGGCAATAGCGTCACGCGTGCACCGCGGCCGCCTGAGCAGTGGGCCGAGGTGACCAAGCGCATGCAGGGTTATCTTGGCAAACCGGATCCCAAGCTGATCGAGAGCCGGGCTGCGCTGCTGTCAGCCGGGTTCCGGGGGCAGGCGCCGAATGTGCGGCCGGTGTTTCCAGTCGACGCCGAAACCCAGAAGGCTGTCATCCATGAGTACAGACTCGAAAACACCATCTTCCCTCATGACGCGGACATCAACCCTGCCGACGGCCTGATGTATACCGTCGACCGCACGGCAAGCCAGATGGCGGTGACGGACCTCGATTCCGGAAAGTCTGTCTTTTTCGAACAGCCGCCGTCGATGCGTCCCGCCGTTGGCAAAGGGGACAGCTATTCCGGACGCTCCAAGGATCCGGGTCCGCATTCGCTGGTGCTCGGGAAGACCGGCTACTGGTACACAACGAACGCCGGGTCCGACGAGATTGGCGTATTCGATCCGAAGACACGGACGTGGAAGGATTCGTTCGTGCTGCCAGAGCCGGCACGCTATCCGCATACGATCCGGGCAGGCGGCGACGGCATCATCTGGTTCACGCTGGCGGCGTCATCGCAGGTGGGCCGGCTTGATCCAGTCAGCGGGGACATCAAACTGATCGATCTGCCAGAGCTCAAGGCGCTTGGTGGTGCGGGCGGCTCGCTTCCCTACGGCATCGATGTCAGCCCAGTTGACGGGCGCGTCTGGTATGCACGCCTGTGGGGCGACAAGATTGGCGCCATCGATCCAAAGACGCTTGAGGTGACGGAATTCGACTCGCCCGTTGAAGGGCCGCGTCGCCTGCGCTTCGATGCGAGCGGTGCGCTTTGGTTGACAGGATACAGCGACGGCATGATCGCGCGTATTGATACCGCGAGCCTGAAAAGCGACGTCTATCCAATGCCGGAGTTTGCCAAGGGGTATCGACCTGCCCCCTATTCGCTTGCGATCCACCCGGTCACGCAGGAGGTCTGGATAAACGAGACCTCGACGGACCGCGTGTATCGTTTCCTGCCGAAGGAGAAGCGGTTCATCGTTTACCCAATGCCACTCCGCGGCACCTTCACCCGTGACTTCTCCTTCACGGCGTCCGGATGGGCCTGTACGACCAACAGTCCGATCCTGAATGCGGCGCTGGAAGGCAATGAGACAGAAGTGATCTGCATTGATCCAAGCGGAGCAAAGGCGCGCAAATGACCTTATTGTTCGATCCTTCGCTCTACTCAGGTATTTCGCTGATCGGACTGGCCTGGACCCTGTTGACGCTCTTCCTAATGTTTTCGCCAACGGGGCAAAGGTTGCTGTCCAACCCGCTGGGGATTGTTATCGCCGCAGCCGCGCTGTTCCCCTCGCTCTGGTTGGTGACGTCTCAGATCAAGGTGCTGACGGCGCTTACAGGCGGTATCCCGCCGCTGGACGTGCAATTTGGCTACCATCAGCCCGAAATCGGCCAGTTCGCTCAGGCCCTGAATGAGGGCGGCCGCAAGATCTACGCCCAGTTTCAGCTTGGCGCCGACACGCTGGCTCCTCCCGGCTTCTGCTGTTTCCTGATGAGCGTCTACCGCTCAACGGTCCGGTCACGGGTCGTGCGGACCCTCTGTGATGGAATGGCGTTCGTCTATCTCGTATCGGTGCTCATCGCCAACACCTTGATGCCGGTGATTATCCTCAACCATCCGTCTCAGGACGGGGTCGTGCTGTCGACGCTGTATTGGCTCATCCCGATCTGTGACACGGTGAAGTACTCCGTGCACGGCTTGGCCTGGCTCATCATCGTGACCGCCTGGCTCTGGCAACTTGCGGGCATGCTGATGGCCCGCAAGTCGTCGCGACCTTTTCCCCCTGGAGCATTCCATGACTGAAAATGACGCCATCTTTTCTGGCGGCCAGGATCATATGCGCAGAATGCTAACCCGATTGCTCGGTGAGTAGCTCAATGGCAGAATCGGATCTATCCTGCGCTGGCGCCCAGGATGACCATCGGTGCCATCCTGGCCCGTTTCGCCGGTCCGCTTAATCCCCGAATTGGTATCGCCCTTGTCGGGAAGCCATGCGCCGAACGGTCTGGCGAAGATCCTGGCGTCCGCCAGATCAACGGGGATTTCAGGACAGGAGGAAGTTTGTCACGGCAAAACCCTTACACCGACGCGGCCGGCGGCGCGCCGCAGTTCAGTGTCCAGCGTGGCAAGGTCTGCGCCCAGGCGCGGGGCCAGCTCCAGATAAGCGGCGCCATACACCGTCAACGTTTCAGCCTGCGCGAGCAACGCGGTTTCACGCCACGCACGGGCGCCCCCTCATCGTCAACGCGAATGGGTAGTGGCGTAATGAGCGCCAGCCGCGCTGCCACATCGCCGCCGCCGATGCGCCCGCGCCTTGCTGCCAGCGTCAACACATTCACGACCTCCTAGACCCATAGAGCAGCAACGAAGGCGCCGTCGTCGCGCACACGCTCCAAAAATGGCATCGGCCGCTGCGCTCGCTTCATCTTCAAAACACCAAGCAACGGCGAGGGGACAATCAAGAACCAAAGCGCTCACCGCCGCCCCTCGTTCCTCAGGACTTTCCAATCAGATCCGAGGGTTGTTCCAGCCCGCAGCGCCTTCATCTTCGCGATGACAGCGTCCACGTCCTCGCGGGCGGCGTCTTCGGCCCTGACCAGGCGCGCGATCGCCTTCCCGTGCTTTGTGATCAGCACTTCTTCGCCAGCCGCAACCTTATCGAGCAATGCGGAAAGATGGGTGTTGGCCTCAAAAGCGCCGACTGTGATCATGGCATCGTCCATTTCAACTAAAACTTTCAACCGGTTGAACATCTTGGGCAGCTTGAAGCAAGGATAGCGGGGAAGCTCTGCAGCCGAGGTGGCCCGATCCATTTGAGCCGCTGGCAGGCGTGGGATAGGTAGATTTTTGCCGGCTGCGCATGGCGGGCGTCTTTGATTTTTAGATTACCGGCCCTTCAGTTATCGACCCGCATCCGGCCACTGCGGGGATATTCAAAATCAAGCGGCTCCGGGCTGCCCTTCCCCCTACGCGTCCGTTGGCTTATAAACTCCGCCAGGACCAGAAGGCCGGGCAACCGCTGGTACGTGGGTAACTGCGTGCTGGAGGAAAGTCCGGGCTCCGACAAGACAGGGCGACGGCTAACGGCCGCCCGGCGTGAGCCGAGGGAAAGTGCCACAGAAAGGAAACCGCCTCGCGGCTTCGGCCAAGAGGTAAGGGTGAAAGGGTGGGGTAAGAGCCCACCGCAGTTCTGGCAACAGAACTGGCATGGCAAACCCCGCCCGGAGCAAGACCAAGTAGGGGGCACATATGGGCCGTCTTATGCCCGTGCCCCGGGTGTGTCGCGTGAGGCGTTCAGCAATGAGCGTCCCAGAGGAATGGTTGCCAGACCCCGCAAGGGGCGAACAGAACCCGGCTTACAGGCCTTCTGGTCCTAATTTGATTGCGGATCTCGCTTGCGGGTGGGTTACGTGGCATGACCTGCGTATAAGCACCTATGACAGAAGCGCTCGGCGAGGCCTCAATTCGGCCTTGGATGACGCGTTCGAAGGGACGGAAGCAATGCCCAGACCCGCTGGAGCCAGGAACCACGATTTTGAAGAGAAGCGCGCGGCTCTGCTGAACGTACTGACCGATTTTGCCCTGTCGGCGGACTTGCGGCGCCCGTCGCTGCGACAGTTCGCGATGGCAGCGCAACAGTCGGAGCCCACGCTGCGCCACTACTTCCATGACAGGCAGGGCCTCGTTGTCGATATCCTCGAGAATATCGGCCTGCGGGCGACGCTGCTCTGGGAAATGGTGTCGACGCCCTCCATCAGCCCTGCGGCGGCTTTCGAGGAGTATTTCCGCATCTCGGAAGCGGGCATGAAGCTCGGCGGCTTTACCCGCGCGCATGCCTTCGGGCTGATCGAAGGCCTCGCCGATGAAGTGGCCGGCCAGGCCTATCTCGCGAAGGTGCTGGAGCCGGCGCTGAAGGCCATCAGCGACAAGCTTCGGGACACGCCCGGTGGGCCGACAACGGAGACCGGCCTGCGGGCCGCAGCGCTGGCCACCCTCTCCCCGATGCTGGTGATGAGCCTGCACCAGGAATTGCTGGGCGGGGCGGAGTACACGCCGATCGACGCGAGCGCGACAATGGCGAGCCTGCAAGGCTGGCTGTCGAAAGGCTTCAGCGCTTAGCGGCGTGAGCAAGCGCGGCGCCGAGGGCGCGGAGGTCGGCTTGCGTCGTGGTCCAGCAACAGACGAAGCGGCAGGATCCGCTCGGCCATTCCAGGAAAGCCGCGCCCTGCGCACGGAGGGAGGCAATCTGGCCAGGCGTCAGGTTGACGAAAACCTCGTTGCCTTGCGACGGATAAGCGTGATCCACTCCGGACGCCGAGAAGACAGAAGACAGCTGCGCGGCCATGGCGTTCGCGTGGCCCGCGAGTTCAAGCCAGAGGCCGGCGGTGAGCATGGCTTCGGCCTGAGCCGCAAGGTAGCGCATCTTGGGCGGCATGTGGCCGGCGCGTTTGGCACGCACACGGAGTTCGGGAAATTTCTCGCGCGCCTTGCCGAAGAGGACGATGAGCTCGCAACCGATCGCGCCGGTCTTGGTGAGGCCGAGGGTCAGGACATCGACGCCGCAGGTCCAGGAGAGCTGCGAAACGCGGGCCCCGGTCGAGGCAAGCGCGTTCGAGAGGCGGGCGCCGTCGAGGTGCACGGCGAGGCCGGCGGATTTGGCGCGCTGCGCGAAGGCGGCGATCTCGGCGCCGGAATACAGCGTGCCGCACTCGGTGAGGTTCGTGAGGGACAAGGCGTAGAGCGGGGTTTCGTGCACGAAGTCCGGATTATTGGCGACGATGGCGGCCTCGAAGGCGGCGGGATCGATTTTCGCGCCGTGGCCGGGCAACAGGCGCAGCGAGGCGCCACCGCTGAAGAAGCCAGGCGCGCCTCGCTCGTCACGCTCGATATGTGCCTCCTCGTGGCAGAGGATGGCGCCGGTGGACGGGCAGAAGCAAGACAGCGCCAGCGCGTTGGCGGCGGTGCCGGAGGCAACGAGCCAGTAGTCGAAATCCTCCGTATCCAGCGTTTCGGTGAGGAGCGCCCGGAGGCGCCCCGTAAGGGCGTCGTTGCCATAGCTGGATTCGTAGCCTGTGTTGGCGCGGGCGAGCGCTTCGAGCACGGCCGGATGGGCGGGAGCGGTGGTATCGGAGCCGAAGTGCAAGGGAGCCTCAGAGCTGGGTGTCGGGTGTCTGCCAGACAAGATGCTGGCCGCCATCGGAGGCGATCATCTGGCCGGTGACACTGCTGGCGGCGATGAAGTAGCGCAAGGCCCGAACAATTTCGGCGGGGCTTGAGCCTTCACCGGTGAGGGTCGCTGCGGCCTCGGCCGCGAAGATGTCCGGCGACTGATGGATGCTGGCGAGCGCCGGGCCAGGCCCGATGGCATTGACGCGGATGGCGGGGGCGAGGGCCTGGGCGAGGGTTTGCGTCGCCTGCCAGAGCGCGGCCTTGGAGAGCGTGTAGGTGAAGAATTGCGGGGTGAGCTTCCAGACGCGCTGGTCAATCAGGTTGACGACGAGGCCCTTCTGCCCGGCCGCCAGGGCCTTCTCGAATTGCTGGGCGAGATGGATCGGCGCGCGCAGGTTCGGCTCGAAATGATAGTCCCAGTCGGCGCGGGAATGATCCGTGGCCGTATCATTGCTGAAGGTGGAGGCGGAATTGACAAGCAGGGTGAGCGGCTGGCCGAGCCGGGCGGCGGCGTCCGCGACGAGACTGCTGCGGGCCGCTTCGTCCGCAAGGTCGCAGGCGATGATTTCGGCGCGCCCGCCAGCCTCCCGGATGGTGGCGGCGGTGTCTTCAGCGCCGGCTTTCGAGCCGCGGTAGTGTACGGCCACTGCCCAGCCATCGGCGCCGAGGGCGATCGCCATGGCCTGGCCGAGGCGCGCGCCTGCGCCGGTGACGAGCGCCGCGCCGGGTGTCATCCGCGCAGGGTTTCGTAGAGGCCGAGCAGGCTGACGCCGTTCACGAGGCCGTAGATATAGACCGCGTACAGAAGGAGCAGCAGGAGGGCGAGAAGGCGGCCGATCCTGGCGCGCGTGACGATCAGGACCGCAAGGACGAGCGCGGCAAAACCCATGACCCAGTGATCATAGGTGCGGAAAAGGCGCGCGATCTCGAACGGCCCGCTCATCGCGACGATGCCGCCTGCGCCGAGGATGTTGATGATGTTGGAGCCGAGGATGTTACCGACGACGACATCGCTGCGCTTGCGGAAGGCGGCGGCGAGCGAGGCGCCGATTTCGGGCAGCGAGGTGCCGACCGCGAGCAGCGTGAGGCCAATGTACTCTTCGGGGACGCCGGCGACGCGGGCGAGACCGTCCGCGCCTTCAACGATGAAGCCAGAGCCGAAGACGAGGGCGGTGACACCGAGCGGGATGTAGATGAGGGCGCGCCAGAGCGGCGGGCCGGCGGCGTCGTGTTCGCGGATGCCGGTCGGCTTGCCGGCGACTTCATCGCGGCGGGCGGCGAACAGGCTGAGGCCGGTATAGCCGATGAGGACCATTAGGAAGCAGATGCCCACGAGCGGCGAGAGCGGCATGATCGCCGTCATGCCAATCCATAGGGCGGTGGCGAGGAGGGTGGCAAACAGCGCGCGCCCCTGCCCCGGGCCGCCCGCGGCGAAGGGGAAGATAAGAGCCGGGATCGCGAGCACCAGGAAGACGTTGGCGATGCTGGAGCCGACGATGTTGCCAACGGCGAGGCCCGGGCTGCCGGCGAAGGCAGCGTTCACCGAGACGAAGATTTCCGGCAGCGAGGTGGCGAGCGCAACGATGAAGATGCCGGCGACGAGGGGCGTGGCGCCGAGGGCGCGGCCCGCGCGGACAGCGCCGCGCACCAGCAGGTCTCCGCCAAGGGCCAGAAGGACCAGGCCGCCCGCAAGCGAGGCCAGCAGCATGGGATCAGCCAGTGTGGACGGTATCAGTACCGGAGCGGACATTGTGGCCGCCCTTTCAGGCTTAGTCGATCCGTTTGAACTCGATGAGGTTCAGGATGCCGAACACCAGGACGATGGCGCCGATTGCGATGAGCGAAGGATGGATCATGACGTGTCTCTCAGCCCGGAAAAACTATTGTTTGTCTGCTCTTAGCGTGCGTTGCGGGGCTTGGCGAGCCCAAACGGCACTTTCGTGACAAGCTGCGTTGACATTTCGCAGCCCCCTGAAGGCATTACGTTACGGAAATTATCGGCTCAAAGGGGGGCGGTCGCCATGAAGGCCCGAATGCGGGCCTCAATATCGTCACGGGCAGACGCGAAGCGGCGGCGGAAGTCTTCCGGCGTCAGGGCTGGATCGGAGCTTGCGGGGTCGTCGATGGGCCAGTGAAGGCGCTGGGTCTTGCCGGGCAACCAGGGGCAAATCTCTTCCGCGCAGAGAGTGATCACGTAATCGAATTCGGCGGCGTCAAGGCTGGCGAAGGATTTCGAGCTGTGTGCCCTGATGTCGATGCCCCGGCCTGCCATCGCCTCGATGGCGTAGGGATTTGGTTTCGTGGGCGCCGATCCGGCGGACATGATCTCCGCGCCGGGACCGAAGAGGTCGCGGGCGAGGCCTTCGGCCATCTGGCTGCGGGCGGAATTGGCGACGCACAAGAAGAGCAATTTCATGGTCGATGCGTCTTGAATCTGGCCGAGCCGGCGGCGCCTACTTCGTGACTTCTATGGAGATGAACTGGTCGAACCAGCCACCGGTTTCGCCGCGGCGTTTGACGCGGATGAGGACCGGTTGGGACGGGTTCGCCATGGCGGCTTTTACCTTTTCAAGGGTTTGGGTGACTGTCGACACTGTCTGGAAATTTACTTCGACGATGACGTCGGCGCGGCGGAGTTTATTGTAGGCGCGGCCGCGCGGGCTGACCGAGGAGACGACGACGCCGGAGATATCTTTCGGAATGCCGTAACGCCGGCGCATGTCATCATCGACGGGGGCAAGCTCCGCCCCCAGATCATTCGAGTTGGCCGCGGTGTCGGGCGTAGCGGCGGCGGCATCCTCATCGTCCTCCTTCAGTTCGGTGAGCGTGATGTTGACGTCGCGGGCGCGGCCGTCGCGGACGACCGAGAGCTTGACCGGCTTGCCGATCGCCTTTTCCGACAGCATGCGGGTCATCTCGCGCACGCCGCCAATCGATTTTCCGTCGATGGTGAGGATGAGATCGCCGACTTCGAGCTTGGCAGTCTTGGCCGGGCTGTCATCCGAAATGCGGGTGATGATGACGCCGGTGAGGCCTTTGGCGCGGTAGGCCTTGATCAGGGCGGCGTCTGCATCCTGCACATTAACGCCGAGCCAGGGACGGCGGACGCGGCCTTCTTTGATCAACTGCTGCGAGATGCGCTTCACGGAATTGGACGGCACGGAGAAACCGAGGCCGATGGAGCCGCCGGACTGGGAGATGATGGCGGTGTTCACGCCGACGACCTGGCCGGCGAGATTGAAAAGCGGTCCGCCGGAGTTGCCCTGGTTGATGGCGGCGTCGGTCTGGATGAAATTATCCGACCGCCCAGCGTTCAGGTCCCGGCCCGTTGCGGAGATGATACCGGCGGAGACCGAGCCGCCGAAGCCGAGCGGGTTGCCGATCGCGATGACCCAGTCACCGACTTCGGCCAAGTCGCTATTGGCCATCTCGACGAAGGGGAGCGGCGATCTCGAGTTCACTTTCAGGACGGCAATGTCGGTGTCCTTGTCGCGGCCGACGAGTTTGGCCTGCAGCTCGCGCCCGCTTGAGAAAGTGATCGTGATCGTGTCGGCCTGCTCAATCACATGGTCGTTCGTGACGATGAAGCCATCGGCGCTGATAACGAAGCCGGAGCCGAGGGAGCCCTGCATCTCGGCGCCGCCATCGCGGCCGAAATAGTCGTTGAAGCGCTCGGCGGGCGAGCCTTCCGGGAAGGTTGGCAACGGGGCGGCGAGGGCCTGCTCGGTCGAGATGTTCACGACGGCCGGCATCAGGCGCTTGGCGAGGTCGCGGAAGCTGGAGGGCGCCGATTTCATGTCCACGCCGGCGGCGGGCTGCGAGAGGCTGCCTTGCGCGGTGGCTGTCAGGCCTGCGGCCGGGAGTGCGGCGAGAATGAGCGCGAGGACAGCGGTGCGGTTCATTTCGGTCAAAGCTCCAACAGGCGCCGGATGGATTTCGCCGTCCGGATGGAGCCTCACTATGGCGCTTTGACGGCGCGGTGCAACCGCTTCGGGCGCCGCGGACTGCTATCGGCCGGGGCCGGGCGCGGCGGCGGGTTATGCCCGCCGCCGCCTGTTGGCAGGCGAGGCTAGCGCGGAACGCCGGCGGTGCGGGCGCTGTCGAGGAAATCGTCGCAGATGCCGAGCGATTTCGGGCCGACGATGACCTGCGTGCCTTCCTGAATCGACGCTTCGCAGGCGATCAAGGCGCGCTGGAAGCGGAAGAATTCCGGGTCTTTGCTGTAGGCGAGCGCATAGGTTTCGGAGGCTTTCGCATCGCCTTCACCGCGGATTTTCGAGGACTGTTCGCGGGCCTGGGCCTCGATGACGGTCTTCTCGCGTTCGGCGGTGGCGCGGATCAGGCGAGCCTTTTCCTCCCCTTCCGAACGGATGCGCTGGGCTTCCTGCAAACGGGCCGTCCGCATACGGTTATAGACGCCTTCGGCGACCTCGCCCGGCAGGTCTGCCTGGCGGACGCGCACGTCGATGATGTCGATACCGTCCTTGGCGAGACCTGCGTTGACGCTCGCGCGGATGCGGCCCATCAGCTGGGCACGCTGGCCGGAGACGATTTCCGGGACCGGCACGTCACCGAGCACTTCGCGGATGGCGGAGGTGGTGATCCGATTCAGCTGCGACTGGGCGGCCTCTTCGCGGCGGAAGCGCTGGTAGTACTGAAGCGGGTCCTTGATCCGCCAACGGACGAACGCATCGACCCGGAGGCGGCGCTGGTCAGCGGCCAGAACATCAATGCCTTCGATGTCGAGGCCAAGGTTACGCTTGTCGATGATCTCGACCTGCTGAACGATGGGGATCTTCATGTGAAGGCCTGCCTCGTCCTTGCCGGGCTCGTTGATGAGCGCGACAGGCCGGCCGACCTGCAGCACGATAGCCTGTTGGGACTGGCGGACCACGTAGAAGACGTTGAAGACGACGATCAGTCCGACGACGGACACGATCAGGATGAGCCATCTGAAAGCGCGCATTACTGGTCTCCGTTGTTCGGCGTCGTGGCCGGGCGGCGGGTGCGCTCCAGCGGAAGATAGGGAACCGCGCCGGAGTTCTGATCGAGGATCATCTTGTCGGTACGGCCGAGCACGCGCTCCATCGTTTCGAGGTACATGCGTTCACGCGTCACGCGCGGCGCCTTGCGGTATTGCTCGTAGATCTGGTCGAACCGGGAGGCTTCACCGCCGGCGTCGGCGATGACGCGGTCGCGGTAGGCTTCGGCTTCCTGCAAGAGGCGCTGCGCAGTACCTCGGGCCTGAGGCACGATCTCGTTGGCGAACTGCGCGGCCTGGTTGGTACGCGTTTCGGCGTCCTGTTCGGCGACGTTTACGTCGTTGAAGGCCTCGATCACCTGTTGCGGCGGATCTGACTTGCCGATCGAGATCGAGAGGATCTCGACGCCGGCGCGGTATTCGTCGAGCAAGGCCTGCGTCTGCTCGGCAACGGCCTGCTGGACCGTGTCACGCTCGGTGGTGATGATGTTCTGCAGGCTCGTCTTGCCGACGACTTCGCGCATCACGGATTCGGCAACCTGTTCAACGGAAAGTTCGGGGTCGCGCACGTTGAGGAGGAAGTTTTCCGGGTTGGCCGTGTCGATCTTCCAGAACACCGAGAACTGGATGTCGACGATGTTCTCGTCCTGCGTCAGCATCAGGCTCTCTTCCTGGTTGCTGCCGATCCGCTTTTCGTTACGGGTCTCGACGTTGAGCAGCGTGTGGCTCTCGATCGGGGCCGGCAGGTGGAAGTGGAGGCCGGGTCCGAAGTTCGTCTGCCATTTG
>CAMEDD010000052.1 GCA_945913285.1 Candidatus Sulfopaludibacter sp. SbA3
GCGCTTGTCGCCAAGAAGGGACACCGCCTCCAGCGCATCGAACAACAGCGACGGATCTTTTCGCACGGCCTCGTCGTCGAGCACCGTTACATCGAGTTCGCCCTTGCCCCGCCAGGCGCTCAGCACCGATTGTACAGCGTCGGAGGCGAGGCCTTGATCTTCGGAAAAGGCGAGCACCGCCCAGAACGCCTCGCCGGGTCGCCGGGCGAAGGTCTCTGCCTGCCGGCCTTTGACGAGCATTACTTGGCGGCGAACTGCAGGCGGATGTCGTCCGCGATGCGTTTGGCCAGCAGGCGCATGGCCCGGTCGGAGGCACTGGTCTGCGCCGCAATATCGCCGAAGGGCGAGTCCGGGACGAGGAATCCGGTCTCAACATTCACGCTGCCCGTGACCGAAACAGTCTCGCCGGTCATGGAATAACTGCCTGTTGCCAGCACGCTGGAGCGCGAGGCGGCGCCGTCCGGCTGGAAGGCGAGGCGGGCGAGCTGGTCATCCAGATTGACGCTCACGAGCACAGGTTCCGTCAGTCCCGGTACGCCGAGGGCCAGTTCCTGCAGCAGCGCCTGGCGCAGCATATGCCCTGCCCTGCCCCGGATGGTCGCCACTTCCACGAGGCCGCCATCTGCGAGTTTGCCGTCCACCGGCGCATAGATAGGCCGGAAGCCGCACCCGGCGAGCGGGGCGGCAAGGCCGGCGAGGATAAGGGCTGAGACAATGCGTTTCATGCCACGACGATATTCACGATGCGTCCCGGCACGACAATGGTTTTCTTCACGTCCTTGCCTGAGATGAAGCCGCTCACTTCCGGCAGGGCGGATGCTGCGGCGATCACCGCGTCATTGCCAAGGTCCTTCGCCACAGTGATCTCGCCGCGCCGTTTGCCATTCACCTGAACGGCCAGCGTCATGGTGTCATCGGTCAGCAGTGCCGGATCGGCCTGCGGCCAAGCGGCGGCCGAAACGAGGCCCGCGCCGCCGATCCGCTCCCAGACGCTTTCAGCCAGGTGCGGCATGAACGGGGTCAGGCAGCGTGCCAGCATCGAGATGGCCTCGGCGCGCGACCCTTCGAGGCCGCCAGCCTGCTCGGCCTTCTTCAGCGCGTTGACCCATTCATAGATCGTCGCGATGGCAGAGTTGAACCGGAACTCATCGATGGCCTTGTCGATGGCTTTCGCCGCGCGGTGGCTTACCCGCCGCAGGTCGCTCGAGGCCCCGTCGTCTCCCGGGGCGTGGTAGGGGCCCCCGGCATGGCCGTCGGCCAACGTGTCCGCGAGGCTCCAGATCCGCTGCGAAAAGCGGCTCGCCCCCTCGACCCCTGATTGCGTCCATTCCACGTCACGCTCAGGCGGGGAGTCCGACAACATGAACCAGCGCGCGACGTCCGCGCCATAGGTCGCGACGATCCCGTCGGGATCTACCGTGTTCTTTTTGGACTTCGACATCTTCTCGATGGCGCCCGCCTCGACAAGGTTGCCGGTCCCGGTCTCGGTCCAGCCATTGTCCCGCTTCTCGACTGCACCCGGCTCCAGCCATCGTCCGTCTGCGGAGCGGTAGGTTTCGTGGGTCACCATGCCTTGCGTGAACAGGCCCGCAAAGGGCTCGCCGGCCGGCAGGTCCAGTTCTCCCACATCCCGCATGGCGCGCGCAAAGGCCCGTGAATAGAGAAGGTGCAGAACCGCATGCTCCACGCCGCCGATATACTGATCCACCGGCAGCCAATAGGCACGCTCCGCCGGATCGCTGATCGAGGCGAAGCGGGCATAGTACCAGGAGCTGTCCACGAAGGTGTCCAGCGTATCGGTCTCGCGCCGTGCGGGCTTGCCGCATGCGGGACAATTCACATGCTTCCAGGTCGGGTGGAGGTCGAGCGGGTTGCCCGGCTTGTCGAAGGTCACGTCTTCCGGCAGGCACACCGGCAGCGTCTTCGCCGGCACCGGCACCGCGCCGCACACTTCGCAATAGATCACCGGGATTGGGCAGCCCCAGTAGCGCTGGCGGGAGAAACCCCAATCGCGCAGCCGGAAATTGACCGTACCGTGACCTTGCCGCGCATCTTCAACGCGCTGGATCGCGAGACGCTTGGCGTCTTCGATGGTCAGGCCGTCCAGGAAGCCGGAATTGAAGATGCGTCCCGGCCCGGTATAGGCCTTGTCCTCGACCCGGAAATCTTCCGGCTCGGTGTCCGGTGGCAGTACGACCGGGGTCACCGGCAGGGCGTACTTTCGGGCGAACTCGATATCCCGCTGGTCATGGGCCGGACAGCCAAAGATGGCGCCGGTGCCGTAACCCATCAGCACGAAGTTCGCGATCCACACCGGCAGCGTCTCGCCTTCAAGGAAGGGATGCGCCACTGTCAGGCCTGTATCGAAGCCAAGCTTCTCGGCTTTCTCGATCGCCTCTTCGCTCGTGCCGATCTGCGCGCACTTCGCCCGGAAGGCCTTCAGCGCATCTGATCCGTCCGCCAGTTGAACAACCAGCGGATGGTCAGGCGACAGCGCCACGAAGCTCGCGCCGAACAATGTGTCTGGCCGCGTGGTGAATACGTCGATGCCTGTTTCGAAGCCCTTGGGCGGCGCGCCCGCAAAATGAAAGGTCAGCTGCAGGCCTTCGGACTTGCCGATCCAGTTTGCCTGCATTGTGCGAACCTTTTCCGGCCAGCGCTCAAGCTTCTGTACCTGCTCCAGCAAGTCGTCCGCGTACGCCGTAATCCGGAAGAACCATTGCGTCAGCTCGCGCTGCTCGACGATCGCGCCGGAGCGCCAGCCGCGTCCATCAATCACCTGCTCATTGGCGAGCACAGTGTTGTCGACCGGGTCCCAGTTCACTTTCGAGGCCTTGCGGTAGACGAGGCCCTTTTCGAGGAATTTCAGGAAAAGCGCCTGCTGGGCGCCATAGTAACCGGGATCGCAGGTCGCGAACTCGCGGCTCCAGTCCAGCGACAGGCCGAGCTTCTTGAACTGTGCCTTCATGGCCTCAATGTTGGCATAAGTCCATTTGCCGGGATCGATGCCCCGTTCCATCGCCGCGTTCTCGGCCGGCAGGCCAAACGCGTCCCAGCCCATCGGGTGGAGCACATTGTATCCCTTCGCGCGCCGGTGGCGGGCGACCACGTCGCCCATCGCATAGTTGCGCACATGGCCCATGTGCAGGCGGCCGGAAGGGTAGGGGAACATCTCGAGGACGTAGGCCTTCGGCGCTCCGGGCGCTTCGTCGGGACGCTTGGTGCGGAACAGGTCCGCTGCGGCCCAAGCGTCACGCCATCTGGGTTCCGCAGCCTGCGGATCATACCGGGTTGCCATCGGGGGCTCCCTCTAAGGCATTGGAAGAAACGAAAGTCAGTTGGGCTTTAGCTGAGCTCAGACGCTTTAAGAAGCCGGGCCCGTTCAAGAATCTTGTTCTCGAGCTGCTGGCCCGTCTCGGCGTCCACCGCTGCATCGGTCCAGGTGCCATCCTTGTTGGTCTGGCGATAGACGCTGACTTTCACCCCGTCGGCGCGCAGGCGCGAGTCGAGGATATAGACGGTCGCCTTGATCCGCTCGGCCGGGGCGTCCTCGTAGGTCTTCCAGTCGTAGATGACGAGGCCGCCGATGGGGTCGGCGCTGACGACGGGCAGGGTAGACATGGTGTCGAGGGTTGCGCGCCAGAGATACGGATTGGCGGCGCCGACAGACTCGGCGGCTGCGTTCTCTGCCGATTTCGAGTTACCGCCCGATAGGCATCCGCTCAGGGCGATCGTCGCAGCAAAGGCGGCGGCAGTCATGGGCTTCATCATTCTTGTGTTCCCGCGTGCAAGACCTTGTTCACGGGGCGTGTATAACAAGGGGGTTATGGCCTCGCCAGTGTCGTTCTGCGCATGGCTGTCCCGAAGGTTCGCGCGGCGGAGCATCAAGATGCGGAATCCTCTGACAGGTCTGGCTCTTGCGCTGGCGGCCACAGCCGCCCCCGCCGCCGCCGCGCAAGATGTGTGGGACGATCCCGGCGGCATCGAAGCCGCGGCCACCTACGAGGCCGCCGTGGTTGCGGCCCCGGACGCTGACGGGTCCCTACTTTATACGCTGCGCGGTGCATTCGAGGCGAACGTCGTGCTCGGTTCCGGCGCCATCGTCGGCTTTCGCACCTCCGGCGGCATCGACAAGGACAATCCCGCCCGGCCGGGTTTCAGCGGCGTTGTCGGCCCTGCGCCCGCCATCGCCGCTCCCTCTGGCGCCTTCAGCGGCTTCGTGCGCCGCGCATTGCCCGGCGATGCCGGCCCCCGCGCACGCCTTGAAACCGGTTACCTTTATATAGAGGGCGGCTACGGCGAACTGCGCGCGGGTTTCGATGACGGCGTCGCCGCCCGCTTTTTTGAAGGCGCGCCCTCGCTCTTCCGGCACGCCGCGCTGGTCAACCCTACGCTGGACCCGGCAGGGCAGATCCTCGCCCGGACTGACCATGACCTGACCGGTCCGTCCCTGAAAGTCAGCTACGCAACCCCGCGCATTCTCGGCGTGCGCGCCGGCGTCTCGTTGACCCCCGAAGCGAATGGCAGCGGCCTCGACCGGGACCCGGCGTCCGGGCCTGACATCGAGAATGCCGCTGAAATCGCGTTGAATGTCTCCCGCAGATTGCCCCGCAGCGGTGTGCGTCTGCGCGCCGGCGCCGCCTATAGTCAGGCCGATACCGCGCAGGCGGCCTTTCCAGGCGCCTATGACCGGGCGGAGACTTGGTCCGCCGGCGGATCTGTGGAATTCTCTTCGCTCGCCTTTGGGGCGAGTTACCTGACCAGCAATAACGGCCTCACCGTAACCGGCGGCGATTACTCGGCGCTCTCGGCCGCCCTCCGGATGACGTTTGGCAAGATCGACGCGGGACTGGAGTTTGCAGACGCCACCGACGAGTCCGCCCGGGCCGATTCAGATTCGGTAGGCCTGTCCCTGGGCCGCAACTTCGGTGAAAACTTTCGGATCGTCGCGGGTTGGCAGCGGTTGAGCACCCGGTTTACGGGAAACCGACTTCCGTTAGCGCCCTCATTACGAGAGAAGACCGACGGGGTTGTGATCGAAATCACACTCTCCGGTTAAAAGCCCAGCGTTTCCAATTGTTAACCTTTCATTAGTACCCTGGGCAGACTATCGATATGGTTCAGGATGATGGACATGCGTGGACAGTTTGCTCTTTCTTTTGCGTTTGCGGCGGCGGCCTTTTCGGCCCCGGCCTTCGCGCAGGTGACAGCCAGCGCCGACGATGCGATCCGCATCGAAGCGCCGACAGCTTCGGAAACGAACTCTGCCCGCACCGAGTGGTACCGCCAGTTCTCCGAGGCCAAACCGGCCGAGAACCGCCCGCAATGGCAGGCGGAACCGTCGCAGGACTTCTCCATGCGCCTCGGCGGAAACTCACGCTGGGAAGTCAGTGTGGACAAGTTCACCCGCCTCGGCGCCTCGCCGCTGCCGCGCGAAGAAGTCCAGGCCGGCGCCACGTTCAAGATCACCCCGCGCCTCTCGGTCGGCGGTGAAGTCAGCATCCGTGCTGAAGAACTGAATGAACTGAACGACACCGCCCGCTGGGAAAACCAGAGCGTCGAAGCCGGTATCCGGCTCAAGTCCGCCTTCAAGTTCTAGCTGCGCCGTCCGTCAAAGGGCGCCATTCCATCGACCGCAGCAAATCCTGCCACAGGCGCAACCGCGCCCGCATTCGCGGCGGTCACGCCCCCGAGCGCATAAACCGGCAGGCCGGCGCTGCGCACGATCCGCCGGAACCGTGAGGTTCCAAGCGGGCGCCCCGCGCTCACGCTACCCGAGGCAAACACGGTCGAGAGGAGCGCTGCATCCACCGGCAAATCCCCCGCCGCCCGCAATTCGCGCGCAGAATGGGCACTGACGGTCTGCAGCGCGAACCGCCCCCGCCAGCGCCGCGTGTGCTGCGCCAGCCGGAACGGCCAATGCACGCCGTCCGCGCCGACCTCTGCCGCCAATTCCGGATCAGCCGCTATCAGCAGCGCCAGTCCCCGCCGCGCGCAAATCGGCGCAAGACGTTGCGCGACAGCTGCGCGGTCCGCCGCCCCGAAATGCCGGTAAATCACGCCGAAGCCGGCAGGCAGGCGGCTCGCCACGGTAAACGGGTCTGGCATACGTGCTGGGTCGGTGACGAACAGGGCCCGAGGCAGGGCGGGGGGCAAATGGCCCGCGCTGGTGCGCGCGGCGGCGATCAGCTTGCGCTGCGCCCGGCTTTCGGGTTCTAGGCTCATCACCATGACCGATACTCCCGAAGCCGGAATTTCCAAACGCCGCGATGCGATCCTCGCCGAGCTCGCCTCGGCTGCGAGCCCGCCGCCGGTGCTGGTCGCGGTGTCGAAGACGCAAACCGATGCGGCGCTGGCCGCGATGCTCGCCACCGGCCAGCGCGTGTTCGGCGAAAACCGCGTGCAGGAAGCCCAGGCCCACTGGACGGCGCGCCGCGAAACCATCCCGGACCTCGAACTCCACCTCATCGGCCCGCTCCAGTCCAACAAGGCCGAAGACGCCGTTCGCCTGTTCGACATGATCCAGACGCTCGACCGGCCGAAGCTCGCCGCAGCGCTTGCCGCCGCGATCGCCAAAACCGGCCGCCGGCCCCGCCTGCTGGTCCAGGTCAATACCGGCGAGGAACCTCAGAAGGCCGGCGTTACGCCTCGCGACTTACCCGCGCTTCTCGACCAGGCGCGCAGACACCCGGGCCTCGAGATCGAGGGCCTGATGTGCATCCCGCCCGTGGGAGAACCCGCGGGGCCGCATTTTGCCCTCCTCGCTAAACTTGCCCGGGCCCACGGGCTGGCAACTCTGTCGATGGGAATGAGCGGCGACTACGCGCTCGCTGCCCGCTTTGGCGCAACCCATGTCCGCGTCGGAACGGCCCTCTTCGGTGAGCGCGCCTAAGCCCGGACCGCAATCACTGAGCGACCCGAAAGCCGCTTCAGTACCTCCCGGAGGTCTGTTTCTGCCAGCGCGACGCAGCCTTGCGTCGGCGGATAATCCTGCCGGGCGATGTGCAGGAAAATCGCGCTCCCAATCCCCGGGACCGCCGGATCATCATTGAAGCCCAGCTCGACGATCAGGTCATACACGCCGTCTGCCCGCCAAAGCCGCTCATGGCTTGCCCGGCAGGGAAGGGTCACGAGACGGTTATACTCGCGCTCGGCCGGATCATCGCACCAGCCATCGTGCGGCCGAAGCGCCAGCGCGGGCAGCCCGGTACCCGGCGCTTGTCCCTTATCCGGGCGGTAGAACACGCGCCGGACAGGCCAATCGCCGATGGGGGAAGCGTTGTCGCCCTCGCGTTTTTCTGCGGCGGGTTTAACGCCGCCTTTTCCAAGCGCGCAGCGAAAGGCAAGCCCTGCGCCTTCAAAACGCCCATCGGCAAAGGCAGTAAAGCGGCTTGCCAGTTTCGGCTCCCGGGATTGTTATTCGCCAGTGGATACCGCGCGAACTATGCAGCCACGGATGACCAGCGCCAAGAGGTGGCAGGGTCTGGGCCCTTGCGGGCGTTGAGGGATTTTCGTGATGACGGCCAAGAAACACATCCTGATCGTCGATGATGAAGCGGATTTCCGCGACACGCTGGCCGAGCAGTTTGAGCTTAGCGACGGGTTCACTGTGCTCACGGCAGGCGCCGGCGAAGAGGCGCTCGCCCATGCCGCTGCGCAGCGGGTGGATGTGATCGTGCTGGATGTCGACATGCCCGGCATCAACGGCGTCGAGACCTGCCGCCGCTTGCGCGCCGCCGGTGTGCGCGCCCCGATCATCATGCTGACGGGCCGCACCGGGGAGGCCGATACCGTCGCCGGGCTGGATGCCGGCGCGAATGATTATGTCGGCAAGCCCTTCACTTTTTCCGTCCTGCTCGCCCGGGTCCGCGCCCAGCTGCGCAGCTTTGAGCAGACCGAAGACGCGACCTTCGAGATCGGCCCGTACGAGTTCCGCCCCTCGACGAAGACGCTGCGAACCAAAGAGGGCAAGCGCATCCGGCTCACCGAAAAGGAAACCGAGATCCTGAAATATCTCTACCGGGCCGGCGGCAAGGCGGTCGCCCGCGAGACGTTGCTCTCGGAAGTCTGGGGCTATAACGCGGCCGTGACGACCCATACGCTCGAGACGCACATCTACCGCCTGCGCCAGAAGGTCGAGCCCGATCCGGGTAATGCCCGCCTGCTGATGACCGATCCGGGTGGTTACAGGCTGCAGGTCTGAGCGCTCAGGCCTTCACATCAACACTGATCGGTGCGTGGTCGGACGGTTTCCAGCCGCCGCGCCAGGCGAGGTGCACCCGGAAGCTGTCCACTATCGTGTTCGCCACCGCGTCTTTGCTCGCCCAGATATGGTCCAGCCGGCGTCCCTTGTTCGCTGCCGCCCAGTCCGCCGCGCGGTAGCTCCACCAGGTATAGAGCTTCTGCTCGTCCGGCACCGACAGCCGGCCAATGTCCGCAAACCCGGCCACCTTGCGTGCGTCCTCCAGCCGCCCGGTTTCCTCCGGCGTATGCGAGACGATGCCGAGCAGCTGCTTGTGGGACCAAACGTCGTTTTCGTGCGGCGCCACATTGAGGTCGCCGACCAGGATCCGAGGCACGCCCTTCTTGAGTTTCGTGTAACCCGGCCCCAGCCGGTCGAGGAAATCCAGCTTATGGGCAAACTTGTCGTTCACAGCCGCGTCCGGTACGTCGCCCCCGGCCGGCAGGTAGATGTTGTGGATCTCGAGGCCCGACGGCAGCCTTGCCGCGATGCATCGCGCATGGCCTTCGCGGCAAAGGTCCGGCGTGTCGGCGGCTTCCAGCGGCAGGCGAGAGGCGATCGCGACGCCCGCGTGGCCGCCTTTCTGGCCGCGCATCAGCACATGGCCGAGGCCCATCTCCTTGAACGCCTTCAGCGGAAACTCTCCGTCCTGGCATTTTGTTTCCTGAAGGCAGATCACGTCCGGCTTTTCGGCGGCGACGAAGCCTTCGACGTTCGGCGCGCGCAGGCGCACGGAGTTGATGTTCCAGCTGACAATCTTGAGGGGCTTGGGCATGGGCCTTGCCTAGCAGCCGGCCCTTAAACGTCAACGCGCCCGAACGCGGGGGGTTCGGGCGCGCCGGACGCTGCAAGGAGCGCCTGTCTATGGACCGGCGGGGTTCGAGCCGGTCTCGGCGGTTCAGAAAGTTCGCAGCGGGGGGTCAGTGCTGCGCGGGGTTCCCGATCCGTCGATGTGGCAATTATGTCACTCCGCTTGTGATTCGCAAGTTAAATGAAGGTAATTCCCCTTAGCGGTTGTCGAAGTCCTTCAGGATGAACAGGCGCGGGTTCAGCTTCACGCCGGTCTCCACGCTCGTCAGCAGCACCGAGGTGCGGCCCCCGTTCGCGTCCTCGGTCCGCCAGCCGGTCAGCGTGTTGTCCGCCTTCGACAGCACGATCGTCAGCGTGCCTTCCATTTCACCGGTCTTGTCACGCACCGTTATGTTAGTGGCGTCCGTCGTGCGGCGAACATCCACCACTTCGGCTTCCTTCTCGAAATCCAGCTTGTCCGAGAGCAGCAGCGAAAGCGGTGTCGAGGACAGGGGCACGCGGTCCGTGGTCTCCAGGTCGGCGTCCTGGAGGGCGACGGTCGTGCCATCGCTCACCAGCAGCAGCGGCACCGGGTCGTCATAGTCGAAGCGCACCTTGCCGGGCCGGGACATCGCAAACTGGCCGGTCGAGAAGGCGCCGTCTGGCGAATACTGCTCAAACTTGCCGCGCGTGGTCTTTACGCCAGCGAGGCCCTTGGCCGCCTCTTTCAGCAGTTTGGAGCGTTCGGCCGCCGTCAGTGGCTTGGCCGTCTTGACCGGCGCGGAAACGGAAGGGGAGGGCTGGACCTGTTTCAGGCCCATCGTCACGGGCGCGCTCATGATCAGGGCGGCGGCGCTCATACTGGCGATCAAGTGCATCATGTGTCCGGTCTCCTTTGATGACCTTCAGTCAGGTAATACAGGTAGGGGCCTGAACCCGGCCTAAACAGGGCGGTTGGCTGGCGTTTATGCGGAAAGCGGCCAATGGGGCCACACACGCTTGCAGATTTTCCGGCGGCGTCCCATCTTGCGGCCTGAAACGTAAGGGACACCCCACATGGCAACCGCAGGCCTCCAGCACACGCGTGACGGCACCGACCAAAGCTTCATGGCAGATGTCGTCGAAGCTTCGATGACCCAGCCGGTGATCGTCGATTTCTGGGCGCCGTGGTGCGGACCGTGCCGCACCCTCGGCCCGATCCTCGAGCGTGTCGTCGAGGCCAAGAAGGGCGCAGTCAAACTCGTCAAGATCAACACCGAGGAACACCCCGCCTATGCCGGCCAGCTCGGTGTGCGCTCGATTCCGGCCGTCTATGCCTTCCAGAAGGGCCGCCCGGTGGACGGTTTCATGGGCGCTCTTCCGGAGTCCCAGGTCTCGGCCTTCATCGAGCGCCTGCTTGGCGGCACCCACGCCGCGCAGGTCATCGCTGAAGCCTTGAGCCAGGCCGAGGCCGCCAGCCAGGCCGGCGACATCGCGCTCGCTGCCGAAATCTACGCTGCCGTGATCCAGGAAGATCCGGAAAACACCGCCGCCATCGCCGGCCTTGCCCGCTGCTATCTCGCCAATGGCGACACGGACCGCGCCCTCGCCACGCTCGAGATGGTGCCGGAAGCCAAGCGCAGTGAAAGCGTCGTCAAGGGCGTGCGCCTCGCCATCGAGATGGCCGCTGGCGCGCCGGAGCCGACCGAGCTCGACGCCGCACTCTCCGCTGTCACGGCCAATCCCGGCGACCATGCGAAGCATTTCGAACTCGCCGAGCATTACGCCGCGGCCGGACGCTACAAAGACGCTGCCGATCACCTGCTGATCATCCTGACCGCCAAGCTCTCCTGGGAAGAGGGCAAGGCGAAGGAGAAGCTGCTGCAGGTTTTCGAGGCCGCCGGTGCCACCGATCCGGTCACGATCGAAGGCCGTCGCCGTCTTGCATCGCTGATGTTTGCCTGAACGGCGGTTCGCCCCACCTTCTCGCGCAGAGACCGCTCAGAGACCTTGCCGAGGACACGTGATGGCGCAGTACCGAAAGACCAGTGACCTGCCCGGCACGCTGCCCGTGTTCCCGCTGCCGGGCGCCATGCTGTTTCCGCGCTGGGAGCTGGCGCTCAACATTTTCGAGCCGCGTTATCTCAACATGTTCGATGATGCGATGCGGGGACACCGGCTGATCGGCATGATCCAGTCGATGGGCGGCTCACGTGAGCGCCCGGAGATCGCCCGCGTCGGCTGCGCCGGTCGTATCACCAGCTATAGCGAAACCGATGATGGCCGCTACATCGTGACGCTCACGGGCATCTGCCGCTTCAGCGCCGCGCGCGAGATCGCCGCCGCGACGCCCTACCGGCAGGTGGCAGCCGACTGGTCCGCCTTTGCCGCTGATCTTGGTCCCGCCTCCGAACAGGGCCTGCCGGATCGCGGCGACCTGATGCGCGCGCTGCGCACCTACATCTGCGCCAACGGATTGCAGGCAGACTGGAGCGCGGTCGAGGACGCGCCGATGGAAACGCTCGTTCATGCGCTCGCGGCGGGCTGTCCTTTCTCCGCAGTTGAGAAGCAGGCCCTGCTGGAGGCCGGATCCCTCGCCGAACGCGCCCGAACGCTGATCGCCCTCATGGAAATGAGCGTTGGTGGCGGCGCCTCCGGCCCCGTGCAATAGAGGCCAACATGACGGACCCTGACACACCCGCCGGGTTTACGCCCAATGGCATCGATCCGCGCCTCCTCGAACTGCTGATCTGCCCGCTGACCCGCCAGCCGCTATCCTACGACCGCGCGGCCAATGAGCTTGTCTCGAAGAAGGCGCGTCTCGCCTATCCGATCCGCGGCGGCATTGCGATCATGCTGCCCGAGGAAGCCCGCGACCTCGACGCGTTGCCGGATCTGGGCGCCGCCCGGGAGAATGAGACTGAAGAAAGGGAAGGGGAATGACCGCTCCCGCCTGGCCCGCCCGTCTCACCTTCCGCGCCGGCGCGCAGGAACTTCTTGCCGAATTCGATGACGGCAAGACCGGCCGCGTCGCCTACAAACGCCTGCGCGAGGAAAGTCCGTCAGCAGAAGTGCAGGGCCACGGACGGGGACCGAAACCCCCGCAGGCGCCTGTGCCCGGTGATATCCGTGTGCTGAAGGCCGAACCCGTCGGTCGCTACGCCGTGCGCCTGTTTTTCTCCGACGGCCACTCAAGCGGCCTGTACACCTGGAACATCCTCCGTGCCCTGACGGCCGGGGACTGACATTCTGGAATGCTTCTCCCGCAGCAGGGGCTCAGGGACGTTCACCGCATCAAACTCGGCATGTGATCCTGGTCCGCACTTGCCTGCCGGGCCATCGCGCGGCGCAGAGGGGCGATCCGGTTCGCCGCCATCAGGGCAAGGCCCCGAAGCGGCTTCAGCACGGCATTATCGTTCGAGAAGACGCGGTCGATCATGTCCACCGCCATTGCGGTCGCCGCCGCATCGAACCGGCGCCACTCTGTGTACAGCGCGAGCACCGTATCGCTTCCGGGGTCGAGACCTGCCGCCCGCGCATCCGTGATCACATCGATCAGCGCGCCGACATCCTTGAAGCCAAGGTTCAGGCCTTGCCCCGCCAGCGGATTGATCCGCCGCGCCGCATCGCCCAGAAGCGCCGTGCGCGGGCCTGCCATCGACACGGCAATCTGCATGACCAGCGGATAGGACAGGGCAGGGCCATCCAGATGCATCTCGCCGGCAAAGCGGGCAAAGCGCGCATTCAGCTCGGCCTCGATCTCATCCTTTGGCAGCTTTGCCAGCGTCTCGGCCGCGCCGGTCTTCATGTACCAGGCGAGGTTTGCCCGGTTGCCGGGCAGGGGCAGCGTCGCGAAGGGGCCTTCAGGTGTGAACAACTGCCGGGCGACGCCGTCATGCGGCCGCGTCAGGGTCACGTCGGCAGCAAACACCGATTTGCCATAGCTGCGGCCCTCGGTCCGGATGCGGAGGGACTGGCGCACGGCTGAATTGAACCCGTCGCAGGCCGCCACAAGGCCCGCCTCGATTACGCGCCCGTCTTCAAGCCAGACGGCTGCATTCGCCGGGCCCGGCGTCATGCCCGAAAACCGGGCGCCGCGCAGCCAGGTCAGGCCCGGCGTGCTGCCGGCGCGCTTGTCGAGCGCCGCTTGCAAGGCGCCGGCGGGCACCATCTGGCCAAGGGGGGCGCCGTCCCCGTCCGTGTTCAGGTCTTCAGTGCCGAACGCCGCATGCGGCGCGCCGAACCAATGTGTGCCGCCATCCTCAGCCTCCAGCCCGTTCAGCGGCGTGATCACGCCGCGCAGGTCCGGCTCGATCCCGGTCGCGCAGAGCAGGCGCCAGCTCCCGCGAACGACCGCGAAAGTCCTTGAATCTGTAGTGCTTTTTTCAGCTTCGGTCCGGGCGTCCACAAGCGTCACCGCAAACCCTGCCTGCGCCGCCAGGATCGCCAGCGCGGTGCCCGCCGGGCCGGCGCCGATCACCGCCAGCTCGGTCTGCGTGGGCGTGCCGGGGGAGGGGACGGTCTCGGATTCAGTCATGCTAACGAGTTAGCGATGCTGCACTGCGGCGTCCAGCTATGGCGGTGAATTGGGCGTTAGGCCGCATCCGTGCCCAAGGTTTAACCAACCAACCCCCGAATCGGAGCCCCCCCGCGTCTCATGTGCGACTTTTCCGGGCAGCCGAAATCATATCGGCGTTGGGAGAGTACGGGGGGTCCCGGGCTCTGCAGGTGTATAACAAAAGGAGGGGCCGATGGGCCGAATGACTGGACAATGGATACGCGGGGCAATGTTAGCGCCGTTGTCACTGCTCGCGGCGGGCGCCGCCTGGGCACAGGAAGCAGGGATCGCAGTTCCGGAACCCACCGTCGACAAGGGCGATGTCACCTGGATGCTCATCTCAACGATGGCCGTCTTCCTGATGATCCTGCCGGGTCTTGCGCTGTTCTACAGCGGCCTGGTCCGCACCAAGAACGCGCTCTCGGTCCTGATGCAGGTCGGCACGGTCACTGTCATCGGCATGATCATGTACGCGCTCGTCGGCTACAGTCTTTCCTTCACCACGGGACCGGGCGCGCTCGACACCTTCATTGGCGGCACGGCAAGGCTCTTCCTCAATGATGCGGGTACCGACCTCTCCGACAACCTCGTCGCGACGTTCTCCACAGGCGTCTACCTGCCGGAACTCGTGTTCATCGTTTTCCAGATGACCTTCGCCTGTATCACGGCCTCGCTGGTCCTCGGCGGTCTGGCTGAACGCGTTAAGTTCACGGGCATCGTGATCTTCGCCATCATCTGGCCGCTGCTCGTTTACTACCCGATGGCCCACATGGTCTGGTGGTGGCCGGGTCCGGATCTCGTGGCGTCAAACCCTGAAGGCGTCACGTCAGGTCTGATCTGGGGCTTCGGCGCGCTGGATTTCGCTGGCGGCACGGTGGTTCACATCAACTCGGGTATTGCGGCCCTGGTCGGCGCCTTCGTCCTCGGCAAACGCCTTGGCTACAAGAAAGAGCCGATGCCGCCTCACTCGCTGATGATGGTGCTGATCGGTACCGGCCTTCTCTGGTTCGGCTGGTTTGGCTTCAACGCAGGTTCGAACCTCGAGTCCAACTACTACGCTGTCCTCGCTATGGCGAACACCTTCCTCGCCCCGGCCGCAGGTGGCTTCGCCTGGGTGGTCACGGAATGGCTGACCCGCGGCAAGGCGAGCCTGCTCGGCCTCTGCTCGGGCATCGTGGCTGGCCTCGTGGCGGTTACCCCTGCCGCCGGCTTTGCCGGTCCGATGGGCGCCATTATCCTCGGCCTCGTGGTTGGCCCGGTCTGCCTGTTTGCCTGCTCGGCGCTCAAGTCCATGCTCGGCTATGACGACGCGCTCGACGTGTTCGGCATCCACGGTGTCGGCGGTATCGTCGGCGCCATCGGTACGGCCTTCGTCGTCAACCCTGCCTGGGGCGGCGCCGGTGTCGTCGACTACCTCAGCTGCTCGGCAGACGGCGCCGTGCTCGCCGTGTGTCCGGTCGCCGCCTATGACATGATGTTCCAGCTCACCGCCCAGCTCAAAGGGGTCGGTGTGACGATTCTCTGGTCGGGCGTCGGCAGCCTCATCGTCTTCGGTGTCCTGCGGGCTCTCGGCCTCCTGCGCATCTCGAAAGAGGGCGAGCAGGAAGGTCTCGACATCACCTCCCACGGCGAAGCAGCCTATCACAGCTAGGCTGCCCGACCCCCGGTCATCCGGACCGGAAACGAACATGGGCCGCGGATCGTCTCCGCGGCCCTTTTTCGTTTTGGGCAGAGGCGTTTCCGTGACAGAAATTTAAGATCTTTGCATGCCCCGGAAGCCCGGGTGCTACGGGAAAAAACTTGCGAATTTCACAGGTTCCGTTTGCGCCGTGTTAAGCCTAACAGGCGAAACATGACGGCTGGTCTCTCGCAAACACCGGAGCGCCTTGCCTCATGAAAGATACTGCCATCAGAGACGACGAGTTGCGCACGGTGAGTGATCCGGCCTGGCGGATCCTGACCGGCGCTGCCGCCTTCGGGGCGGGGGTGTTCGTGTGCGGTAGTGTTGGCTCATACGTTCCGTCCGATCCGAGCTGGAACGCCGCCACCGGCGCAGACGTCCAGAACCTGTTTGGCACCACCGGCGCGAACTTCGCAGACGTTGCTCGCCAGCTGCTCGGCTGGTCTGGCTGGATCGCCGGCCTCGCGCTGATGATCGGCGGCGCGATGCGCGCCGTGCTGGTCGGCAAGCCGCGCATCCGCCGCTGGGTCTATGGCGCCGTTTCGGTGCCGCTCTCGGCGGCCGCGTTCGCCGCCTGGCCTGTGCCGGAAACCTGGCCGCTCAGCGCCGGTCTAGGCGGAATGTTCGGTGACGGCCTGTTCAATCTCACCTTGCTGCCCTTCCGCGCGCTGATGCTGCCCGCGCCCGAAAGCTGGGCTGGCTTCCTCCTGGGCAGCTGCGCCCTCTGGGCCGGTCTTGCCGCGCTCGGCTTCCGCCGCCGCGATGCGGCCCTCCTTTCGGAAACAGCGGCCATCTCAGGCAAGCATGCCGTGATTGGCGCAGCCGGCCTCGGCGGCCTGCTGATCCGCGTCGGCCACCAGCTGGCCGGTCCGAAACCCGTCCGCCTTGATGAGCCCGTTCCGGCCGATCGTACGCTGATCATCAAGCACGACGACGACTACACCCCGTCCGCCTCGCGCTACTTCACGGGCAATGCCGCCGCGAGGGTCGACACCCGCTACGGCGTCTCCACCTGGGAAGATGACGAAGCAGAAACCGACGATCTGGACGCCGATCTCGATGACGATGACGTCGCCGCCACCCCGGCCCCTGCCGGTGTCCGCTTCGCCGTCCCGCGCGCAGCTCCGAAAACCACGGCCGCGCCGAAAGTCGCCAAGCCGGAACGCCGCCGCACGTCCACCCGTCTGCCATCGCTCGACCTGCTGCAGGTCCCCGAAGAGCGCCGTGAGACGTTTGACGAGGAAGCCCTCATCGCCAAGGCCGAGCGCCTCTCCTCCGTCCTCAAGGAATTCCGCGTCCAGGGCCGCATCAAGGAAGTCCGCCCCGGTCCGGTCATCACCCTCTTCGAGATGGAACCTGCTCCCGGCACCAAGTCCTCGCAGGTCATCACGCTCGCCGACGACATCGCCCGCTCGATGAGCGCCGTCTCCGCCCGCGTCGCGGTCGTGCCCGGCAAGAACGCGATCGGCATCGAACTGCCGAACGATGAGCGCGAGAAGGTCTTCCTGCGCTCCATCATGCAGTCCGAGGCCTATGTGAACTCGCGTGCCTCGCTGCCGGTTGCCCTCGGCGAAGACATCGGCGGCATGCCGACCGTGGTCGACCTTGCCCGCATGCCCCACCTTCTCGTTGCCGGTACCACCGGCTCGGGCAAGTCGGTCGGCGTGAACGCGATGATCCTGTCTCTGCTTTACCGCCACACACCCGACCAGGTCCGCTTCATCCTCATCGACCCGAAGAAACTCGAATTCACCGTCTATGAAGGCATCCCGCACCTTCTCGCTCCGGTGATCACCAAGGCGCCGGAAGCCGTCAACGCCCTCAAATGGGCCGTTCGCGAAATGGAGAGCCGCTACGAGCTGATGTCCAAGGCAGGCGTGCGCAACCTCGCAGGCTTCAACGAGAAGGCCGCGAAGTACCGCGCCGCCGGCGAGCCGATGACCCGCAAGGCCCAGACCGGTGTCGACGAGCGCGGCAAGCCGGTCTTCGAAAACGAGATCCTGCCGATGGATCACATTCCGCAGATCGTCGTCGTGATCGACGAGATGTCCGATCTGATGGTCGTCGCCGGCAAGGAAATCGAAGGCTGCCTGTTGCGTCTCGCCCAGATGGCCCGCGCCGCCGGTATCCACCTGATCACCGCTACGCAGCGTCCGTCCGTCGACGTCATCACTGGCACCATCAAGGCGAACTTCCCAACCCGCATCTCCTACATGGTCACCAACAAGGTCGACAGCCGCACGATCCTCAACGAGCAGGGCGCCGAACAACTGCTCGGCCACGGGGACCTGCTGTACCAGGAGCCTGGCAAGAAAACCCAGCGTCTCCACGGCCCGTTCGTCTCTGACGAGGAAGTGACCGCAGTGGCCGATTGGCTGCGCGAGCAGGGGGAGCCCGACTATGTGATGGACGTGCTCGAATCCCACGATGACGGCTCCAGCGGCTCAGCTGTGATGGACGCCATGCTCGGCATGGGCGGGGAGGGCGGCGGCGGCACGGATGACGATGCGCTGTTCGCCGAAGCCGTCCAGGTCGTGATCCGCGACCAGCGCGCCTCGACCTCCTATCTCCAGCGCCGCCTCAAGGTCGGATACAACAAGGCCGCCGGCCTGATCGACCGCCTCGAGGAAGAAGGCGTCATCTCCGCCCCCAACCACAAGGGCACCCGCGAAGTCCTCACCAAGGGCAAAGCGAACGCAGCCTAGCGCTGCGATACTGAAACGAGCTTTGGTGGGCACAAAGGCAAAGGCTCCTGACCTCCCGAGATGGGGGCAGGAGCCTGATCGTTTGCAGAGAAGTATCCAGCCGTCGGCCTGTTACCCCATCGGATACAGGATCTCCTTCGTGACGGCGTCGCACGCTTTCATGACGTCCGCCGGCAATTCCAGGTCCGCCGCTGCCAGGATATCCGCAAGCTGGTCAAACCGCGAAACCCCGACGATCGTGGACGCCACGAAGTCATGCTGTTTCGACCAGGCCGTCGCCAGTGTCACCACGCTCATGCCGGCCTCGGCGGCAATCGCCATGAACCGCTCGGTCGAGGCGAGGGACTTCTCGTTGACGAAGCGCTTCGCCATCACCGCCTGGCGCCCGCCAATCTTGAGATAGGAGGAGAACCGCGCGCCTTCCGGCGTTGCCCCACCATTATACTTGCCGGACAAGACGCCCCCGCCGATCGGCGAGTAAGGGATCAGGCTCACGCCTTCCTCGCGGCAAACCTTGGACAGGGCGTCCTCAAAGCGCCGGTTGTTCAGGGAGAAATTGTTCTGGATTGTCTGGTAGCGGACAACACCCAGCCGCTCTGACGCCGCGATGGATTTCATCAGGCCCCACGCGTCCTCGTTCGAACAACCGGCAATCCGCACGAGCCCTTCGCGCACCAACTCGTCCAGTGTCTCCATCGTCTCGTCATAGGAGATCGCGTGGTCTGGCCAGTGCGTCTGGTAGAGATCAATGTAATCCGTCTGCAGACGGCCCAGGCTCGCCTCCACCGCACGGCGGATATTGTGCCGGTCGAGTGCGGTCATGCCGGCGCGCTGTGATCCCTTGATCCAGCCATGCGAGGGCCCGCACACCTTGGTGGCGAGGATGATCGAATCCCGGTCCTTGGTCTGCATCCAGCGCCCGAAGATTTCCTCCGTCCGGCCCGCCCATTTGGCATCCGGCGGTACCGGATAGTTCTCGGCAGTGTCATAGAAATTGATCCCCGCTTCATAGCTGGCATCGAGGATGCGGAAGGCTTCCGCCTCATCCGTCTGCGAGCCGAAGGTCATCGTGCCCATGCAGATGTCGGAGACAAAGATCGGGCTCTTACCCAGGCGGCGGTGTTTCATTTTTTCTTCCCATTAACGGCGCGCGCCAACCTAACGCCGCCCGCGCAATGCGCCAGTGGGTCCGGGGGGTCAGTCGCACGATCTTTCGCTTGCGGCCAGGCAGCCCGCCGCCTCCAGGATATCCAGCGCGGGCTTCAGCCCCGCCTCGTACCGCTTCCAGCGTCCAAGCGCCGTGGTGTAGAGCGGCTCGCGCACCTGCGCTGAACTCGCGGTGGCCACAGGCGCGGCGTTCTCGTGGAACGAAAGACACTGCACCTCGAAGGGCATGGCGCAGAAATCGAGCAGCCGCCGCGCCTCGGTTTCGAGATCGGCGACGATGCGCTCATAATGCACGACCGTGAACCGGTCCGGCGGCAGGTGCGCCTCGAAGTGCCGGACCATCCGGTCGAACGCTACGTAATAGTGCGCCGTATCCTCTAGCGTGTAGGCATAATTATAATAGGAAAAACTCGTCGCAAACATCTGCCGGTAGTTGGACAGAACCGTATCTGCCGGATGCCGCCGAAGGCAAATCACCCGCGCGCCGGGCAAAGCTGCAAGGGTCACCGGCGCCAGCAGGATATTGAGCGGCATCTTGTCCGTGAACCGGCTTTCGATCCCGAGCGAGGTGCGCACGCTGTCCATGTATCCATTGCCAAGCGACGTCAGATCGACGCGTGCCGCCGAGCCGAGCGTCGCCGGATCGAGCACGAGATTGGACGGCGTCTTCGCCATCCGCTTCAGGCAAAGCGCAAAATCCGTAAGCTCCCCTGCGGATGTCAGCGCGCTGTGGCTCGACAAAATCCGGTCAACCAGCGTGGTGCCCGTCCGCGGCATGCCGCAGATGAAGACCGGCGCGCCCTGCGCCTGGCTTGTCCGCCTCCGGACCGTCTCTGCGGCGCCCATCGCGGCATCGAACAACGCAGCGTCCGCCTTTGCATCGTGCGAAATGCGCGCCCGCTTCCCCGCCTTCGCCCGGGCGAGCCAGAGCAAGGCCGCTTCCGGCTGCTGCATGTCCTCGAACGCCTTGGCGAGCGCATGTCCAATGCGCAGCGCGGCGTCGGGATCGTCCTTGTGCTGCGCAAACAGCCGCTCAAGTCCAGCGACCTCGTTGGCCTCGGCGCTTTGCCTGGTGATCTGCACCAGCGCCGCAAGCCCCCGCGTGTCGCCGGTTCCTACTGCGCAGCGCCGGTAGGCCTCCCGCGCGGACGCCATATCGCCGGCGAACTGAAGCGCCGCGCCATGATTGTACTGGTAATCTGCGTTGCCTGGCTCAGCCGCCGTCGCCCGGCCGTACCAGGCGAGCGCTTCGCCGTGCAGCCCGGCCCGGCTCAGCACGACGCCGATTGTGTCCAGCGTGAACGCACCGGGCGGGGAAAGCGCCCCGGCCCGGCGGGCGGCGTCCACGGCTTCGGCCCGGCGGGAGAGCGCGATCAGGCACCGCGCCCGTTGGGCATGGGCTGCGGCATGACCCGCATCCCGGGCGATGGCCGCGGTGAACACCTCCTCCGCCTTGGCGTAGTTGGCATGCTGGAGGGTCAGCAGGCCGAGCAGATAGAAGGCCTCGGCATTGGCGGGATCGGCCCGGATCACGCCCATGCAGAGCGCATGCGCCTCGCGGTAATGCTGCTGCGCCAACAGGGTCGCAGCCTGCTTCAGTTGCAGCGCATGCTGTTCCTGCGGTGATGAAAAATTGGGCACGGCCTGTCCAAAGCTTACACGTACAAGGAGAATATGTGCTCTTTTTGCTGCATTCCGGCGGAAATTGAAAGCAAAGCCCCTGGCACGGCTTGCACGCGTTTTCGGTTCTAAACCTAGGGCCTGTTGTGAATCAGGATTCACAAGTCTGAGGGATTGTGATTCAAACTCCCAAACATGGGAGGTTTTGAATGATCCGGTATGTCCTGACGGATGCTCATTGGGCGCAGATTGAACCGCTTTGTCTTGGCAAGAAGTCCGATCCC
>CAMEDD010000053.1 GCA_945913285.1 Candidatus Sulfopaludibacter sp. SbA3
CCGATCAGCCATCCGCTACCCGGCAGACGCGCTGCGCGGGGACGGAAGCCCTCGAAGCTCTGGATGAGCTCGAGACCTTGTGCTGATGTCCTCATGGAACGGGCCAAAACGCCTGTTCTCCCGTTGTGATACATCCGGCGAAATGCCTACAGGCGCCCTCTGCAAATCTCGCGCCCATTCCCCTGCGGCGCGAGATTCGGCCGAAAACTCCTCTGTTTACAGGAGGACCAGGGTTGCGAGGCCCAGGAAGCTGAAGAATGCCATCACATCCGTCAGGGTTAACACGAAAACCGACGAGGCAACGGCTGGGTCCGCGCCGAGGCGTTTGAGACCAAGCGGCACGAGGATCCCGGACAGACCCGCCCAAAGGAAGGTGCCGAACATGGCAACGGCGATGACCAGACCGAGCCCCGTATCGCCGAACCAGAACATCGCGATGAGCCCTACCCCGGCGCCGATCAGCAGGCCGTTGAAGGAGGCGGCGAGAAACTCGCGCCAGACCGCGCGGCGGGCCGCGTCCCCGTCCATCTGGCGCGATGCAATGGCGCGCACGGCCACAGCCAGCCCCTGGCTGCCGGCATTGCCGCCAAGGGCGGCGACGACAGGCATCAGGATGGCGAGAGCGACCACCTGCTCGATGGCGCCCTCAAAGACGGAAATGATGGCAGAGGCGATGAACGCGGTGAAAAGGTTGATCGCGAGCCAGGGCAGGCGCGCTTTCACCGTCTCGAAGACAGTGTCAGACGCATCGGCCGAAGACACGTTGGAGAGGGCGAGCAGGTCTTCGGAATGTTCCGATTGCATGACATCCACCATGTCATCCACGGTGATCATGCCGACGAGACGGCCCGCATCGTCGGTGACGGGGGCGGAGGCCAGCGAGTATTTCTGGAACTGGAACGCCACGTCTTCCTGATCGCTGGATGTGTTCAGCGTCATGGTCGGCTCGGCCATGATGTCTTCCAGCGGCGTCTCGCGCGGGTGCCGGAGAAGGTTTGCCAGCGGAACGATGCCGAGCAGGCGGTGCGCGGGATCGACCACGTAGATATCGTAGAAGACTTCCGGCAGGTCCTCGCCGATATTGCGGGCATGATCGATGGTCTGGCCGACGGTCCAGAACTCGGGCACGGCCACAAACTCCGTCTGCATGAGACGGCCAGCCGTTTCCTCTTCATAGGCGAGACTGCGTTCGAGCTCGGCCCGGTCCACCGGGGCAAGGTCTTCGAGGATGCGCTCGCGGCGATCATCCTCGAGGTCTTCGAGAATGGTCGTTGCATCGTCTGAATCGAGTTCATCAAGGGCCTGCGCCACCGCCTGGTCGGGCAGCATCTCGACGGCGCCTTCGCGGTAGGAGTCGCGCAGCTCGATGAGGATTTCCGGCGGCAGGTCGCCGCCAAGAAGCTCAATCGCTTCTTCGAACGTATCGTATGGCAGCGCCTCGAGTGCATCGGCGGCGTCGGCCGGGTGCATCCGGCCAAGCGTACGCGCCAGCCAGCGGGTATCGCGCTCGTCGATCGCATCGACGAGGTCTTCCAGAAACACCGGGTCGATCTGACCGGGCTCGGCAGGCGGGAGTGTACTGGTATCGGTCATTGGCGCCTGTCATGCCGGGGTTGGCTTCCAGCGGCAAGGGTCAGAGGCGCCCGTACCGGCTCAGCTGTAGCGGAACTCCGGGGCATCGAGGTCGATCAACGGAAGCTCGTCTTTTTCCTTCCAGTAGTTCTGCGAATGCCCCCATTCCGGATTACCGCCACGTTTTGGCATCAGGTCCATGGAACGCGCGAGGTAGCCGGGGTTGAAGTTGTCCTCGTCGATCCAGGGCAGGATTTCCATGTTGTGGTCCTGCGGGCGGAGCGCGACCTCGACCTGCCTGGCGCCTCTGGCGTCCATGTGCTTGAGCAGGCGGGCGACGAAATCGCCCATCATGTCGACGCGCAGGGTCCAGCTGGCCCGGAAATAACCGAACACCCAGAGAAGGTTCGGGACGCCCGTGAACATCATGCCGCGATAGGTGATCGTCTCGCCCCAGTTCACCGGCTTGCCGTCCACCTCGAACGGAATGCCGCCGAGAACGGACAGGCTGAAGCCGGTGGCCGTGACGATCACGTCGGCTTCGAGCTCGCGGCCGGACTTCAGGAGGATACCTTTCTCGGTGAAGCGGTCGATATGGTCCGTGACGACGCTGGCGAGGCCGGCCTTGATGCCTTCGAAAAGGTCCGCATCAGGAACAAAGGCAATGCGTTGTTGCCACGGTCGATAGCTGGGCGTGAAGTGGGTCATGTCGTAGCCTTCCGGCAGGCACGCCTTGACGCCTTCCAGCAACTCCGAGCGCAGCGCCTCGGCGTCCTCAAACGAGCGACGCGTGAACTCGGCCTGTTCGAACAGATACTTCCGGCGCACGATTTCGTGGATCCAGTTTTCGTCCACACCCAGCCTGCGCAGCTCATCTGCGAGCACGTTCTCGTTGCGTGCCGGAATGAAGTAGGTCGGCGATCGTTGCAGAAGCGTGACGTGCGCGCATTTGCCGGCAATTGCGGGAACGACGGTCGCTGCGGTGGCGCCCGAGCCGATGACCACGACGTTCTTTCCGGCAAGATCAAGATCCTCCGGCCAGGTCTGCGGGTGAACGATCCGTCCACGGAAGCTGTCCATGCCCGGCCATTCCGGCGTGTAGCCTTCGGAATGCTTGTAATAGCCCTGGCACATCCAGAGGAACTTGGCCGTGAAGGTCAGCACTTCACCAGTGTCGAGACGCTCGGCCTTGACCGTCCAGCGCTTCTTCGCGCTCGACCAGCTTGCAGACGTGATCTTGTGGCGATAGCGGATGTGCGGGGCGAGATCGTTTTCGGCGATCACTTCGTCCATGTATCTGAGGATCTCTTCCCGGCTGGCAATCGGCGGGCCGACCCAGGGCTTGTAGCGATAGCCGAAGGTGTAGAGATCGGAGTCTGACCGGATGCCCGGATACTTGTGCATGTGCCAGGTACCGCCGAAGGTCTCGTAAGCCTCCAGGATCACGAACTTCTTTTTCGGGTTCTGGGTCTTCAGATGATAGCCCGCGCCCACGCCCGAGATGCCGGCGCCGACCACAAGCACGTCAAAATGCTCCGTCTTCGCTTTGGTCTTTGACGCCTGAAGGGTTGCCGTATCTGCCATGTCGATTCTCCCGCTCGCCGGGCGTGCCCGGGAGCCAAACGTCTGATGCATGCAAGTGCCGCGCGGGAGGAAGGCGCTTCAATACGTAAACGACCGGACCTGCCGCAAAGGCAAGCAAGCAAAAACGACAAGCGAGGCGGTATCAGCCTGTTACTGACGTGTGCACGCCTGCGCGGCGTTCGGGGCTGCCTTCCCCAAATCGGGTAACCGCGCGCCCGGCGGACCTCATACTGGCCGGCGCGCGCCGGCCCCAGGGCCCGGCGTTGCCGGCGCCAGCCCACACCTGAGCCATGACGGAAGGCACGCGTGACGACGCTTTGCGCATCCAGCTGCCAAGGCCGGATCATTGCGCACACAGGCGCGCCCTGCAACCCAGGCCCTGTGGCCCGCCGCATCGAGGCGCTCCATCAGTGCGGTCTCGGAGCCCATGGGAATTTGCTGACATCCGGCCCAAACCTCGGACCGAACCGTGCACCGCTTTTGAACACATGGGCGCGGACCGCCATCTTGGGGCCCCAGGCAAGCAGGCATTTGACCGGACCTTCGGCCCCGGAGGTCCGCCGGCGCAGTAACTGTGCCAGCGGGCTTGAGGGTTCTTGGATAAGGGAAACCAAGGACTGCCGCTCTGATTCAGCCCGCAGACCCGCCTTTCACGTCCTTCATCACGCCGGAGAAATCGAGGCCCGCAAAGCCCTTGTCCGACAGGGCCTGGTAGATGCTGGCGGCGTGTTCACCGAGGCGGATCCCGGCGCCGGATGCGCGGGCCGCATCGGCGGCGAGGAGCAGGTCCTTCAGCATCATGGCAACGGCAAAGCCGGGCTTGTAGTCGCGGTTGGCGGGAGACGTGGGCACCGGGCCGGGAGCCGGGCAATAGCTGGTCATCGACCAGCACTGGCCGGAGGAGACGGATGAAATCTTGAAGAATGTTTCCGCGTCGAGTCCGAGCTTTTCGGCGAGATTGAACGCCTCGCAGGTGGCGATCATCGAGATGCCGAGCAGCATGTTGTTGGCGATCTTGGCCGCCTGGCCGTTTCCGGCGCCGCCGGCGTGGAAGATGTTCTTGCCCATGCCTTTCAGGATCGGCTCTGCCTTCCCGAAGGCGTCGGCGGCGCCGCCCGCCATGAAGGTCAGTGTACCCGCTTCAGCGGCTGCGACACCGCCAGAGACCGGCGCATCGACCATGAGGAAGCCGGCGCGCTCTGCCTGTGCATGCGCCTCGCGGGCGTCGGTCACGGCGATGGTGGAGCAATCGATCAGTAGCCCGCCTTTCGGAGCCTGGGCACATACACCGTCCGGGCCGAAATAGACGCCGAGGACGTGCTTGCCGGCCGGCAGCATCGAGACGACGACGTCGGCGTCCCTGACCGCATCTGCCACAGACGATGCCGCGCGTGCACCCTTGGCGGCGACGGCTTTGACCGCATCCTGATTGAGGTCAAACGCCGCGACAGCATGGCCCGCCTTCACAAGGTTGGCGCACATGCCGCCGCCCATGTTGCCGAGGCCGATGAAGGCGATCCTTGTCATGTCACTTGTCCTCGAACTTTGCCGGGCGTTTTTCGCTGAAGGCGGTCATGCCTTCTTTCTGGTCGGCGGTGCCGAACAGGCCCTGGAAAAGCCGGCGTTCGAACTTCACGCCTTCCGTGGTCGGAAGTTCCAGCGCGCGCGACACCATCTCCTTGGCGGCCATCAGCGAAGGAATGGAGAAAGCAGCAATCTCGCTCGCAGCGGCGAGCGCCACTTCCATCAGCGTATCATGCGGGACGACGCGGGAGACGAGGCCGATCCGGTCGGCTTCGGCGGCGTCGATCATCCGGCCGGTCAGGACGAGGTCCATCGCTTTCGCCTTCCCAACCGCCTTGGTGAGGCGGATGGAGCCGCCCATGCCGGGCGTCACACCGAGCTTGATCTCCGGCTGTCCGAACTTTGCCTTGTCGGAGGCGATGATGAGGTCGCACATCATGGCAAGTTCGCAGCCCCCGCCGAGGGCGAACCCATTGACGGCCGCGATGACCGGCTTGCGGCTGGCGGCGAACCGGTCCCAGCCCGCGAAGTAGTCCTCGACATACATGTCGGAGAAAGATTGCGGCTGCATTTCCTTGATGTCGGCGCCCGCTGCGAAGGCTCGGCCCGCACCCGTCAGCACACTGACGGCAATATCCTTGTTGCGATCGATCGCCGCAAAGCAATCGACAACTTCGGACATGATCCCGGCATTCAGGGCGTTGAGGCTGTCCGGGCGATTCAAGGTGACGACCGCAATGCGGCCTTTTTGTTCGAAGGTGATCGTCTTGTAGTCAGTCATTGCGGCACTCTGTCTTTCTGGCTCAGGTCAATCAGGCAGGCGTTGGGCCCGGCGGCTGCGGAAAGTCGAGGCCGCTCGTTCCGGCCATCGGTGTGCCTGCAACGACGGCGTCATAGACCGCTTCGCCAATCGGCGAGAAACCGAGAACCCGCGACAGGAACGTGATACCTACCAGGGCGGCGATGCCCCAGAGCCAGGCCGGGTGCGGACGGCCATGCACACGCCAGTCATAGAACATGCCGGCGACCGGGAAGACCAGCGCAATGAGCGCCGCAATCTCATGCGCATACGGCGGCAGGAGCGGCATCGGCAGCAAGCGCCCGAAGCCGGGGCCCATCAGAAGCATGAACGAGCAAACCTGAAGACGCGAATGCCACGCCGGATGATGGCGCAGGACAACCGCTGCGAAAACAAGCCCGGCCGCGGCATACAGAACGAGCGGGTTGGCCACGATGAAGTGTTGCGGCTGGAAGAAGAACGGCGTTCGGCCCGTCTGCACGGCTGCGACCGTGACGAGCGTGCCTGCAACCAGAAGCGCCAGTGTCCAGACGAAGGCAAGCTTGCCGAGTTGCCTGTGAAGCTGGAGGTTCCCTGCGCCGGCGAGCCAGGCCTGCGAGAGCACAATCCCCGCCCAGCCCATGAAAATCACCGCATGGACGTGAACAACCAGGGGCGCTGCAAAACTGGAGCGTCCGGCGGCGAGCTGCACCACGAAGCCCGATACGAGGACAATCGCCATCACGGTCATGAGGTTGCGAATGAAGCGGCGGTCATTCGCCGCGGGCGCTGTGAAGGTTGCGTCAGTCATGAAATCCTCCCCGATTTCGAAAGCTGAGGCTAAGGCACTAGCGCACGCCCGGAGCCCCCACAAGCGGCGGGGACCCCGGGCACGGGGGCCCTTATCCCATCGTGGGAATGACGAACGCCTGGTCGCCGATATCGCCTTCCGGCCAGCGCTGGGTGACAGTCTTGATCTTTGTCCAGAACTTGATGCCTTCCGGACCATGCTGGTTGGTGTCACCGAAAGCCGAGCGCTTCCAACCACCGAACGTGTGGTAGGCCACCGGCACCGGGATCGGCACGTTGATGCCGACCATGCCGACATTCACCTGCGCCGCAAACTCGCGCGCGGCGCGGCCGTTGGACGTGAAGATGGCGCAACCGTTTCCGTACTGATGATCGGACGCGTAGCCAGCAGCCTCCTCCAGCGTTTCGGCGCGTACAACCTGCAGCACTGGCCCAAAGATTTCCTCATGGTAGGACTTCATGCCGGGCTTCACATGATCAAACAGCGATGGGCCGATGAAGAAGCCCTTCTCATGGCCTTGCAACGTGTGGCCGCGCCCGTCGAGCACGAGCTTCGCGCCTTCGTCGACGCCCATCTGGATATAGCTCTCGATCTTCGCCTTGTGCTGGGCGGAGACGACCGGGCCGTAATGCGCGTCCTTGTCGGTCGAGATGCCGATTTTCAGTTTCCGGGCCTCGGCGGTCATGCGCTCGACGAACTCGTCGGCCGTTTTCTTGCCGACAGGCACAGCCACGGGAAGCGCCATGCAGCGCTCACCCGCCGAGCCATAGGCTGCGCCGACGATGTCCTTGACCGCCTGTTCCAGGTTGGCGTCCGGCAGGATGATGCCGTGGTTCTTCGCGCCGCCCATCGCCTGCACACGTTTGCCGTGGGCGGTTCCGGTCGCGTAGACGTATTCTGCGATGTCGGACGATCCGACGAAGCTGACCGCCTTGATGTCCGGGTGCGTCAGGATCGCATCGACGGCCACCTTGTCGCCGTTGACGACGTTCAGCACGCCCGCCGGCAAGCCGGCCTCGAGCATCAGCTCGGCAAGACGCATCGGCACCGAGGGATCCTTCTCCGATGGCTTCAGGATGAACGTGTTGCCGCATGCGACGGCGACGGCCGCCATCCAGCATGGGATCATGGCGGGGAAGTTGAAGGGCGTAATGCCGGCGCAGACGCCCAGCGCCTGGCGCATCGAATACACGTCAATTCCCGGGCCGGCGCCCTCAGTGTATTCGCCCTTCAGAAGGTGGGGTACGCCGCAGGCGAATTCCACCACGTCGAGCCCGCGCTGGATGTCGCCTTTCGAGTCCGCGATGACCTTGCCGTGCTCGGAGGAAAGAAGGTGGGCGAGATCTTCCATGTTCGCCTCGACGAGGCGTTTGAACTCGAACATAACACGCGCGCGGCGCTGCGGATTTGTGGTCGCCCAGGCGGGCAGCGCGGCCTTGGCAGCCTCGACGGCCGCGCCGAGTTCAGCGGCAGTCGCCAGCGCCACGCGCGCCTGGACCTCGCCGGTGTTGGGGTTGTGGATGTCGCCAAACCGCCCCGACGTACCAGCAACCGCCTTGCCGCCAATAAAATGATGCACTTGCCGCATGGCGTGTCTCCTCGTGTTTGCCGGCGTTATAGGCAAAGCGTCGGCTTAGATACATGCCGAATTTTACGGGCCCGCGCCGGCGCCCGCCGCGCCCCTGACGTTTAGGGCTTGCTTGCCTTTGCGGAACGTCCCCGAACATTCATTTGAAACAGCGAGCGGAACACGAAGGCCGCGTCCGCTGACAGACTATCAGGGAGGATGGAGCGGCAGTTCCCGATGCCGCGAGCAAACATGGACGGCGACAGGCAGTTCTCGACCGAAAGCCTTTTGACGGCGCGCCAACGCGCCGCCGAACTCGTCCAGTCACCGCTGGTACGCCGGCGCGCGGCGATCACCGGCGGCGCCCTCTTCATTCTGCTCGCCGGGTTCTTCGTCATGGACCGGGGGGCGTATGTTTCGACCTCGGACGCCCGGATTGCGGCGGACATGATCGCGGTGTCCACCGACATCTCGGGCCGAATTACCTCCGTCGCCGTCAGCGAAGGCGACCGCGTCCAGGGCGGCGATGTGATCTACACCATCGACGACCGGGAAGCGGCCTACATGCTGGCCCAGTTCGAGGCCGAGGCGAACCGCCTGCGCGCCGAGATTGGCCGCGAGGAAGCCCGCGCCGGGTTCGAAACCTCCAAGGCCGGCAGCCAGGTCGCCGCCCGGAAGGCGGGTACGCGGTCGGCCTCCGCCTCCGCCGAGGCCGCGCGTTCGAACCTGGAAACCGCCCGGCAGGAACACGAGCGCACCAGGAACCTCTATGAGCAGGGGCGTATTGCGAAGAGCACGTATGACCAGGCGAAGAACGCACTCGATACCGCCCAGCAGGACTTGCTGCGGGCGCAGGCTGACCGGGAATCCGCCGCCGCAGAGCAGCGCACCGCCAGCATCACCGGCCAGGAAGTCCGACTGATCGATTACGACCTGTCCGTGCTCCAGGCCGAGCTTGAGCGGGCGCAGGCGCGCGTCGATGCCCAGAAGGTCGTCCTTGAGCAGCACACGATCCGCGCACCGATCGACGGCGTGGTCGACGAGTTGTTCTACGACGCGGGTGAGCATTCCCTGCGCGGTTTCCGCGTGGCGCTGATCCATGATCCGGACTCGGTCTGGGTCTCCGCCAACATCAAGGAAACCGACATCCGGCACATCGCCATCGGCGCCAAGGTTCGCGTTCGGGCCGATAGCCATCCGTCGAAAGCGCTGACGGGCCGCGTGTCACGTATCCGGGAAGCGACACTTTCGGAAGCGGCGATGATGCCTAATCCGAACGCCAACGGGGTGTTCACCAAGATCACGCAGCGCATCAAGGTGCGCATCGACCTTGAGCCATCCGATGTGCACCTGAGAACCGGCACAATGGTAGCCGTGCGGATCCGCAAATCGCCGCCGGACACCGCTGCACCGCCGGCCGCCACGTGACACAATCTGCCGGCCTGCATCTGCCTGCAGGGACCGGCGCGCCGCAGCAGGCTGAGGAGATTCCGCCCGCTGCCGGCGAAGCGATCCGCGACCGCTTTATCCAGTTCGGCCCCCGCTATCGCTGGCTGCTTCTGCTGACCATGCTGATTGGGTCGATGGCAACGATGCTCGCCGCAACGACGATCAATGTCGCGCTGCCCGCCATCATCGGCGCGTTCGGCCTCGGGCAGGATCAGGCGCAGTGGATGTCCACGGCCTTCCTCGCCTCCTCGACACTGGCCATGCTGGCCAATGCCTGGGCGATGGCCCGGTACGGGCCCCGCGCCACCTATGTGTTCGGCATGGCCACCTTCATTGTCGGCTCTCTCCTCGGCGCCGTGAGCAGCACTCTGGAACTCCTGATCCTCGCCCGGGCCTTGCAAGGTGTCTCCGCAGGCCTGCTCCAGCCGATGTCGATGTTCCTGATCTTCCAGACCTTTCCGGACCGCCAGCGCGGTACGGCGATGGGGCTGTTCTCGATCGGTGTGGTACTCGCGCCCGCGTTCGGCCCGGCGCTGGGCGGCGTTGCCGTGGATCTCGCCAGCTGGCGGCTCGTGTTTGTGGCGACGCTGCCGCTGGCGATCCTCGCGCTCAGCCTGGCGCCGTTCCTGATGCCGAAGGGTGACCTGCAAGCCGAGCAGAAGAAACCGCCGCTGGACTGGCAGGGGCTGTGCCTGCTGGCCGTTGCCGTCGTGGGCCTGTTATCGGCCTTCGCCGGCGGCAACCGGGACGGATGGGATTCGGACAAGACGCTGATCAAGGTCGCGGTGTCGATCAGTGCGGCGATCGCCTTTTTCTACTGGGAACGACGACACCCCTTTCCCGCCCTCAACCCGGCGATCTTCAAGTTCCGGCAGTTCTGGTCGGCCAGCATCATCATCGTGGCAACCGGCAGCGCGATCTACGGCTCAACCTACCTCATCCCGCTATTCGTCCAGCAGGTGCAAGGTTACTCGCCCACGGCGGCCGGCGTGATGATGATCCCGGCCGGGCTCGTCATGGTCGCCTGCTTCCCACTGGCGGGGCGGCTGACCGACCGCATGGACCCCCGCATCCTGATGACGTTCGGCATCCTGTGTTTTGCGATCTCCGGCCTGCTCCTGTCGGGCGTGACGGTGCTGACGCCCTACTGGCTACTCGTCAGCTGGATCATGTTCAGCCGCGTCGGCATTGCCTTCTGCATGCCAACCGCGAACACGACGGCGGTGCGCGCGGTCACGCCGAACCTCCTCGCCTCGGCGACCGGCGGGGTGTCGTTCCTGATGCAGGTCGGCGGCGCCTTCGGCGTCAACCTGCTGGCCGTTCTGCTGCAACGGCGAACGATCTTTCACGGCGAACACCTCGCCTCTGAACTCAACGAGTCAAACGCCGAGTTCCTGTACGGTCATGCCCGGCAAGCACTGGCTATGGAGGCGACCGGCATGCCAACATTGACGGCCTTCACACAGGCATTTGGCGCGATCGGGCAGGAGGTTGCGGCGCAGGCGATGGTGCTTGCGTTTCGAGATTGCTTCTTTGTCATTGCAATCTGGTTCGTCGTCGTCCTCTTCACGATGATGCTGATGCCGAAGCCGAGGATGCAAATGGGCGCTGCGAGTTGAAGCCAGGTTCAGGCGAGGCTCGCCAATCGGCGCAATCGCTGACACCACATTTACCGGCTTTGAGAATTGGCAGATAACGGTTTTCAGGAGGACGCGAAAATGAAGATCACGCGGCGGCATATGCTGACCGGAGCGGTGGGCGTCGGCCTGACGGCCGGCGCCGCAGGCGCCCTGAAACTCCACTGGGACGGCAAATCATTCGTGCGCGAAGGTTACGTCGACGGGGCGCCGGTCGCGCCGCCCGGCGAGTCCAGCTGGATGAACTGGGCCGGCATCGAACGCGCAACGCCAAAACAGATCGCGTTCCCGGACTCGGCTCAAGTGCTGGCGGACATGATCCGGTCCGCGCCCGGCCGGGTGCGCCCTGTGGGCAGCGGGCATTCCTTCACCGGCCTCGCGACAACCGAAGACACGTTGCTGATGCTCAGCAGCCTCGCGGGATTGATGGCATACGATGAAGCCAGCGGTGAGGCGCGGTTCGGCGCCGGAACGCCCCTGTTCCAGGTCAGCGAAGAGCTCGCAGCCTACGGCCGCGCGTTTGACAACCAACCTGACATCGACTCCCAGACGCTCGCCGGCGCCTTCGCAACGGCGACGCATGGCACCGGAAACGACCTGCCTGCCCTGCATGACAACGTCACCGGATTTCAGATGGTGACAGCGGACGGCACCATCCGGGATGTCACCCGGGCTTCAGATCCGGACCTGTTCGAAGCCGGCAAGGTTTCACTCGGCGCGCTGGGCGTGATGACCGCCTTCACGATACGCAGCGTGCCCGCTTACCGGCTGAAGCGCACAGTCACCGTGGAAGACAGCAAGGCCTTCCTCAGCCGTCTGGAACAAACCGCCGCCGCGCACCGTAACTTCGAGTTCTACTATTTTCCGCATACAGGTCTTGTGGCCAGCATCGTCCACGATCTCACCGATGATCCGCCGACGGAAGACGAAGCGACGGACGACGACGAATTCCTGCAAGGCCTCAAGGCGCTGCGCGACCAGCTTGGCTGGGCGCCGTTCCTGCGCCGCTCGATTGCACGGTCTGAGTTCCCGCGCGGCGTCGTGGAGCAGCGCGTGAACGAATCGCGCGTGCTCCTGTCCACCGTGCGCCCGACCCGTTTCATCGAGATGGAATACCATCTGCCACGCGAGAAGGGCCCGGAAATGGTCGAGCGCGTCATGCGCAAACTGGACCAGCGCAGCGATGCCTACTTCCCGATGGAGTATCGCCATATCGCGCCGGATACCGCCTGGCTCAGCCCGTTCAATGCGGGCCCGCGCGCCTCGATCGCCATCCACGCTGCGGCCGACGAGCGCTATGATTACTTCTTCGCCGACTTCGAGCCGATGTACCGGGAAGCGGGCGGACGGCCCCATTGGGGCAAGCTGCATTCGCTGGGCCGCGCCGAACTGACGGAGCTTTATCCTGAATTCGAGCGCTTCCTGGAACTGCGCGCGCAGCTTGACCCCTCCGGCAAGTTCCTGAACCCGCACCTTGCCAAACTGTTCGGCGAGAACATCGATGCTTGAACTTTCGCGCCGGAACCTGATGATCGGCGGCGCAGGCCTTTTGGGGGCAGGACTTCTGATGAGCAAACCGGGCGATGAGAGCGGACCGCGCGATGACTACTTCATCGGGCTTCAGGCTGCCCTGACCGAAGCGGGCATCGCCTCTCCCACGCTGGTGATCGACCAGGCGCGCCTTGATGCCAATATCGACACGCTGATGGGACACCTGCCACCCGGCATGGCTTACCGCATCGTCGCGAAGTCCCTGCCTTCGCTCGATCTCATTGCCCATATCCGGCAACGCTCGGGATCGAGCCGCGTCATGACGTTCAACCAGCCCATGCTGAGCGCGCTCAGCAAGGCGATGCCGGATGCGGACCAACTCCTTGGCAAGCCACTGCCAGTTGCGGCGGCGAAAAACTACTTCAAGTCTCTGGATAGCACGCAATCGCCTGCCGCCATGAATATTCAATGGCTGATCGACACACCGGAAAGGCTTCGTCAGTACCGGGATCTTGCAGCAGCTACCGGCCAGACACTTCGTGTCAACTTCGAACTGGACGTCGGCCTCCATCGCGGCGGCCTTGAAGCGGGCGACACCCTTAAGGCCATGCTGGAAGCCGTGCGCGACGCCGCCGAGTTCAGCTTTGCAGGCTTCATGGGATATGAGCCACATCTGGCCGCCCTGCCAGAGACGCTCGGCTGGCGCGAACGGGCCAAGTCCGGCGCCTGGCGGCGCTACAGCGAAGCGTTGGCCCAGGCGACTGAGGTGCTCGGCGCTGACGCCGTCGCCAAGCTGGTGCGGAATGCAGCGGGCAGTCCGACCTACCGCGATTATCAGGGCACGGATGTTGCCAATGAAATCTCCGCAGGCTCCTGCCTTGTCAAGCCGACGCATTTCGATACTCCGCTGCTGGAGCCCCACTTGCCCGCGAGCTTCATTGCCACGCCGGTCATCAAGTCGCTCGCGCAGACGCGCCTGCCAGGCCTCGAATTTGCAGCCGATGGCCAGCGCGCCTGGGACCCGAACACATCCCGCACGGTCTTCATCTATGGCGGCAACTGGCTCGCCGATCCCGTGGATCCCCCGGGCCTCTCCTACAACAAAACGTTCGGCCGCTCCTCGAACCAGGAAATGCTGACCGGAGGGCATAATCTCGTCATCGCGCCGGACGAGTTCGTCTTCTTGCGCCCGCATCAGAGCGAAGCGCTGTTCCTCCAGTTCGGCGACATCGCCGTTTACGGCGATGGCCGCATCACGCAGCGCTGGCCGGTCTTTCCGGCCTCCGCCTGAAGCCCCGTCCACGTAGTTTTCCGGATACCCCGACTGGCAGAGCCATGCCGTCATGGCTTCTGACGCCAGAGGGATGGGCAAGACATGGATGGAAGCTTCGAACGGGTCCGGCCCTATGTCGGCGCTGACCCAGCCTTCCAGCGGCACGTGGACGCTTTTCTGGACACGGCCCTCACCGAACCGCTTCGTGCGGCCGGGCGAGCGACAACCGGCCTGAAGTCGTCCCCGCAGGCCTGCGCCGCGTGGAGCGCCATCCTGCGGGAACAAGGATGGGCCGCGCCCTCCTGGCCGGCCGAGCATGGCGGCGCCGGCTGGACCACCGCCCAGCGTCTCTACTTCGAAAATGCCTGCGCCGAACGGGACGCCCCGCTGATCCAGTCCTCCGGTGTCCGTACCATCGGGCCCCTTATCATCGCGCAAGGGTCTGCCGCGCAGAAGGCGAAGCACCTCCCGGCCATCCTCGATGGCCGGCATGAATGGTGCCAGGGCTTCTCCGAACCTCAGGCCGGATCGGACCTGTCCGCGCTGAACCTGCGGGCCGAACGGGACGGAGACGATTTCATCCTTACCGGGAGCAAACTTTGGACAAGCTTTGCGCAGTACGCGACCCACATCTTCCTGCTTGCGCGGTGCGATGCCTCAAGCGAGGGCGGTGACGGCCTCGTCTTCCTGCTGGTGGAAATGAACCGGCCGGGCATTCATGTGCAGCCGATCCGCTTCATTGACGGCGAATGCGAAACCAACGAGGTGTTCTTCGACGCCGTCCGCACGCCCGCTGCCGACCGGATCGGAGACATCGGCCAGGGCTGGAAAATGGCGAAGCGCCTGATGGCGATCGCACGCTCCAATAACACGACAACCGGCATGTTGCGGCGCGCCTTGCGCGCAGCCAGGCGTGAAAGCGCGCTGGCAGGCGAGACCGATCCCGAGATGCACCGAAAGCTCGCCGGCTTGTCGCAGCGGATCGATGCCTACGAAGCCCTCGAACACCATGCCGTCTCACAGCAGATCAACATCGACGCCGCCTCCGCGACCTCCATGTTGAAACTGATGGCGACCGAACTGCATCAATCGATTACGCAGGCCGGCCTCGAATGTGCCCCGGCCAGCGCGTTTGCGCAGGCTAAGTATCTCGCCACGCGCGCCGCGACGATCTACTCCGGCACAAGCGAAGTGCACCGCAACATTCTGGCCCGCGCCATCGGTTGCCCCTGACATTCGGCGGCAGATAGACGCTTGCCGGCACTGCGTAGATCTACGCATAGACGCCGGGAGGATCCGGGGAAACAGTCAGCTGCCGGAACCCCATAATGTCAGGAGCCGACACATGCGGAAATCTAATCGCGCACGTTCATGGATGCTGGCGCTCTCGCTCGCGGCGGGCGCCGTATCGATGGCTGCATGCACCAGCACTCAACCGGAGCGCCCGCCAGCGTCCGCAAACGTCATGCCGGAAATGCCAGGCCGCATCTTCGCCGAACGCACCTGCTCCGGCTGCCATTCCATCGAACGCACCGGCGACAGTCCGCATCCGGACGCCCTGCCCTTCCGGCGGCTGTCGGAGCACTACCCTGTCCGCGATCTCGAAGAGGCCTTCGGCGAAGGCATCTTTGTCGGCCATCCGGACATGCCACCCTTCAGGTTCTCCCCCGACGAGATCGACGACCTGCTCGACTATCTGGAGGCTATCCAGGACCCGGTCTGAGCCTGAAAACGGGGGTTAACCCCGGATCCCACGCTCAAAGGACAAAGGACCGGCTGCTTGCCGCAGCGTCCGTGTTCCTTTGCCAGGCAAACTGTGCATCATCGCCCCAAAAATTGGACATCATCCCGGGGAGAGCCATGCATTACGCCGAACTGAAGCAAGCGCGCCAGGAACTGACCGGGCCCGGCGGGCCATTCGAGATTGTCGAAGCCGACATTCTGGGCCAGCGCATCCGCACGTTCCGGAATGCCCCGCCTAGCATTCGCGAAGTCTGGCTGTCCACGCAGCAGTTCGCAGACCGGCCCTACCTGATCTACGAAGACGAACGGCTGACCTATGCCGACTCGCACAAACTTGCGAATGCAGTGGCCAGCTGGCTGATGGCACAGGGCGTGAAGCCGGGCGACCGGGTCGCCATCGCCATGCGGAACTTTCCGGAATGGATGCTGATCTACTGGGCCTGTGTGTCCATCGGCGTCGCCGTGGTCGGCATGAACGCCTGGTGGACGGCTGAAGAGATGGCTTACGGCCTGACCGATTCGGCGCCGAAGGTCCTCTTCCTCGATGCTGAGCGCCTTGCCCGGGTAAATGAGCGGCCCGGGATGGTGGCCGGCATGCAGCTCGTCGGCGTGCGCATCCCCGATGCACCGGCCAATATCATTCCATGGGCGGACGTGATCGCGAACGCAGGCAACCTCCCGGACGTGGCTGTCGATCCGGATTCGGACGCCTGCATTTTCTATACGTCGGGTACGACGGGATTTCCGAAAGGCGCCCAGCTGACCCATCGCGGCTGCGTCGCGAACCTGATGAACATGCAATATGCCGGGGCCTCGTCCGCCCTCGCCATGCAGCGGGCCACCGGCGTCGAACCACCGGCGACGCCGCCGGTGCCGGTCACACTGATCACCACGCCCTTGTTCCACGTCACCGCGAACAATTGCGGCGCCTATGCAGCCACGTCCGCCGGCGGCGCGCTCGTGCTGATGTATCGGTGGGACGCGGGCGAGGCGCTGCGCCTGATCGAGCGGGAACGCATCAGCGGCATGAGCGGCGTACCCGTCATGGCGCGCGAGTTAATCAACCATCCGGATTTCGAGAAGACCGATACGTCCAGCCTGCTGGCACTCGCAGGCGGCGGCGCGCAGGTGCCGCCAGATCTCGTCCTGAAAATCGAAGCGAAGGTCGCAACCGCTCGCCCGGGAACAGGTTATGGCATGACCGAGACTTGCGGGATCATCACCTCGATCTCCGGAGACTTCTTTGTCGATAAGCCGGACAGCGCGGGCCCGAGCATGCCGAATTTCGAAGTGAAGTGCGTCGATGACAACGGCAGGACGGTAGGCCCGGGAGAGATCGGCGAACTCTGGGTACGCGGATCATCCGTCATCAAGGGATATATCAATCGCCCGGACGCAACCGCCGCGTCGATCGTTGATGGCTGGCTCCAGACCGGCGATGTCGCCCGGATCGACGAGAATGGGTTCATCTATATCGTGGACCGCAAGAAGGACATGGTGCTGCGCGGCGGCGAGAACGTCTATTGCGCCGAGGTCGAGGCGACACTCTACCGGCATCCGGCGATTGCCGAATGCTGCGTGTTCGGCGTGCCGGATGACCGGTTGGGCGAGGAAGTGGGCGCCGCCATCGTTCTGAAACCAGGCGAAGCCTTGACTGAAACTTTGCTGCGCGAGCATTGCGCGGCAATCATGGCGAAGCACAAGATCCCGCGTTACATCTGGTTCCTCGATGAAGCGCTGCCCCGGAATGCGAGTGGCAAGTTCCTGAAGCGCGAACTGCGAGACCGCCTCAGTCCGAAAGCGTAGCGCCATCGGGCCGCGATTGGATTGTTCCGCCGAAACAAAGAAAAAGCCCGCAGCTCAAGGCTGCGGGCTTCTCCGTTCAATGCGCGCAGCGCGCGATCAGAAGTCCTTCTTCACGCGCACGCCGTAGAAGCGCGGCGGGCCGGCGATGAAGGTCGGGATACCAAAAGCATCGCCGGTATTGCCGGCGTCGATAAGGTAGTTCTCGTCAAAGAGGTTGGTGACGTAGCCCTCAACAGCCAGACCGTTCTGCAGGGTCAGTTCAGCCGTCAGGTTGAAGAGGTCGTAAGCATCCTCCGACAGCAGGGCGCGTTGGGTGTTGTCGAAGTAGACTTCCGACTGCCAGACAACACTCGGGATCACGCGCAACTCCCCGATGCCAACATCTTTGGTGAACACGGCGGCCAGAGAGGCTGTGTGATCCGGCGACAGACGCAAACGGTTGCCGCCGAATTGCTGCGGGCGTCCGTCCACTTCGTCCTCGAAGCGCGCTTTGTTGTAGCCATAGCTGGCAACAAAGGTCGCAGCCTCGGTGGGCGACCAGACCGCCTGCGTCTCAAGGCCGGAGCTCGTCGCGTTACCGGCGTTCACTGGCACGATCTGGCCATTGGCATTGACGACCGACGACTGGAAGTTGGTGTAGTCGTAGAAGAATACCGACGCGTCCAGAGCAAGCTGGCCGCCGAGCGTAACGCCCTTCGCACCAACTTCGTAGCTGTCCACTTCTTCAGCCGGCAGGGTGGTGAAGCGTCTCGCCGCGTTGGTGGTCGAGGCTGTGATCACTTCCGGACGGCGGCCGCGGGCGATGTTTCCGAAGAGGTTCCACTCGCTCGTGAGTTCATAGAGCGCCGCCACGCGCCAGGTCGTGCCATCGAACTCGTCGGATGAGGTAAGGCGCGCGCGGCCGTTTGCGTTCGGGGCGACCGGTGTTGCAGCGGTCGCAAAGACACCGCCGAAGGTCAGGTTTGACGGGCCGTTCAGGTTGCCGACTTCGATGCCGGTTGTTTTTTCTTCCTGGGTGAAACGCACGCCGGCGGTGACTTCGAGGCGGTCGGTGACATCCACGCTGGCATCCGCAAACACGTCATACGACTCGGTCTTGCCGGAGTTTGCAAAGAACTCGTTGTGGATCGGCTTCAAGGCCAAGCCTCCCGCGAGCGGATTGCGGTTGATCGACGGCAGCGTGGTGACGGCCGGCGCGTTCGGCGGGCGGATCAAGCCACCGAGGAAGGCCTGGAGCGCGCGCTCGTCATAGGTCAACGGCACGTTTTGACGGCCGTCTTCGTTCGTGTAGCTTACGCCCGCAAAGCCGCGCACGCGCCCGCCGCCATCATAGTTGAGGCGGAATTCCTGGCTGAACTGGTCGCCTTCGGCGTCCTCGGCGAAGATCAGCAGCGGCAGGCCGAAACCGTCCGGATCGAACACTTCGAGGCTTTCAAAGCTGCGCGCACCGGTGATGGAGTTGAGGGTCAGGGCGTCAGAGATATCCCAACGGCCGAGCAGCGTGGTGGAGAGCACTTCACGCTCGAGGCCGAGCTTCTTGCCACCGAGGAAGTTGCCGAAGCTATTGAGATTGGCCGGATCGCCTGCATCCACGGATTCGCCCGGCAGGGGCGCATAGCGGCGGGACTTGAAGCTGGTCCCCGACGGATTGTCCTGCTGATAGTTGACGATCAGGTCGAGGCGCAGGTCTTCGCTTGGCTCGACGGCGATCGAGGCGCGCACGGCCTGCATGTCCTGGCTGTTGAAGTCTTCTTCGTTGGGGTTGAGGCTTTCGACATAGCCATCGCGCTTGCGCGAGCGAGCCGCGAGCCGGAAGGCCACGACATCGCCAAACACCGGACCGGTCACGTGACCGCCGAAATACTCTTCGCCGAAATTGCCGATACCGGCTTCGACGCTGCCGCCGAATTCAAACTCGGGCTTGGCCTGGATGATGTTGACCCCGCCGATCAGCGCGCCGCGTCCGAACAGGGTCGGCTGCGGGCCTTTGGCCACCTCGATACGCTCCATGTCGAACAATTCGACGATCGAGCCTCGCGACCGCGAGATCGACACGCCGTCCTGGAACACAGCAATACGCGGTTCGATAGTGGCTTCGCCGCTGTCCGACGTGATACCCCGGATTACGAAGCCCGGGTTGTTGGGGCTCTGTTCCTGAACTTCAAAGCCGGGCACGAAGCGGGCGACGGCATCAAACTCGTCAAGGCCGAGATCGTCGAGGAACTGGGCGTCGAGCGCGGTCACGGCGACGGGCACGTCCTGCAGATCCTGCTCGCGCTTTTGAAGCGTCACGGTGATGGTGTTCTGGACCGCTGGCTCGTCGCCAGCCTCCTGGGCAAGCGCGACGGGCGCGCTGATCGAGGCGAGGCCGAGCACCGAGACGGCGCTGAAGAGAATGGATTTCATGGGAGGCTCCTGTTGCACCTGCGAAGGCGCGATCGCCCTACGCAGATAACGTGACGCAGGCGCGACAGTTTATCTTCAGGATTGCGACATCGCCGGCAGCTATTCCCGGCCTGCGTAGATTCCGGCCCGCAATCCTTCATTGCATTTGTGAGATCAATAAGCTCGATCCGCCGCGCATTGCGTCAGCTCTGGACGGTCGATGGATGTTCCAAGCCCGGTAGCTACCGAAGTGACAACGCAGAGGAGACACGCATGCCGAAGGACCTGACTCCCGCTTTCGGCGATTTATTCCCGGACGCCCAACCCGAAACGCGCTCCCTGCTCCGACCCGTGATCACCGAACTCGAACCTTCCGCCCGCCTCTGCCGGCTAGACGCGCGGATGCAGAAAGTGAAGCACATCTGTGAAAACGCTCCGCCTGATGGGAAACAATCCGCTTCCCTGCGTTACTACCAGTCGGCAGAACGCGCCCGTGTCTCGGGTGATGAAGCCGAATGCATCCGCAGACTGGAAGCGGCAGAAAAAGCGCTTGCCTAGCCCGTTCAAACCGCAGTCGTGCCATTGCCACCTCCAGGCCAACGACACGGCATACGGCGTGTACGGACTTTCCGGATCGTGTACCCACACGCTGCATGAGCCGGGTCGGTTTGAGTGCTTACTGGGCGGCAACACGGTGTCTGTCCGTCGTCAGGTATTTTGAGACAGAAGGCTGCCTGACTTAAGGAGGGTCTGGCGCATCTGGGTTTGAGTTAAGCAGCGGATTGGGCGTGCTGCAAGCGCCTGAGTTTCATCGTCCTCCTTTTGATTTTCTCACGTTCGAGCAGGA
>CAMEDD010000054.1 GCA_945913285.1 Candidatus Sulfopaludibacter sp. SbA3
CATCGCGCCCTCCCTGCAGGACCCGGCCGAGATCGCGCGGCTGTTCCCCAAGGGTTACAAGGCGCTGAAGCCTTACCTCCGCCTGACGCCTCAGCCCGATAAAGTTTGAACGGTTGAGCAACGGATCTTTTGGCGGTTCTCGTTAAATGCTTCGCAGCATGACATTCAGGTCAGGGCGCACACGCAAGGGGCCGGGAAAGCTATGAACCGATCGAAGCCTTCAACGGCCGCAATGGTTGCTGCTTGTCTGCTGATCCAGCTCGGCGGCTGTGGTGGAGGCGGCTCAGGTCCAAGCACCAGCGCGCCCGTTTCGCCGGCGCCTTTGCCTCCCCCTCCTTCGCCATCACCTCCTCCGCCTCCGCCTCCTCCTCCGGCCTCGGTAGAACGCGATATCAATCCGGCGCTGACCAACTCGGCGCTCACACTGAACCTGTCGCCGCATTTCGTCGTGAACCCGGCGCCGGATGTGGCTCCGGCACAGCGCTTGTTCGTGATGCTTCCCGGCACGGGCGGCGTGCCGCGCTTCTACCGCGAAATCGTCCGTGCCGGCGCCGTGCGCGGTTATCACGCGATCGGCCTGACTTATCCGAATGATCAGGCCATAGGAGACCTTTGCGCGGGATCGCAGGATACTGATTGCGCTGGCCGGGCCCGGCTTGAAGTGATCACCGGCCAGAACACAAGCGTGCTGGTCAATGTCGATGCCGACAATTCCATCGACAGGCGTTTGCGTGCCCTGCTGGTTTATCTTCACACAACCTATCCGTCCGAAGGCTGGGGAAAGTATCTGATCGGCAGCGAAGTGGACTGGAGCCGGGTGACGATTGCCGGTCACTCTCAGGGCGCCGGGCATGCTGCCTATTCGGGAAAACTGCGGCGCCTGAACAGGATTGTCATGTTCTCAGGGCCGGGTGATGTGGGCGTGACACCGGGCTCACCGGCGCTCTGGATGAGCCTGCCGAACCTCACCCCCGCCAATCAGCAGTTCGGGTTTGTGCACACGGCCGATCCGCTCACACCCGTTGGTCTGGTGTCTCGAAACTGGGATTTGCTCGGCCTCGGCGACTTCGGGCCTGCGATCTCAGTCGATGGTGCCGGCCCGCCCTTTCAAGGCTCGCACAAGCTGCTCACAAGCGCGCCGCCCGATCCCAATCCTCTGGCAATTGCCTCATCGCCGCCACACGGTGCACCGGCGCTGGATGTGACGACCCCTCGCGATGCACAGGGCGCGCCGCTTTATCTGCCGGTCTGGACCTATCTGGCCTTTCCCTGATCCGGCAAGTTGCCGCGCCTTGACGGGGCCGGTGCCGGGCTCCAATCACGCTCGCATGCGCGTGCCCCATCCCATCCTGCTTGTCTGCTTCGGCGTGATCTTCGGATGCGGAGTCGATGCCGTGATGAAGCATGTGATGCTCGGCGGCACCAGCGTGCTGACGGCCACCGCCTGGCGCTACATCCTTGGCTCGGTGATCATGATTGTGCTGTTCGCCGCCAGCCGCCGCCCGGTTCCCGCCTTGCCCGCCATCCGCTTCCACGCGGTACGCTCCCTCGCTCAGGTGATCTCCGCCTTCGCCTTCTTCTACTCGCTGACGCAGATTGCCCTCGCCGAAGCGGTTGTCATGGGCTTCACGGCCGCACTGATGATAGCGCCTATCGCCCGCGTGATCCTGGGCGAGAAGATGAGCCCGGTGACGATCGGTGCCTCGTTGATCGGGTTTGCAGGCGCCGCGCTTGCTGCGACTGCCAACAGCGCCGGTGGTCCGGTGGACGGCAACCGCCTCTATGGCACCGGCGCCATCCTGATCTCGGCTGTGCTTTACGCCCTGAATATCGTCCTCCTCCGCCTGCGGACGAAAGAGGAAGACAGCCTGACACTCGTGACGTTCATGAACGTCTTTCCCGCGCTGTTCCTTCTGCCCTTCCTGCTGCTGTTCACGAAGTGGACGCCCGAGACCCATTCCTGGGGCGCGATGATCAGTGTCGCCTTCCTCGGCATCGGCATCTGGTGGCTGATGACGCTGGCTTACGGCAGGGCGAAGGCCCAGACGCTCGCGCCGTTCGAGTATACAGGCCTCATCTGGTCCGCGCTTCTCGGCTATGTCTTCTTCCAGGAGGTTCCGGGCTGGCGGGTCTATGCGGGCGCGGCCATCATCATTGCCGCCTGTCTCGTGGTCGCCTTCGACACGCACTTTGCTGCGCGCCGCGCGGCGAAAATCCAGGCCAGTGATATCCTGACCTGACCGTCAGGGAGCCGGCTGTCGGGTTACCTCCGACGAGCCCCCAAGCAGTTCGGCGAGGCGCGCGAATTGAACCGACTGAAGCGCTTCGAGCCGGTCCACCTTTTCGTGCAGGGCAAGGATCTCAAGTTCCGCCTTGAGGTTTACCTCATAATCCGTATGCGCCACCACTCGGTCCTTCGCCGACTGCCGGTTCTGCGACATCATGATGATTGGCGCCTGCAAGGCCGCGACCATCGACAGGACGAGATTCAGGAATATGAACGGGAATGGATCGAACCGCGCGTTCGCGCCAAGAAGAAGTCCGTTGGCGGAAATCCACACAAACAGCAAGAGGATGAAGCCGATGATGAACGGCCAGGAACCGCCGACCCGCGCGATTGTATCGGATAGCCGCTCACCTCTCGATGTCCCGGCATCAATCGTGGCGTTTGCATCCGGCACAAGCGGGCGGCGGGAGCGGAAGGCGTCTACCGCTCGCTCCGCCTTCTCAGTATTCCCGGGCGCGCGCAGCCCGCCGCTGAACAAGCTGATGACGGCTTCGATGCTCATGAGACCTCCCTGAAATGCAAAGGAGGCCAGTATACGCCCGCCGGACTAAAGCGCGAGTTCGAGCTTCCCGTTGCACAGCGCCGAATAGTCATTGACCAGCGCTTCGGAAATCGCACCCGGCTTGTAGCGGTGCTCGCCGATTTCGCAGACCGGTGTGATTTCGGCGGCAGAACCCGTGATGAAGCACTCGCTGAAGGTTGAAAGCTCCGAGGGGAAGATCGCCCGCTCGACCACTTCGATTTTCCGGGCTTTCGCCAGCGAGATCGTCGTCTGGCGCGTCAGGCCGTTGAGGAAACAGTCCGGCGTCGGCGTGTGCAGAACGCCGTCGCGTACAAAGAAGATGTTCGCGCCCGTCGCCTCGGCCACCTGGCCCCGGTAATCCAGCATCAGCGCGTCCTGGTAGCCGGCCTTTTCGGCGGCGTGCTTCGACAGCGTGCAGATCATGTAGAGGCCGGCCGCTTTCGCCTCGCAGGGCGCGGTGTCCGGCGCGGGACGCTTCCATTGCGCATGCGTCAGGCGGATGCCCTTCATCTTGTCGGCAAAATAGTCGCCCCAGTTCCAGACAGCGACCGCAAGGTGGATCGTGTTGTTCTGGGCCGAGACGCCCATCATCTCCGACCCGCGCCAGGCGATGGCGCGCACATAGGCGCTGTCGAGGCCCGACTTCTCAACCGCTTCCCTCTTGGCACGCTCGACTTCTTCAACGCTGAATGGAATGTCGAAGCCGAGGGTACCGGCCGAACGGTGCAGGCGCTTTGTGTGGTCGAGCGAGCGGAAGATCTTGCCGCCATAGGCACGCTCGCCTTCGAACACCGCCGAGGCATAGTGCAATGCGTGCGTCAGGACGTGCACCTTGGAGTCGCGCCAGGGTACAAATGCGCCATCCATCCAGATGTAGCCGTCACGGTCATCATAGGGGATAGCAGCCATCGGAACGCTCCTCGCTTGAACTTTATGCGTATTCAGGTTCATTTCCGACTTATGGCTGTGCCCGTCAACCTGAACCGTCCTTTTGATCCCCGCTTGTTCCTGACTGATCAGGAACTCGACCGGAGCGCCGGATTGCTTGTATCCGGGGCCTCCGTGCTGGCGCGGGCGTCGGAAACCTCGCGCAAAAAGGCCGGTCTCAGCAAGCCAGAGCTGCAAATTCTCATGGCCGTGCGCTATCGCCCCGGACAGACAGTGGGCGAGCTGCGCTCCGGACTGGGCATGACGGTGCCGACCTTTGCAAGGCTGATCGGCCGTCTGGACGAGCGTGGCCTGGTCGAACGGGCGCGTGAGACGGGTGACGCCCGGCGCCGCAAGCTGACCCTTTCGGATGCCGGGGTGACGCTGACCACCCCCATCGCCATCGAAGTGCGCGAACGCCTGCGCCTCGCCTTCCGCGCCAGCGGGCCGGAAGCGGTGGCTGGCGCGCGCTTCCTGCTCGAAGCGCTGATCCGATGAGCGTGCTATGAAAGAGCCTGCCCATATTCTGATTGTTGATGACGATGACCGCATCCGCGACCTGACGAAGCGTTTCCTGACAATGAAAGGGTTCCGGGTCAGCGGCGCCGCTGATGCGGCATCAGCCCGCCGGCTGATGGACAACCTCGCCTTTGATCTCGCCATCCTGGACATCATGATGCCCGGCGAGGACGGCCTGTCGCTGCTCGCAGGCATCCGCAAAGGCCCCTCGCGCGACACACCGGTGATGCTGCTGACGGCGCGCGGACAGACCACCGACCGGATCGAAGGCCTGCGGTCGGGCGCAGATGATTATCTCTCCAAACCGTTTGAGCCGGAAGAACTCGTCCTGCGCTGCGAAGCGATCCTGCGCCGCTCGCAGAAATCTGCCCCGCCACCCGACGAGATCGAAATGTCCGGCCTCGTGTTCAATGCGGCGCGCGGCGAACTGAAGTCCGGCGAGGAGCGCATCCGGCTCACCGACGCCGAACTGCAGCTGCTCACCGTGCTCGCGCGGAACGCCTGTGAGCCCGTCAGCCGCGAGGACCTGGCGGTGCTCACCTCGGCCGGCCTCGAACGCTCCGTGGACGTCCAGGTGACACGCCTGCGCCGGAAGATCGAGCCGAACCCGAGGGAGCCCGTGCACATCCAGACGGTCCGGGGCATCGGCTACCGGCTGATGCCGGACTGAGATGGCCCAGCTCCGCCTCCGGGACATTACGCCGCGCGGGCTCTATGCGCGCACCCTGCTCCTCCTGCTCGGGCCGGTGCTGCTGATCCTTGGGCTGATGACCTGGTATTATTATGCCAACCAGGTCGCCGAAGTGAACCGCAAGCTGGCGCAGGCGATCACCCGGGATTCAGGCCTCATCCGCGCCGCCTGCTTCAATCCGGATTATGGCGAAAGCGACCACACCCGCATCCAGTTCCAGATCGAGACCTATTTCACCTGCAACCTGTCTGGAAGCGCGCTCGAGAATACCGAGCTGAAGCAGGAGTTTCCGTACGACGGTGTTCTTAAAACAGAACTTTCGAGGCGCCTCGACCCGAAAGTTTTCGTCGGCCTCGCGCGCGGAGACTCGCGCGTGCACATACGCTTTCCGACGCCGCAAGGCACGGGCGAGATCATTGTCGACCGCAAGCGCGCCTTCATGATCAACTCGCACATCTTCATCGTCTGGGTGATTGCCTTCTCGCTGCTGATGGTGGCGCTCGCGATTGCCTTCCTGAACCAGCAGGTGCGCTCCATTCTTCGCCTGTCGGAAGCCGCGAGAGCCTTTGGCCGGGGCCGCGACCTGCCGGACTTCCGCCCGTCCGGCGCGACCGAAGTGCGCGACGCCGCCCGCGCCCTGATCGACATGAAGCAGCGCCTCACCTCCTTCGCCGAACAGCGCACGGCGATGCTGGCCGGCGTAAGCCACGACCTGCGCACGCCGCTGACCCGCCTCAAACTGGCGCTCGCGATGATGGAGGAGAGCGACGATATCAAGGCGGCCAAGGCCGACCTCGACGACATGGTCATGATGCTCGACGAATACCTCGCCTTTGCACGCGGCGAAGACGGCGACGAACCAGCCCTGCTGGATATCGCGCAAACCACGCGGGACGCCGCGGCCGGGTTCGGGCCGCACGTGCCGGTGGTCGGCCCCGCGACCATCCGGATCATGGGACGCCCTCTCGCGCTAAAGCGTGCCGTAACCAACCTCGTCTCGAACGCGATCAAGTATGCCGGCAACGCACGCTTGACGCTGGTGGATGGGCCGCATTGGGCAGAAGTCGTGGTCGATGATGACGGTCCCGGCATCCCGCCCGAGCGCCACGAAGAGGCTTTCCGGCCGTTCTCACGTCTCGACGATGCGCGCAGCCAGAACGAGTCCGGCACTGGCCTTGGCCTGACGCTGGCCCGCGACACTGCCCGCGCGCATGGCGGCGATGTGCGCCTCTCAAAAAGCCCGCTCGGAGGCCTGCGTGCGGTCTTGCGCGTGCCGACCGAGCCGAAATAGGACGCGCACGTGACAACGCCCGCTCCCCCGCCCGCCCGTGTGCGGTATTGCTGCGCAGCGCGCGCGGCCGAGAACCAGATCTATGTGGCGATGTCCGGGGTTTGCGGGAACCTGCCCAATGTCGGCAACATGGCCGTGCACTATGCGAAGGGGCGCAGTGCCGGCGCCGTGCAACCTGCCGTTTGCCTGGAACCGCATCCAGGCCGAAGCCGAACCTGACGCCGAAACGATGCTTGTTGCGGATGTACCGCTGGAGGCGCTGCGCGAGGCGCGGGCGCGCGGAACGGTACAAAACTTGAATGACCGGCGCCCGGATTTGTACACCGGCGGTTGTAAGGCTTAGCTTAGCCTAGCCGCGCCGCCAGCTGGTCCATGAAGCCTGCAAGCTCAAGGTCCTTTTGCGTCACGCCGTCCGCATCATGCGTGGTGAGCGTGACTTCGACCTTGCTGTATACGTTGAACCACTCAGGATGATGGTCCATCTGCTCGGCCTTCAGGGCCGCGCCAGACATGAAGGCGAAGGCGGTCTTGAAGTCGGCGAACTTGTACGCCTTGAAGATGGCATCGCGCTCGCCGTCGATCTTCGTCCAGCCCTTGAGGGCTTTCAATGCAGCCGTCGCTCCGATTTTTGCGGCCATTTTCATTCCTCTCCGTCTTGTCCGAGTACGTAGTAGATCCACGCCCCTTCTTCCGAGATCGCGGTGCGGATGCCGGGATAGCCTTCGCCGGCGCGGATACGGGCGATGCCGTCCTCGCCGATCAGTTCTTCAAGACGGCGGCGCTCCTGAAAGTCGAGTTTTTCGGGAATGAGGTCAGCCGCGTCCTTGGCAGCAAGGTCCGGCCAGACATACCATCGCTCACCATCAATCTCGCGCAGGCCGGCCGGCTGTTCGAACAGTTCACGCAGCTTCAGGTTCGGATCGACACCTGTGCGGCGGAGCAGATCCCAGAACCGGTCATGAGATTGCCCGCCGAGGTTCGATTTGAAATCAGGGTTGAGATTCGCCACTTCGGCAAGCCCGCGCAGGGAACCTCGGGCCGCGTGCTTCAACAGCTCGTCGCGCGTACGGGCGGCCGCCTTGTTGATTTCAATAGGCGCCGGCGCTTCGGGCGCTTCGGTGAACCGGTGATCCTGTATAGGCGGCAACGGCACAACCACTTCCGGCTCAGCCTGTGAACAGGCCGCGAGCGCAAGCATTCCGAGAGCGGCCGCGAAACTAGCGCAGCGCATAGCCGGTGAGGGCTTCGAGATCGGTGAGGAGTTGTTCCTCACCACTCACCTTGATTGTGGCCATCCCCATATCGCGCGCCGGCTTCAGGTTAATGCCAAGGTCATCGAGATAGACGCAGGCTTTGGGATCGACATCGAGCGCCTCGCACATCAGCGCATAGATGCGCGGGTCGGGCTTGCGGATGCCGAGCTTCGAGCTTTCGATCAGGTGATCGAAGAGGGCGAAGACTTCGGCGAGCTCGGCGGCCTTCTTGTCATCCTGGGTCATCGACGCGCCCTTGCCGATCGGCGCGTTGTTCGTGATGCATCCCACCTTGCCATGGCCCTTGCAGACCCTCAGCGCGTTGACGACGCGCGGGCGCAGGCTGCCCGAAAGGAGGCCGAGAATGTCCCGGCCCGGCACGTCATGGCCGAGGGCCTGGGCTTCAGCGCGGAAGAGGCCGTCGAACGTGGCGGCATCGACTTCCGAGCGCTCGAGCCTGGCCCAGGCATTCTCAAGCGGGTTCAGCGAATTGACCGTGCGGATGAAGTCCGGCGGCAGGCCGGTTTCGGCTTCGTACCGGTTGAAGGCCTCGAAGGGCGAGGAGGTGAAGACCCCGCCGAAATCCCAGATGATGGCTTGGAAGGAGCGTGTCATGGCCGGTAGCTAGCGCGCCCGCACCGGCATTTCAAACCTTGTTTTGCGACCTTGATTTTTTCCCCCTGCCCTTGCGAGGCTGAGCGGGGGCAGTAGTGTCCCGGCCCGAGACACAAAGGAAGAAAAACATGGGCGTTCTGGACGGAAAAGTTGTGCTGGTCACCGGCGGCGGCAATGGCATCGGCAAGGAATGCGCGCTTCTGGCGGCGCGCGAAGGCGCGAAAGTCGTCGTCAATGACCTCGGCGGCAGCCTGAAGGGCGATGAGGAGGGCTCGGCTGGCCCGGCGGAAGCTGTCGCTGCCGAAATCCGCAAGGCGGGCGGCGAGGCGGTCTCCAACTCCGATAGCGTGACGGACTACAACGCCGTGGCCGGCATGGTGACGCAGGCACTCGATACCTATGGCCAGCTCGACGCGATCATTAACCCGGCGGGCATCCTGCGTGACGGGATGTTCCACAAGATGAGCGAGAGCGACTGGAAAAGCGTGATCGACGTGCACCTGCACGGCTCATTCAACGTGACGCGCGCAGCCATCGAATACTTCCGCGAAAACGAACGTGGATCGTTTGTCCTGTTCACCTCGACCTCGGGCCTCATCGGCAATATCGGCCAGGCGAACTATGCGGCAGCAAAGCTCGGTATTGCGGGCCTCAGCCGCGTGGTAGCGATGGAGGGCGCGGCAAAGAAAGTGCGCTCGAACATCATCGCGCCATTTGCATGGACACGGATGATCGCCTCGATTCCGGTGAAGGACGAAGCAAGTGCGAAGCGCGTCGAGCAGATGAAGAACGGCATGCGCGCGGACCAGGTCGCGCAGCTGGGCGTGGCGCTCTGCGCAGATACGGCGGCGCATGTCAGCGGACAGATTTTCGGTGTGCGGGGCAATGAAGTGATCCTGTTCGATCAGCCGCGCCCGGTGAAATCGCTGGCCCGGCTCGAGGGCTGGACGCCGGAGACGCTGATTGACCATTGCTTCCCGGCGATGAATGGCAGCTTCTTCAGCCTTGGCGCGACCGCCAGCGTATTCCCCTACGATCCGATCTGACCGGGAGCGGATTTGTCCGGATCGGCAAATGCCGTCCGGGTACTGAGTAGCCAGATGGCCATAGCCAATGGACCTTCGGTCCACTGGCCTCCTCAGGGAAATCGCAATGCGATTTCTGACCCTTCGGAGCCTGCACGGCGGACGCCCGCGGGCGTCCGGAAGAAGAGCGTTTGCGGTTTGGACGCCTGACGTCCGCCGCGCTCGCCCCGAACCTTCGGGCAGTTCTCGGGATGGCTTCGGCGCTGCCAGGCCTTGACGGCTTAACCCGTTCGGGGACCTTGCCCCCTTGCGGGGGCCGGGTGGTCAGACGGGATTCTCCACCGGCTTTTGGACCGGCTTGCCTGGATCAACGTCCCTAGAGACCCCGCGTGCCGTTACCTCACGCCGGGCCCCACATCCGGGGCGGTCTGCCGGGCCAACCGGACGGTACGGTGCGGCCCCTGCCCGGCAGATGAGGGGAAGATTACACCGGGCGGGGATGCGGTCGGATTGGCGGAGGGGGTGATTTTTCGGTGTTTGTCATTCCGGGTGAAGACAGGGAGCGGGCAGGTCTCAAGTGGGTCCAGCCAGTTTTCCTTTGGAAAACAGGCCTTTTCGGGGAAATCGCAGTGCGATTTCTGATCCCTCAAAGGGTCCCGGCTTTCGCCGGGATGACACGTAAAAAAGTTTCGGGATGGGGCTGGAGGGGCGGATTTTGAGGGATAGGGCGGGATTTGTGCAACAGATTCCCTGGCGCCACGCCCTTTCAGGGCGCGGCCTTCTCAGGGAAATCGAAGTGCGATTTCTGATCCTTCGAAGGGTCCCTCCTCTCCCATGTCATGGGAGAGGAGGGACCCGCGCCGAAGGCGTGGGAGGTGAGGGTCTTTCGCGATTATTGCGGGGTAAGGATCGTGGGGCCGCCTTCGTCCGTGGGCGGATCGGTGGGGGCGGGTTCGGGCTCCGCAGGCGGTGTTTCCGCCGGCGTCTCGGCGGGCACTTCGGCGTCCGGTTCGGGCGGCTGCGTGAAGGTCTCGTCGGCGGCGTTCAGCACGTCGTTGAGGGCGTCGTTCGCATTCTCTTCAGGCACGGCTTCGGCGGGCACTTCCAGCGCCTCGTCACCGGTGTCGGGTGCGTCCGGAATGTCTTCGAGGACAGGGCGTTTGCGCGGGGTCTCGCCCGGCTCAGGCTTCACGCGGACGCCTTCCCCGAGAACGCAGGCGGCATAGCCCTCGTTGGCGACGACCTTCATGCGCGACAGGATCGAGCGGGTACGCTTGCGCACGTAAGGACCCGGCTTGTCGGCGCTCCATTTGTTCGGGGACGGAAGGACCGCGGCAAGACGGGCGGCCTCGAGCTGCGAAAGGTCCGCGGCCGACTTGCCGAAGCGGGCCTGCGCGGCGGCTTCCGCGCCGAAGATGCCGTCGCCCCATTCGGCAACGTTGAGATAGACTTCCATGATGCGGCGTTTGCCCCACACGGTTTCGATGACATAGGTCATCCAGGCCTCGCCGGCCTTGCGGGGCATGCCGCCACCATTCCAGAAGAACACATTCTTGGCCGTCTGCTGGCTGATGGTCGAGCCGCCGCGGCGTTTCTTGCCCTCATGCTTCCTGTTGTATTCCCGGGCCTTCTCGATCGCGTCCCAGTCGATGCCGCCATGCTCGCAGAACTTTGCATCTTCGGACGCGATGACGGCGAAGACGAGGTTCGGCGAAATCTTGTCGAGGCTCACCCAGTCGCGGCGCACGTCTTCGCCGGCAAGGCCGCGCTGGGTCATCAGGATGGTGCCGGGCGCGGGCATGAGTTTCAAGAGCAACGCGTAGACGTTGAACAGCAGGAAGACCGCGATGCCGGCCTGCACGATCCGAACCAGGATCCGGCGCCAGAGGGGCGCGGCCGGCGCCGCCGTTTTCGGTGTGTCGTCGCTCATGCCCCGAGATCCCATTCCTCGATCACCGCGGCGTCAGATTCGCTGGCCCGGCGGCGCGCCTTTTCGGCTGCAAAGCGGGCGGGATCAAGGCGGGCGAGCGCCCAGACACTTGCCCCGCGCACGGTGGGGGCCGCGTCGTCCAGAAGCGGCAGCAGGCTGGCGGCGAGGCGCGGCGTGCCCGAATTGCCGATGGCGACGGCGACATTGCGCACGAACCGGGCCCGGCCGGACCGCTTGATGGGGGAGCCGGAGAAGACTTCGCGGAACGCGGCGTCGTCCAGCGCGGCGAGTTCATCGAGGCCGGGAGACTTCAGTTCGGCGCGGGCGAAGAGGGCTGATTCGGAGGCGGCGCCGGCGAACTTGTTCCAGGGACAGGCAGCGAGGCAATCGTCGCAGCCATAGATACGGTTGCCCATGGCGGCGCGGAACTCGCGGGGGATGGGGCCAGCGTGTTCGATCGTGAGGTAGGAGATGCAGCGGCGGGCATCGAGCTGGTAGGGCGCGGGAAAGGCGTTCGTCGGGCAGATGTCGAGGCAGGCGCGGCAGGACCCGCAATGGTCGGGTTCCGGCGCGTCGGGCTCCAGGGCAGCGGCGGTGAGCACCGTGCCGAGGAAGAACCAGGAGCCGAGATCGCGGCTGACGAGGTTGGTGTGCTTGCCCTGCCAGCCAAGGCCGGCCTTCTGGGCGAGCGGCTTTTCCATCAGGGGCGCCGTATCGACGAAGACCTTGACCTCGGCGCCGGTGAGCTGGGCCACCTCGCCCGCGAGCTGCTTCAGGCGGGACTTGATGACGTCGTGATAGTCCCTGCCCCGCGCATAGACAGAGATGTTGCCGGTCTCGCGCTGGGCGAGCGTCTCCAGCGGGTCATGGTCCGGTCCGTAGTTGAGCGCGACAACCAGGGCCGAGCGGGCGTCTGGCCACATGGAGGTGGGGGCGCTGCGGCGGGCGAGCGTCTCCTCCATCCAGCGCATCTCGCCATGGCGGCCTTCGGCCACGAATTCGGCGAGCCGGGCACCCGCCTCCCAGGCCTCGCCGGCGCGGGCGATACCGGCCGCATCGAAGCCGAGCGTTCGGGCGCGGCGTTTCAGCGCTTCGCAGAGAGTGTCATGTTCCTGTGACATTGCCGGGACAGATACCAGCAACGCCGGGCGGTTGGGAACGGTGGTCTGTGTGCATCGCGCCTTGCGGGGCCGGCAGCCCGGGTTTTACTTCCGCCTGTTTCCTTCAAGCTGCCGGACCAGACCCATGACCTCAACTTCTCTCGCCCGCGCCCTGATCAGCGCTGTTTCCCTGCTCGCAATGGCGGCCTGCAGCGCGCCGGGTGGCGGGGAAGCCGGCCCGGTGAAACTGCTGGAAGCCCCGGTGGGCCAGTTGCCGGAGGGGGTAACCCCGACGGTTTACCGGCTGAGCCTTAAGACAGACCCTGCGGCGGAAGGTTTCAGCGGCGCCGTCGAGATCGACGTGATGCTGGACAAGCCGCATGACCGGATCTGGCTGCACTCGCTGGACCAGACGATCCTGAAAGCGTTCGCCCGCTTGCCGGATGGCTCCGAAGTGGCGGCCACGTTCACCGGCAACCAGGCCGAAGGCGGCGTGAGCTCGCTCGACTTTGCCAGCACCCTGCCCGCGGGCGGGGCAACGCTCGTGATCGATTATGAGGCGCCCTACAATCTTGGCCTGGCGGGTCTCTACAAGGTGACGGCCGGCGGCGAGGATTATCTCGCCACCCAGATGGAGGCGATCGATGCGCGCCGGATGGTGCCGAGCTTCGACGAGCCGCGCTTCAAGACGCCCTGGGTGATCAGCGTGACCGCGCCGGAAGGCGACAAGGTGATCTCGAACGCGCTGCTTCTGTCCTCCGGCCCGGCCAAAGACGGGTTCGTGGAGCATGTGTTCGCGCCCACGCGGACGATCCAGTCCTACCTTGTGGCGCTGGCGGTCGGCCCTTATGACGAGAGCGAGTTGCTCTTCATCGACTACAAGTCGGGGATGCGCCCGGCGCCCGTTCCGCTTCGCGGCTTTGCGGCAAAGGGCAAGGGCGCGAAACTCGGCGAAGCATTGGCCATCACCGACGAGATGCTGCTCTGGCAGGAAGCTTACTTCGCGCAGGCCTACCCCTACGGGAAACTCGACCTGATCGCCGCGCCCGACTTTGCCTATGGGGCGATGGAGAATGCCGGGGCGATCATCTACCGCGAGGCGGCGCTCCTGATCGATGAACGCACCACGCTGCAGCAACGCCGGAGCATTTTCTCGACGCACGCGCATGAGCTCGCCCACCAGTGGTTTGGCAATCTGGTCACGCCGAAATGGTGGGACGATATCTGGCTCAACGAAGCCTTCGCGACCTGGATGGCGAGCAAGACGATGCACGCGATTGACCCAGGCGGGGAATGGAACCTGAACCCGGTTGCGGGCGGCCTCGGCGCGATGGGAAGCGACAGCCTTCTGTCCGCGCGGCAGGTGCGCAACCCGGTCAATTCGAACAGCGAGATCGAGGACGCGTTTGACGCAATCACCTATCAGAAGGGTGGCAGCGTGCTGAACATGTTCGAGACCTATCTGGGCGAGGACAAATTCCGGGAAGGCATCCGCGCGCACATGCGGCGCTTCTCGGACAAGGTGGCCGACGCGGATGATTTCATGGCGAGCCTCGCAGAGGGCTCCGGAGACCAGGCAATCACCGACAGCTTCCGGACCTTCATTTCGCAGCCCGGCATTCCGATGCTGGACGTGGCGGTGACCTGTTCGGGGACGACGGCGTCGATGACCGTCGAACAGAGCCGCTATGCGCCGCTCGGGTCTGAAATCGACCGTAACGGTTCGACCTGGCAGGTGCCGTTCTCGGCGCGCGTGCAGACGGGCGGGACGAGCACGGTGGTGCAACAGCTGCTGACCGGGACGCAGGCGTTGATCACATTGCCTGCCTGCCCGGATTTCGTGATGCCCAATGCGGGCGGCACGGGCTATTGGCGCTACGCCCTGGATGAGGCGAGCGCGGCGAAGCTGACCGCGAACTTTGCGAAGCTGTCGCCGGGTGAGCAGATGGTGTTCGTGGATTCGCTGGTGTCCGGCTTTGGCGCGGGATCGGTGAGCGCGGAAACCTTGCTGGCGGGCCTTGAAGCCTCGACGGCGGGTTCGGCGCTGGCGATCGGGCAACCGTTCGACACGCTGCGGGGATGGTACGCGCGGCTGGACGCGGCGGGCAAGGCGGATCTCTCGGCCTGGATCGAGGCGACCTACGCGCCGGTCGAGGCGCGTCTCAAGGCGAAGCCGAAGGCCAGGCTGACAGTCGGCGAGACCTTGCTTCAAGCCAGCCTGCAGAGCCTGCTGACCCAGTACGGCGAGCGACCCGCCGCGCAGGCTGCGCTGAGCCGCAAGGCGCAGGCCTATATCGGCCTCGGCCGCGCGGCAGACCCGCGCGCATTGCCCGCCGAGGAAGTTGCGACCGCGTTCGGGCTCGCGGCAAAGCAGGAAGGCTGGCGGTTCATCGAGTCGGCGCTGGCCTTCACCTTCGCCTCAGAGAACCAGACGGAGCGCGCCGCGATCCTTGGCGCTTTGGCGGCGAATGCCGAGCCGAGGCTCGCAGGCGAACTCGTGGGCGGGGCGGCGAACCTGCCGCTCAAGGCGTCGGAAATCCCTGCCCTGCTGCAGGGCGCGTTCTCTAACGCCGCCGCGATCGACACCGTCTGGCCTGCCTTCAAGGATGTGTTCGACGAGGTCGTCGTCAAACTGCCGGAAGTGCGCAAACCGCAAGTGGCGGCGTATTCCGCCGCCCTGTGCAGCAAGGCAGGCGCGGCCGACGCCAAGGCCTTCTTCGAAAGCAAGGCGGCGATGATCCCGGGTCATGAGCGCACGCTGGCGCAAGGCCTTGAGCGATCTGCTCTGTGTACGGCGCAAATGGAGACTCAGGTGCCGAAACTCGCGGCCGCGCTGGCGGCGCGCTGAGGGGCGTCAGGAGGAAACCCGGGGCGTTGTCCCGCCCGCTCCGCGCTTCACCGCCCCATGAACTGGCGCACCGCGTCCGTTGACAGGGCGAACTTGGCAAAGGACCAGGCATGGTCCTTGCCGAGCGCCGTCAGTGTGCTGATGAGTTGCTTGCGCTCCTCGCTGCGGGCGGCGAGCCAGGCTTCCGCCCCGCCGGACTTCAACGCGTCTTCGGTGGCCGATGCCTGAAGCCGCACGAGCTCGGAGATCAGGCGGCGGCCGGCCACCCGGTCCCAGTAGGGCGCATTGGCAAGGCCTTCGCGCGCCGAGGCCCGCAACCGGTCAAGGCGGAGCGCGTCGCCGATCGCATAGAAGCAGGCGGCGGTTTCCGGCACCTTCTTCTTTGACTGCCGGGCGACATCGACCACGACGAGGCCTTGCGCGAAATAGCTCATTGCTGCCGTCCATTGGGCGAGGGCCTGCGGCGCGCCGCGCTTCGCGAAAGCGCGCGCTTCGCGCTCGATCCGCGAGGCGGGGAAGTCCGACTGGACATCGGCGAGCGACATCTTCAGCTCGTTCAGCGGCGCATGGGTCAGCGTCACAGCGTCGCCGATCGACTGTCCCGGTGTGGCGCGAATGAACCAGGCGGCGGCTTCACTTGCGGCATGGATCGCTTCGAGCTGAAGCTCCGTCTGCAGATCAGCGGGCACCTTCGCATCGAGCGCGAAGACCTCTTTGCGGAAGCCGGCAATGTCGAGCACGGCGCGGGCCGCTTCAAGCGCGCGGACGGCTTCGGCCGGGGCCGCGCCCGTCAGCTCGCGCAGGCGAAGCAGCGCGACCGGGCCGATGAAATCGAGCGTGCGGTTGGCCACCACGGTGGCGATGATCTCTCGGCGAAGACGGTGGCCGGACATTGCTTGCGCGAACCCATCGATCGGGGCCGGGAAGTAGGCCTTCAGAACCGGCGCGAACCAGGCGTCGTCCGGCAGGGTGGAGGCGACGAGATCGTCGAACAGCACGATCTTGGACCAGGCGAGCAGCACGGCGAGTTCGGGCCGGGTGAGCGGCTGACCCTGCGCCTTGCGGGCCTGCATCTGCGCCGTGGACGGAAGACCTTCGAGCGCGCGGTTCAGGACGCCGCGCTCTTCCAGGTACACCATCAGGCGTTCCAGCGCCTCGTGGTCTTCACCGGCCGTGGCGCGGGCAAGTGTGAGCGCGTTCGACTGGTCGTAATTGTGCGCGAGGACATGGGCCGCGACATCATCGGTCATCGAGGCCAGGAGGGCGTTGCGATCCACTTCCTTGAGGTCGCCCAGGCGGATCGCTTCGGCCGCTAGGATCTTGATGTTCACTTCGTGGTCGGAGGAATCGACACCGGCGGAATTGTCGATCGCATCGGTGTTGAGGCGCCCGCCTGCGAGCGCAAACTCGATGCGGCCGGCCTGGGTCAGGCCGAGGTTTGCGCCCTCACCGATTACCTTTGCCTTCAAGTCGCGGCCGTTGACGCGCAGCGCGTCATTGGCGCGGTCGCCCACATCGGCGTGGGTTTCGGCGGAGGATTTCACATAAGTGCCGATGCCGCCGAACCAGAGGAGATCCGTTTCAGCCTGAAGCAGCGCGTGGATGAGTTCGTCCGGCGTGACGGCGTCCTTTGCAAGGCCGGTCAGCGCCTTTGCTTCGGGCGTGAGCGGAATCGACTTGGCGGCACGCTCGAAAATGCCGCCGCCCTTGGAGATGAGTTTCGCGTCATAGTCGGCCCAGGTCGAGCGCGGCAGGTCGAACATGCGCTGGCGTTCGGCGAGGCTGCGGGCCGGATCGTCCGGGTTCGGATCGAGGAAGATGTGCATGTGGTTGAAGGCGGCGACGAGACGGATTTCCGGCGAGAGGAGCATGCCGTTGCCGAAGACGTCGCCGGCCATGTCGCCGACGCCGATAACAGTGAACGGCTCCTTTTCGATATCCTTGCCCATCTCGCGGAAATGGCGCTTGACCGCTTCCCATGCGCCCCGCGCCGTGATGCCCATCTTCTTGTGATCATAACCCGCCGAGCCGCCGGAGGCGAACGCATCGCCGAGCCAATGGCCCTTCTCGAGGCTGATCGCGTTGGCGGTGTCCGAGAAGGTGGCCGTACCCTTGTCAGCCGCCACGACGAGATAGGGGTCTTCGCCGTCCCAGATGACGGTCTGCGGCGGAGGGACGAGCTTGCCCATCACGAGATTGTCGGTGAGACCGAGGAGCGCCGTGATGAATTCCTTGTAGGCGTCGCGGCCTGTTTCGAACCATGCCGGATCGCTCCGTACCGGGAGTTGTTTCGGATAGAAGCCACCCTTCGAGCCGACCGGCACGATCACGGCGTTCTTGACCTGCTGGGCCTTCACGAGGCCGAGGACTTCGGTGCGGTAGTCCGACGGGCGGTCAGACCAGCGCAGGCCGCCGCGCGCGACGGGGCCGAAACGCAAGTGCACGCCTTCCACCTTCGGGCTCTGCGTGAAGATTTCACGGAAGGGTTTGGGCTCCGGCAGGTCGGCCAATTCGCGGCTTGCCACCTTGAAACTGATCCAGTCGCGCGGGGCGCCGTCTTCGCTCGTCTGGTAGAAGTTGGTGCGCTGGAGGGCGCCGGTGAGGCCGAAGAGGCGGCGCAGGACCAGATCGTCCGTGAGGCTGACAACGCCCTTCATGGCGTCTTCGAATTGCGATTCGAGCTGTTCCGCTGCCTTTGTCCGAGCCTCGATATTTTTGTGCGCCTGCGGATCGAGACGGGTTGTGAAGAGATCAAGGATCAGGCGCGTGACGGCGGGGTAGCGGTTGACGGCGGCTTCCTGGACTTCCTGCGGCTGGTCGAGACCGCTCTGGCGGCGATAGGCCGCGAGCGCGCGGATGAGGGCTGCTTCGCGCCAGCTGGCACGGGCAGTCAGCACAAGACGGTTGAAGCCGTCATTGTCGGCCTTGCCGCTCCACACGGCGATGAAGGCGTCCTCCAATGCGCGGGCGAGCTGATCGAGCGCCACGACGGAGCCGTCGGCCGGTTGCATGGCGAGCGAGTGGATCCAGTACGTATCCGGCGCGTCGGCGACAGGTTTCGTCAGGGGACGGACGGGATAACCGGTTTCGAAATGGACGAAGAGGCCGATCTTCTCGAAGACCGGCACGCAGCGCGACAGGGCGATGGCGCCGTCGCGGGCGAAAATCTTGACCCGGACTTTCTGCGGCTCGTCCGTCTCCAGCCGGTAAGCGCGCGCGACAACCGGCCGGCCAGCGCTCAGCGCCGCCATGCTGGTGACGTCGAGCAGCGCTTCTTCGGGTGTGAAAGCTTCGCGGTAGGCCGCGTTGAAGGCGCCGATGAAGGCGCGGGCCCCTTCCCGGTCGGCGCCCGAAAGGCTGGACGCCATCAGGAGATCGCGGAAGCCCTGATCCCACGTGCGCGCGAGGGCGACGATCTTCGTTTCGATCTCGGCCGAATCGGGCTCCGGATGGCCCGGCGAGAGGCCGATCTCGAAGTGGACACGCGCCATCGGGCCGGCGTCAAAGTAAGGCTGGAAGGAGCGCAGCTCGCCGCGATAGGCCTCGGTGAGCAGCGCGCCAATGCGCTGGCGCAGCGCCGTGTCGTAGGATTCGCGCGGCACGAAGACGAACGCGGTGACGAAGCGGTCGAACTCGTCCCGGCGCAGGAAGACGCGCGTCCGCGGGCGGCCGATGAGATGCAGCGCGCCCATGACCATCGGACCGAGGATGGTCGAACGGGTCTGGAAGAGTTCGTCGCGCGGCCAGGTCTCGATGAGATTCGCGAGCGCTTTTTCGGTGTGCCCGCCGGGGGCGGCGCCTGAGGCGGCCATGATCTTCTGCACGCGGCGGCGCACGAAGGGGATCGAGCGGGCGGTTTCGTCATAGGCCTCGGCGGTGAACAGGCCGAGGAAGCGGACCTCGCCGTTCACGCGGCCTTTCGCGTCATATTTCTTGATGCCGATATAGTCGCAGGGGACCCTGCGGTGGACGCGGCTCGGAAGCGTGGATTTTGCAATGATGAGCGGCGCGGGCTGGACGAGAAATTCGCTGACTTCGCGCGTCAACACGAGGGGCTCGCTGTCGGGCGACAGCACGTTGAGGTTCTCGTCGCGCAAGATGCCGAGGTTCGAGCCCTCGATCATCAGGGGTTCTTCCGGAAGGACGCGTCCGTTCTTGTCCGTGGCAAAGTCGTATTCCCGGCTGCCGAGGAACACATAGTGGTCTTTCAGGAGCCAATCGAGAAAGGCTACCGCTTCGTCGCGTTCAGCCGGCTGGATGTGGCGCAGACCGGCGAGCCGCTTCATTTCGGCACGCATCCGGGCTTGCATGGCGGCATGATCGGAAACGGCGTGGGCCACGTCCGCCAGCGTGGCGCGCGCACCGTCTTCGAGGAGGTGCGCTTCGCCAGCGGTCAACATGGAGGTGTGAATCTGGATAACCGACATCATCCGCCCGTCGGCAAGCGTGACGACCGGGTGGAACAGCGTTCTGACTTCATGCCCCTGGGCGGCGCATTCGTTGAGGAGTGAATCCACAAGGAAGGGCATGTCTGGGCCGGCGACTTCGAGCAAGCTGCGGTTCAGGGCAGCGCCCGCGCCTTCCGCGGCGATCCGCACGCGCACCGCTTGCTGACCAGCAGGAACCCTGGCGGCCCAGGTCCAGAGCGATAGGCCGAGGGCTTTAATGTCCGCTTCCGCCAGTCCGGTCAAATCTTCGCCGGCCGCTTCCTGCAGGATCTGATCGAGGACCTGGCGTTCGGGACCGGTGACAGCGGAAGAACGGAACATGATAAGCTCTCACCTTGGGGAAATTGTCAGGTGGGGGTCTACTCCCGGTGCGTTACAGCTTCAAGAAACTTGCGGTGACCGGCGGCGGGCCATCGAATACACGCCACAATCAAGTGGGCCCGCCAGACGGGGACGTGTCTGGCGGGCCCTTCAGGGTCTTCCGCAGGCTGGGTGGGGGGACGCACGCGGAAGTCTGAACTGAGTATGTTGGGCGAATGCCGCTGAATTCAATCAGGGCAACAGTCACTATTTCGTTACGATTTTGAAATCCGGCACGCGCGAGTACGAACCCGAGGATACACGAAACCGGATGATTCGGCTAATGTTGAGCTGCATCCGGTGTCTGGACGGGCGCTCGGGCCGCTGCGGAGGTCTTCGAGTGCGGGTCACCGTCCGCCGACAACAGGATCGCCAGCCACCGTGTATCATCCGATTGGGCCCACAGGATCATCATGATCACGGTCAGCGGGGCGGACAGGAACATGCCGGGAATACCCCAGATGACGCCCCAGATGGCCAGCGCGAGCAGGACCACCAAAGCCGACAGGTTCAGCGAGTCGCCCATCATCCGGGGCTGGACAAAGTTACCGAT
>CAMEDD010000055.1 GCA_945913285.1 Candidatus Sulfopaludibacter sp. SbA3
CAGGCCGAGGCGAGCAGGCGCGCAAGGCTGCCGCCCGGCGGCGCACTCCCGCCCCAGCTGGCAGCCTGCGCCTTCAGGCTGCGCGCCCGCGAGCTGCCATCGGCGCGAAAGCGCTGCAGCCGGTCGCGCAGGTCGCTGGAATCGCCGCCCATGCCCCGCTCTCCGATGAGCGCCGCAATCTCGGCGGCGAGCGCCTTTTCGGCTGGCCCCGGCGCGGCAGCTATGAGAGCGGCCAGACGCGGCGCCATCGGCAGGCGCGCCATCTCACGCCCCTTGTCCGTCAACGTGCCCGACGCATCGATTGCGCCGAGCGCGAGTAGTTGCGCTTCTGCCGCGCGGTACTTGCCCGCAGGCGGCGGATCGAGCCAGGTTAGTTTCGACGGATCGCGTTCACCCCATTCGGTCAGCGCAAGGACCAGGCCTGAAAGGTCGCTCGACAGGATTTCTGGCACCGCCGCAGCCGTGAGGCCGCGCGTCGCGGCCTCATCCCAAAGCCGGTAGCAGATGCCGGGCGCCATACGGCCAGCCCTGCCCCGGCGCTGGTCCACGGACGCGCGCGAGGCACGCACTGTGGTCAGCCGCGTCCCCAATCCGCCGGCCTCATCCTCGGCGACCCGCGCGAGACCGGAATCGATCACGATACGGACGCCTTCGATGGTCAGCGCGCTCTCGGCAAGGTCGGTCGCGAGTACGATCTTGCGTTTGCCTGCCGGCGCCGGCGAGACGGCTGCATCCTGTTCGGCGGGCGAGAGCGCGCCAAACAGAGGCGCGATCAGTACATCGGGCCCGAGCACAGCCAACGCTTCGGCCGCGCGACGGATTTCACGTGCACCGGGCAGGAAGGCGAGGATGGAACCTTCCGCCTCCCGCAGCGCCTGAAGGATCGCCTTGGGCATCCGATCTTCGATGCGGGCATCTGAACGTCCTAGATACCGCGTCTCGACCGGATACTGCCGGCCCTCACTTTCGATCACCGGCGCAGCGACCGCCTTTGATACAGCCCCCGTATCCAGCGTCGCCGACATGATCAGCAAGCGGAGGTCTTCGCGAAGCGCGGATTGGGCTTCTAATGCGAGTGCAAGGCCGAGATCGGAGTTCAGCCGACGTTCGTGAAACTCGTCGAAAATCACAGCGCCCACGCCGCTGAGTTCCGGGTCGTTGAGCATGCGGCGCGTGAATAGGCCATCGGTGATCACTTCTACCCGCGTGGCGGCCGACATCTTGCGGTCCACGCGCGTTATGAGGCCGATTGTCTGACCGAGCCGCTCGCCAAGGCTGGCTGCCATGCGCTCGGCGGCCATGCGCGCTGCGATCCGGCGCGGCTCAAGCATCAGGATGCGGCCCGAAATGACCGGCGCGTCGCCCAGCAGCCCGGCCAGCGCAAGGGGCACCCGCGTCGTTTTTCCTGCCCCCGGCGGCGCGGCAAGCACCAACCGGTTTCCCCCGCTCAACGCGCGCAGGATTGAGGGCAAAACCTCGTCAATGGGTAGAGTGTCTTGAGTGTCGGGCATTGCGGGTCAGATAGGCCCGCGCGCGCGGCCAAGGCAAGCCGCCACTAGGCGGCTGCACCTTCCGGCTGATGCGCGGTCGCGGCTGGCGCGAGTGCCGCTTGCGCCGGCAGCCAACAGGTCACTTCCAGCCCGCCGCCATCGACGGGCTTCATGCCGACGGTGCCGCCATGCAGGTGGATAAAATGCTTGACGAGGGCGAGGCCAAGTCCTGCACCGCGCTGGTCGCCGGAGACGAAACTGTCGAAGCTGGTGGCGCGTTTGCCGGCCTCAAGGCCGATGCCATTGTCGCGTACGCTGAGCGTGATCATGTCGCCGACACGCTGCGCCGCGACGACGACTTCGCCGCCGGATTCGGTGAAGCGCAGCGAGTTCGAGACCAGATTGAACAATACCTGCTTGATCCGGCGCGCGTCGCCGCGGATCATGCCAAGTTTCCCGACCACATCTGCGCGGACCGTCACTTCAGTGTCTTCCGCCTTCGAAACAACCATCTCAATGCCATCGGTGATCAGGTCTTCGAGATTGACCGTATCGAGGTCGAGATCCATGCGGCCCGCTTCGATGAGGGCGAGATCGAGAATGTTCTCGATCAGTTTGTTGAGGTGATCCGAGGCAGACAGGATCGCACGCACATGGTCGCTCTGGCGTTCGGTCAAGGCGCCGTTGCGCTGCGTCTCGAGCAATTCGGCGTAGCCGAAGATTGTCGTCAGCGGCGAGCGCAGCTGGTAGCTCACATTGCGCACGAATTCGGTCTTGAGGCGGTCGGCCGCCTCGAACGCCTCAGCGCGGTCACGCAGGGCCGACTCAACGCGCCGCGTTGCGGTCACGTCAGCAAAGGCGATGAGTGTATTTCCGTCAGGGAGTGGATTGGTGATGTAAGTCAGCAGCGAGCCGTCCGAACGGCGCATTTCGCCGGTGGTGGGCTGGCGGGCCGCCGCGGACGGGTCGGTAATGTGAACCTTGATTGCGTCCCAGATATCGGCGTCATGGAAGAGTGGAACGCATGCCTTGATCACATCGTCATAGTCCGGCTTGTTTTTCAGCAGTTCGCTCTGCAGATCCCAGGCTCGTTCGAAGGCGCGGTTATGCAGCTTCAGGCGGCCATCGCTGCTGAACACGGCCACCGCTTCATGCAGGTTGTCGAGCGTCGAGCGCTGGGTCTTGATCAGCGCATTAAAGCGCGTCTGGAGGTCGAGCTGGTCGGTGATGTCCTTGAACAGCAGAAGAAGGCCGCCCATCGGGTGGCGCTGGCGCGTAACGGATAGGGTGCGGCCATCCGGCAGCGACCACTTGTCTTCCATCACACCATCGAGGTCGAGGTAGTAGGAGATCTCCTCGGCGCGCCATTCGGCATAGTTCGGACGCCCCGGCAGCTTGCGGCGCTCGCGCAGGCGATCAAGCAGCTGGCCGTGTGTGGGCCGGTCGAGCAGGAACACTTCTTCAAGGTCCCACATGTCGCGGAAGGCCTTGTTGTAGAAAGTCAATTTTCGCTCAGCGCTGAAGATGGCGACGGCGTCAGCAACGTGGTTCAGCGTTTCATCATGGGCGCGCACGTGGCGGTTCAGTTCTTCGCGCGCGATTTCCTGCATCGTCACGTCAAAGGCCATCGCGCCAGCGCCGCCCGAAAGCGGGAATGTCAGGACACGCATCGATCGGCGATCACCCTTGACCACAATGTGACGCGTCTCGTCATGCTCCTGGCCGTCCGTGATCGTCTTGCGCGCCTGCTCGGCCACCGCCTGATCCAGCATCGTCTGCTCTTCCAGCAGGCGCTCGAGGTTCGAGACATCGACGGCGGCGAGATAGGCGGGGTTCGCCCATTGCACGCGGCCCATGCCGGACACGCGCCAGGCTGGGAACGGCGCCTTGCGCAGCATGTCGAGGAAGGCGGTCGGGTCGCGGGCAATCACCTGCCGCGCCTCTTCGAACTTTCCGCGGGCGGAGCTTTCTTCAAGCCCCTTGATAGTCGAATCCGTGACCCAGACGACAACGCGCGCGCCGGCTGTGCGCCCGTCGGCTTCGAGGAAGCGGCCCGAGGGCCCGATGATTGTCAGCGAAAAAGGATGGCCCTGCTCTCGCAGTTCGCGCAGGCGGATGCGAAGCGTAGTGTCTTGCCCGGCCGAATCGCGCGCTTCCAGGTCGGCAATGCCCTCAACGATCCGCACCGTCGGATTGTCCGAGATGGCGGCGTCCGTGAAACTGAGTAGCCCGGCGAGCGCCACCGAAGAGCCAAACACGTCTGGCGGCGTGATCTCGTCGCCCTCGACGTCCAGCGCTTCGCCCTGCCAGACAAGGATAATGCCCGGATGGGCGCCGAGTACCGATTTGAGCGCGGCATTCTCGGTTTCCCGGTCACCGGCCAGATCGCGGTATTTCTTGGCTGCGCCGCGCGCGCCATCCGACACCCGCAAGGCCCAGAGCAACGCGCCAAGTGCCAGCATCGCTGTGCCGACCGCCATGATGATGGGCACTTGGTCTGCGTTCATCGGACAGCCGCCTTTCCATGCGCGAATCACCGCGCCCAACGAGCGCGATTTGGACTGGTTTATAACGGTTAACGAATGACGCCGCGAGCGTTAAGGCACGGTTAATGCGAGTGGGGGCGGGTATTGTTCAAACGGTGCTCAGGCGCTGTATCGACATGTTGCAAAAGCGCCACACCCGCCTAGGGTAACTGCTGGCAAGCCTGAGGAGATACCGATCCATGCGCCGCGCCCTGCCGACCGTTCTTCTCGCGGCTGCCCTTTTGGCCGCCTCCCCTGTCTTTGCCCAGGCGGCGGGCGACACAGACGAGCTGGTTCGCCTGCCTGGCCAGGGGCTCGTGAAACCCGACACGGCCCCGGCTCAGCGCAATCTGGACCGTTTGGTTCCCGGCGGTGGGCTGTTCGCAAGCTTCGATGCCAATGGCGATGGTCAGATCTCGGCAGAGGAATTGACAGGCGGCATGCGCGCCGCTTTCCTGCTCGCAGACGCCAATGCCGACGGCCAGCTTGGCGCACTGGAGCAGCAGGATTGGGCCGCTGACCTGCCAACCCGGGATGATACGCTGGCCAACCCGGTCCGGTTCGATCCCAACCTGGACCGTATCGTCACCTTCGACGAGTTCCGGGCGGTGATCGCGGAACTCGCCACAAATTACCAGGACGACCGCGGCGTCATCGAGATCGCCAAGCTCTCGGCGCCGGCTCCGAAGCCGGAGCGGGGCGAGCGCCGTACGCCGCCTGCTGGCCCGCCGCCGGAAAGGAGCGGCGCAGGCAGCAACTAGCGTTCGAAGCCAGACGACCGGCTTGACACCCCGGGTCTGGCGAGCGACCCGCTGCTACCGATGACACACCCTTCCCTTCCGCCCGCCCGGGGCAAGCTGATCGAGAACGCGGCCCTTGCGCCCTACACCTGGTTCCGGGTCGGCGGCCCGGCGGATGTTTTGTTCCTTCCCGAGGATGAAGCCGACCTCGCCGCGTTCCTGGCAGCCCTCGATCCCGCCATCCCCGTCACGGCGCTGGGCGTCGGCTCAAACGTGATCGTGCGGGATGGCGGCATCCCGGGTGTGGTCATCCGCCTAATGGGCCGGGCCTGGGGCGAAGTGATGAAGACCGGGGAACTGGAGCTGACGGCGGGCGCTGGCGCGCTCGATCTGGCGGTTGCCAAAGCCGCTGCGAAACACGGTCTGACTGGTCTCGAATTCCTGTCCGGCATTCCGGGCTCGCTCGGCGGGGCAACCCGCACGAATGCCGGCTGCTACGGCCGCGAACTTAAGGATGTGCTCGTCCGCCTCGAAGGCGTCACCCGTAGCGGCGAACGGCGCACCTATGGCGCAGGCTACGCGCCGGTCGAGTTCACCTATCGGCATACCGATCTGCCGGACGATTTCATCGTCACCCGGCTCGTTCTTGCCGCCTCAGGCGCTGGTGATGCCGCAGAGATTGCAGGTGCCATAGATACGCTCCAGGCCCGCCGCGCGGAAACCCAGCCGATCAAGGAGAAGACTTCCGGTTCGACGTTCGCCAATCCAGACCCGCCAGGAACGCCCGACCAGCGATCCGCCTGGAAACTGATCGATGCCGCCGGCTGCCGCGGTCTGAAAGTCGGCGGCGCGCAGGTCTCGCCGATGCACTGCAACTTCCTGATCAATACCGGAGAGGCCACCGCCGCCGATCTTGAAGCGCTTGGCGAACTCGTCAGGGCCCGGGTATTCGATGCGTCAGGCGTGTCCCTCCGCTGGGAGGTACGCCGGATCGGGCGGCTGCACGCCGGTTCAGAAAGTGCCTGACAGCGTCACCAGGAAAATCGTCCCGCGCTCGCGGCGCGAATCCTCCACCCGCACCGATGCACCCCGCCGATCCGGCGAAAACACGGCACGAAGGTTCCGGTCCTGCTGGTCGAGGACATTGCGCACTGAAAAGCGTGCGGTCATGCCCCGGAGGTCTTTGCGCTCGACAAACACTTCGCCCATGCCGCGCTCAAGGATTTCGTGGCGGCGTTCGTTGAACGTGAATTCCTCTGTGAACTTGAGCGCTTCAAGGCTGGCTCCCCAGGCAAAGTTCGTACCGGGAACATCCTGCCGGAATTCGGTGCTGATTTCATAGACGAGGTCATCGCTGATCGGGCGGCTCTCGCCGGTCAGCGGGTCGTCAACGCGCGAGTCGATCCATACGACTTCCGTCGTGATCTCGGCGCCCTTCAGACCCACCGGTTCCAGCTTCAGCGTGGCGTTGAGTTCCGCGCTGACCGCTTCGGCGGCGTCAAGATTACCCGGACCATCGCCGGTGCCGATCGGCACCCGGTCGGGGATGTCTTCAATTGCTTCCAGCGTGACTTTCGCGGTCGCGGCGCCCCATTTGCCAAAGTCCTTCTCGGCCTGAACGCTCAGGCCCCAGAGCTGCAGAGGAACAATGTCGGGATTGCCAGCGTTGCCGTTGCCCTGCGAGAGATCGACCGAAGATACAAAGTCGAAAAAGTCGAGCTGGCCGACATCCCGCTCCAGCCGGGTCACCAGTTTCAGGCTGTCACTGGCTTGCCACGACAGGCTCGAATAGCCCTTCGGCCGGGTGAACGTGCGTTCCTTCGCTGTGTCACCCGATTGCGCGATCACGGACTGTTCAAGCCCGGCGGCGATTTGCAGCGTCAGCCGCTTCGACAAGGACCGCGTGTGGGTAATGAAGGCTTCTCCGCGCTGCTCCTCAACCCGCGTATTCGAGCTGTCGAGGTCGACCGAAATGAACGGACCACCGCCGACGGATTCAGACAGTGCGGATTCGACATCCAGAAAGTTGAAGGCACCCTCGGCTGAGAGTTGCCATTCCGAACCTGCCTTCGTCGTGCGCGTATACTCCCCGCGCAGGATGTATTCGCCTTCATTGGCGGTTTGACGAAAGTCAGAGGAAAAAAGGTTCGAACCATCAAGGCCACCCCGCAGGAACAGATCCGACACCGGACTATGTTCTCGGCGTATGAGGCCAATGACCTTAAGGCGTCCATCGATGGCATCAAATTCGAGATCGCCGCCGATCTCGGCATTCCATTCGTTCTCGGAACTTTCGAAAATCCGGCGGCCCTCAAGCCCGGCGGCCGGGAAGGTCTTTGCCCTTTCCCGGATCTGCTGTTCGTAAGACACCGCCTTGAAATTCAGGTTCCCGACCGGTCCGCGATCGGGCTTCCAGCCGAGCGACCCAGAGAGCGACCGCTGGTCGACAAAGAAGAAGAACTTCTCGTCGCGCACTTCGGTGAGGGTTCCCGCACCGTTGGTGATCGTCCGGTACCCCTTGTTGCCGCGGCGCTCAGGCGCGTTGTCGGCTTCAAGCGTCCAGTTCAGGGCCCCTCGCCCGCCAGACAGTGACAAGTTGGCCACCCCGAGCGAGGGCTCGAAATCATCACGCCAGCGCGCTTGCATGCGCCACGCCCCGGTGACCGCGCCATTGCCCATGGTCACGACGTTGATCGCTTGACCGGTCAATCCGGAAACCCCGAACACGCTCGCATCGGCGACATCGATGCGTACCACCCGCGATACTGGAATGCGCCCGAGCGCCGCCCGCGTGCCATTCGACTTGCCAGAAACGCGTTGGCCATCGATTAGCACATTGCCGCTGGCCTGGCCGAAGCCGCGCGAGCCGTCATCGTCTTCTGAAATCGCCACGCCCGGAATACGTTCGACCATCTCCAGCGCCGTGCGCGGCGCAAACTGGCTCAAATCGGCGGCCGTGTAGACCGTTGTCCCCGGAGCCTCCCCTTTCGCAGGATCGCCCGCCTCGGCGTTCGCCAGCGGCACGAGCGGGCCACCCAGGAGGCCCGCAAGCAGGAAACGAGTCACGATCATCCCGGCGTTTCCTTTGTCCACCCGTCGGCCGACGCTGCGCGCCTGTGCCCGGCTGGCCGTCCATACAAGATAACTGACTACACTTGTAGTCCAAAAAACGGCTAGCCTGCGCGCACTTAACTTTTTTTAATCGATATCACCGTGCCTGGCAAACAGCGAGGACGCCAGCTTAAGGCTCTGTTCATTGCCGCAGGCGATGACCGGACAGGCGCAGGAGATCCAATGAAACATGTCGCAATCATCTATGGCGGCTGGTCCTCGGAACGGACCGTGTCCTTGTCCTCCGGCCAGCAGATGGCGGGGGCGGCTCGCAGCGCCGGCTACCGCGTCACCGAAATCGACGCCACCCGCGACCTCGCGCGGCAGCTGGCGGATGCGAAGCCGGACGCCGTGCTGAACGGCCTGCATGGCCCCTGGGGCGAAGACGGTTGCGTTCAGGGCCTCCTCGAGATCATGGGCCTGCCCTACTCACATTCCGGCGTGCTCGCCTCAGCGCTGGCGATGGACAAATTGAAATCGAAAGCGGTTTACAAACAGGCGGGCCTGGATGTCGCCGAAGACCGGCGCGTGACCCGCGCTGAAGCCGCCGCCGTACACGCCCTGAAGCCGCCCTACGTGATCAAGCCGGTCAACGAAGGCTCCAGTTTTGGCGTCCTGATCGTGCGCGAAGGCACCAACAGCCCGCCGCAGGAACTGACGGGCCCGGGCTGGCGTTATGGCGACTATCTCATGGCCGAAGAATACATCCCTGGCCGCGAACTCACGGTCGCTGTCCTTGGCGACCATGCCCTCGCTGTCACCGAGATCACCACCTTAAGAGACTATTACGATTTTGATGCAAAATACGCTGCTGGTGGATCGCAGCATGTGATCCCTGCGGACCTGCCCGCGCATGTGACCAAGGCAGCGATGGACGCATCGCTCAAGGCTCACCTCGCACTCGGCTGCCGCGGGGCAACACGTTCGGACTTCCGATACGATGAGAAGAAGGACCGGCTCGTGATCCTCGAAACCAACACCCAGCCCGGCATGACGCCCACCTCGCTCGTCCCAGAGCAGGCCGCGTATATGGGCATGAGTTTTGTGGACCTCGTCGCCTGGATGATCGAGGACACCTCATGCCAAAGATAGAGCGTAACCAGACGGTGCCTTCCGGCCGCCGCCGGCCCGCCACCATCATAGATGAAGCCACTGGCGAGGAAGTCCGCGTCTCGTCGGTCATCTTCGGCGTGGTGATGCTAATCGCGATTCTTGTTGCAACTGCAGCCTCGATGGGCGGATCGATGTCGCAGATCGGCACCCGTTTGGGCGGTTTTATGGACGACACCTCGCGCCTCATTGGCATCGATGTGGAGGACGTCTCGGTCCTTGGCCTCGAAGACAACCCGGGCCTTGCAGAAGAAGTGCGCGCCGCCGCGATGATCGAGCCCGGCGAGAACATGTTTCGCGCTGATCCGCACCTGATCAAGAACCGTGTCGAGAGCACCAGCAAGGTGCTGAACGTGCGCGTGCACCGCCTCTGGCCCGGCCAGATCGTGATTCTCGCCGACGCCGCCGATCCGGTTGCGCTCTGGCATGACGGCCGGCAGTGGCAGGTCGTCGACGGTATGGGCAGGGTGCTGCCGGGCGCGCATGCCGAAGATCATGCGGGCCTCTTGCGCCTCGCTGGCCGGGGCGCACCTGAAGCGGCTCCTCAACTGGCAGCAGCCCTGGCATCGGCGCCGGACATCAACGGCCGCGTGGCAGTCGCCACCCGGATTTCAGACCGCCGCTGGGACATGCGCTTCATCAACGGTGTGACTGTGCGCCTGCCAGAAGACACCGCACTGGAGCCCGCCATCGCGCGGCTCGCCAAATTGCAGGTCCGCACCGCGCTGACCCAGCGCCCGCTCGAGATGATCGACCTGCGCAGCGCCGGCCGCGTCTATCTCCGCCTCGCGCAGGCTCCCGTCCCCACCCCTGTCGCCGAACCGGTCAGCGGAGCCGCCGAGAAGACCTGATGTCCGAGCCGGTAGCGAAGCGCCCCGCCCGCATTCAGGGCCGTCCGGCTAGCACGGTCGCTGCGCTCGACATCGGCTGCCTGAAGACGACCTGTCTGATTGCCCGTCCGGATACGGACAATCCGCGCCGGATGACTGTTCTGGGCGGCGGGCGGCATCCGACACGCGGTTTCACCGGCGGCAACATCACCGACATGGAAGGTCTCGAACGCTCGATCCGGCTCGCCGTCGAAGACGCCGAACGCGAAGCCGGCGAGCCGATTACCGAAGTCATCCTGGGTATCACCGGCCCGTCGCTCAGCGCGCGCCTTGTCAGTTCGTCCATCGACACCGGCGGGCGGGCGGTGTTGGCGAAAGACGTGCGCCGCCTGCATGCGCAGACCCTATTCAAAGCCGCCCAGTCGCCCGCGCACCGCAACAGTGAAATCCTGTCGGCTTGGCCGATCGTCTATACGATTGACCGCGCCGCCGGGCGCGTGCGCCAGCCGGTTGGCATGATTGCCGGACAGCTGAGCCTGACAATGGCGGTTGTCGCGGCGCCCCGGGCGATGGTCAAGAACCTCGTCGAATGCGTGGGCCGCGCGCATCTCGGCGTGCGCCAGCTGGTGCCGTCCGCCATCGCCAGCGGCGCCGGAACGCTGATCGAAGACGAGATCGAGAACGGCGCCGTCTGTATCGATCTCGGCTCCGGCGTCACCGCTGTTTCTGTTTATCTCCACGGCTCGCCCGCATGGCTGGGGCTCGTGCCTGCTGGCGGCGCGCACGTGACCTCCGACATTGCGCAAGGCATCGGCACGACCTTCGCCGCCGCTGAGCGTGTCAAGCATGTCTATGGCACGGCGGACCTCGAAGGACCGAGCCTTTCGGAACGCATCGAAGTGCCCCGTCTCGGCGATGATGGCCGGCTGCACGCCTCGAAACTGGAGCGCGCCGAAATCGCCCGCATCATCGCGCCGCGCGTTGAGGAAACCTTCGAGCTGGTGCAGGCCATGATGGCGCGCAGCGATGTCAGGTCCGTCCTGCCCCAGCGCGTCGTGCTGACGGGCGGCGCAAGCCAGTTGCCGGGCGTGCGCGAAGTCGCCGGCCGAATCCTGAAAATGCCGATCCGCCTTGGCCGCCCTGTTCTTGCTGAAACTTTAGGCGAGCAGCTGGCAACGCCCGCTTTTTCAACCGCTTCCGGTTTGCTACTTTACCCTGAATTGGGGTTCACGGACGTCGCGCGGGCTGGCGCGTCGTCATTGGAAACGGAAGGCGGCAACAGCCGGGGATGGTTGAACGAAGGCTTGTTCTGGCTGAAGGAAAATTTCTGACGCCGCAGCCTCTCACTTAAGCGTTTTTTAGCTGCGCAGGCGCATTCTCGGCTCTCAAGCCCGCAGACGCCAGACCCGGTCGATGCAAACGTAGATTGAGGCGCCATGACCCAGGAACTTAAACCGCGGATCCTCATATGCGGCGTCGGCGGCGCCGGCGGCAACGCCATTAACAACATGATCGAGGCGAACCTGCAGGGCGTCGAGTTCATTGCCGCCAATACCGACGCCCAGGCGCTATCGCGCTCACGCGCGGACCAGAGGCTGCAGCTCGGCCTCGGAACGACCTCCGGCCTCGGCGCCGGTGCCCGCCCCGACATCGGTGCCCGCGCCGCCGAAGAATCCATAGATGAGATTCGCGCCCGCATCGAAGGCGCTCACCTGCTGTTCATTGCTGCCGGCCTCGGCGGCGGCACCGGTACAGGCGCAGCCCCGATCATCGCGCGCGCCGCGCAGGAAATGGGCATCCTCACCATTGCCGTGATCACCAAGCCCTTCGGTTTCGAAGGCACGCACCGGATGCGCCTTGCCGAAGACGGCGTCGCCAGGCTCCGCGGTCATGTCGATACGATGATCGTCGTGCCGAACCAGAATCTCTTCCGCATCGCCAATGACAAGACGACCTTCGCCCAGGCGTTCCGGATGGCCGACGATGTGCTTTACTCCGGCGTGCGCGGCATCACCGACCTGATTGTGATGCCGGGCCTCATCAACCTCGACTTTGCCGACGTCAGCACCATCATGCGCGGTATGGGTACCGCGCTGATGGGCATGGGCGAAGCCACAGGACCCGCCCGCGCCCTGGAAGCGACGCGCCTCGCCATCGACAATCCCCTGCTCGACGACGTGACGATCAAGGGCGCCAAGGGCGTGCTGGTGAATATCACCGGCGGATATGACATGACGCTGTTCGAACTCGACGAGGCCGCCAACGAAGTGCGCCGGGAAGTCGATCCGAACGCGAACATCATCCTGGGCTCGGCCTTTGATGCGAGCCTCGAAGGCCGCATCCGTGTCTCGGTTGTGGCCGCGGGGCTTGACGCCGCCGCGCGCCGCCTACCGATCGCCGTGCCGATTACTTCGCCGGTAGTTCAACGGGCACCTGCCCCAGTCCCAGTCCCAATGCAGGGGCCCGAACCCGAACCTGAAGTCGTTCAGGCTCCCCCCGTGGTCACCGAAGCGACCCAAGCCGCGGCCCCCGTTGAGGAGATCGAGGCCATTGACGAGGATGAAGAGCTGATCGCGCAGCAGTCCGAAGCCTACGAGCAGGACTACGCCGCCAACGCCCGCCCCAAGATCGTTACTCCGCCGCGCACCCCCGCCGTGCCCCCGCCCTGGTCGTCCGGCGTGTTTTCGGGTCGCACCGACCCGCCAGCGCCAGATCGCCCGCACCGCGAATCGGCGCTGACATCGTCCGGCTTCGCCGGCCTTTTTGGCTTGCGCCGCCCGGCCCCTCAGGGCCAGAATGATTCCGGACCCGCTAAGAAAGGCCAGATCCCCACTCCGCCGATCATCTCGTCGCCGGATGACCGCCCGGACCCGGCGCCGTTCAACGATGCCGATCTTGAGATTCCCGCCTTCCTGCGCCGCTCTGCTAACCATTAGCGCCAGGTGTGGCGCCTGGGCGACACATTACGCCGGGATTAATTCACAAAACAATCAACGCACTAGCTGCGCGTCAGCGGAGTCGCTGTAACACGGCGAAACAACCTGTGTTTTGAGTGCGGAAAGTGGCCAGTCCATCTAGGGTCCAACACGAGCGTTGTGGGCTGAGGATTAGAGTTCAGATGGCGATTGAGCGGCAAACCACGATCCAGCGCAAAGTCAGCTGCGCAGGTATCGGCGTCCACAGCGGCGTGCGCGCCCGCCTCACGCTGCTGCCCGCTCCGGTCAATTCGGGCATCCGGTTCGTTCGCGTCGATCTGCCAGCCGGCACCGGCGAAATCCTGGCCCACGCAGATTGTGTCTCGGACACGCAGCTCGGCACCACATTGGCGAACGCGCATGGCGCGACCGTTGCGGTCGTCGAACACCTCCTCGCCGCCATTTCCGGGCTCGGAATCGACAATCTGCTCATCGAAATTGACGCTGCGGAATTGCCCATCATGGATGGCTCGTCTTCGGTCTTCTACGAATTGCTGATGAAGGCCGGCCAGAAAAACCAAGGCTCTGCGCGGCGCCGGATCCGTATCCTGGAAACCATCGAAGTCCGCGAAGGCCCGAAGCGCGCGTCGCTCGCGCCCGCCAACGGTGATGTGCTGACCCTGCGCGCCCGTATTGAGTATACCGATCGGCTGATCGGTGTGCAGCAGATGGCCATGAAGCTTGCGCCCGGCATGTTCGCCCGCGACCTTGCCTTTGCCCGCACGTATGGCTTTGCGCGGGATGTCGAGATGCTCCGCTCGATGGGTCTAGCCCGCGGCGGCTCGCTCGAAAATGCGGTCGTGATCGGCGAAGATGGCATCCTGAATCCGGAAGGCCTGCGCGTTGAGGACGAGTTCGTTCGCCACAAGATGCTGGACGCTGTGGGCGACCTTGCGCTCGCGGGCGCGCCGATTGCGGGTGACTATGACGCAGTTCAGCCGGGCCACGGCCTGAACAACAAGCTGGTGCGCAAGCTGCTGGCCACGCCGTCGGCCTGGTGCTGGGAAGACGCGGGAGCAAACGTCGCCCGGGCGGATGCGCACGCCGCGGTCTGACCCACGGTAAGCCTTTTTCAGAATTTCTGGATTGTATTCAGCTAGACGTAGGGGCGTGAGCGTTAACCCACCAGCCCCTTTTCGGCTGACGAGACGACGGCATCGCCTGTCAGCGCACCTTCAATCTCGTCATCGCCGCGCCCGGCAAGTGAACGGACCAGCGCCGTAAGGTGCGTGCGCACGCGCTCGTCCTCGATCCGCGAAAAGTTCCGCACGAGATCGATCACCGCCCGTGAAGAGCCCCCAGCCGAATCGCTCTTCTCTACGGCGCCGAAGAACCAGCCCGGCTGGACCTCGAGCACTTCAGCGATTTGCGCCAGGCGGCCGGCGCTGACGCGGTTGGCGCCTGTCTCGTATTTCTGGATCTGCTGGTAGGAGATGCCGAGGGCGTCGGCCAACTGGTCCTGCGTCAGGCCAAGCAGGATGCGTCGGCGGCGCATGCGCTCGCCCACCTGACGGTCTACCGTGTTCGCATCGCTGAGTTTGCGGTTCGTCATCTACTTTGCCTGCTCTTCTAAATCGCGGAATGGGCCGGCGGGGCGGCGACTCGTGAACGAGCCGTTCCGCTATTCTTACTGTATACATAAGCTGGCTGCAGCTATCGGCAAGCAGTTTCTAGGCCGGGCGTCTGCGGCGTGAGCCCCCGGGCAGCCGGAAAGTCTGCCATTCGGGCCTTGGAAAGGCCTCCTCATTCGGGCTAAGCAGACACAAGCATTCCCGAAAGCCGCAAGCACAGGCCGTTCGATGTCCAGATTGACTCCCCTCCCCTTGGCTATTGCCGCCTGCGCCGTGGCCCTCGGCGCGTGCCAATCGACCCGGCGCAATACCGAACTCGCCTATGTCGAGCGACCGGTGGAGCAACTCTACAACCAGGCGGCCGGAGAACTCGATTCGCGCGACTATGCGAACGCGATCTTGTTGTTCGAGGAAGTCGAGCGCCAGCATCCCTATTCGGAATGGGCCCGCAAATCGATGGTGATGTCGGCCTACGCGTCCTACAAGACGCGCGACTACACGACTGCCATTTCTGCCGCTGAGCGCTACCTCGCCCTGCACCCCGGCGGCTCCGAAGCCGAATATGCCTATTACCTAATTGCCCTCAGCCATTTCGACCAGATCGTCGATGTCGGCCGCGACCAGGCCACGACTGAGCGCGCCCGCACCGCGCTTAACGATATCGTCCGCCGGTTCCCGGACAGCGAGTATGCAAGGGATGCAAACCTTAAGCTCGACATGGTCAATGACCAGCTGGCCGGCAAGGAAATGACCGTTGGCCGCTGGTACCTGCGTTCGAACCAGACGCTGTCCGCCGTCAATCGTTTCCGGAACGTGATCGAGACCTACCAGACCACCAGCCACGCACCCGAAGCCCTGCACCGGCTCGTCGAAGCCTATCTGACACTCGGCCTCAAGGACCAGGCGCTCGCCGCCGGTGCCACGCTCGGGTATAATTACCCGGACAGCGACTGGTACAAGATGAGCTACCGCCTCCTCACCAATGAAGGCGTGGACATCGAAGCCGTCAGCGCATCGGAAAAGCGCACACTGATCGAGCGGCTCATCCCCGGCGGAAATTGATCCGTATACGCATCTAATTCTTGTCAGGCGTCGCCGATCAACGCCAGCCATTCGGCTTCCGTCATCGTGCGCACGCCAAGGCCTTCCGCTTTCGCAAGCTTTGAGCCAGCGCCCAGGCCGGCCACGAGAATATCCGTCTTCGCCGATACCGATCCCGCGACCTTGGCGCCCAGCGCGCTCGCGCGCGCCTTGGCTTCGTCCCGCGTCATCCGCTCCAGTGTTCCCGTAAACACGACCGTCTTTCCGGCGACCGGGCTGTCCGTCGCCGCCGGTACCTCATCCTGGACTTCAATTTCAGCCAGGAGCGCACCCAGCATCTCGCGGTTATGCGGCTCGGATTCAAACTGGATCAGGGCCTGGGCCGCGGCCTCACCAATCCCGTCGATTCCCGTGAGGTCGAGATAGCCTTCGCTACCTGGCCCACCCTCCGCCGCCCACCTCACGGCGTCCCAGAAGCTCTGCCAACTGAGGAAGCCCCGCGCAAACTGGCCCGATGTGGTCTGACCGACATGCCGGATGCCCAGCCCGTTCAGGAAACGCGCGAAGTCCGGCTTGCGGCGGGCATCGATGGCGCCATAGAGCTTCCTCGCAGAGGCGGCGCCAAATCCGTCCCAGTGCTCGAGCGGCGGCAGGCCCGCCGCCTCAATATTCTTCCTGAGACGGAAGATATCCTGCGGCGCGCGCAGCACGCCCCGCTCGAAAAAGAGTTCGATCTGGCGTGCCCCGAGCCCGTCGATGTCGAGCGCCTTGCGTGAGACGAAATGCTTCAGCCGTTCCACCGCCTGCGCCGGGCAGATCAGTCCGCCCGTGCAGCGGCGGCGCACATCTGTCTCGCCCGCCTCGTCAGCCTCCCGAACCGCCGCCGAACCGCAGGCAGGGCACGTCTCCGGCATCCTCCAAACGGGCCCCGTGCTCGCTGTCACGACCCGCAGCACCTGCGGGATCACATCCCCGGCGCGCTGGATTTCGACCACGTCCCCGGGCTTGACGCCAAGGCGCGCAATCTCGTCTTCATTGTGCAAGGTCGCGTTCGACACCACCACGCCGCCGACGGTGACCGGCTCCAGGCGTGCCACCGGCGTCAATGATCCCGTCCGGCCGACCTGGATGTCGATACCCAGTAGTATGGTCGTCGCCTTCTCGGCCGGGAACTTGTGCGCAATCGCCCAGCGCGGCGCCCGGCTGACAAAGCCGAGCCGCTGCTGCCAGTCCAGCCGGTCCACCTTGTACACGACGCCGTCGATATCGTACGCCAGCCCCGCGCGTTTGGCCTCGATGTCCCGGTAGACCGCGAGGATCTCATCTACCGTCAGAATACGGACCATCAGGCGATTGGTGACGAACCCCCATTTGCCGAAGGCTTCAACGGCTTCCAATTGCGTCTCTGCGAACGGCGCGCTGACCGCGCCCCAGGCATAGGCAAAAAAGCGCAGCGGCCGGGATTTCGTGATCGCGGTATCGAGCTGCCGAAGGCTGCCGGCCGCGGCATTGCGCGGGTTCGCGAATGTCTTTCGGCCCGCCGCCGCCTCGCGCACGTTCAGCGCGGCGAAGTCGTCCTTCGCCATGTAGATCTCGCCGCGGATCTCGATCGACGCGGGCCAGCCCTTCCCCGCAAGCTTCGCCGGGATGTCGGCCAGCGTGCGCGCGTTTGCCGTCACGTCCTCGCCGGTCTGCCCGTCGCCGCGCGTAGCGGCGCGCACCAGCTTTCCCGACTCATAAGTGAGACTGAGCGACAGGCCGTCGATCTTGGGTTCGGCCGTGAAGGTGAGGTCCGTCTCCTCGCCAAGCGCCAGAAAGCGCCGGATGCGAGCGGCGAAGTCGGCCACGTCTTCGTCCGTGAACGCGTTCTCGAGCGACAGCATGGGAACGCCGTGGCGCGCCTTGGCAAACCCGTCGCCCGCCTCCGCGCCAACGCGAAGCGAAGGGCTATCCTCGCGCTTCAGGTTCGGAAACGCTGCCTCGATCTCGGCGTTGCGCTGGCGCAGCGCGTCATACGCCGCGTCGGTCAGCTCCGGCGCATCATTCTGGTAATAGGCGGCGTCCGCCTCGGCGATCATCTGCGCAAGGCGCGCGAGTTCCGCGGCCGCTTCGGCCTCGGTCAGTGCGCGGACGGGTGTTGCGCCGGTCATGCATCCTCCAACAACCTCCCCGCGGCGGCCCGCGCCTCATCGGTGATCTCGGCGCCGGACAACATGCGGGCAATTTCTTCCTGCCGTGTCCCCGCATCTAGCGTGGTCAGCCGCGTCCCGCCAGCCTTGCCCGCCTTCTCGACCAGCCAATGCGCATCGGCCGCGGCCGCCACCTGCGGGCTGTGCGTAACCGCCAAAACCTGGCGCTGAGCCGACAGGCGCACCAGCCGCTCGCCGATCGCTGCGGCGACCGCCCCGCCCACGCCCTGGTCGGCCTCGTCGAAGATCAGCGTGCCGGCACTTCCCGCTTCGGCGAGCGCGCATTTCAGCGCCAGCGACACCCGCGCGAGTTCGCCGCCCGAGGCGACCTTCCGCAGCGGCCCGAAACCGGCGCCCGCATTCGTCTCGGCTTCGAACTCCACGCGCTCTGCGCCGCTCGCGCCCGCCTCCTCCGCCGCCAGCGGGGTCAAGGCCGCCCGGATCGTCGCGCGCCCCAGTTTCAGAGGTGCAAGTTCGGCCGCAATCGCTGTTTCAAGCCGCCCGGCCGCGGCGCGCCGTGCTTGGCTGAGCGCATGCGCCGCGTTGTGCCAGCGCGCCTCCGCCGCACGTTCGGCCTTGCGCGCCGCCTCGATCCCGAGTTCGCCCGCTTCGGCCAACTCCAGTTTTGCCGCCAGCGCGTCCCATTGCACATTGAGCGCATCCGGATCGCAGCCAAGCTTGCGACCCGTCGCGCGGAGCGCAAACAACCGCCCTTCGACGCCTTCCAGGTCGCCTGCGTCCAGCGGCAAACGCTGAAGCCGGGCAATCGCGCCCTCAGCCTCGCGCACTTCGATCATCGCCCGCTCGATCGCCTCACACGCCGCTTTTGCCGCCTGTGGCAGCGCGCGTTCGCTGCCTTCAAATCCAGGCAGGCGGCAGATCCGCTCCGCCGCCCGCGAGGCCCGCGCGAGCGCGGTCTCCGCATCCGCCGCCGAAAGCGCGGCCGTCGCCTCGGCCACCGCTTCCAGCACACGCTCGGACTGCATCAGCTGTGACCGCTCGGCGGTCAAACGTGTCGCCTCGCCCGGCTGCGGAGCCAGCTTCGCCAATTCCGCCACGGTCTCCTGCAACCACCCCCGCGCCTCTGCGGCCGACTGCGCGTCCGCTTCCAACGCAGCCCGCGCGGCACGCGCCTCCATCCGCGCGGCCTGCGCGCGCGCGCAGGCGGCCAGCAAGGCGTCATTGCCTGCAAACTGGTCCAGCAGGCGGCGGTGTGTCGCCGGACGCATTAGCCCCGAGGCGGCATGCTGCCCGTGCACTTCGACAAGCAGTTCGCCGGCCTCGGCCAACAGCGCCGCACCGACCGGCTGGTCATTGATGAAGGCCCGCGCCGGCCCTTCGGCGCGCACAAGGCGCTTCAAGGTCAGCGTGTCGCCCTCGCCTGCCCCAACGCCCTGCGCCGCCAGCAGCGCCCAGACCGGATGATCCGGCGGCGGCGCAAACTCCGCGGCCACGCTTGCCTGCGCCGCGCCGTGCCGGATGAACGACCGGTCAGCCGCCCCGCCAAGCACCAGCGACAGCGCATCGAGAATGATCGACTTGCCGGCCCCAGTCTCGCCGGTCAGCGCGGTAAAGCCCTCGCCCGGCGAAAGATCGAGCCGGGAAATGAGCACGAAATCACGTATGGACAATGACAACATCATACGAGGTCTGTAGCATAAGAACAAAAGCAGAACAAACAGAATCTTGCTTGCCTCCCCCCGCGCCTTGCTTTCATCTGCACTCGCGCGAAAAGCGGCCGAGGGAGACGGGGTGGACGCACGCAAATTCCTGATGTCGGGTCTCGGCGCCGTCGGCCTCCTGGTCACGGCGGCGGCCGTTTGCGGCTACTGGTATCTCGGCGCCGCCTGGCTCGCCGGCCTGCTGCCCCTTGGCGGCAAGTCCGCCCACCTGCCCCCCGCAAAGCCCGCCGCCTATCTCTGCGAAGCCGCGTTCCACACCGACATCGCCCTGCCGCTCGACGGCGAGGTGATCAACTGGCGCAAGGAACTGCGCGGCCATCTGCCGGAATA
>CAMEDD010000056.1 GCA_945913285.1 Candidatus Sulfopaludibacter sp. SbA3
GTGATACCACCGCCGGATAACGCTCAATAATGCCATGTCCAACACTCCATGGTCCCCCGCTCGCCAAAGCTCGGGACCGGTTCAAACATGGGTCAGTTCTCAGTGGAAATTTCTGCCCTCCCAGGGTCAATTCTCAACGGCAATCAACAGTCTGCAATCCTCGCTCAGCTCTGCAGCTCGTCTTGCACAATCCTCGGTCGCTTTTCGATGAGGGCGAGCAATACCCGCGCGGGGCCTTCAGGGCGTCTGCGCCCCTGCTCCCAGCCTCGCAGAGTACCGACGGCGACGCCAATGCTGCGAGCAAATTCGGCCTGCGACAATCCCGAGCGCTCGCGGATTGCGGCCACATCAGGCTCCGGCACTTCGATATGATGAACCCGTGCGCCGGTCTTGTGACCTTTGGCGTGGGTAAGCGCCTCCTGGAGGCCTTTCTTGATGCTTGCGGCAACGTTGGTCATGTCACTTTCCATAAGTATCGGCGATAAGGTCGCAAAGCTCGATCAGTTCGGCACGTTCGGTCGGAGAGATATTTGCCTTTTCATTCTTTGCAAACACGGTGAGCAAGAAGAGCGGCATGTCACGAGAGCGGTAGAAATGGATCACGCGGTATCCGCCACTTTTGCCTGCACCCGTTCGGGCGAAGCGCACCTTCCTCAATCCGCCTCCGAGACTGATGCCCGCCTCAGGATCGGCCGCCAGCGCCGAAATCAGCTCCGCTTTCTCCTCATCCGTCATGCCTGCAGAGCGTGATCGCCGGATAAACTCCGGTGTCTCCACAACTGTCAGCATCGACATCGCGCCAACCCCACTTATACGTCATTGACGTATATGTCAATGACGTAGCTCTGATTTCAATCTTCGCTCCACATTTCATCCTTCGAGATGGATCAGCAACCGCATCGATGAGGCCCTCTTGACCCACCTCTAAGAGTTAGGGAGATGAACTTATCGGATTTCCACAGGAAATCGGAATCGAACCACTCTCCCATGCCAACAGCTACCGATTTGTTGGCATTTTGTTGGCAGTGCCCGACACCACAGCAATATTTGTCGCAATAAAACCAGGGGTATACAGGCGCTCGCGATTCCGCCCCCGGGCACCATTCAGGCTTCCAGCGACGTCCGCGGGCCTCCATCAACTTCCATAAAAACGAGGCTTCAGGACGGCGCCTCCACGGCATGTGTCCGCCAACGTCCACCAGAAATCATTGGAAGACATTTTTTTCTCTTGGCATCGAGACGGCCGGGAACCTCACCGGCCGGAAAAATGCCCCTGATAGACAGACGTATCCGCGGCGCCCGAAATCCAGCCAGCGAGGTCTCGGCCCACAAGATGCAGACGGGCCGCGCTCCAAAACGGTTCCGGCGTTGTCTGGCGGCATCCGGCATTGCCAGAGCGGCTTCTCGTGCACTGAGCCGCGCCGACAATGCGACCGGTCTGCCGGTCGGTGATCCACGTCCCGAAGAGGAATGCCTGATTGATGCCCTCCCCCTGCGCCGGACGGGTAGAATGAAGGCAGCGCCGATGCAGCGGGGGTGACGTGCTGACAACCGCGCGCGTCCGGCGGCAACGATTCATCCGTCGCACGGATATCACTTTTCGCGAATACTTCGTTTTTGGGCGATTTTTCGTAAACTTTTATGGGTTTTCGCAGGGGTGCGGTGCCATATCGGCCAAATGCTCACTCCCCCTCCGCTCGAATACAAAGGACCGGGAGGCTGTTGCGTTCATACTTTCCGGCCGGTTCAAACCAAAAAAGCAGGTGAACAAAAGACTTCAGTCCAATCCGAGGATCTGCCCGCGCGACCTGATGCCATCTGCCAGGCTATCAACGAGGGCGGCGGGAATGATGTTGCCCGCATAGGAAGCAACCTGGTCGAGAGCGGACGCAACCGCCTGTCCGAGCTCTTCGCAAATATCTTCAACCGTTCCGACCGGCATGCCGGCAGCATCTGCCGTCTCCCGGAAATGCCTCGTCTGGATCTCGTCCAGCCGGTAGTGATTATTTGCGCCGAGTGACATGGCCATCTTGAACCGGTTGCGTTGCAGAGTGCCTGCATCGGCCAGAGGCTGCGCCGACAGAATGTCATAGAGCGGCGCCAGCCTGAACCCTCCACCCGGGCGGTGGGCGATCGAAAAGTTCTTCGCATGGCCATCGGTTGCACCCAGCAGCCAGAACACAATCTGTGCTTTCAGGAAGGTCCGCCTGTCTTCAACAGGACGATCACTTTCCTTCAGTCTTTCCAGAATTGCCAGGATGCCTGGCCCGCCATCCCGCTGATACTTGAGCGTTGAAGGTATTGAGAGCGCCTGACAGAAATCCTCCTGCGGCAACCTGATCAGGCGGCTCTCTTCCGTCCACAGACGATCGAACCTTGTCACGCTCAGCACCAGCTGGTCCTCGAACTGCTCGATGGAGGCATCGGCAACATCCAGCCCCAGCGCCGCGCAGAGCTTAAGGCAAAGAAACTCATTCTGCACGCTCTCGGCGAAGTCGAAGCCATTGTGCAGGACGCCGATGGCGGGCTTCAGGATGTGCGTGGTTGCGGTTGTCCCCGCCGGACGCTTCCACTGCCCGCCGGTCCTGAGAAGCGCGGTCTTGTCCTGCGCGCCGGCAATCGAGATACGGAAATCTTCATCCTCGCGTTCCATCCCGAGGGGGGCGACCCGCAGCCTGCGGATCAAAGCCGCGATTTCTGACTCCGAAAGGACCTCGCCCCTGACCTCACCGGCGGGCCCCGGCGCCTCGCCTTCCGGCAGGAACTGAAGCGCGCCGACACAGTCCCGGCCTGCAACGCAGAGCAATGAAAACGCGTCGGTGCCGGCCGCTCCCAGACGCTCCGCGACCTGGCGGCGAACCTGTTCAGCGTCCGGCAGGAGGTTCTCGAAAACGTTGATGACAGGCGCGCCGCGAAACACCTCACCGGTCAGCGGCAGTGAAATCGAAACAGGCATTGAACCCGGCCCGGCGAGCCACGGCTCGTCATAGCTGAAGGTGACCGCGCCCGAGGCGGCGCGCGTGAGGCGTCCGACGGGCCTTGAGTTGAGGAAGACGCAGAGGGTCCGGGCGGTGGACCGGCGCGCCATCAGAACACGTTCTCGAAGTTTGATTTTCCGCTGCGCGGTGTGACGGTAACTTCAAGTCCAAGGGCTGCAAGTGCATCGAAAAGGACGGCCATGCGGGTTGCCGGCTCGCCGCTTTCCAGCTTCGAGATCGTCGCCTGGCGCACGTTCATGCGGGCCGCGAGTTCCTTCTGGGTCAGCCCCTGCGCAAGCCTTGCCTTTCGCACCACACTGCCTGCCATCCTCGGGCTTCGTGCAAGATCAGCCATAACAACTCTCCCTCATACGCATTCGCGAATAGAGTCAGCATATACGCATTCTCGTATAAATCAAGTTTATATGCAATCGCGTATTGCGATCATCGTACTGACGGCGAAGGACGTTACCGATGCCCCTGATACCTGGCCAGTTTACTGGGCCAGCCGATTGCGGGGGCAAGTCTCGGCGCGGCCTCATTCGGTCCGCCGGCGTCTGCTCACCATCCATTGATTAGTGCGCCCGCGCCGCGCATGTCCTGAAAGCGTTTGCGCATGCGCTCAGAAGGCATCGACGCGGTCCCGGCATACGGACTTCAACAGGTCCGGGCGCGTCACGGGTTCAACGACCAGATCGATCCTGATCCCCTCAAACTGCTCATTGAGCAACGACCGCACCGCACCAAGATCGAACGGAGCTTGCACCCGGCGAGCAGAGTTATGATGACGTCGATATCGCTGGTCGCCCTCGCCTCATCCCGCGCGGCCGATCCGAACACACCGGCATGCAAGATGCCGAGCGCCTGGACCAATCCGCTACGGCCTGATCTCGATCAGCACTTCGTTGCGCCGCAGGAATGCAGGGGTCCAGGGCGGATCGTACCGGGCATAAGTGGGCTCGCCCGCAATCTCATAGCCCTCCCGTTCGAGGAAGGTCGTGAGCTCTCTGGCTTTCGCCGCAAACGCCTTTTCGTCTGGCCCGCCCGAGAACCGGATGGCGGCCATCCGGCGCGCGGGCACTTGCCGGATCTCGACGCTTTTATCATTCGGCCGCGGCAGTGTGTCCATGGTCCAGTCCGCCGGCATGACGAATGCGACGCGCCAGGTTTCGTCATCGCCGCGCGCCTGCGTCACCGGAGAGGTCATGGCGATCTGATCGGGCCGTGCCTGGATGACCGGCGCCGTCATTTCGATGTCGGCGCCCGTTGTGCTTTCGGGCCGCTGGTTGTCCCCGAATATGAAGTTCGCCAGGGGCCGGAAGCCGCGATTGCCAGCGGTTGCCATGTCACCCGAAACCTCCACCTCGGCGAGGATCATCGGTGCGTAGTCCCGGATTTCGATCGAGCCCGAGGAGAAAGTCACCGTATGCGGCGGCTCTTCGGCAGCCTGCGCCGGGGCCATCATCAGGGCCCCCATGACAAAAACTGAAAGGATCAAAAAGCGTATCAATGGCATGGCGCAGCCTCCGTTACCGCTCACTACGTTTCGCCGGCCTGCACGGACCACATTGCCTGTGCACAAAGCGCCCGCCTCAGGTCGTCTCGTTTGAGTCCCGCGAGATCCCCCAGTGACATCCGTCAGGCTGCCGGTGATGCGGTCAATCCAGGGCCCGGCGGGACAGAGGCGGTTCAGCCGCCCTTGAAGTCTCCGGGCCGGCGCTCGTTCACGCCCGCCACGCCCTCGCGCAAAATCGTCCGTCTGCATCCGCCATTGCTGCCCGGCAATCTCGCGGTCTGTCGCCGCGCGCACCGCCAGCGGCGCGTTGCCTGCGACCGCGGCGGCGTGTGCCCTGGCCGCCGCAAGCAGGTCGCTCCGGGGGACGATCTCGTCCACCCGTCAGATACGCCGCGCCTGCCCGGCGCCGGCGGCGCAACTGACTGAGTGCCCGCCGGCCGGTTTCCTGACCATCACCGATGCGCGGCGGGTCTTCGATCCGCTCATCACAGCCGCTCAGCAAGACTATGCCTCGGCTCTGATCTGCTCTTAAAAAGGCCGGATGCTGAGCCGACGAAGAGCGATCGGCGGCTTGAGCGCCGCCCTGCTGACCCAAATGCAAACGGCCTGTGCCGGGCCGCCTGGAACCGCTCTCGTGATCGGCGCGGGTATGGCCGGGCTTGCGGCTGCGCGGGCCTTGAAAGACGCGGGGCGGGCCGTGACGGTTCTGGAGGCCCGCGGCCGCATCGGCGGGCGCATTTACACGAGCCGGCTGTGGCCGGATGTTCCCGCTGACCTTGGGGCGTCATGGATTCACGGCGCTGATGGCAATCCGCTGACACGCCTCGCGGAGGCGGCGGGCGCGCGGACACTGATGACAAGCTATGACAGCACACAGCTTCATATTGCAGATAGCCTGCGTGCGACCGGCGTTAAAAGCCGCGGCGAGGCCTGGGCGAGCAGCGTCGTCGAGGCGGGCGTCGCAGCTTCCCGGCGGGCTGACAAGGACCAGTCTCTGCGGGCCGCGATCGACAGCGTCAGCCCCCCGGCGCGCCGGTCGGCTGTTCAGCGCGCGCAGCTTGAGTTCCACCTCGCCGGGACCTGCGAGCAGGAATATGCAGGCGCCGCAGAGCAACTCTCCGCCTGGGCCTTTGATGACGACGCGGCGTTCGGCGGCGAAGACCTGCTTTTCCCAGGCGGGTATGATCAGATCCTGCGCTTGCTCGCGCGCGGTCTCGACATCCGGTTGAACTCGGTTGTGTCCGAGGTGCGCTGGAGTGAGCGCGGCGCCGAGCTTGTGCTCAGCACAGGCGACGTCCTTCGCGCCGATCTGGTGATCGTCACAGTCCCGCTGGGCGTGCTGAAGAGCGGCTCGGTCCGTTTCACGCCGGACTTGCCGCGCAGCAAGCGCGAGGCCATTGCCGGTCTGGGCATGGGCTTGCTGAACAAGCACTTCTTGCGGTTCGGCCGTGTGTTCTGGCCGGGCGACTATGACTGGCACGAGCTTATGAAGGAGACACCGGGGCGATGGTCGCAATGGGTCAGCCTTGCGAAGACCGGAGCGCCCGTCCTGATGGGCTTTACCGGCGCAGATGCTGCGCGTGTTGTCGAACCCCTGGATGACCGCGCAATCGTGGACGAGGCGATGGAAGCCGTGCGCGCGATGTTTGGCACAGGGGCGCCCGGGCCAGCCGCCTGGCAACTGACGCGCTGGAGCGCAGATCCGTTCGCGCAGGGATCATACTCGTTCAATGCCGTTGGCAGCGGGCGGGCTCACCGAGGCGAACTCGCGCGCGCGGAGGCCGGCGGCGTGCTGCGCTTTGCGGGAGAGGCTTGCAGCGAGGCCTACCCCGGTACGGTTCACGGCGCATTGATCAGCGGGCGCGCAGCCGCCGCCTGAGGCAAGCTCCGGCGCCCCGGCGGCGGACATCGAGGCGGTTCAGCAGCCCTTGAAGTCTCCGGGCCGGCGTTCGTTCACCGCCGCCACGCCCTCGCGGAAATCGTCCGTCTGCATCAGCCATTGCTGCTCGGCAAATTCGCGGTCTGTCGCCGCGCGCACGCCTGCCGCAAGATCAGCCCGCAGTGTCTTTCGCGCCGCGCGCACCGCCAGCGGCGCGTTCTCTGCGATCGAGGCGGCGTGTGCCTGCGCCGCCGCAAGCAGGCCGCTCTGCGGGACGATCTCGTTCACCAGTCCCATACCCAGCGCCTGCCCGGCATCGACGCGCGCGCCGGTCAGAAACATGACCTCCGCCGGCCCGCGTCCGATCAGGCGCGGCAGCGTGTAGGTCAATCCAAAACCGGGATGGAAACCCAGCTTGACGAAGTTGGCGGCGAACCGCGCCTCCGGCGCCGCGATCCGCAGATCCGCGATCATCGCGAGCCCGAGGCCGGCGCCGATGGCGGCGCCCTGTATGGCGGCGACGATCGGCAACGGCGTTGCAAACAAACGCACGGCCTCGTCGTAGAGCGGATTGGTGCCCGGCGCATCGGAGCGCGCCGCGATGCCGATTTCGTCGGCGCGGCGCGTGAGGTCCGCGCCGGCGCAGAACACCTTGCCGGTGGCCGCCAGAACGGCCGCGCGCGTCACGCCGTCCCGGCCGAGGTCTTCCAGCGCGTCTGCAAGATCCCGCATGAGATCGACGCTCATCGAATTGACCGGAGGCCGGTCGATCGTGACGGTCGCAACGAAACCACCGCGCGCAATCTGGATATCGCCGATGCGGGTGACCGCGCTCACCGCTTCAATCCCAGCAGGTTGCGCGCGACCACCCATTTGTGCACCTCGGTGGGGCCATCATAGATGCGCATGGTGCGCAGGTGGCCGGACATGAGAGAGAGCGGGATCTCCTTCGTCATGCCCATGGCGCCGTACATCTGCATGGCGTGATCGAGCACTTCGTAGGCCATTTCGGTCGCATAGGCCTTCACCGAGGAGATGTCGGTGCGCACGTCGGCGCCGTTGTCCAGCTTCCAGGCCGTTTCATAGGTCATGAGTGTTGCGGCCTTGATGCGCGTCCAGGCGTCCGCGATCCACCACTGCACGGACTGCCGGTTCGCCAGGGGCTCGCCGAACACCACGCGCTGGGGCGCATAGTCCAGCATCATGTCGAGCGCGCGCTGCGCCATGCCGATCGACCAGCTTGCCATCTGCAGGCGCCGCGTGGAGAGGCGCACCTGCATCGGCGCAAAGCCCTGCCCTTCCTCGCCCAGCAGGTTTGCCGCCGGCACGCGGCAGTCTTCGAGCACCACTTCGTAGGTGAACTGCCCGCCCAGCATCGGAATGCGCCGAAGCACGTTGAAGCCGGGCGTGCCGCGGTCCACCAGGAAGGCCGAGATGCCGCCGCGCGCGCCCTTCTGCTTGTCGGTCACGGCCATCAGGATGGTGAAGTCAGCCTCCTGCGCGCGGCTGATCCAGATCTTGCGGCCGTTGATGATCCAGTCGCCGCCCTCCCGAACGGCACGTGTGATCATGGCGGCGGGATCAGCGCCCGCGCCCGGCTCAGAAATGCCGATCGCCGAAACCAGGCGCTTCTGCACATAGGGCGCGAGGTATCGCCCGCGCTGGTCCTCGTTCACTGTCGCCATCAGCATGCGAAGGTTCGGCGAGTCCGGCGGCAGGTAATAGGGAACGCAGGTCTTTCCCATCTCGATATTGACGCCGACCATAGCGACGGCGGGCAGGTCTGTTCCGCCCACATCCGCAGGTGCATCGAGCCCCCAGAGCCCCATATCCTGCGAGCGCGCATCAATCCGGCCCCGCTCTTCCTCAGTGAGGTAGGCGCCCTTTCCTTCAGCGTCTCGTTCGAGGACCTTCTGCTCGAGCGGGATCAGGCTCTCCCGCACGAACCGCGCGACGAGGTCCTGCAACATCCTGTGCTCTTCGATGAGTTCGAAATGCATGAACACCTCCCGCGGGCCTGACGCCGATGCGCCGAAGGTGGACTTGCCTACCGGGGAAGTAAAGCCGCGCGGATCGCAGGACCGTCTTCCGCCTTCGGGCCAAGCGCCGCTTCGCACCGATGGCTCACGACAGGCCCTCGCGCAGATCACGGACGGCGCTGAACCGGTCAGAATAACAGTTCACGCAAAGACACAGGCCGGTCGAGGTTGAGGGCGTTCGCCTGCGCATCGCCGGCCGGGCCCCAGGGCATAAAAAAACCCGCCGGCGAACCGGCGGGCTTATTCAAGCGTTCAAAATCTTATCAGGGGCTGGACGCGCCACCGGCCCCTGCTGCCAAGGCGGCTGCGGCCGCGGCTGCTGTCAGCCCGACGGCCGCGCCGACGCCGCCGCCAGCGACACCCGCATCGGCGATAGCCACACCGCTCGCATCGAGTTTCGCAATGACCGGTTCGCAGAACTGCGCATTGACCGTCACCGACTCGAGAGCCTTGAGCTCAACCGTACAGCCATAGGCCGTAATAGTCGCCGTTCCGGCCGCGCGGGTCTGGACGACGTCGCCATCGCGCAATTCGGCTCCGCTCCCGATCGAGATAATCTCCGTTCCGCGCTGGACCACAACCGATCCGACTTCCTCTGTTGCCGAGGTTACCGATCCGGTCGCGTTAGCAAAGGCGGACAAGGCAAAAGCGCAAAGCACGCCCGCGGCGATCGATGTCCGGAAAAAGCTGGTCATTAGAATCTCCTCGAAACGTTGCTGTTCGTTTCTCTCTTTAAGTGAATGCATCCCTAGCGTCCATAGCTGTTAAGCAAGATTTGACGGAACCTACACGGCTCTTACAGGTCTCTGGAGTGAAGCTGTCAGATTGCCCAATTCCGGATCAGGCCTCGGCTCAGGATTTAACCGGCCGATGCGGCCACCGGCGTTCCGGCAGCCAGGAGTTCGCGCTCTGCGCCTTCGATCCGGAGCGCGGTCAGAATGCCCGACTGATAGGCGCCGGTATCGATACCGACGCGGTACGGCCGGAACGCAACCGACTCCGAGATCGTATGGCCGTGCACGATATAGGCCTCATGCGGCGTATCGGAACTCAGGAACTCCTGCCGGATCCAGCGCAGGTCGCGGCCCGTCTGGGCCTCAAGCGGCACGCCGGGCCGCACACCGGCATGCACGAGGCAATAGTCGCCGAACCGGACTGTATCCACAGAGGCGGCCAGGAACCTGATATCGGCCTCGGGGATATGGCTGAGCAGCGTATGCTCGAGCCGGTGTAGATCCGGATCGTTCAGGATGGATGGATCGACGCCGTAGCTGATGGCGCAGGTCCTGCCCCCATGTTTCAGCCAGTCGGGGATCAGTTCCGGCTCGCCGCTGAGGCTGCGGACCATCATCTCTTCATGATTGCCTTTGATGAGATGCATCTGAGCGAAGCCGGGCGGTGAAGCGCGCAGCAAAGCAACCACGTCCCGGCTCTGCGGCCCGCGGTCCACAAGATCGCCAAGGAACACGATATGACAAGGTTTTGCGGCGCGCTGGCGGTGATCGCGTTCAATCTCAGCGAGCAAGTCCTGAAGCTCTGCAAAGCAGCCATGGACATCTCCGATGGCGTAGAGGCGCTTGCCCGGACTTCCTTCGGGCGCCGCCGCGCCGGATGCCGGGCCCCGTCCAAACCAGGCCCTCATCGCGCTCTCCTTCTGAATTCTGCCTTCGCACGATGAACTGAGGGCGCCGGCCGCGGCATTCAAGTGTGCAAAGCCTTTGATCACTCCAGAGGCCAAGCTTAATAAAGTTTTATGAATGGGTTGCAAACGCATTCAGCGCGTGCGCTTAAAGCGCCGAGAAGTAGTGCGGAGTCGTTCGCGTGATACAACATGCCGGATCAGACCTGCCGCGATGGTATGCGGTCAGAACACAACCGCGAGCCGAAGACCGCGCACAGCGTAACCTCGAAGCGCAGGGCTTCGAGACCTTCGCGCCGCGCATTGCCAGATCCGTGCGCCATGCCCGCCGCACCCAGTGGCGGCTCGCGCCGCTCTTTCCGGGATACATGTTCGTCCGGCTCGACGCCTCGCGCCAGCGCTGGCGCCCGATTGACGCGACCTTCGGGGTCGCAAACATCGTCAAGGTCGCCCAGACCCCTGTCCCGCTCCCCGTCGGCCTTGTCGAGCATCTCCAGGTCCTGGCGGCAGAGACGGGCGAGCTCACCGGCCTCGAATCCACGATTGCTGTTGGCGACAAGGTCCGCGTCCTCGGCGGCGCGTTCGACAACTGGATCGGCGAAGTCCTGAGCCTGCCCGCGCCGGACCGCGTTATGCTGCTGATCAGCATGGCCACGCGGGAGGTGAAGGTCACCATTCCGCGAAAATCGGCGATGCTGGTCGAAGCCGCCTCCCGCATGGGGCCCGGGCCGCCGGACAAGGATGCGCGCGAATGAACAGCGCCGCCGACACGGTCTCCATCAACGCCCGCCTCCGCCAGGTGCGGCTTTACCGGCGCATCGGCGCCGTGCTTCACAGCGCGCGCGTCCAGCTCATCGGCGCCCTGCTCGCCGGCGTGTTCGCGTCCCACGTCATCCGCGAGCTCTATGAGAACGTTGATGACCCGTTCCTGAGTTATTCAAACACCAATGTCGGCACGGTCCTCGCGGTCCTGCTCGGCCTGCTCTTTTACCGCAAGGTCACGAGCCTGCCCGGTACAGCCGCGCTGATGAACACGGTGCCGGCGTTCACGACGAGTTATCTCGCCGTCGCTGCCCTGTTCTTTGCCTTCCGTCTCGATTTCAGCCGGCAGCAGTTCATCATCAGCTGTGTCGCGGTAATCGCCTTCTTCTTCCTGCTCGGCTTTGTTGCGGTCCGGCTGCGGCGCCCGGCCTATGGCTATATCCCGGGCGGCAAGACGGACCAGCTCACCGAAATCAGCTATGCCGACTGGATCCGGCTTGCCTCGCCCGAGGTGGCAAGGCGCCACGCCGACCTGCCCATCGTGGCCGATCTCAACGCCGACACGATCAATGATGACTGGGAGCGGTTCATTGCCGAAGCCGCGATCTCAGGCCGGCGGGTCTTCAATGCCAAGCAGCTTCGGGAATCCCTCGAAGGCCAGGTCGATATCGAGCACCTGTCGGAGAACTCATTCGGACACCTGGCGCCGGACTCGATCTACGCGCCGCTCAAATTTTATATCGACTTTGCGGCCGCCTTCATCGTGCTGCTTGTCCTCTCACCTGTCTTGCTCGCGGTTGCGGTCGCCATTCGGCTTGAGTCCAGGGGGCCAGCGATCTTCAGGCAGCAACGCATGGGCTACCGCGGCCGGGCGTTCACGATCTACAAGTTCCGGTCGATGCATGAGGCGCCGACCATCCCGGCCCACGCCAGCGCCGACATGACGCTCACGGATGATGCGCGCATCACCCGCATAGGCCGCGTCATCCGCAAGACCCGGATCGACGAGCTGCCGCAGATCTTCAACATCCTGCGCGGCGAGATGAGCTGGATCGGCCCAAGACCGGAAACGCTGCGCCTCGCGGCCTGGTACGATTCGGAACTCGCCTTCTACAGCTACCGGCATATCGTCCGTCCCGGGATCAGTGGCTGGGCGCAGGTCAAGCAGGGACATGTCACGAGTGTCTCGGACGTGCGCGACAAGCTCCAGTATGACTTCTACTATGTGAAGAACTTCTCGATCTGGCTTGACGCGCTGATTATCATTCACACGGTCCGCGTGATACTGACCGGGCACGGCGCCAAGTAGCCCGCCTCAGGCGGCAACAGTCTCAACGAACCAGGCATAGGTCGAGGCGAGGCCGTTTTCGAGCGAGATGGACGGCGACCAGCCAAGACCGCGCAGCCGGCCCGCTGACATCAGCTTGCGCGGCGTGCCGTCGGGCTTGGAGAGGTCATGTTCCACCGCGCCCTTGAAGCCCGCAATCTGGCAGATGAGCTCGGTCAGTTCGAGGATCGTGACATCAGTGCCGGAGCCGACATTGATATGGATGTCCTCGGAATAGTGCTTCAGGAGAAAGACGAGCGCGTCGGCGCAGTCATCGGCGTGCAGGAATTCCCGGCGGGGCGTGCCGGTACCCCAGATGGTGATCGCGGCATCGCCGCGCATCTTCGCCTCGTGCACCTTGCGGATGATCGCCGGGACGACATGGCTGGTCGAGAGGTCAAAATTGTCGCCCGTGCCATAGAGGTTTGTTGGCATGGCGGAGATGTAGTCGCGCCCGAATTGCCGGCGGTAGGCTTCGGCGAGTTTGATCCCGGCGATCTTGGCGATGGCATAGGCTTCGTTGGTTGGCTCGAGGATCCCTGTCAGCAAAGCCTCTTCACGGATCGGCTGCTCGGCAAACTTCGGATAGATGCAGGAGGATCCGAGAAACAGCATCCGTTGGACGCCGGCGCGGTGGGCTGCCTCTGTGATGTTGGCCTCGATTATGAGGTTCTGGTAAAGAAAATCAGCCGGATAGGTGTCGTTGGCGAGGATGCCGCCGACCTTGGCGGCTGCCATCACGACGGCGTCGGGACGAATGCTGGCGAAAAATCGCTCGACCTCATCCTGTCGGAGTAAATCGACTTCGTCCCGAACCGCGGTGACAACCTCGCAAGGCTCGGATGCAAGCCGCCGGACAACCGCGCTGCCGACCATGCCTCTGTGGCCCGCGACATAGATCTTCTTGCCTTCAAGACTGAAGCGATCCGGCATTTCAGTGATCCGTGCCATTTGACATGAGCTTCAGGTCTTCACGCACCATCTCGCGCGCAAGGTCCCGAACGGATGTCTTGTGAGCCCAGCCGAGCTCTGCGAGCGCCTTTCTCGGATCGCCGAGCAACAAGTCGACCTCTGTCGGACGGAAATAGCGCGGATCGACTTCCACGAGGCAGCGCCCGGAGCCCGTGCAGAACCCCTTCTCGCCGGCGCCCTGCCCGCGCCATTCCAGCGTGATCCCGCATTCTTCGAAGGCCCAGTCGACAAAGGTGCGCACGCGGGTCGTCACGCCGGTAGCCAGCACATAATCTCCCGGCACGTCCTTCTGAAGCATGCGCCACATGCCTTCGACGTATTCCTTTGCGTGTCCCCAGTCACGCTGGGCATCCAGGTTGCCGAGATAAAGCCGGTCCTGCTTGCCGAGCTTGATCGCTGCGGCGGCGCGCGTGATTTTCCGGGTGACGAATGTCTCGCCGCGCAGCGGGCTTTCATGGTTGAACAGGATGCCGTTGGAGGCATGCATGCCATAGGCCTCGCGGTAGTTCACAACGATCCAGTAGGCATAGAGCTTAGCTGCGGCGTAAGGCGACCGCGGATAGAAGGGCGTCGTCTCCGACTGGGGAACTTCCTGGACAAGCCCGTAAAGTTCGGAGGTCGATGCCTGATAGAAGCGGGCGGTCTTCTCGAGACCGAGAATACGCATCGCTTCGAGCAAGCGCAGCGTACCGATCGCATCCGAGTTGGCGGTGTATTCCGGCGTTTCAAAACTGACCTGAACATGGCTCTGCGCGGCGAGGTTATAGATTTCGTCGGGCTGCGTTTCCTGGACAATGCGGATCAGGTTGGTCGCATCCGTCATGTCCCCGTAGTGCAGGGTCAGGCGCGGATCTTCGACATGCGGGTCCTGGTAGATGTCTTCGATACGGCCCGTATTGAAGCTTGATGACCGGCGTTTGATGCCGTGGACGATGTAACCCTTGTCCAGGAGCAGGCGCGCAAGGTAGGCGCCGTCCTGGCCCGTGATCCCCGTGACCAAAGCTGTTTTCGTCTTGCCCATGGTGTCCCTTTCTGTTCGAAGCCTGTCATCAGCGAGCCCGCCGCTGATCCCCCGCGCAGACAAACTCAGGGAGACACCCCGAGGTTGCGATGACGCCGGGCGACGATTACCGTTTGCAGTCGCAGCAGGCCAGCGCAAACTTGGCCGGCGTCGTCTTTTTGCGCGGCCTAGGGCAAGTGCGGCGGCCCGAAGCACACCGCCCAGTCCATAACCTTGAGACTGCCCGTGAACGGGAGAGGCTTCAGGCAAAACAAGACGCTAAAATGACAGACCTGCAGATGGTCCGTCAGAAGGCGGTTACCTCCCTGCAAGCACAACGCAGCGGATCAGCGATTGTCGCGCCCTCGGTATCAGGGATAGAAGAGGGCTTCATTCCAACCCGGCAAGCGAGTGTGTGCGTTGACCCGTTTTTTTCAACCGGCCATCGCGCTTGGCTTTGTCCTGGTCCTCCTCGCGCTGCTTGCGGTCTCGCTCGCGCCGCCCGGCAGCCCGCTTGGACAAGTGGCGCTCTGGCCCGGCGACAAGGCAAGCCATATCGCGGCATTCTACGCTCTCACCGCGCTCTCGATGGCCGTCTTTCCGAGAGCCCATATTCTTATCCTCTGCCTTGCGCTCGGCCTGCTTGGCGCCGGCATCGAGTACGGACAGGGTTTTGTCGGGCGTGAAGTCTCGGTCCGGGACATGATTGCAAACTTCATCGGCATGCTGATTGCCCTGCTGCCGGTCGCCATGCACAGCCTGAGGCTTGCGCTGAAGGTCCGGCGCGCCGGCGAGGCCCGGCCATGACCGCTGAGGCCCGATCCTCAAGCAAGGATCGCCCACGCGCCCTGTTCATCAACCGGTTCTACTATCCGGACCATAGCGCGACATCCCAGATCCTGACAGATGTCACGGCGGGCCTCGCGGGCCTTGGCTGGCCGGTGACGGTCATCAGCTCACGGATGGGTTACGAGGATCCCTCGGCCCGCTATCCGGCCAAGGACGCATTCAACGGGGTAAGCATTGTCCGGGTCGCCACAAGCCGGTTCGGGCGCGGCAGTCTTGTCGGCCGCGCCATCGACTATGTGTCCTTCTATGTGACCAGTTTCTTTGCCGTGCTGAGCGAGGCGCGCCGCGGCGATGTGGTCATCGTCAAGACCGATCCCCCGCTCCTGTCGGTCCCGCTCGGTCTTGCTGCAAAGCTGAAGGGTGCCAGGACGGTCAACTGGCTGCAGGACATCTTCCCGGAGACGGCGGCGGCTCTGGGTCTCAAGGTTGCGGCCTCACCGGTCGGCCGGATTGCGGCCGCTCTGCGCAACCGCTCGCTCGTGCGCGCTGACCGCACAGTTGTGATCGGCCCGGGAATGAAGGCCAAAGCGCTCGCCTTCGGCGCGCCGGAAGGCCGGCTGCGGGAGATCCAGAACTTCTGCGACGACACGGCAATCCAGCCGGTGGCGCCTGCCGATAACCCGCTCCGCGCCGCCTGGGGCTTTACGCCATCCGACTTTGTGGTCGGCTACTCAGGCAATCTCGGACGCGCGCACGACCTGTCGACGCTGCTTGCCGCCGCCGATGTCCTGAACCCCGACCCGCGGTTCAGGTTCCTGTTCGTCGGCGGCGGCCATCTGCGTTCGCTTCTTGAGACCGAAGCCAGGGCGCGCGGGCTCACCAACATCGTGACCAGGCCCTACCAGCCCCGCGAACAGCTCGCCCTGTCTCTGAGCGTGCCGGACGTGCACTGGGTCTCGCTGCTGCCGGAGCTCGAAGGCCTGATCCTGCCGAGCAAGCTTTACGGGATTGCTGCGGCGGGCCGGCCCCTCCTGATGATCGGCGACCCGGAAGGCGATATCGGCGCCTGGGTCCGCCGGCATGCCTTTGGCGCCGCGTTCGAGATCGGCGACGCCGGTGCACTCGTCCGCACTCTGATTTACCTACAGGAGAACCCGGACCTGGCGGCTGCCATGGGCCAGCATGCGAGGCGCTTCCTCGACACCACGGCGCGTCGAGAAGACATCATCCGGCAATGGTCTGATCTTCTCGCCGAGTTTGCCTGAGCGCGCCGGCGCGCTCAGGCAGGATCAGATCGTCACCGTCCGCAGCGGCTGGGACGCCCCTTCGCCGGCTTCCGGCAGCGGCGCCTTAGCGCGCGCGCGCGGCACGATCATCAGGGCAAGGCACATCGCGGCAACAGCGGCGATACCCGGCGTGCGCAGCGGATAATCGACAAGGCTGTGGAGGATCGGCACGAGGCCGGCGATGCTGGCCGCACGGCGCAGGCTCAGGGCGCCGGATTTCGAACCCGTCCACAGCCGGCCGACATGGAACAGGAACCAGGCCAGGAAAGCCGCCAGCAATAGGCCGCCTGCGAGCCCCGTCTCAATCAGCCATTCGAAATAATCATTATGGGCATGCGCCGCATAGGTCTGCGAGACGGTCGCCGGGTCTTCGTAGAGCCGGAACACGTCTTCATAGGTCCCGAGCCCGGTGCCCGCGAGCCAGTGTGTTTCGAGCATTTCGGCCGACACGCGGTTGATGCCAACCCTGGACATAGCCCCGTCGTCAAAGGAGGTGAAGCCCAGCCCCGAGAGCCGCGGGCTCCCAAAGATCACAGCCCCTGCGAACACGAAGATCGCCGGCACGATCAGCAAGCCCCTCATCCCGCCCCCGCTGCCGCGCTGGCCGCCCAGCAACAGGGGGGCCGAAAGGAGTATGACGGGCGCGAGGAGCAGGTAACCCGCGGCAGAGCCCGCCCCCAGGACCCCCGCAATGAGCAACAGGCCAAGCACGCCGGCAACGAGCGCCAGCGCGACGTCTTCATCACGGCCTTCCCAGTCCCGGCGCAGCTCCGAAGCAATCACCGCGACGAAGGGTAGTCCCATCAGGAGGAAGCTGGCCTGGTGATTGGGATTGGAAAAGACGCCCACCGGCGAACCGAAAGCCGTGAACTCGTAGAAATAGAGCCCCGAGCTCTTGCCGAGGATCACCTGAGCCAGGCCCAGCAACGCGCTGAGCGCGCCGCAGGCCGGGATCAGCCATTTGAGGAGGCCGGCGCAGCGGCTCCATTTAAGCGCCGCGACGAGGCAGAAGCCGGCCGCCGGCGCAAGGAACGCGAGGAGGCTCGCAAGTGTGGTCTCGGGCGCAAGGCTCAGAGGCGCGCCCGAAGCCGAAAGGCCGAGAGCCTCCAGTCCGCGCAGGGCCACATCCCGGTCCGGCAATCGGCTCCAGACCGAACCCGGCAAAGGAAACAGAGACAGAAGCACAATCAGCACAAGGACGATCCAGAACCCGAACACGGTCAGGACGGGCCCCTGCCACCAGGGCTTTGCAAAGACAAACAGCGCGGTGGCAATGACGCCGGAGACAGCGAAGAAAGCCGCCTGCGCAAGCTCACCTTCAAGGCTTGCCCCGCCCGTCAGCAGCGCAAAGAACATGAAGGCTGCCGTCAGCGCCCTCGGCGCATAGCGCTGCACGGTCTCAAGACCCATCATGGCCCGGCTCCCGGCGCATCGGCGTTCTCGAGCTTCACGGTCAAGACTTCGATCCGCGCCGGCTGCGGAAACGTCCCCGGCACGCCGGACAGCGACAGGGTCACGAATTCGCAGGCCCCGCCCGGGACGGAGAGATCGACCATCTCATCAGCGGGCGCGGCGCTGAGGCGTTTCATGTCGAACGCAGCGATCTCATCAGATGTCCCGGCGCAGACCAGCCGCCACCGGAACCAGCCGCCCGTCTCGCTGACCTGGCCGCTCATGCGGGCGGTGAACCGGTAAGCCCCTGCCGAGAGAGGAAAGGTCTGGCTGACGAAGGTTTCTGCCTGGCGGCCCTCGAAGAAGGCATAGATGCCGCCGCCTTCGAGGTATTCGGCGCCCTGTCCCCAGAGCTGCCAGTTGAACGGGGCGGGCGCGGGGCTTGTCGCAAAGCCTGGATTGTAGGGGATCGCCAGCGGCGGGGCCGGGTTATCGCGGAGAAGCGCGCCTGAGCCGATGAGCTCTGCAAACCCGATATAGGCCGCGCGCCATTGCCCGGCCCCGGCCAGACGGTTCAGGAGCCCGGGTTGAGCGGCCGGGAACTCTGCATAAAGGCTGATGAGACCGGTAAGCGGCACATCCGGCTGGCCCGCGAGCGCCGTCAGATAGGCCCCGCCCCAATAAGGCCGCGCGCCGCGAACGTGCGGCTCGACCAGCGTAAAGAGCGCGTCGTCGGCGCTGAGCTGCGCCAGGGCCTCAGCATAGAGATGACCCTGCGCGCGGTCTGTCTCGAAGAGTGGCAGGTAGAGCGACAGGAACTGCGCAGGATCCCCAGCCCGGTAGGCCGCCTCCGCCAGCTGGACGCGGGCCGCCGCAGAGCGCGCGTCGCGCTCGAACACGAGCGGGGCAAGCACGGCGGCGGCGCCGCCATCGCCCGCCCCCAGACGCTCAGCCAGAGCCATCGCCAGTGGCCGGCGCCCGAGCGGCGCACTGGCCGCAAGCTGCGTCACCGCCGACAAGGTGCACGCCTCATCTTCGCGCAGGCATGCCGCCTCAAGGGCCGCGCCCGCAAATACCGCGGGCCGCGCGCCGAGCGCGCCCGTCAGGACAAGCGCATAAATGGCTGAAACGGACGCGGCCAGCCCGAACACGCCCGCCCCGATGATCCGGACCGCGCCGGTCATTCCCGGTCGATGGCGTTCGGCGGCGTCTCGTCGGTGCCGGCAAAGAGCCGGATCTTGCGGCGGGCCTGCGAGCCCTTCTTCGACGGCTTGCTGCCATAGGCATAGGCGCCGCGTCCGTAAGAATAATAGTAGTAGCCGCTCTCATAGCCCGATTTCTTCGCATCGAACTTCATCAGCATGACGCCGACGACATTGGCATTGGCTTCGGCCAGCCGCTCGAGCGTGCGCGCCGCCGCCGGCCGGCGGATCGATCCGGACTCGATCACGACGATGGTCGCATCGCAGACAGAGCCAAGGATCGGCGCATCCGCAAACCCGAGCAAGGGCGGCGAGTCGATCAGTACAAGGTCAAAGAGTTCCGCGGCCTCTTCGATCAGGGCCGGAAGCCGCCCGCTCGAGAGCAGCTCCGCCGGGTTTGGCGGAATGACCCCGCTCGGCAGGAGGTAGAGCCCGTCTGTGCTGGAGCCGATGAGATTGTCCGCGAGCCGGTCCTCCCCGGTCAGGAGCCCCGACAGGCCGACCGAGTCCCTGGCATTGGCCACAAAGGAGGGCTTGCGCAGGTCAGCGTCGATGATCAGGACCTTGCGTCCCGACCGGGCGTAGGACATGCCGAGCGAGATCGTGCTGATCGTCTTGCCTTCACCGGGCCGGCTGGAGGTCACGACAAGGCTGCGCGGGGCGCCGGACGTCGTCGTAAACTCAAGCGCCGTGCGCGCCGAGTAGAAGGCTTCTGTGATGGGCG
>CAMEDD010000057.1 GCA_945913285.1 Candidatus Sulfopaludibacter sp. SbA3
GCTTCCGGTTCAAGAACAGCTCGGCGCAGAAGCCCAAATCGAAAAAGGAGAAGGCATCATCTTGACCCGGAAATGAAACCCGAAAGATAGTCAGAAAGCGGGTCAGTTCTCGATGGAAACCCCGGGTCAGTTCTCAGCAGAAATCAACAGGCCAATGCCTTCAGCACCTCCACCGTCTCAAGATCGACCGGCGGAGGCAGTTCTGGCAGCCTATAGGCGGAAGGGGCGTTTGGATGCGTCATGTTATGTAAACGAAAAGCGATTTTCTTTACATGTCCAGTCCGAAGTGTAAAGAAACCGGCGTTCCGTAACGCTTTGAACCGCGCCTGCAAACCCGGAGGCTGTTTGGCTGGGCTCCTGCAATGTGGGTGCTTTCCTCTGGCGATACAAAGTCATGGGTCCAGGCTTCTGCCGCAGGAATGGTCCTGACCGGCCGTTTAGGGCCAGATCGGCTCCGATCGTCAGGTTGCACGACCGGCAGGGTCGATCCAATCGTGCCGTCGGGACGCCTCACCGATACCAGGCTGAACTTCGCCGACAATAGACGCCCGCCGACTTGTAGAGAGTTTCAGCAGTGGGCGTGCAACGAGACTATCAGATTGAGCCTCACCTCGGCCGGACATTGACCCTCGTCAGTCATGCAGCTTTCAATGGTTTCGCACGCTTGATGCGCATCTGCTCTTTTGGATCATGCATAACCTCCCAGAGTTCCGTGCGACGTTGCACGTTCAACCAGAAATCCGGGCTGTTGGAAAAAACCCGAGAAAGTATCAAAGCCGTCGCCGCAGTAACATTGCGCTTGTTATTGCACAGCTCGTTGACATGCTTGCGTTGCACACCCATCGCCTCCGCAAGCGCGCTCTGGGTCAGACCGAGCGGCTCCATGAACTCCTCGGTCAGGATCTCGCCGACCGAAGCCGGCTTGCGTTTTGTCATCAGCATATCGCCCGTCCTTCCCGTCTGAACCTATCTGTAACTGTGATCGTCAAGATAGACGTCCGAGGCTTCGCCCCGCGCGCCATCCCACTGAAAAATCAGCCGCCACTGACGGTTGATGCGGATCGAATGCCAGCCCTCGAGATTGCCGCGCAACTTTTCGAAGTGGTTGCTTGGTGGCACCCGAAGATCCTGATCCGTCACGGCGTCATCGATCATCTGGAGCTTCCTGAACAATCGCCGATCAATATCAGATGGAATTCTCCGGGACGACACGTCGTCGACGAAGAAGTCGTGTAACCACCCATCCCGGAAGCTGACAATCAATCGTTCACCTTGTGGTGACTGTACCACCCTATGGGTCACTCGTCAATCGGCAGCGGCTCGCTCAATCAGTTCTTGCCTCATTGCTAGAAAAACTTTTCGGGATGAGGTTGCCGCCCCAACCAAATCATCAGCCGGCAGGATTGGGCCAAGTCGGCTCCAATCGCCAGCATCGCTGACCGGCAGGGTCAACCCGATCGTGTCATTCGGGAGCATCACCGGAACCAGGCCGGACTTCGCCGTTAATGGTCATTGCCACCGGCGCGAAAGTGTCAAACCCGGGGATCATCTGCCCGCAGCTTCTTTTCCTTCCAAAGCATTCAGCCGATCCAGCGTCTTCAAAAGAGTGGCCAGGAAGATGACGAGGAACGCGAGCATTCCAACGACGGGTATCAGCACGACAAAAGTCAGGAGCAAGCATTCCAGTTCTGCTTCTGGCAAACCAGAAAAGTTACAACAGCGTACAACAACTGAATGATCATCAGAGGAGCTAGTTCCATCAACAGGTGGACGTTTGGATCACCGGCAAGTGTAAGCTCCATCATCGATTTCCTCCGTCGAAGTCATTTATTTGCACGCCATACATCCAAAATGGTCCTCGGACCAAGATAAGGGATGGATGACTTCAGGGGTGTCAGACCAGGAGCGCCAACGCCATAGCAACCTATCAGTCTGAATCCGTCCCGCCATGGACAATTCGCATGGACTGAGGTTTTGGGTGGGGCTAAGTAAGACACGTAGCGGTTCAGTCCGGCAGCGGCTGCATCACGGTTTGCAAAGGTCTTTGCCTATGAACTTAACCGCGATCTCGAGTTTTCTGGCCCTGCTGGCTGCCTGTACCCTTCCGCACTCGAATCCTGCCCTGCTCGGTCAGGCCGCCAGCTGGCGTGAAATCCCGTTCGAGGTCGTCGATGGCAAACCCCTGATCTCCGCGACCATCGGCGAAGCCAGGGGGCGGTTGATGTTCGACACCGGTACGCCGGTGTCCATCATGCTAAATCGTGACGCCCTGGATCTTGATGAAGGCGCCCAGCTTCGGGGTGGACAAGCTGCATCGGGTCAGGTGCTTTCTGTTCGGGAGCACCATGCACCCCCGGTCCGGGTCAGCGGCCAGCCCATGTCCACGCCGCCTCGGCTCCTGAGCGGCGATTTCGGCTTCGTCGAAGCGGCATTCGGGCCAGACTTTCTTGGATTTGTCGGCTCGCCGGCGGTGTCCGGGGGCGCATTCGTTCTCGACTACGGCCGCCAGGTTCTGACGATCCTGCAAACGCAAGCCGATGGCCTTCCAGTGGTTGGCGCACCCCCGACGGAGGATGTGGTCGCCCGCTTTTCAGTCGCCATGGCCGAAGGTGAGCAGCCGACCACCGGGGCCTTTGTCGGATCGCTGCCCGTGGCTCTGGACTTCGATACAGGGGACGGTGGTACCTTCTATGTGCGCTCCGAGACTCGCGCCGCCCTGGAGGCCAAAGGCGTCCTGACACTCGAGGGCGACCTTGCGATGGTGGGGCCGGTCAGCTTCGGCGGCGCGCTGTTCGACCGGATTTCTGTCAGCCTCATCGAAGCGGGTGGCCCCAAGGATGTTCGGCCTTGGCCAGGTTCAAACGCCTTGCGGCTCGGTTCCCGGTTCCTCGCCTTGAACCCCAGCCTGTGGAACTTCACGGACCACACAATCACCATCCTCAGGCCCGGATCGAGCTATCTGAAGGCCCGCTGACAGTTTCTCAGCAAACGCCTTCCGTGATCGCGATCGGCCAGTCAGACATTCGTTTCGAGGGCTCGTCGGTTCCGGTGCCTCGGTAATGCTCCCTGAAAACAATCGAGTTGAGAACTGGATTCTCGAGACCGGTTCGAGGGCTGCAAGCAGCTCAGTTGTTCCATACCCGACGTTCACCGCAAGAAGGACGACCGGCATTTTAGGGCCACGATAGCTCTGATCGCTCTGACGGCGACCGGCGAGGTCGATCCAAGCCCGTCGTCCGGCCGCCTCACTGCCACAAGGCCAGAGATCGCCGAAAACAGCTGACCCAGCCCCCTGATCCGGGCCGTTTATTTGGAGACTCCGTTCGCGATTGTTGCTCCAAGTTATGTCAGCCGCCCTGCGCCGCGTGCCGATCAAAATTCCTCCGGCAAACCCTCGAATGCGTAGGCGTTCAGGAATTGCCGTGACCGGAACAACGCGCGGTCGACCTGGCTCAGGCCGGCCTCATCGCAGACGGCGTCGAAGCGCTGGCGGATGACGGCGATCTGGCCGCGGATTAGCGTCTCGGCCTCGGCTGGCGTGAGCAGGAAGGTCGCAGCAGCTTCGAGACACCGTCTCAACTGGCTTTCATGGCGAGTTCCGAAGATGTTCATCGCCTGGTTGGCCTCGGTCCCGGTGCGGCTTTGCGGGCAGATGTCATAGGCCGGGGTGAGAGAGAGGCGTGCGCCGTCCCAGAAGGCCGCATGGTTGCGGGCGTGGTCGTCGGTATTGCCGCAGAGGATGTTGAACACGAGACGGCCGAACAGTTCGCGCAGCGTGTCGCGCGGATTGTCGAAGCGCTGGCGGATGATGTCGGCGAGGTCGCCATAGCTGGCGTGACGCGCCATCAGCTCGTCGAGTTCGAGCAGGGTGAGTGCGGAGAGCAGCGCCTTGCGCCGCCAGACATCGGCCGTACGTTCGCGGTCGAACCGTTCGATCAGCAGCACGTCCTTGTTGAGAGCGCGTTCGAGGCGGACGGGGGCAACGGTGAGGGCGCATTCGGTCGCCAGTCGCATCGCGATGAATTCAGCCTTCACCACGCTGTAGAGGTCATTGGAGGCGGAGAATTTGGCGATGAATTTCTTGTCTCCGTCTTCGATCATGGCCTTGGGGCGCGCGCCACCGATTGAGGAGCCATGGCGCAAGGCCGCGTCGAGCTCAGGCGTCAGCGGCACGCCTTGTTCGACATTTTCGGCGGCCTGCAGCAGCATGGCGAGGGGGGCTGCTCGGGCAGCGCGCGGCGTATGGACGCTCGCCGAGGTCTGGAAGTCGAGCGCGCCGATGCGGTCGGAGCCGGATTCGAGCAAATAGGTGAGTTCGTCGAGGTCGACGGCGGCGGCCGCCGCACCCGTCAGGCCCATCGTGCGATTGATGATGACCCGCCGGCCCCAGGCGTCGGGCGAGGCATCGCGGATGCAGCCGGGCATTGAAAGACCCGGCAAGAGGGGCAGGGCGCCAGTCTGCAGAGGCAGCTCACGCTCATTGAGGCTTATTGCGTCAGGGCGCGCGAGATAGGACTGGCCATAGTTGAATGCGTAGGTTTCGCCCGTCGCCTTCGCGAGACGACCGGCGACAACCGGCGTCGTCTGGCCGGGTAGCCAGGTCCAGACAAATGCTTCAGTTGGAGCGGCCGCTGGCGCAGGACTAGAAGGCATCTTTCACCTCGCTGGCTCGCTTGTGCACCGTTTTCGGTAAGAGGCTGAGCGTGTCCTGCAGATGGGCGCGTTCACTGGCGAGGCGCGACGGCTCCGCTGCAAACAGCGGCACGCCGACCACCGCCGCCGCCTCGAAGGCGACGCCAAGGCCAACGCGTAGGTCGCCCTGTTCGATGCGCTGCATCAGGTCGCGCGACGCGCCGATGCGTTCGCCGAGCTCCTTGACGCTCATGGCGCGTTTGATCCGCGCGGCGCGGATCATCTGGCCGAGCAGCAACGCCGCTTCGCGGGTCTGGCGCGAATAGGCGCGGGTGCGCTTGGGCGCTGCGCGGCGAGAGGGGGGGGCGTTCACCATGGATGGAGACTATTTTAGACAGGTTAGGAAGTCAATAATATGACTTATAAATAAGGCATATTAAATTGATAAGCGGTATATATAAGTCACTCTCTTGGGGGCGGATCGGTGCGCCAACGTCTGCGTTGGGACGCGACGACGGACTTGCGACGAGATGTAGCCGCGGGTCAGGCCCCCGCCTTGCCCGCACTCAACAAGACAGGCGGATGTTTGCAGCCGCGAGCGGCGCTCTCGCCTGATCCCTCAAGACTTCTCTTCGGGATGAGAGCTTCACTCCGAATTTTGTAATGCTGTGTGCCGCCCTCGCGTCATGGCTATCCATCTCTCTTTGACGCGCTACTCTTTGGATGTGATGCCGAGATCGGCGCAGGACGAATAAGGCGAGGGTGAAGATGGCGGACAATGCATCAAAGGTGCAGAGCAATCCGGTCGATAAGGAAGCAATCCGCGAGCGCTACCGGATCGAGCGGGACAAACGGCTGCGCAGCGACGGCAATGATCAGTACACCCGGATCGCTGGCCTGTTCGACGATTACCTTGAAGACCCTTACACGCCGGTCACCCCCCGGGCGCCGAAGACAGATCATGTTACCTTTGCCTTTGTTGGCGGCGGCTTTGCCGGGCTGGTCACAGGTGCCCGTTTGAAAGAGGCCGGGATCACGGACGTGCGCATCATCGAGAGGGGCGGCGATTTCGGCGGCACCTGGTACTGGAACCGGTATCCGGGGGCCCAGTGTGATACCGCCTCGATGATCTACATGCCGCTTCTCGAAGAGACCGGCCACATGCCGAGCGAGAAGTATGCGCACGCCCCGGAAATCCTGGAGCAGTGCCGGCGGATCGGGCGGCACTACGATCTTTATGAAAACGCGCTCTTCCATACCGTGATAGAAGATCTGTCTTGGGATGAAGCGGGCAGCGTCTGGAGAATCCGGACCAATCGCGGGGACGATTTTACCGCCAAATATATCGGGCTCGGGACCGGACCCCTCAACACGCCGAAGCTGCCGGGCATTCCTGGGATCGCCGACTTCAAGGGCCACGCCTTCCATACCAGCCGCTGGGACTACGGCTATACCGGCGGCGATCCGAGAGGGGCGCCGCTCGACAAGCTGAAGGACAAGCGCGTTGCAATCATCGGCACTGGCGCAACCGCCGTACAGGTGGTTCCGCACCTCGCGCGCGCCGCCAAGGCTCTTTACGTCTTCCAACGCACGCCCTCGTCGATCGACGTGCGCGACAACCGGCCGATCGATCCGGAATGGTTTTCGTCCATTGCCGGCCCCGGCTGGCAGCAGCGCTGGATGGAGAACTTCACCCAGAATCAGGCGGGCCTCGGCATGGCGCCGGAGGATCTCGTGCAGGACGGCTGGACCGATCTGGCGAAGCGAATTCGCAACCGGATCCTTCAGCTGCCGGCTGACCAGCGCACGCCTGCCGGCATGCTCGCGGCCTATGAGGACGCCGACCACGAGAAGATGGAAGAGATCCGCCGGCGCGCGGAAGCGGTGGTCATGGATGCGGATACGGCCGAAAAGCTGAAGGCCTGGTACCGCCAGCTCTGCAAACGGCCCTGCTTCCACGACCAGTACCTGCAGGCGTTCAATGAACCGGCGGCCCACCTGATTGATACAGATGGCAAGGGCGTCGAACGCATCACGGAAAAAGGCGTTGTCGTGAACGGCGTCGAGTACGAGGTCGATTGCATCGTCTATGCGTCAGGGTTCGAAGTGGGCACTCCGCTCGAGCGCCGGACCGGCTTTGACCCCAGGGGACGCGGCGGCGTTACGCTCTCCCAATACTGGGCGGACGGGATGCGCACCAAGCATGGCATGCACGTCCACAATTTTCCGAACGCCTTTCTGGTTCAGGCGACGCAGGCGGCAAACCTTATCTCCAACTATCCGCACAATCTTGTCGATGCTGCGCGCACGATCTCCCTCATTGTCAGCCATGCAGAGGGAGCGGGTGCAAAGGAAGTCGAGGTCTCGAAGCAGGCCGAAGACGATTGGGTGAACCTGCTTCTGTCGGGCATGGGGCTGATGATCGGCTCGCCTGATTGCACGCCCGGCTACTATAACAATGAAGGACGCGATCCCGGCCCCCAAGCGCGCTACTTCGTGGGTTATCCGGCAGGCGCCGTCGCCTTCTTCAATTACATTGAAGGCTGGCGCACGTCCGGCGCCTTCGAGGGGCTCGAGCTTCGCCATGATGCCTGACCCCTTGGCACCTCAGATCGCCGGCTGAACGAAGTCACCATCGGACCAGTCTCCCCGATTGCGATTGCATACAGTCGGTCGCTTGTGAAACAACCTCTCCAAGGTTTGCGAGATTGCCGGAGGACGACAGACATGACCGACCATAACTTCACCATGACCATCAACGGCAAGGCCGTCGCTGGAACCGAAACCTTCGGTGTCGAAAACCCGGCCACGGGGCAGGTGTTTGCGCAGGCCCCGGACTGTTCCAAGCCTGAACTCGACGCGGCCATTGCTGCAGCCCGCGCGGCCCTCCCGGCATGGAAGGCGACGCCGATCGACAAACGCCGGGAGCTGCTGAATGTGATGGCCGGCGTCATCATGCAGAACATTCCCGAACTCTCGCGCCTTTTGACCCGCGAACAGGGCAAGCCGCACCCGGACGCTGAAGCCGACGTCGGCGGCGGTGCGTTCTGGTTGATGGAATCGTCGAAGCACCAGATTCCGGAGCACGTGTCGGAGGACTCCGAGCAGCGTCACGCCATCACACGTTACGGCCCCATCGGGGTGGTCGCGGCCATCGTACCTTGGAACTTCCCGATCATCCTTGCGGCGTTCAAACTGGGCCCGGCGCTGCTCGCCGGCAACACCATCGTCCTGAAGCCCGCGCCGACGACGCCGCTGACGACCCTGCGGATCGGCGAGTTATTGCGCGGCGTGTTACCGGGCGGCGTGCTCAACATCATCTCCGGCTCCGACCGCCTCGGCCCCTGGCTGACCGCGCACAAGGGCGTCGACAAGGTCAGCTTCACCGGCTCTACACAGACTGGCAAGAAGGTCATGGAAAGCGCAGCCGGCTCGCTGAAGCGTGTGACGCTGGAACTCGGGGGCAACGACCCTGCGATCGTCATGCCGGATGTGGACGTGAAGAAGGTGGCCGAAGATCTCTTCTGGGCCGCTTTCCGCAACACGGGGCAGATCTGCATCGCGACCAAGCGCATGTACATCCACAAGGACGTGTACGAACCATTAAAGGCGGCGCTCGTCGAGTATGCCAGGACGGTGAAGATCGGCGACGGCGCGGAGCAGGGTACCCAGATCGGCCCGATCCAGAACTCGGCGCAGTACAATCGCGTGCTGGAACTCATCCAGGATGCCAAGGACAATGGCTACACGTTCCTTATCGGCGGTGATGCCTCAAAGGTTCCGGGCTACTTCGTGCCCATCACCATCCTGGACAATCCGCCTGAGTCTGCCCGCATCGTGCAGGAAGAACAGTTCGGCCCCGTCCTGCCGCTGCTTAAGTTCGACAATCTCGATGAAGTCATCGGCCGCGCAAATGACAGCGAGTACGGCCTCGGCGCCTCCATCTGGACCACTGACATCGACCGCGCGCAGGACATCGCCACGCGCCTTCAGGCCGGCACTGTGTGGATCAACGAGACCCAGCACCTCAGCCCGCATGCGGCCTTCGGCGGCTTCAAGCAATCCGGCATCGGTGTCGAAGGCGGCCCCGACGGCGTGCTGGAATTCTGCCAGGCGCAGACGGTGTTCACGCGCCGGGCCTGATCGTCATCAGACCTGCGGCCCGGGGCCTGCCGCCGCCCTGAGGCCGAACCCGCCGCGGGCGCAGATGTCTGCAATCTGCTCTTTCAGTTTGAAGTAACCCGCCTTGGTGTGCGGCCACACAGCGGCGTCAAACGGATCGGCGATTTCGATCCGCTCGACGTTCATCAGACCATCCGTCGACCAACCTTTCCGGACGCGCGACCTCGTCGGGCCGAACGGAAAACGCGCCGTGACCACTGCCTCCAGCTTGTGCCCACTGGCTGCATCCGCGATCTGTGCTGCCCAGGTATCATCCGTAAGCGGAATAACCGGAACGCCAAACTTCGCCCCGGAACGGGCTGCGCAATCGTGCACGGCGCCCGTTACGAAGCCGCGCGCCAACTCGCCCATGCCGAGCGGCGAGCGTTCGGACGGCGCGCTCAGTACAAGGATCACCTCGGGCGGATGGGGCAGGGGCAGGGTCTCCGCTAAGCCGTCTTCCTCGGTCACCAGCAAGGCATAACGCTGGCCAGACCAGCGCGGCTCGCTCATCTCCGGCGCGCGCTTGGCCGCGAGGCGCGGCTCGGTCAGCGCCGGCGCCTCGCCCGAAAGTTCCGGCGTGTCCGCAAAACGGCCCCGCGTGAACTTCGGCATATTGTCCGCCCGTGCCAGGTATGTCTTGCCCTGCGTGTGCAGCCCGCCTACCCAGCGCCACGAACAGGTATTGGCCGCCGCGTCACCGTCCAGCAGGTGGCGGAAGAAGAAGTCGGCGCCAAGCTCCCAGGGCAGCTTCAGCGTGAAGATCCAGAGGCTGGCAAACCACATCCGCGCGTGATTGTGCAGGTACCCGGTCCCGACGAGCTCTCCGGCCCAGGCATCGAAACAGGGGATGCCCGTCTGCCCCTCGCAGGCCGCCATGTACCGGGCCGCCAGTCGCGCGTCCTTTGCAACCTGGTTGAGCGCTCCGGCGAGCCCGGCCTGGTAGCGCTCCCAGACATCCGGCTGATGCTCGAGCCAGCCCTTGAAATAGGCCCGCCAGAACACCTGCTGTATGAAGGCTTGCGCGCCGCTGAAGCCGTGCATGCCAATGGCCGCCTCCAGAACCTCCTCTGGCGCCAGCAGGCGGCTCCGCAGCCAGGGCGACAGCCCCGAGACGCTGGCGCGTGCCCCCGGTCCAAGGTCAAAACTCCGCGTTCGGGCATAGGCCTCGCCCATCTCCGGAATGAACACGCTCAGCTGCGCGAGGGCAGCCTGGCGGCTGGGAGCCCAGGTCATGTGTTTCGCGTCCTTACCGCTGCGATTGCCCTTCGAACTGGAAGCCCTGCGCCAGAGAGGCAAGGGCTGCAACGTCGCAGCTTGCCGGCTGGCAGTTCATGTGAATTTAATCAGCAAGCCTTCGGTGAGGCATTGTACCGCTGTGTTCAGAGGTTAAGTGCGGACGGGCAGACGCTCCGTTGCTGATTGATCGGACCCCGCTGATGTTTTCCCGGCGATTGATTCTGGCCTTTGCCGCCTTTGCGCTGCTGGCCGTTGCGCTCGGGGCGTTGAACGGCTGGGTCTCGCGCGTGGCCGAGCAGCGCGTGGTGCGCGGCAGGGTCGCCGCCGACCTGCTCAGCACCTATCTCGACCTGTCGGCTGAAAAGGCGCGCCTGCGTATCTGGGTGTTGCAGAGCATCGCGGACGCCTCGACCGACCCTGCCGTCGGCCCCGAGCTCGCCAGGAGCATGCGCCGGGACGTGGACTTGCTGCGCGGCCTTGCCGCCAAAGCGGCAGAGATGGACGGGCCCGATGCCGCACTCTTGAAGGAACACACCGACCGGGCCCGCACGATCGAGCTGCTCGAAAGTTCTGTGACGTCGATGTTGAAACGCGTGCAGGCCGTCAACGCCCGTGCGGCCCGCGAAGGCGGCCCCATTCCGGTTACGGCCGTGGATGAACTGTTCGACAAGTTCGGCCAGTACGATGTACGCGGCCTGCTTAACGAGGCGATCGCGGCCGAAACGGAAGCGCTGAGGCGGGACCGGGCTTCGGCCGACGAGTCGCTTGCCCAGGCCCGCTTTGTCTCCAACATCGCTGCCAGTTCCATCGTGATCCTCTCGGTCATCCTGTCGATCTATTTCTCCTACGCCCTGCGCCGGCCCTTGCGAGAGTTGACCGCGGGCGCGCAGGCCTATGAAACCGGCGATCTCGCCTACCGTATCCCCAATCTCAGCAAGGATGAGTTCGGCACCCTGGCGCAGCGCATGAACCAGATGGCCAACCAGCTGGACCTGACCAGCCAGCGCGAACGCGAACTGCGCTCCGGTCTCGAGGTGATGGTCAGTGAGCGCACGGTTGACCTTCAGGGCGCAGTTGCCGACCTGCAGCGTTCCGAGGCACGCTGGCGCCAGCTGCTGGCCGATATCGGCCACGAGCTGCGCACGCCGACGACCGTGATCCGCGGCGAGGCCGAAGTTGCCCTGCGCGGCCGCGAGATGACCGACGCGCTTTACCGCGAAAGTCTCGTTCGCATTGCCACCAGCGCCGAACAACTCGGCAAGCAGATCGAGGACCTCCTGACCATCGCGCTCGATGATGCCGAGATGCTCACCCTCAAGAATGATGTCGTCGAGCCCGAGCTTGAGCTTCAGCGCGCGATCAGTCAGGCCAGTACGCTCGCCAGCCTGCGCCAGGTCCGCATCGTGCCAGCCCTGCAGAACAGCGACGCCTTCGTGCCGGGCGATGCGCGCCGCATCGGTCAGATCATGAGCGTACTCCTCGACAATGCCATCCGCTATTCCCATCCGTCCGGCACCGTCGAAATCTCGACCCGGGCCGGGACCGGCAGCTGGTACCTGGAAGTGCGCGATTACGGCATCGGCATCCCGGAGGAGGACGTCCCCCGCGTCTTCGAGCGCGGCTTCCGCGCGGGCGCCGCCCGTACCCACCGGGCCGACGGATCGGGCCTCGGCCTGTCAATTGCCAAGGCCTTTGCCGAACGCCATGGCGGCGAGCTGGCGCTGGAAAGCGTTCTCGGCCAAGGCACGACCGTACGCCTGCGCCTGCCGACGCTGAAACTTGAGGCGGCCTGATGAATATCCTGATTGTCGAAGACGACGCGCGCGTCGCGGATTTCCTTGAACGCGGCCTGAAGGCCGAAGGCTATCGTATCCGCGTTGCGGCCACCGGGCCGGACGGTCTCGAAGCCTGCCGCAGCCTCTGGGAAGACCAGCAGCAGACCGGTGTGCGCGGGCTCGTCCTCCTCGATCTCATGCTGCCTGGCGTGAACGGGCTCGACCTCTGTCAGACCGTCCGCGCGTCTCATATCAATCTGCCCATCTTGATGCTGACCGCGCTTGGCCGTCTCGAAGACCGTGTGACCGGTCTTCGTCTGGGAGCGGACGATTATCTCGTGAATCCTTTTGGCTTTGAGGAATTACTCGCCCGTATCGAAGCGCTCATGCGGCGCGGGCCGATGATTGCGGAAGTGGCCGGAGCGGTCCTGAAGGTGGGTGATCTCGAACTCGACCGGGCGCGGTTCAGTCTCCACCGCGCAGGGGAGGAAATCCGCCTGACCACAAAGGAACTCGCGCTGCTCGAACTTCTGATGTCGTCGCCGGGCCGCGTCTTCAGCCGTCAGCGCATCCTAACCAACGTTTGGGGTATTGACGAAGATCCGCTCACAAACGTTGTGGACGTCTATATCCGCCGCCTGCGGTCGAAAGTGGACGAGCCTTTTGGCACTGCGCTCATCGAAACGGTCAGGGGTGTAGGTTACCGTATTCGCGGCTGAATCGAAAAGGCGGCGTTGTTGCCACAGCCGCCTTGATCGCGAAAGAGTTCTGATCTCTTCTGTGTGTTAATTGGGCTGAGGCTTTGAAGCGTCGCCCGCCTTCGCCCCCGCAGCGGTCATCCGGCGCAGCGTTTCAATCAGGTCTGCTTCATTCGCCGGCTTGTCGCGCCGGATGCGGCTGATGCGGGGAAAGCGCATCGCGATGCCGGATTTGTGCCGCGTGCTGGGGTTGACGGCATCGAACGCCACTTCCAGCACGAGGCTCTTCTCGACTTCGCGCACAGGGCCGAACCGGCCCGTTGTCTGTTTGCGGACGAAGCTGTCCAGCCATTTCAGCTCCTCGTCGCTGAAGCCGGAATAGGCCTTGCCCACCGGCAGCAACACGCCGCCCTCGGCCTCCGGCGCGGTCCAGCACCCGAACGTATAGTCCGAGTACAGGCTGGAACGCTTGCCCGACCCGCGCTGCGCATACATGAGCACGCAGTCTGCCGTCAGCGGTTCGCGCTTCCACTTGAACCAGAGCCCGGCCTTGCGGCCCGGCTCGTAAGCGCTGTCCCGCCGCTTCAGCATCACGCCTTCAATATCGGTCTCCCGCGCCTGCGCGCGCAGCTCGGCGAGCGCCTCGAACGTCTCCGCCTCGATCAGCGCTGATATGTCGAAGGACGATCTGTCCAGTCTCTGCGCAATGCCCTCCAGCCGGGCGCGGCGCGCGCTCCAGGGCAGGCGCCGAAGGTCGTCGGCTCCATCCAGCAGGATATCGTACAGCCGCACGAACGCCGGATAGGCGGTCAGCAGACTGCCCGGGACGGTCTTGCGCCCGAGCCGCTGCTGCAGCGCGTTGAAGCTCGCCGCCCCGCCGCCCTGATGCGTCCCGCGCACCAGCAGCTCCCCGTCCAGCACGCCCTCATGGTCAAACGCCTCGGCCACATCCGGAAAGCTCTCCGTGATATCTTCGCCGCCCCGGCTGAACAGCCGCGTCGCGCCGCCGGCCGAAACAATCTGTATGCGGATCCCGTCCCATTTCCATTCGGCGGCATATTCCTTGAGATCAATGACCTCGTCTTCGAGCGGGTTCGCCAGCATGAACGGCCGGAACACTGGCACCATCGAGATGTCCGGCTTCGGCGCCGCCCCGGTTGCCCAGGCAAATAGCTCCGCATACGGCGGCCGCATCGCGTGCCAGAGTTCCTCCACCTCATCGAGCGCCACGCCGAAGGCCTGCGCAAATGCTGTCTTTGCGAGCCGCGCCGACACGCCTATTCGCAGCTCTCCGGTCGCAAGCTTCAGCAGCGCAAACCGCCCATCTTCATCCAGCCGGTCGAGCAGTCCCGCCAGCACGGCCTTCGCCGTCCCCCGAGACGCAGACGCAAGCAGCGCGACCGCCTCGCTGACCCCCGGCGCGCCGCGCACGGGCCCCGTCGGCGCCGGCCACATCAGGCTCACCGTCTCCGCCGTGTCGCCCACAAAATCCCGCGACAGCGCAAACAGCACCGGGTCTACTCGCTCCTGGATCAGCGCACGCACGATCCCGGCCTTGATCGCCGGAAAGTCGATCTCGCCGGTCAGCCCCGCCAGCGCCCATCCACGATCCGGATCTGGCACGTCTCGCAGATAATCCGCCAGCAGCGCCAGCTTTCCATTTCGCGCCCGCGTATAGATAAGATCCGTGAGCAGACGGGCGAAGCGGTCCATCAGGCAGCCTCGTCCTCATCTTCGCGGCCGACAAGATCCAGCGCCCGCGCGCGGATCTGGCGCATCGCGCACCAGTGCAGCAGCGCGTCCTCGCGCCCATGCGTAATCCAGGTCTCCTGCGGCGCCACTTCAAGGATCGTTGCCGTCAGCTCGTTCCAGTCGCAATGGTCTGAAATGATCAGCGGCAGTTCGACATTGCTCTGCACCGCGCGCTGGCGCACCCGCATCCAGCCGGAGGCCACTGCGTTGACCGGGTCAGGCAGGCGCCGCGCCCAGACGGAATTGAGCGCCGATGGCGGACAGATCACGATCTGTCCCTTCAGGTCGCCGCGCGGCGTCTCCGAAACCGGGGCGAGGGGGCCGAGTGCCACACCGTGCCGCTGGTAAAGATCACACATCGCCGTCATCGCGCCGTGCAGCCAGATTGTCTCGTGATAGCCCGACCGGCGCAGTTCCGCGATCACCCGCTGCGCCTTGCCCAAAGCGTACGCCCCGACCAGGATGGTCCGGTCCGGATTGGCGTCCCGCCCCGCCCGCAGCCGCGCGATCTCCCGCTCGATCGGCGGATGCGTGAAGATCGGCAACGCAAAGGTCGCCTCGGTAATCAGGATATCACACGGCGCCGGCGTGAACGGCGCGCAGGTCGGGTCCGGCCGCCGCTTGTAGTCGCCCGTCACGATGATCCGCTCGCCCTGCCGCTCGAGCAGGATCTGCGCCGAGCCGAGCACATGGCCGGCCGGCAGGAAGGTCGCCGTGATCGAATCCCCGATCTCGATACACTCGCCATAAGCCACGTCGCCGCCCCCCGGCGGCTTACCATAGCGCAGGTCGATGATGTCCCGCGTCGCCGCCGTCGCCCACACTTCGCCGTGCCCGCCGCGCGCGTGGTCGGCATGCCCGTGCGTCACGAGCGCGTTGGCCACCGCCCGCGACGGGTCGATCCACCAGCCGATCGTGGGCAGGTGCAGCCCCTCCCGCTCAGCCTTGATCCAGCGCGGCGTCTCCGGCCCAGTCGGCATCGTCAGGTTCCTCGCGGTTCGGGATGTCTTCAGCGCCCTGAACTAGCGCAGTCGCCCGTCAAAACGCAAACCGCCCCGGCGGTGAGGCCGGGGCGGTGCGGTTCAGTTTGCGGGGTGATCAGACGCCCGCGCGTTCCGGACGACGCGAGCGGCCACCGCCGCCGCCCTGGCCCGGACCCCGGCGGGATGGGCCGCCCGGTTTGCCGCCGCCCGAGGCGCGCTGGAAGCTGCTGCCATTGCCCGATGGGCGTTGACCGTTGCTCTGCGAAGCGCGTTCGCCGTTGCCGCCAGAGGCGCGCTCGCCGTCTCGCTGGGGCCGGCGTTCGCCGCCCTGCTGCGGCCGGCGTTCACCATCCGCCTGCGGACGACGCGCGGCAGGATCATAGGCGCGGCGCTCGCCGCCACCCTGGCTGCGTTGCTGGCCTTGCGGGCGCCGGCTCTGCTGCTGCGGTTTGCGCGAGCCGCGATCATCGGCTTCGGACTCGCCCGCAGGACGCGGCGCAAGCTTGTTGCCGACCAGTTTCTCGATGGCGCGCAGGTAGTCGCGTTCATCGCGCGACACGAACGAGATCGCCACGCCCGTCGCACCGGCGCGCGCGGTGCGGCCGATGCGGTGGACGTACTGCTCGGGCACTTCCGGCAGGTCGAAGTTGATGACGTGCGTCAGCCCGTCGATATGGATGCCGCGCGCGGCGATATCGGTGGCCACCAGCACCGGCACCTTGCCGCCCTTGAAGGCTTCGAGGGCGCGTTCACGCTGCGACTGGCTCTTGTTGCCGTGGATGGCGACCGAGTCGATGTCGGCATTGGCGAGGCGGCGAACCACCGCGTCAGCGCCATGTTTCGTCCGGGTAAAGACGAGCACGGTTTTCACTTCCGGCTGGCGGATGGTCTCGACCAGGAGCGCCTGCTTCTCGCCTTGCTCCACAAAACAGATGCGCTGCTCCACCTTGTCGGCAGTCGCTGAAGGCGGGGCGACAGCGACCTGCGCCGGGTCTTTCAGGAACTGCGCGGCCAGGCCTTCGACGAGTTTCGGCATGGTCGCCGAGAAGAACAGCGTCTGGCGTTTCTGCGGCACGTGCTTCGCGATGGCGCGAAGGGCATGGATGAAGCCGAGGTCCAGCATCTGGTCGGCTTCGTCGAGCACGAGGACTTCAACGTCTTTCAGGCCGACGGCACGCTGCTCGATCAGGTCGATCAGGCGGCCGGGCGTTGCGATCAGCACGTGCACGCCGCGCTCCAGCTTGCGGATCTGCGGGCCGATCTTGGCGCCGCCGCAAACCATCGCGATGCGCAGGCCGAGGCCGGCGCCGTAGGTTTCAAACGAGGCGGCGATCTGGCCGGCGAGTTCCCGGGTCGGGGCAAGCACGAGGACGCGCGCGCCCTTGTGCGGCGCCGGGCCCTGATTGCGGAACAGCTTGTCGAGGATGGGAGCGGCGAAGGCCAGCGTCTTGCCGGTGCCGGTCTGGGCAAGGCCCATGACATCGCGGCCGGACATGATCAGCGGAATGGCGCGGGCCTGGATGGGGGTAGGGGTGGTGTAGCCGGCAGCGGTCAGCGCAGATTCAACGCGCGGCGCGAGGCCGAAGGATTGGAAGGTTGTCATGTGTTCTTTCAAAAAATATCGGTGCGCCCGGCGCGAAACGTCGCGCTGGGGAGCGGGGGTTCTAACGACCCGCGTGAAGAAGGGCGCCTTGGGCTGAATTCGTGTCTGTAAGGAGGGCCTTGGGCAGGGCGAATGTTTCGCCGCGCCAGCTCACGCTGTCCCTGCAAGGCCTCCGAAGTGGCCCAGACACCGGGCGGATGGGATAAAACCGCCGATAAGTCAAAGGGTTTCTGGCAGGCAGGCGCTCTGCCCCCGGATCGTCTGCATGCCTTCGCTGAAGTTCAAGCGAACGGATCCAGCCCGTCCGCCAGGAGCTTGAGCGCCACGGCGCGGGCGCGGCCAGCGGGTTTACCCAGCAGCTCGCCCAGCGTTGGCCCGAACAGCCCGACGCCGATGGCGAGGATGACGCTGACAAGGATCGCGTCTTCCAGCCGGCTCTCGCCGCCCTCCGGCGGTTTGATCTTCTGGCGGATCACAGCCTGCACCGCTTCGCGCACGGTCCGCAGGCGGCGCGATTCGCCGGTCATCTCCAGCCAGGCGGCAAGGCGGGCCGCACCTTTCGCCTCGAACGCATCGAACAGGTTCTGCAGCCCCGCGCCGCGCGCCGCCCCGGCCTCGTCCGGCACGTTCATCGACAGGAGGCCGCTGACGAGCTCGGCGATCATCTTCTCCATCAGGGCCGCCTGCACGCCGTCGATGGTGGCGAAATGGTGCAGCACGGTGGCGTTCGCCACGCCCGCCTCCTTCGCCACATCCGCCAGCCGCAGGGATTGCGGCCCGGTCCGCACCAGGAGGCGTTCGGCCGCGATCAGGATATTGTCCCGCGACGCTTCGGGCGACCGGCGCACGCGCGCCGGCGCTTTCTTCGGAGGCGTGGTTTTAGCTATCGACATTTTTGTCAGTAGGCGCTAAAGAGACTTAAATTCAATTGAGACTATGACTGCAAAAACGCCCTTGTCAGCAGGTATCCCGCGATGACCACAAAACGCAGCCCCGAAAACGTCACCATTCTCCCGCGCGACCTGCGCTTTGACGTCGCCACCGCTAACAACGGCCACTGGCTCAATGGCGACCCGGTGGCCACCGCCGTGCTCAACAGCCTGTCGCTGACCTTCCCGGACGGCGAGCGCCTCTTCATGGACGCTGTACGCGGCTACAAGGACAAGCTGTCGGGCAAACTGGCCCAGGACGCGAAGGATTTCATCACCCAGGAAGCGATCCACTCGCGCGAGCACGTGATGCTCAACAAGATGATCGACCGCAGCAAGTATCCGGTCGACGCCATCGAGGCAGAAATCCGGGAGCGAGTCGCATTCGCCCGCTCGCGGGGCAAGATGGGCATGTTGATGTCGACCATCTGCCTCGAGCATTTCACCGCGATGCTGGCCGACATGTTCGCCCAGCACGATGACCTGTTCAAGAAAACCGATCCCCAACTGCGCGACATGTGGCGTTGGCATGCGATGGAAGAAACCGAACACAAGGCCGTGGCCTACGATGTGTTCCTTATCGCCAGCAAGGATTGGCCGGCATGGCGCCGCTATTTCCGCCGCTGCCTTGCTATGCTGCTGATCTCCTATTTTTTCCCGCGCAACATCACGAACTACGCCTCGTCGATGCTGGTCGCGGACGGCTACACGCCGGAAGAGGCTAAGAAGGCCGTCAAGCGCTTCCTCTGGAAAGACCCGTCCTTCTTCGGCCGCGGCTGGAAAATCTGGATCCAGTGGTTCAAGCCGGGCTTCCACCCATGGGACCACGACAACCGCGCCCTGATGGCCGACTGGCAGGCCGAGTTCAATCTCGTCGCCGCCGAGTAGCCTGCCGTCTCAGCGGTCGCCTGCCTAGAGCACCGTACGCTTACTCTGCAACATAGTTCATGGCCCGGAAGAAGTTCCAGCATTCGTTTGGTGTGAAGAGGGAGCAGATGTCGCCGATGGCTTTGATGAGGCCGTCAAAGGTTCTTGCAGCGGCTGCTCGCAAGTGCGCTTTC
>CAMEDD010000058.1 GCA_945913285.1 Candidatus Sulfopaludibacter sp. SbA3
ATTCGATATACCTCTTCCACCTGTTCGCCCTAGGTATCCTGCAGCGCCTGATGGCGCGCACGGAAGTGACGAGCCCGCTCGCTCCGCTCTTCCGGCTTGGCGCGCCGGGCATACTCGACAACCTTCTCTTCATCTTCGCCGGGCTCGCCGCCTCGATCGCAGCGGGCTGGATCGGCTACATGATTGCCGAAAAGCCGGCGCAGGCCGTATTCGGCTGGCTGCGCCGGCATATCTTCCGCACCCGGACGGTCTGACGCAGCCTATTCGGCGGCGACAGACTCAGGTGCCGGCCGGGTCCATTTCAGCACCGGCTTGCGCGCCGCGCGCGTCTCGTCGAGGCGCTTGGCGGGCGCCAGATAAGGTGCGCCTTTCAGGGTCTCATCACCTTGCGCTGCCCGCCGCGCAATCGACTCGAGCGAGTCGCAAAACCGGTCGAGCTCTGCCTTGGACTCGGTCTCCGTCGGCTCGATCAGCATCGCGCCGTGAACAACCAGCGGAAAATACATCGTCATCGGATGGTAGCCCTCGTCGATCAGCGCCTTGGCAATGTCGATCGTCTCGATCCCGTCCGCCGTGAACGCATCCGAGAACAGTGCCTCGTGCATGCAATAGCCCTCGAACGCGGGCGTCATGACGTGCTTCAGGCGCGCCTGGACATAGTTCGCGTTGAGCACCGCGTCCTCGGCCACCTGCTTCAATCCATCAGCGCCGTGGCTCAGCATATAGGTCAGCGCACGGACGAACATACCCATCTGGCCATGGAACGCCACCATCCGGCCGAACGAGTCCTTCGCGTCGCCATCCACGTGCTCGACAAGCCGGAAGAGGCCGTCCTCGTCCTTGGTCACGAAGGGCACCGGCGCATAAGGCGCCAGCGCCTCGGAGAACACGGTTGGGCCGGAACCCGGTCCGCCGCCGCCATGCGGGGTGGAGAAGGTCTTGTGCAGGTTGATGTGCATCGCATCGACGCCGAGGTCACCCGGACGCACCCGGCCGACGATGGCGTTGAAGTTCGCGCCGTCGCAGTAGAAATAGCCGCCCGCCTTGTGGATGAGGTCCGCAATCTCCTTGATGTCGGTCTCGAACAGGCCGCAGGTGTTGGGATTGGTCAGCATGATGCCGGCAACATCATCCGTATGCTGCAGCTTCTCGCGCAGCTCTGCCATGTCCACGCGCCCGCGGGCATTTGCCTTGATCTCGTCCACGATGAAACCGCACTGCACGGCGGTCGCCGGGTTGGTCCCGTGCGCCGAAGCCGGCACCAAAACGCGCTTGCGCGTCTCGCCTTCGCCCCGCGCAATCAGCGCCTGGCGGATCGCCAGCATCCCGCACAGCTCGCCATGCGCGCCGGCCTTCGGGCTCATCGCAACTGACGGCATGCCGGTCAGCGTCTTCAGCCAGGTGGCCAGTTCATCAATCAGCTGCAACGCGCCCTGCACGGTCGCCTGCGGTTGCAACGGATGGATATCCGCAAACCCCGGCAGCCGCGCCATCTTCTCGTTGAGGCGCGGATTGTGCTTCATTGTGCACGAGCCGAGCGGGAAAAAGCCGAGATCTATCGCATAATTGCGCTGCGACAGTCGCATGTAATGGCGCACGGCCTGCGGCTCGGAAAGACCCGGCAGACCCGTATCCACCTTGCGCGCAACGCCGCCGAGACGGTTCTTCAGCCCTTTCGGTTTCGGCAGGTCCACACCGGTCGTTTCCGGCGTACCGATCTCGAACAGCAGGTCTTCACGCTGCAGGAGCCCGCGCGAACCGGAGACGGTTTCGATGGCAGCTGCTGATGTGCGCGGCGCAGCCGTCGGGCGCCCTTGAGTATTCATGGCCATCAGATGATCTCCTTCAGCGCAGCGGCATAGGCGGCAATATCGTCCGCCGTCGTACATTCGGTTGCAGCGACGAGAATCACATCGCCGAGATGATCGTTCGGGAACAGGCGCGACGCGCGCACGCCGCCCACCACGCCTGCCTCTTCCAGCATCGCCAGCACCGCTTCGGCATCAACCGGCGTGCGGATCGCAAACTCGTTGAAGAAACGCGGCGTAAGCAGATCAACGCCCTTCAGCCCGCCCAGAGCATCGGCCAGCTCACACGCCGCTTCATGGTTGAGCTGCGCCAACTGTTTCAGCCCCCTGCCACCCAGCAGGGTCATGTGCGCCGTGAACGCCAGCGCGCAGAGGCCCGAGTTCGTGCAGATGTTCGAGGTCGCCTTATCGCGGCGGATATGCTGCTCGCGCGTCGACAGCGTCAGCACGAAGCCGCGCTGGTCATCCGCGTCCACCGTCTCGCCGCACAGCCGGCCCGGCATCTGCCGCATCAGCTTCTCGCGGCAGGCAAACAGGCCGACATACGGCCCACCGAAATTGAGCCCGTTGCCGATCGACTGGCCCTCGCCCGCTGCAATGTCGGCGCCCATTTCGCCCGGCGGCGTCACGAGCCCAAGGCTTACCGCCTCGGTGAACACCGAAACCAGCAGCGCGCCTTTCTCATGGGCGGATTTCGCCACGCCCGACAGGTCCGTCACTGTGCCAAACACGTTCGGGCTCTGCCCGACCACGCAGGCCGTTTCTCCGTCAACGGATTTTTCAAGCTCTCCTTCGCCGTCAATGGCCACGGGAAGCTGCACGACTGTCAGCCCCTGCGCTTCGCACAGCAGCCGCGTCGCCGCAGCGTAATGCGGATGCAGGCCCCCCGACAGGATGATCTTGCTGCGCTTCGTCACCCGCGCCGCCATCACGGCCGCCTCGGCGCACGCGGTCGAGCCATCATACATCGACGCATTCGCGACATCCATCGCGGTCAGCGCCGCCACCTGGGTCTGGAACTCGAACAGCGTCTGCAACGTGCCTTGTGCAATCTCGGGCTGGTACGGCGTATATGTCGTCAAAAATTCCGAGCGCTGGATGATCATGTCCACGGTCGCCGGCACATGATGCTTGTAGGCGCCCGCGCCCACGAAGAACGGCCCCGCCGAAGCGGCCCGGTTACGCGCCGCCAGCTTCGTCATGTGGCGCTCCACGGCCAGCTCGCCCTGATGGTCCTGCAGCCCGGCAATCTTGGCCTTCAGGCGCGCCGTCTTTGGAACGTCCGCATAAAAATCATCAGCGGATTTGGCACCAATTGTGGCCAGCATGCTGGCACGGTCTTGTGGGGTCAGTGGCAGGTAACGCATCTGGATCAAAGCCCTTTGCAGAACGCGGCGTAGGCCGCTTCGTCCATGAGTTCAGTGAGTTCGCCGGTATCGGCGAGCTTTACCCGCACGAACCAGGCCTCGCTTTCCGCCGCCTCGCTCACCTTCTCCGGCGCCTCGGTCAGCACGCTGTTGACTTCCAGCACCGCGCCCGACACCGGCGCATAGACATCCGACGCCGCCTTCACGCTCTCGACCACGGCGAAATCATCGCCGCGTGCAAACTTCGCGCCCGTCTCCGGCAGCTCGACATAAACGACATCGCCCAGCTGGCCCGCAGCGTAAGCCGTAATGCCAACCATGCCAGTATCGCCGTCCACGCGGATCCATTCATGGTCCTTGGTGTAATATGTAGTCATCAGGGTTCTCCTTGAACGGATTAACGTTTGTAACGGGCAGGAATGAAAGGAAGCGGCGCAACCTCGGCGGGCCGGGCCTTGCCGCGCACCATCAGGTCGATCTTCGTTCCGGGCGCAGCCTGCGCAGCGGCCACATAGCCCATCGCGACCGGCGCATCGACGCTCGGACCAAAACCGCCGGACGTCACAAGCCCCACGGGGGCGCCATCCACGTAAACTTCAGTGCCTTCGCGCGCCGGTGCCCGCTCCAGCGGCTGGATGCCCACACGCTTGCGCGCCGGGCCGTCCTTCAGCTCACGGAGGATACGGCTCACACCCGGAAACCCGCCCGTCTCCCGGCGGCGTTTCTGGATCACCCAGGCAAGGCCGGCTTCCACCGGCGAGATATCCGGCGCGAGGTCACTTCCGTAGAGGCACAGCCCCGCCTCAAGCCGCAGCGAATCGCGGGCGCCAAGTCCGATCGGGCGCACGCACGGATCGTTCAGCAACAGGCGCACCAGCGCAGTCCCCGCCGCCGCACTGCCCAGCACCTCAAACCCGTCCTCGCCCGTGTATCCGCAACGCGAGACCACGAACGTCTCGCCGTCGAGCACCATGCGGCGGCTCTCCATGAACTTCAGGCCCGTACACTCCGGAAAATGCGCGCCCAGCACGATCTCCGCCTTCGGCCCCTGCAGCGCAAACAGCACGCCGTCATCGGCCCGCGTCAGCACCGCCTTGCCTGCCAGCGCCGTCTCGAAAATCCCCCAGTCCTGGTCCTTCATCGCGCCATTAACGACGATGTAGAGCTCGCCCTGGCGATCCTCTTCATACGGACGGGTGATGATCAGGTCGTCGAGGATCCCGCCCGTCTCGTTCAGCAGCACGGTCAACCGCGCCTGCCCCGGCTTCAGCCCCTTGATGTCGGACGGCACCAGCGTCTCGATCAGCGCAGCAATCTCCTCATGCGCCCCGGCGCCGTGCCGAATGCCGGAGGCGAGCGTCAGGAAACACGGCCCCATATGGCTCACGTCAAACAGCCCGGCCTGCGTGCGCGTCCAGAGGTGCTCCTCCTTCACACCCGCCGAAAACTGCACGGGCATGTCATAGCCCGCAAACGGCACGAGCTTTGCGCCTTGCTCGACATGCAGCGCATGAAGCGCCGTGCGCCGCGAAGTCTCTGAACTTGTGTCTGCCATTGCGCCAATCCCAGAAAGCAGACGACCGGCAGCCTACGCTGCACGTTCGTCGCCCCCGCTGTCCTTGGCGCCTGAGAGATTCCGCCGGTGCGTGACCGGCTTGCTCCTTCGGCGAGGCTTATTTCAGCCTCTTTCCAGCGTGTTGGGTCTCTTCCGGCCCTTTTGCCTGAGCGATTCCGGGGCGGTTGCGCCTTCGGCGGCGGCCACCGAATGCCGCTCTCTCCCGGAAGAAACCTATTGCCTGCCAGCTATCCCGGATTCTCGGGGCCGGCAAGGGCGCCGCCGATCAAACTTCCCTAAAGGCCGCCCCTGCCTAAGACGTGAGCGACGCCATTGCGGCGCGCAACGGAAAGGGGCCATAGCGGATGCGGCGCACACAAGCCGCCGCGAGGCCGCCAAAGCCGGCCGCGTCCGGCCTCGCCATGATATTGACCTGCAGCGGGCTCGCCGCGCAGACCTACCGGATCAACGCAAGATCGCGCAGTCCCGCCATGAACAGGCTGCTCGCCCCGGCACCTGCAAAGGCCCGCCCGCGCGAGATCACATCGTCAAGGCAGGCCGCATGCGTCTCGGGTTTGGCCCTTAGGCAGATGTCCGCGCGTGCGTGGATCCAGAACCCCAGCAGCAGGCCCTCGGCCACGTCCCGCGCCGCCGCCGTCTCGCCCGGCCGGATGCCCTCGCCGTCTCCGGCCGGGTATCCGTCTTCAAGGTTCAAGGCCCACCGCGCCCACCGCGATGAGGCGCTGCATGTTTTCCCGGATGCCCCCGAATGAGGCCGAATTACCCGCCTCGAAATCCACAGACACCGGAAGATCGACCGACGCGGCGATCCGCGCCGCCTGCGCGAGCACCAGATCAAGCGGCGCGCCTCCCGCATGCAGCGTTCGGAAAAGCTCGAGTTTTTCGGATTGGGAAGACATGGATGGCTACTGATTGGGGTCGGGATGCAGAGTTGCCACTTGCGCCATGCCGCGGCGACCCGGATCTTGCGCGTCGACCTACGGGCCTACATCCGCTCGGGCACCGTGATGCCCAAGAGGTCCAGCCCCGTCTCCAGCTGGTAGCGAACCGCGTCCGCCAGCGCGAGCCGGCTCGCGCGTTTCGCTGCGTCCGCTTCCGACGCAATCGGCAGCGCGCCGTAAAACGCACTGAACGCCTGCGCCAGGCTGTAGAGATGCTCGCACAGGATATGCGGCATCCGCTTCTCCCGCGCGCCTAGCAGCGCCGCTCCGAACCCGTCGAGCTGCAGCACCAGCGCGCGCTCGGCATCTTCGCTCACGGCCACAGCGCCGGGTTGATGCCCCGCCTCTGCCGCCTTGCGCAGCACGGATTTCACCCGAACCGCCGCATACAGAAGATACGGGCCCGTCTTGCCTTCAAAGCTCGTGAACCGGTCGAGATCGAACACATAGTTCGTGATCCGCGTATTCATAAGGTCTGAGAAGCGCAGCGCCGCCACCGCCACCTTGTGCGCCACGTCCGCGCGCTCCTCCGCGCTCATGTCCTCCGGCAGCTTGCCTGCCGCGTCGATCTTCCGGAACGCTTCCTCGAGCGCCATGCTGTTGAGGTCGGCCAGCCGCAGCACGCCGCCTTCGCGCGTCTTGAACGGTTTGCCGTCCGTGCCGTTCACTGTGCCAAAGCCGATATGTTCCAGCCGGTCCTCCGGCATCAGGTCCAGTTTTTCCGCCGCGCGGAAAACCTGCACGAAATGCTGCGCCTGCCGCTGGTCGACCACATACACGATCCGGTCCGGCGCCGGCCCCATATGCTCCACACGGTCAAGGATCGTCGCGAGGTCGGTCGTGTGATAGCCGGTGCCGCCGCGCGAATTGATCAGCAGGATCGGCGGCATCGCGTTCTTGTAGGTGATCTCCCCGTTTTTCTCGACCGGGATGTGCTCCCCCTCGCGGGCGAGCGGAACGATCCACGCGCCCCCGCTTTCAACCGCGAGCCCCTTGGCCTTGTAGCGTTCGATGACTTCGGGAATGAGGTCGTCGACATCGCTCTCGCCCTTCCAAAGGTCGAACGAGACGTTGAGAAACGCATAGTCCTGCTTCAGCGAGGCTACGGAAACGTTGATGAAATGGGTGAGCAGCGCGCGGAAGCCTGCCCGTCCTGCCTGCATTTCGGCAACCGCCTTCTGGGAACGCTCGTTGCGCGCCTCGTTGGCCTTCGCCTTGTTGCTGGCCTGCGGATAAAGCCGCGCCAGGTCATCCATCGTCACCGGCGACTCGGCCGGATAGGGACCGGTGAAACCCGAATCGAAGTAAATGAGGCTAGGCTGTTCGTCCTGCAATTCGGTAATGAGGTGGCCCATCTGCAGGCCCCAGTCGCCGAGGTGCGTATCGGAAACCACCTCGTCTCCAAGGAAGCGGAACAGCCGTTGGAGCGTGTCGCCAATCACGGCGGAGCGCAAATGGCCGACATGCATGGGCTTGGCCACGTTCGGCCCGCCGAAATCCAGGGTGATGCGTTCCGGCGCGGCGGCTTTCTCGCCCCCCGCCATCGCGTCCCTGCGCACAGCTTCCGCCCGCGCTGACAGCGCCGCGTCCGATACACGCAAGTTGATAAACCCCGGCCCCGCCACCTCGGCAGACAGCACGAGCGCATGCGCCTTTAGCGCAGCGGCAATCTCCCCGGCAATCTCTCGCGGACTACGCCCGGCAGCCTTCGCCGCCGCCATCGCGCCATTGCACTGGAAATCCGCCAGCTCCGGCTTGTCCGACCGGCGCACTTCGCCCAGCCGCGCCTCCAGCCCCATGGCTTCGAACGCGGCCCCTGCAGCGGCCGACAATTCCTTTGCCAGGCTCGCCATGGATTATTCCGAAGCCGCGTCGAGGCGGAAGCGGTTACCATTGCGGTTGAACTCGATCTGCTCCTGCGTCAGGTCAAAGCCGACCACGATCTCGAAGTTGACGCCCGAGATGGACTCGTCCGCCCGCGGGATCGAAATCCGGTTCACCAGCTCGGTTTTGGCGGTCACCGTCTTGCGGCCAAACTCGGCCTGCGTGGTGAACGTCTCCTTCGCCAGCACCTTGCCGTTGCGGCGCGTCACCGCCACGAAATACGGGTAATCATGGCTGTTGCCACCCGCTTTCGGGCCCTTGCCGAAGGCAAAATCGATCTCGACCTCGGCTACCAGCGGCGCCTCGCCCGTGTAGCGGCAATAAAGGCGCACATCGGTGATCTCGCCCGTGAACGCGAGGTCGGAATAAAGCCGGCCGTCGCCATCGGTGAATTTCACATAGCGCGAAGCGTCATAAACTGACCCCACCACCGGGCATGGGCCCGAGTTCGGGGTCGAGTTCAGCTGCTCGGCGATCCGCCCGCCGGTCGAACACCCCGCGAGGGCCAGCGCGATGAAAACAGAGGCAAATTTCAGCATGCGCGGCGGGTCCCTATTGGCCGTATGTAAAGGCCGGTCCATCTGATAGCCTGCCCGTGTTAAAGGCCATCGCGCCCGCACGCAACTTATCTGGCGCAGGAGAATCTCCCCCGAATGTCCCCCAAACGCCCCCTCACCCTCCGCCTCGCCGCCCCACGGGGCTTCTGCGCCGGGGTGGACCGCGCCATCCAGATCGTCGAGGAGTCCCTCACCAAATGGGGCGCCCCCGTCTATGTGCGCCACGAGATCGTCCACAATCGCCACGTCGTGGAGCGCCTGGAGGCCCTCGGCGCCGTGTTCGTCGAGGAGCTGGACGAGTGCCCGGACGACCGCCCGGTCATCTTCTCGGCTCACGGCGTGCCCAAATCGGTTCCCGCCGAGGCAAGCCGCCGCAACATGATCTACCTCGACGCCACCTGCCCGCTCGTCTCGAAGGTCCACATCGAGGCCGAGCGCCACTTCAACAACGCCCGCGAGATCGTCCTCATCGGCCATGAGGGCCACCCCGAAGTGATCGGCACTATGGGCCAGCTCCCGGAAGGCTCCGTCACCCTGATCGAAACCGTGGACGACGTGGCCACCTTCCAGCCGAAAAACCCCGCCAACCTCGCCTTCCTCACCCAGACCACCCTCAGCGTGGACGACACCGCCGAAATCGTCGCAGCCCTGCAGGCGCGCTTCCCCGGCATCTCCACGCCCCACAAGGACGACATCTGCTACGCCACCACCAACCGCCAGGAAGCCGTCAAGGTCCTCGCCCCCGGCGCGGGCCTCGTGCTGGTGATCGGTGCACGGACGAGTTCAAACTCCGTCCGCCTCGTCGAAGTCGCCCTGCGCGCCGGCGCCGCCGATGCCCGCCTGATCGCCAGTGTGGACGATATCGACTGGGACTGGTTCGCCGGCGTCAACACCGTCGGCCTCACCGCCGGCGCCAGCGCCCCGGAAGACCTCGTCCAGTCCGTCATCGACGCCTGCAAGGCCCGCTTCGACGTGATCATGGAAACCATTAAGACAGCGGACGAGACCGTGACGTTCAAATTGCCGCGGGTTTTGGCGGGCTAACGATGCGATCGGAGGCATATTCTGGCCCCTCCATGATTTGAGGGACCAGCGTCCCATCAGCTGAGCAACGATCCAAAGCGTCAACCACCTTGTTTTCGACTACGCGAGCTTTGGATTGCGAAGTACCCGTTGAATTCTCGGCATAAACCCGTCTGATCGGTCTTTCCGAACATGGCGCCGAAGAAGTTCTCTGGCTCATTCGCCGCAGCCCTTCTCTCCCGTTCACCGAAAGCAACAATTGCCAACAAGAAACCTGCGCCGAGTAGCACAATTTAAGTTGCGCTCGTTCGAAACAGATTCCCTGACACTCTCATTAGAGTTGAGACTTATTCTCGCTCTCGCCTAGACTGTCTCACCCGCCCGGACCACTGGTCCGGCATAGACCCCGAAACCGGCTGAAGCGACCGCAGCGGCGTCGGGCTAGGTAGTTTCCCTCATCCTGCGGCGGCGAAATGCGCGCATATTTCTCCCTGCGGCCAGGGAGGACAAGGGGTGTGACCGGAGAGCAGACATCGCCGGCGCCTTTGCGCCTGCCCCAGATCAATGCCGTGCCACTGCGCGCGCCGCTCGACTGGCTGGCCGCGGGATGGCGCGATTTCTGCGCCGTGCCGGGGATTTCCCTCGCCTACGGCCTCATCCTCGCCGCCATCAGCGCAGGCATTTTCTGGGCCCTCTATTCCATCGGATCGGCCAGCTGGTTTTTTGGGCTGCTCGGCGGGTTCCTGATCCTCGGCCCGGTGCTCGGCATGGGCCTTTACGCCGCCGCCCGCGCCCTCGCGGACGGCCGCCGGCCCGGCCTCTGGGAGGTCATCTGGGTGCGCGACGCCGCGCGCCGCGACGGCCTGATGCTCGGCCTGCTGCTGGTCTTTCTCTACTTCCTGTGGACCCGCATCGCACAGGTCATCTATGCGCTTTCGACCTGGCACGTGCACAAGACGCGAAGCGATTTCCTCGCCTTCGTCGTGCTCGAGCCAGCCGGCCAGATGATGATCCTCGCCGGCCTCGTCACGGGCGGGTTCGTTGCCTTCTGCAACTATTCCCTCGCCTCGGTCGCCGCCCCGATGCTGCTCGACCGGCGCTATGACGTGTTCATGGCCATCGCCACCAGCGTGCGCGCCGTGAACCGGAATTTCTATCCGATGCTGCTCTGGGCCTTCCTGATCGTGGGGCTCACGGTCATCGGCATCAGCCTGGCCTTCATCGGCCTCGCGGTCGTCTTCCCGGTCATCGGCATGGCGAGCTGGCACGCCTATCGCGCCCTCACTCGCGAGGCCTGAGGCGCCCCGGAGGGGGACTCGGCCCCCATCCCCCGCAGTGCTAGTCTCGCTCCGCGGCGGGAGGAGGCCGCCTCAGATGCTGACACACGCCAAACCCATTGCCTTCGTCCTCACGCCGGACCACGCGCGCGCCGCAGCCTGGTACCGCGACGTGCTGGGCCTCACCTACCAGGGCGAAGACCAGTTCGCCGCCACCTTCGATCTCGCAGGCACACGGCTGCGCCTCACCACGGTGCCCGGCTTCACGCCCGGCGCCCACACCGTCATCGGCTGGGCCGTGCCGGACATCCGCGCCGCGATGGCCTCACTGAAAGCCAAGGGCGTCGAGTTCCTGATCTATCCCGGCTTCGGCCAGGACGCCGAGGGCGTCTGGTCCGCCCCGGACAGGGCTGTGAAAATCTGCTGGTTCAACGATCCGGACGGCAACAACCTGAGCCTGACCGAAATGCCCTAGGCCTCAAGCGGATTTCGCGCGCCAGGCCTTGTAGCGTTTCGTCAGGCCCTGCGTTTTCATCTGGTCGCCGATCAGGCTGACCAGCGGTGACTGGTTCGTCTTCGCCTGCTTGCCTCTGGCAAGGCGCGAAAGTTGCCGCTTCACCACCGCCATCCCCGCAAGGCTGCCGAGGGTTTTGTTCTTCCACGCGATCTCGGGCATCGCGATTTCGCTCCGCTTGCCCGCCCGCCAAAGGTTCGGCAGGTCCGGCACATAAGCCATCGCCCGGCCAATGCCGAGCACATCGACGCCGGCCTCATTGCCGGCCCGGACAAGCGCCGCCTCGGCCGTCGCCTTGCGGTAAATCCCGCCCGTCACCATGATGGGCATCGCCGCCCAGGCCGCAATCTCGCGGGCGAAATCAATAAAGTAGGCCTCGCGTTTGGAGGTCGAGCTGTCATCCGTATTGCCCTGCATCGCCGGGCTTTCGTAATTGCCGCCGGAGAGTTCAAGCAGGTCCACGCCCAGAGGGTTCAGCTGCTGCGTCACCCATTTGGCGTCCTCGAGCTCAAACCCGCCCTTCTGGAAATCGGCCGAATTCAGCTTCACCGACACGCAAAAGCCGGGGCTGACGCGCGCCCGGACGGCCTTCACGGTTTCCAATAGGAACCGCGCCCGGTTCTCGCGGCTACCGCCCCATTGGTCGGTGCGCTGGTTCACGAGGGGCGAAAGGAACTGGCTGATCAGGTAGCCATGCGCGGCATGGATCTGCACGCCGGTAAATCCGGCCTTCTCGGCTTGCGCAGCGGTCGTCGCAAAGCGCTCGATGAGGGCCAGGATTTCCGCCTCCGCGAGCGCGCGCGGCTGCGCAAGGAGTTTGGAATGCTCACCCAGGTCCACCCGGATCGCCGACGGCGCGACCGCCTCTTCCCCCATCGCGGCCATCGTCTGGCGCCCAGGGTGATTGATCTGAACCCATATATGCCCCCCCGCCGGTTTCCCCGCTTTCACCCATTCCCGGAACGGCGCGAGATCGCTGCCCGCCTCGAGCACCACACCGCCCGGCCCGGTCATCGCAGCCGGTGTGACCATCACGTTGCCCGTCAAAACGAGGCCCACCCCGCCCTGGGCCCAGGCCTTGTAGAGCCGGAAAAGCTTCGTACCCGGCACTTGCCCGGGCGCGGAGAGGTTTTCTTCCATCGCCGCTTTGCAGATACGGTTCGGCAGAACCGCGCCATTCGGCAAGGTCAGAGGCGCAAAAAGGGACGAATCGGTCATCGGGCAACCCTCGATCAAATGGCTGTTTCAGCAGCCGTAAGGCTTTAAGTGAGGCTCCGGGTCAAGCCTCGTCTGGGACTGGCCCGGCCGCGACCGCAAAGCGGCCATGGAACCTGCCCGAACTTTTTGCCATAAGCGGCGCAATGACGATCCGCGTTGCCGCCTTCTACAAGTTCTTCCGGTTTCCGGAGTATACCGAACGCCGCCAGGCGCTCGCGCAGCGGTTTTGCAGCCTCGGCATCAAGGGCTCTGTCCTGCTGGCCGAGGAAGGGATCAATGGGACGATCGCCGGACAGCCGGATGCGATCGAGGCGGCGCTTTGCGAACTGCGCGCCCTGCCGGGGGCCAAAGACCTCGAGGCCAAGTTCTCCGAAACGCACGAGATGCCTTTCGCCCGCCTCAAGGTTCGGCTGAAGCGCGAGATCGTGACGATGGGCGTACCCGGCGCAGACCCAAATGCGCTCGTTGGAACCTATGTAAAGCCAGCGGACTGGAACACGTTGATCAGCGATCCGGACACTGTGCTGATCGATGCGCGCAATGATTACGAAGTCGCCCTCGGAACATTCGATGGCGCGATTGATCCGCAGACGGAAAGCTTCCGGGATTTTCCGGACTGGTTCCGGAGTTTCCGCGCGCGGCTGGAGACCGAGGGCCGCAAGCCGAAGATTGCCATGTTCTGCACGGGCGGCATCCGCTGCGAGAAGGCGACCAGCTTCGTCAAGTCCGAAGGCATCGACGACGTGTTTCATCTTCAGGGCGGCATTCTCAAGTATCTCGAGACTGTACCGGAATCCGAAACAAAATGGCGCGGCGAGTGTTACGTGTTCGACGAACGCGTGTCCGTGCGCCACGATCTCACGCCGGGCGATCACGTTCTCTGCCATGCCTGCGGCCGGCCCGTTTCTCCCGAAGTCCGCCGGTCGGCGGACTATGTTGAGGGAATTTCCTGTCCGGCCTGTATCGGCAAAATGACGGACGAGCAGCGCGCCCGATTCGCCGAGCGACAGCGCCAGATCGAGCTGGCCCTTGCGCGCGGCGAAAAGCACTTGGCGCCGGCCGCCAGAGACCCGTGACGGTCCTTTATACTTTCCGGCGCTGCCCTTATGCCATGCGGGCGCGGATGGCGCTGGCCGCATCGGGCTTGCCGGTGCGCGTCCGCGAGATCATCCTGCGGGACAAGCCCGGGGAGATGCTTGCGGCGAGCCCGAAAGGCACCGTCCCCGTCCTTGTACGGACGGATGGGAAAGTCATCGATGAAAGCCTGGAGGTCATGCATTGGGCCCTCGCCCAGCACGACCCGGAACACTGGCTCTTCGCAGACCCGGATGAAACCGCGCAGCTGATTGCGCAGAATGACGGACCTTTCAAACACGCGCTCGACCGGTACAAGTATCCGGATCGCTGTAGCACAGACCGTGCAGGCGCATATGGCCATCGGTCGGCCGGAATGGACATCCTGCACGCGCTTACGGAGCGGCTTAAAGACCAAAACGGCCAGCTTTGCGGCCCGGCGCCGACGCTCGCCGACATCGCAATCTTTCCCTTCGTTCGTCAGTTTGCTGCGACCGACGAAGCGTTCTGGACCGCGCATGCGCCTACCCGCCTCCAGATATGGCTGACAGGCCACACGACCAGCCGGCGCTTCAATGCGGTGATGGTGAAGTTTCCGCGCTGGAAGCCGGGCCAGTCGGAGCCGATGCTTACGGCGACTTGATCGCCACGCGAACGTGCTTGAGCGGAAAGAGCGGCCCGGGATCAAGATTGCGCCTGAGTGGCTCGCCGCCGCAGTCGGCCTGCATCCGGTCGTCGAGTGCGGCATGCGTTACGAGCGCTTCGGGTGGCAGGCCGTAGCGCGCGGCAATCTCCGCCACGAGCGCGCTGAGCGCGTTCAACTGCGCCTCCGGGAAAGGCTCGATCCCGTCGCCGCGGTTGACAAGCTCGATGCCGATAGAGCGACGGTTCACCTCGGTCATGACGCCGCCGAAACTGACATGGCCGGCCGTGCGCAATTCGGGGCGTTGCTGGGCGATGTCGCCATCGCGCCCGACCACATAGTGGATGCTCTTGCCGCCTTCGCCGATAAACCAGTCGCGCCAGAAGACCGCGCTGCCACTGGCCGGCGTGAAATAGACGTCGCCCGATTTGCAGATTGGACCACCGATGGAATGGACGACGATCAGGTCGATATCCCGGGCCGTTCTTTCCTCGCCGCCATGCGGAAAGTCGGGCGGCAAACGGTCGATGACAAGCGCAGCCGGCGGCGAGACCGGCGGGGATGAAACAACGTCAGGCGCTAACGGCTCGGGCGGAGCGGCCGGAGCGGCAGCGCAGCACGCGAGCCAAAGCGCCAGAAGGAGTGCGCCGATCCGGCTGCGGCTTGAAGGGCGAGACGGTTTCATGCGCCGACCCTGGCGCCCAATTCTGGCAATATTGTTGCAGGCCGGCGCGGCACGGAAGGGCGCCGTTTGACCCCTTGCAAATTCCGGCGGCGGGCGTAAAGACACGGCCTTCCCGGCGCCGGGACGTCCTCTGCGCAAAGCCTGATGACGGCGGAATGTAGCTCAGCCTGGTAGAGCACTAGCTTCGGGAGCTAGGGGCCGGAGGTTCGAATCCTCTCATTCCGACCATTCCCTGCAAGAGCGCTATGGACGCACCCCGTATGGGCGTTTCACCGCAATTGGTTGCGGATCACCCGTTTCAGGCCGTACCAGACCGCGTTGACCGCGCACCTTGATTTCGACGAAGCCCATCGGCAGCTCGAGGCGGCGGACGGTATGTTCGGTGATGTCGGTGCCTGCCTTTGCGGCCTTCTTGGGCCAGCAGACCCAGACCATGCCGGCGGGGACGAGCATGCTGCGGCGCAGGACCAGTTCCGGCTCAGGGTCGGCGGCGACCGTGTGGAACAAAATTGCGGCCTCAACTGCCTTGCCGCAGCGCGCGCTGAACCGGGGCGTGGCTGCGGTTTCCATTTCGGCCAGCACGGTATCTGGCAGGCTGCACTGCCAGACGGTGAGGCCATCGGTGAAGCCGAGTTTGCAGGCGAGCGGTGTTCTGGAATAGCCCGCAGACGCATTCGCCTTCCGGCCGCGTGTGCGCTCAGCCTTTCAGCAGGGCGCGTACGGCCTCGATCGCAGCTTCCGCATTGTCCGCATCCGGACCGCCGGCTTGGGCCATGTCTGGCCGCCCGCCGCCGCCCTGCCCGCCGATGGCCGCCGCGGCCGCCTTCACGAGATCGACGGCGGAGTACTTCGCAGTCAGCTCTTTCGTGACGCCGATCGCAACGCCGGCCTTACCGCCTTCAACACCAACAAAGACGACGACGCCCGAGCCGATCTTCGCCTTGGCCTCATCGACCAGCGCGCGCAGGTCCTTGCCGCCGACGCCTTCGGCAACCCGCGCGATCAGGTTGATGCCGTTGATAACTTCCGGTCCGCTGGGCGCGCCGCCGCCGCCCATTGCGAGCTTACGCTTGGCCTCGGCAAGTTCACGCTCAAGCGTGCGGCGGTCCTCACTGAGCCCGGCCACCTTGCGCGGAAGATCCTTGAGCGGAACTTTCAGGCTCTCGGCGACATCAGCGCCGATCTGCGCCCGGCCTTTCAGATAGGTGAGCGCTTCGGCGCCTGTGGCGGCCTCGATGCGCCGGACGCCAGCCGAGACGCCACTTTCGGAAAGGACCACGAAGACCGCGATATCCCCGGTGCGCGAAACGTGCGTACCGCCGCAGAGCTCGACCGAATAGGTGCGCCCGTCTTCGGCCGGCACGCCGATCGACAGCACACGGACTTCATCGCCATATTTCTCGCCGAACAGCGCGAGGGCGCCGGCTTCTATGGCTTTATCGGGGCTAGTGACCCTGATGCCGGTTTCGACGTTCGCCCGGATCTGGGCGTTGACTTCGTCCTCGATGGCTTCGAGCTGCGCCGCGGTGACCGGGGCGCCGTGCGAGAAGTCAAAGCGCAGGCGGTCGGCCTCGACGAGTGAGCCTTTCTGGGTGACGTGTTCGCCGAGCACCTTGCGCAATGCGGCGTGCATGAGGTGGGTAGCCGAATGGTTCGCCATGACCTGGCGGCGGCGGACGGCGTCAACCTTGAACTGCGCCTTGGCGCCGGTCTTGACGCTGCCGGAGACCAGCTCGCCCATGTGGACGTGCACATCGCCGGCACGCTTCTGCACGTCGCGCACGATGAATCGCGCGCCGCCTTCGAAGATGATCTCGCCATGGTCACCGGCCTGGCCGCCGGATTCGGCGTAGAAGGGCGTCGCATCGAAGACAAGCTCGGCAGCGCCGGGCACCATTGTGTCCGCCAAGACGCCGCCGGCTGCGATGGCGACGAGTTTTCCGTCGCCTGACGTTCCGGCATAGCCTGCGAACTTCGTGGCTCCGAGGCGCGTGCGGACATCAAACCAGATTTCATCCGTCGCCTGGTCACCAGACGAGAACCCGGCGGCCCGGCTGGACTCGCGCTGCACATCGAGGGCAGCTTCAAATCCGACCACATCCACTTCGAGGCCCCGGCCGCGCAGAATGTCCTGAGTAAGATCAAGCGGGAAGCCGAACGTGTCGGAAAGGCGGAAGGCGACGTCGCCGGGCAGTGCTTCGCCGGCCGGCAGATCTGCGACCGCCTTGTCGAGGAGGGCGAGGCCGTTGCCAAGCGTGCGCTGGAAGCGGGCCTCTTCCTGCTCGATGGCGGCTTCGATAGCCTTCCGGGCCCGGACGAGTTCGGGATAGGCCGCGCCCATTTCCGCAACCAGCGCGGGCACGAGCTTGTGCATCAGCGGCTCACGTGCGCCGAGCATGTGGCCGTGACGCATGGCGCGCCGCATAATGCGGCGCAGGACATAGCCGCGACCTTCATTGGACGGCAGCACGCCGTCGGCCACGAGGAAAGCAGAGGTGCGCAGGTGGTCGGCGATGACGCGGAAGGAGGCGGTCTGCTCGCCTTTCGCTTTTTGTCCGTACACCTCTTCTTCGGCCGAAATCAGCATACGGAAAAGGTCGGTTTCATAATTGTTGTGTTTGCCCTGGAGCACCGCCGCGATGCGCTCGAGACCCATGCCGGTGTCGATTGAGGGCTTGGGCAAGCTCGTGCGCTTGCCGCCTTCGTGCTGTTCGAACTGCATGAAGACGAGGTTCCAGATCTCGATGAACCGGTCGCCATCCTGATCGGCGCTGCCCGGTGGGCCGCCGGCGACCTTGTCGCCGTGATCGAAGAAGATTTCCGAACAGGGGCCGCAGGGGCCGGTGTCGCCCATCGACCAGAAATTGTCGCTCGTCGGGATCCGGATGATCTTTGAATCGCTGAGGCCCGCGACCTTCTTCCAGATATCGGCTGCCTCTTCGTCTTCTGCATAGACGGTGACGAGCAGGCGTTTCGGGTCAAGCCCGTAATCCTTAGTGATGAGCTCCCAGGCGAGGCGGACCGCTTCATCCTTGAAATAGTCGCCGAAGGAGAAATTCCCCAGCATTTCGAAGAACGTGTGGTGGCGGGCGGTATAGCCGACATTGTCGAGGTCATTGTGCTTGCCGCCGGCCCGCACGCATTTCTGCGACGAGACCGCACGCGGCGCGAACGGCGCCTCGACGCCGGTGAAGATGTTCTTGAAGGGCACCATGCCGGCATTCACGAACAGGAGCGTCGGATCATTCTGCGGCACAAGCGGCGCCGAAGCCCGGCGCACATGGCCCCGCTTCTCGAAGCTGCTGAGGAAAGTTTCCCGGATCTCGTTTACGCCGTGCATCTGCCGCTTCTGGTCCTTGCCAATTCATAAGGAATCTCGACGTCCGCCTTAGCCGAGGCGCGCGCCGGATTACAGAGGCGATATAAAGGCCCCTTTGCAGCCCGCCAAGACAAGGCGGGCCACAAAGGGGATTCTCCCGGCCCGGAGATCGCTGGACCGGAAGCTTGATCGGCTGCAGGCGGCGAGCGCCCCTGCCGGTATCCATTCGTCCGGTCAGGGGCGGCCAAGGCCCAGATCAGGCTCCGAACGGGGCGGCGGCTTACGCTTCCGCTGCGTCGGGCTCGTCCTCTTCGCCGGGTGCGCTCATGCCGGCTGCGAGCAGCTCTTCAGCGAGCAGTCCCGCATTGCGCCGGATCGCATCTTCGATCTCGTTGGCGATGGGCAGGTTATCCTTGAGGAACTGGCGCGCCTTTTCCCGGCCCTGGCCGATGCGCTCCCCATTATAGGAATACCAGGAGCCCGACTTCTCGACCACGTTGGCTTTCACGCCGAGATCGACAAGTTCGCCCGACTTGGAGATGCCTTCGCCGTACAGGATGTCGAATTCAACCTGCCGGAATGGCGGGGCCACCTTGTTCTTGACGACCTTCACGCGGGTCTGGTTACCGATCACCTCTTCGCGTTCCTTGATCTGGCCGATACGGCGGATATCCAGGCGCACGGAAGCGTAGAATTTCAGGGCGTTGCCGCC
>CAMEDD010000059.1 GCA_945913285.1 Candidatus Sulfopaludibacter sp. SbA3
CCCTTATCGCGGCGCGCAAGTAGGGCATGCCGCGCTTCTCGAAATCGATCCGCGTGCCCTATGGGCCGGCTCAGTGTTTTCTGCTCGTGTCCGACATTGCCAGGTATCCGGACTTCATCCGCTGGATCAACGCCATGCGCGTGTCCGGACTGCGTGAGATCCAGCCGGGAGTCACCGAATGTCAGGGCGAGGCGGTGGTGGGCTTCAAGGGTTTCGTGGAGCGCTTCACGACACAAGTCGTCGCAGACGAGCCAGCCGCGCGGGTCACAGCCTCACTCGTGCGCGGCCCCTTCCGGAAACTTTTCGCCGAATGGCGCATCTTCGAAACGGTCGGCGGCGCAACCGACATCTCCCTCGAGATCGACTACGAGTTCCGAAATCCGGTTATCGCTTTCCTGGCCGCCGCCAATCATGACCTCGCGACGGACCGGATATTGAATGCGTTTCTGCTTGAGGCCAAGAAACGCTTCGGCGTGCCTAACGCATCTGCGCCTGGATAAGGCCCAGCGCCGTCTCGAGGGCCGACATGCGGATCGCCTCGCGGCTGATCTCGCCCAGTTGAAGATGCTCGTGAATGATCGCGCGGTTCTCCCGGGCGCAGGCGATGTGCACAGTGCCGACCGGTTTCATCTTGGTGCCGCCGCCGGGGCCCGCGACGCCGGTGATGGCGACTGCAATGTTGGCGCGGCTGTTGCCAAGGGCGCCTTCGGCCATCATCCGTGCGACAGGTTCTGAAACGGCGCCATAGTCTGCCAGCGCGTCGCCGGCCACCCCGAGCATCTCTTCCTTGGCACGGTTCGAATAGGTCACGAAGCCGCGTTCGAACACGGAAGAGGATCCCGGAATTTCGGTGAACAGCGCAGCGAGCAGGCCGCCCGTGCAGCTTTCGGCGGTCGCGATCTTCAGGCGCGCCTGCTCGGCGTCGTCGAGGATCAACATGGCGAGATTACGAAGGCGTTCTGGAAACATGTGTTTAGCCTAGCCGCTGCCTAGCGGCCCGTGAAGACCGGATCGCGCTTCTCGATAAAGGCGGCGGCGCTTTCTTTGGCGTCCTCGGTCTGCATCAGTTTGCGGATTTCGGTGATTGCCCATTTGCCGGTGTCGCGCCAGTCGGGGTCCAGTGTGCGGCGCAGGCCCGCCTTGAGTGCGCGCACGGCCTGGGGCGGATTGGCCGCGATTTTTTCGGCAATCCCCAGTGCGGTGAACAGAAGTTCGTTCTGCGGCACGACGCGGCTGACGAGGCCGATGGATTTCGCTTCTGCGGCGTCGATGATGTCGCCCGTGAAGAGCAGTTCGCTGGCCTTCTCCCGGCCCACAAGCTGCGCGAGGCGGCCAAGGCCCGGCGCATCGCAGCAGAGGCCGCGCTTGACGAAGATCTCACCCCATTTGGCTGTGTCGGCCATCACGCGGATATCGGCCATGATGGAGAGCTCCGCGCCCCAGCCCAGAGCAAAGCCGTTGATGGCGGCAATCACCGGAATGTCCGTATGCAGAAGGGCGTCAGCGGCCGGCGTAAGGCGGCCAGTATCCTTGGCTTTGGCGGCGCGTTCCGGCGTGACCGGTGCGCCTTTCGAGAGGATCTTCTTGACGTCGTCGCCAGAGCAGAAGGCGCGTGTGCCCGAGCCGGTGATGACGATGGCGCGCGCTTCGCAGGTGCGCACGGCATTCTCCAGCGCGTCGTAGAGCTCATAGTCGAGCGAGTTCATCGCTTCGGGGCGGTTCAGCGTCAGGACGGTCACGTGACCGCGATGCTCGGTGAGCAGGATGTCGGACATGGCGTTTCTCCCGGTATCTTGTGCGCGAGAGTGTCACGAAGCGCCTTGGCTGAACATGTTGTCGCAGCGTCAGTTTGATAAGGCAGGCGCGCGGCTGGTGCCACGCGCCTGTCAAAGTCAGCGGGTTTCGATCTTCCACTCGACCGGGATGGTTATGCACTCGGCAACGGGTTTGCCGTTCAAGGTGGCGGACTTGAAGTTGCGAACCTTCTTCACCCAGGCGACCGCGGCATCGTCGAGGCGGCTGAAGCCACTGGTTGCGATCAGGCGCGAGCTTGTCACGGTGCCGCGCGGCGAGATGCAGGCCTCGATGGTGGAGATACCTTCTTCATTGAGGATTTCGGACGCTCGCGGGTAGGGCGGCTTCTCCAGCCGACTGGGGAGGGCCGCGCTGCGGCGCACGTCGCTGGTTCGCGTCGGAAGGCTTGAAGATGTGGGCAGAGGCTCAGAGGTCGCTGGCATGTCGGTGGGGATTTCGGAGACTTGGAGAATTTCCGGCAGCTGGAATGTCTCCTGCGCCAGCGGCTCTGTAAGTGACAAGTCTTCCGGCGTAACGGGCAATGGCAGCGGTTCGGTCGGCCTTGTGATGTCCGGCAAAAGCGACACGGCGAGCGGCGCCCTGTTGATCAGCTCAGAAGCGGGTTGCTTGATGCTCAAAAGAGCCGCGCCGAGCGCCACGTGAAGGGCGATGACTGTGGCAAGGCCAGGTCCGCGCGACGACCCGGAATGAGCGCGCATATCGTAAATCATGTTCGTAATCCTCCCGTTATCGGGCTGAACGCCCGTTGGGTGGAAACGTAACTCGGATCCCGTCTTTACGCAACGGAAATTGACGCTGGGGAAAGAATCTTAATACATTGAAAAATAGACTGAAAATCGCCGCATTCGGCGCGGCGGTCCGTTTCAGGCGAGGGGTGCCAGCACGGCTATGGCTTCGGCCGCAATGCCTTCGCGGCGACCGGTGAAGCCGAGGCCTTCCGTGGTTGTGGCCTTCACGCTGATGGCATCCAGCGGCAGGCCGAGCAGTTCGGCGGTGCGCGCGCGCATCGCTTCGCGGTGGGGCTTCACCTTCGGCGCTTCGCAGATCACCGTGATGTCGCAACTGTCGATCCGGTAACCCTTGGCGGCTGCGAGGTCCTGGGCGTGCTTCAGGAAAAGGGCGCTGTCGGCATTTTTCCAGCGGGGATCGGAGGGCGGAAAATGGTCGCCGATGTCGCCCAACGCGACCGCGCCGAGGATTGCATCCGTGAGCGCGTGCCAGGCCGCGTCCGCATCGGAATGACCCTTCAGCTTCGCGCTGTGCGGAATGTGGACGCCGCAAAGCGTCACGTGATCGCCGGGTTCGAATGCGTGCACATCGAAACCCTTGCCGACACGGGCGACACCGGTAGGGGCGAGCAGGCGGGCGAGCATGTCGAAATCCTCGGGGTAGGTGATCTTGGAAAGGCGAGCCGATCCGGCAATGAGTTGGACGCGCGCACCGGCAGCTTCGATGGCGGCAAGATCATCCACAAGATCAGGACCGCCATTGATGAGCGCTCTGCGGATCGCTCCGAAGCGAAAGGCTTGAGGCGTCTGCACGCGGAACAGTCCGCTGCGTTCCACATTCGTGAGAATTCCGTTGCGCTCGGCCTTGAGCGCGTCCGAAACAGGTAGCGCGGGGGCTGCGGCGGCGGCGTGATCCAGCGCCTCAATGAGGGCGGAAATCGTCGCGGCGTCCAAACCGGGCCGCGCTGCGTCATGGATGAGGACTTTCGCGTCGTCCGGCAACGCGAGCGCTGCCAGCCCGCTAAGCACGGAAAAAGTGCGGGTCGCGCCCGGCTCGGCCCGGACGAAGCGCTGGTGCGGCGCGGGCAGCGCGAGTTCCTCTGAGGCGACCACGACAATGTCCGTGATTTCGGCATGCCGGCTGAAGGTATCGATCGACCAGTCGATCACACGGCGCCCGAGAAGGGTCCGCCACTGCTTCGGCGCATCGGCGCCTGCGCGCAGCCCCTGGCCTCCGGCGACAATGAGAGCGGCTATGCGAACCATGGGGATGCTTCTAGCGGGGTGGGTTTGCTGTGACTATATGGCGGCGCGCGAATCTCCTTCTGCATGACAATTGCGCTGCCCATCGTTTGGGCGCTTGCCCCAAGGGCAAAAGTCGTAAAGAAAGAGCGATGATCAAATTTGAGGCACCTCGCGTTTGGCTCGCGCCGATGTCTGGCGCAACCGACGCGCCGATGCGGCGTCAGGCCGTGCGTTTCGGTGCGCCTGCTGTGGTTTCCGAAATGGTTGCGGGTGAGACGCTGGCGAAGGCGCGGCCCGACGTCATCCGCCGCACCTGCCGGCACGAAGGCGCCGGCTTCTGGATCGTCCAGTTGGCGGCCCGGCGGCCTGAAGACATGGCAAAAGGCAGCCGGCTGATGGCGCAGGCCGGCGTGGATGTCATCGACATCAATATGGGCTGCCCGGCGAAGGAAGTGACCGGCGGCCAGTCCGGCTCGGCTCTGATGCGCGATCTGGGGCTCGCGGGCGAAATCATCGACGCGGCGATTGACGGGGCGGGTGGGCGGCCCGTGACGCTGAAGATGCGGCTCGGCTGGGATGATGCAAACCGGAATGCACCCGAGCTTGGCGCCATCGCGGAGCGCAAGGGTGTCCGGATGCTGACGGTTCACGGCCGCACGCGCTGCCAGTTCTACACCGGCGCTGCGGATTGGAGCGGTGTGCGCCGCAGCGTTGAGGCGGTGTCGCTCCCCGTGATCGTCAACGGCGATATCCGCGATGCAGCGTCTGCGCGCGAAGCGCTGAAACTGTCCGGCGCGCATGGTGTGATGGTCGGGCGGGCGGCGATGGGCCGGCCTTGGCTGCCGGGCGAGATTTCCGCGGCGTTGGACGGCCGAAAATGGCGGGCGCCCGAGTTGCCCGTGCAGTTTGAAAGTCTCCAAGAGCAGGTGACCGATTCGCTGGCCTTGTACGGCGCCCGGCTTGGGCTGCGCATGGTGCGCAAGCACGTGTCGGCTGCCATCGATCATCTTGCGGTGCCGATGACCGCGTCTGAACGGCGCACGCTTCGAGCGGACCTGTGCCGCATCGAAGATCCTGCGGAGCTCATTTGCGCCCTCAGGGCCGTGTTTGCAGAGAGTCATCACGAGGCGTTGGTGTGAATGCCTACGATGGATCAAACACGCCCTGCCAATCTTTCCGAACTCGCGCCCGTCGCCCTGCTGCACATTGATGCGCGCCGGCGCATCTGTAACGTCAATGCAACAACCGAGTCTCTCTTGCAGCTGTCGCGGCGTGCCCTGGTCGACAGGCCTCTCAGCGAAATCATCTATCACGACTCCCCGTTGTTCGAGTTGATCGACCGTGCGGCGCGCGAGCCCGGAGAAATAACGGCGCCTTCAACACCGATTTCCGGCCCTTCGGTTCCGGGGCGCACCATTTGCGATGTCCGGGTGCGCACGATCGAGACTGGAGACTTCATCCTGGTGCTCAGCGAAGCACCGTCCCGGGACTCCTCCGACAGCGTTGCCGGCGCAGCAGGTTTCGGGCGTATCCTCGGGCACGAAGTGAAGAACCCGCTCGCCGGAATCATTGGTGCGGCCCAGCTGCTTGAGCGGCAGGGGCATGCAGACCAGTCGGAGCTGCTTGACATCATCAAGGATGAAGCCCGGCGGATCGAGCGGCTGGTGAACCGGTTGTCGGCCTTCGAGCTGTTCTCCGCGCCCCGCATGCTGCCCTGCAATGTGCACGCATTGCTGGACAAGGTGATCGCAGCTGAACGTGCCGCGATGGGTCCGAAGATCGACTTCCGGCGCGCGTTTGATCCCTCGCTTCCGGACATCCATGCAGACCCGGACCATCTGCAGCAGGCGTTCCAGAACATTATCCGGAATGCGGCCGAAGCGGCCTCGGAAGACGGCAAGCGCGGTGAGGTGGTCGTGCGCACGGCCTATGCGGCAGGACTTGCCATGCGGCAGGCGCGCCTCGGTTCCGGACTACGCCGTGCCATGCTGATATCTTTTGAAGACAACGGCCACGGAATCCCGCGTGAACGCCAAGCGACCATTTTCGATGTTTTCCAGAGCTCCAAGTCGGGTGGACGTGGACTCGGGCTGTCGGTCGTGAGTGAAGTGGTCACTGCACATGGCGGGCAGATCCGGGTTGATAGCCAGCCCGGCTCCACCCGTTTCACCGTTCTCCTGCCTCTCGTGGAATCTATCTGACATGGCCGACAAAACTGTTCTCCTCGCCGAAGACGATGCCAGCATCCGGCTGGTCGTGAACCAGACCCTGGTCTCTGCAGGCTATGAAGTGCGCGCCACAAGTTCTCCGGACGCGCTCCAGCGCTGGGTCCGCAACGGGGAAGGGGACGTCGTCGTCACGGATGTCTATCTCGGCGACACGTCGATCTTCGATCTCCTGCCGTCGATGAAGCTCGCTCGGCCTGATCTGCCTTTCATCGTGATGAGCGGCCAGAACACGATCCTGACCGCAGCTTCAGCTGCCGAACATGGCGCGTTCGACTATCTGCCCAAGCCCTTCGATATCGACGTGTTGTCGAGCCTCGTGCGGCGCGCGCTGAAGTCGTCGCCGAACATCGAACGCCTCATCCATCCGGAAGCCCAGAAGGCGGTGCAGGATGCCGGGCTGCCGCTGATCGGCCGGTCGGATGCGATGCAGGAAGTTTACCGCCTGATCGCCAAGGTGATGAATACGGACCTGACCGTCCTGATCGAAGGCGAGAGCGGCACGGGCAAGGAGCTTGCGGCGCGCGCGATCCATCAGCTGGGCCATTCCAAGAATGGCCGGTTCATTGGTCTGGACCTCGCCGCAATGCCTGCCGGTGAGATCAACCGGGAACTGTTCGGTGTAAACGGAACGGATGGCGCGGTGCACCTCAAGGGCGGCACCTTGTATCTCGACGAGATCGGCGACCTGCCCGCCGGGGCGCAAGCGCAGCTGGTCAAGCTTTTGCGGGAACCGGGCGGCGCGCGCCTGATCGCGTCCACCCGGCGCAATCTCGGCAAGCTGGTTGAAGAGGGCAAGTTCCGGGAGGACCTCTTCTATCGCCTGAACGTGATGCGGCTGGCGATCCCGCCGCTGCGCCAGCGCAAAGAAGACATTCCGGAACTCGCCCGCGCCTTCCTGATCCGTGCCCAGCGCCAGGGCCTCGCGGCGCGGACGTTCGACAAGTCTGCGCTGGATCTGATGGCGGCCTATGACTGGCCCGGCAACGTGCGCGAACTCGAAAACCTGGTCGTGCGGCTGGCGGTCTTGAGTTCGGACACAATCATCACGCTGATGGATGTCGAGCGGGAAATGCGCACCGGCGCGTCGGAGCAGGCGGGCGGACAAGCCGGTTTCGAGGCCGAGTTGGAAGGCCTGCTGCACCGCTACGTGATGAGCGACCTTGTGGCGGGCGGCGAGCGCGGCGAATCCCTGGTCCATAGTTCGGTGATCGACCGGGTTGAGCGGCCGCTGATCCGGCTCGCCCTTTCGGTAACGTCCGGCAACAAGGTCAAGGCCGCCCAGCTGCTCGGCATGAACCGGAACACGTTGCGGGCGAAGATTAATGCGCTGGGAATCGCAGAAGACTGATTGACGTCAGGGTGATCCGTGTCTTTAGTGCATCAGTGTTGCAATTTGGGCACGTAATTGTGTCCTGAGCGCAACGGGCTGGGGCCCACACTGAGCCGGATTGCGTGTCGACAGCTTCAAATTCCCAGGCAACGAATGCGAGTTGGGCCCTGTTCGAGGGGCTCTTCATTGTTGCGGCGCTCGTGGCCGTGTTCGCAACGTTCATTGCAGTCTCGGGAGCGGCGCCGGACGACCCCACCGCCGGCGCAACGCCCTGGCTGCTCGGCCTCAACTTTCTGCTTCTGACCGTGCTCACCGTGCTGGTGGTGCGCGAGTATCTCAAGATCCGGGGCGGCGGGAATGATGGCGGCGGAAAACTCGCGCGCCGTTTCGTGCTCCTGTTCGGCTTCTCGGCGCTGATTCCGTCCATGGTGGTCGCCGTATTCATGGGCGCCTTCATCACCCGGGGCCTCGACCGGTGGATCGGCGAGCGCGTGGATCGGCTCATGGAACAGAACACCGAGATCTTCCGGGCCTATGTCGACAATTTTCAATCGACCTTCGAATCCGACATGCGCCTGGCCGCGATGGATGTCGAAAACTTCGCCAAGCAGGTTGATCAGTCGCTGGCTGGTCAACCCGGCACCGATGGCGGGACGCCCCAGATCGCCGCTTATGCCTCTGCCGAGTTTTTTGAAGGTTTGAGGTCGGAACTTGCGATCCGCGAGTTCCTGACGATCGCGATCCTGGGCCCCGACGGCGTCGACCTGATTGCCGAGGCGAGCGTGCAGGACGCGGTTCTTCTCACGCCGCCCGGGGAAGCCTTCGTTGAAGCGAAAGCCGGCGCTGTGGCGACGACGCTGTACGAGGGCCGGGGCATCGCGACCGCGCTGATCCGGATATCGGCGCCCGTGGACGGGTACATTTATGCCGTGAAGGTGTTTGACCGGAACGCGGCCCGTTCGCTGCGCGAAGCCGAAACCGCGCTCTCCGAGTATAACGCAGCCAAACGCAACAGCGGCCGCCTGCAGGCGATCTTCGTGATCGGCTACACGCAGATCGTGGGGCTCGTGCTCTTGCTTGCAGGGCGCCTGGGGCTTGAAGCGGCTGGGCGGATCACCGGTCCGATCGGGCGGCTGGCTTCGGCCGCGCATGCGGTGCGCGACGGCGACCTCGGTGTGCGCGTCCCCGTAAGCGGGCCGGTGGACGAGGTCCATGCACTCAGTAGTTCTTTCAATGCGATGACGGAGCAGCTGTCCGGTCAGCGGAATGCCTTGATCCGTGCCCGGAAGGATGAAGAAGATCGCCGGCGTTTCGTTGAGACTTTGGTGGGCGAGATCGGCGCAGGCGTGATCCGGGTGGACCGCGAGGGCCGGATCACACTTGCGAACCGGTCCGCTTGCATCATTCTCGGGGTTGATGATGTGCCAGGCGGCGCCCCGCTTGCCGAGATTGCGCCCGCCTTCGAGCGGATCGTCCGTGAGACATTCGAGCGCAACGCGCCGGTCGATTCAAGCCTTGAACTGGTTCGCAACGGCGAAGTCCGCAGCGTGCGTCTGAAGTCGGCGCCGGAGGCCACCGGCGGCTGCGTGCTGACGTTTGACGATACGACCAATCTCATCTCGGCGCAGCGCCAGCTTGCCTGGCGGAATGTCGCGCGGCGGATCGCGCATGAAATCCGTAACCCGCTCACGCCCATCATGCTGTCGACGGAGCGTCTGCGCCGGCGCTATGCCTCCAAGATCGACGACACCGACGGCGTGTTTGATCGCTGCATCGAGACAATCCTGCGCAAGGTCGACGAGATCGCACGCATGGTCGAGGAATTCTCGAGCTTCGCGAGAATGCCGAAACCGAGCGTCGCACCGTTCGACATGCGCACGGTTCTGCAAGGCGCAAGCTTTGCGCAGAGCGTCGTGTCCCCGGATATCGAGATCGAGCTGGAGACAGCTCTCGAGGAAGCGCCGTTCCTCGGCGACGAGCGTCTTCTCGCGCAGGCCTTTGGCAACCTTTTGAAGAACGCGGCGGAAGCGATCGAAGGGCAACCCATCGAAAGCGACATATCCGGACATATCCGCATCATTTTGAACAAAGAGCCCGGCGGTCTTGAAGTCATCATTGAAGACAATGGACCTGGTTTCCGGGCGGACGTGCGTAACCGGCTTCTGGAGCCTTATGTGACGACGCGCGAAAAAGGCACGGGACTTGGACTGGCCATCGTGAACCGGATCGTCGTCGATCACGGCGGATCGGTGTCGCTGCAGAACCGGCCCGACGGCCTGCGCGGCGCGCGCGTGCGCGTGCTGATGCCCGAGAATGGCGCGCTTGCCATGCAATCATTTGACACGTCCGGCGATGAGCGGGTGCTCGAAGCCGGACATGCGCCCAATCTTTTGAGTTTGTAGAGGAACGCCCCGAATGGCTCTGGACATCCTTGTTGTAGATGACGAACCGGATATCCGGGAACTGATGGCCGGTGTCCTCGGTGACGAAGGCTACTCCGTGCGAACGGCCGACACCGCAGAGCGCGCGCTGGAAGAGGTGCGATCGCGAACGCCGCGCCTCGTTATCCTCGACGTCTGGCTTCAGGGCAGCGGCATGGATGGGCTTTCGCTGCTGAAGTATCTGAAATCGATCGACCCGATCCTGCCAGTCATCGTGATCAGCGGACATGGCAATATCGAAACCGCAATTGCGGCGATCCGCCGGGGCGCCTTCGATTTTATCGAAAAGCCGATCAAGGCAGACCGGCTGATGCTGGTCGTCGAGCGCGCGATTGAATCGGCGGCGCTGCGCTACGAGAATGCCGCGCTCCGTAACCGGGCGGGCGACGAGGAGCGCTGGATCGGAAACAGTCAGGCCGCAGCCTCGCTACGGGCATCCATCGACAAGGTCGCACCGACGAACTCCCGCGTGCTGATTTCTGGACCGGCGGGCGTTGGTAAAGAATTGGCCGCGCGCCTGATTCACAAAAGCTCACTTCGCGCGCCAGGGCCATTCGTTGTGGTCAATGCAGCGACCATTGCTCCGGATCAAATGGAGATTGCGCTCTTCGGCGAGGAAGATGCACAAGGCCGAACCATTCGCGTGGGGCTGTTCGAGCGGGCGCATACCGGAACGCTGTTACTCGACGAGGTGGCGGACATGCCCATCGGAACCCAGAACAAGATCCTCCGGGTGCTGACTGAGCAGCGCTTCCAGCGTGTCGGTGGCCGGTCAGATGTGAGCGTGGACGTGCGCGTGATGGCGGCGACGACGAAGGATCTGCGGGCCGAAATCGAACGCGGCAATTTCCGCGAAGACCTGTTCTACCGGCTGAGCGTCGTGCCGTTGCGCGTGCCGTCCCTGTCGGAGCGCCGCGACGATATCGTAGAGCTCGCGACCTACTTCTGCGAACGGATTGCCGAAACTTCGGGCCTGATCTGCCGCAATTTCTCTCCGGAGGCGTTGGCCGTGCTCCAGTCCATGGAGTGGCCGGGCAACATCCGCCAGCTGCGCAACCTCGTCGAACGCATTCTGATCCTGTCGCCGTCCGACTCTACGCGGCCGATCAGCGTGGACGAGTTGCCGAGAGACCCCGGCCGGTCTGCGTCGCCTGCGGCCCAGTCCGGCTCGGCCGACCTGGTCGGGCTCTCGCTCAGGGACGCGCGGGAGCAATTCGAACGCGAATACCTGACGCTGCAGATCACCCGGTTTAACGGCAATATTTCCCGCACCGCAGAATTCATTGGCATGGAGCGCTCAGCGCTGCACCGGAAACTCAAGGCGCTTGGCATCACGACCGGGGTGAAACACGATACGTGACCCGAATAATGCGGTGCTTTCAGGCCGCGTGGTCCATGTGCTCGGAAGGGGACCGTCGAGGCACGAAACATGCGGCAACTGGGGGTTTTCGTCATCTTTTTGAGCAGGTTTTGGAGTTCGCTGCAGCTTCATGCCCGGGCGCTGTGCTTTTGGGGCAAGGCGCCCTTGCGCACCTGCAGCAAACGACTTAGCTCGTTCTCATAACAAGAACACGAGCCGGAAAAGCGAACCCGCATGTCAGCCGATAAAAAACAGAACCTGCAGGACACTTTCCTTAACGCCGTTCGCAAGTCACGCACCCCGCTGACCGTCTTCCTGGTCAATGGCGTCAAGCTTCAAGGCGTTGTCACCTGGTTTGACAATTTCTGCGTTTTGCTTCGCGGCGATGGCCGTCCGCCGCAACTGGTTTACAAGCATGCGATTTCGACCATCGCGCCGAGTGCACCCGTACAGCTTTTTGACGAAGAAATTGACGGAGACTAATCGGCTTTGACCGAAAAGTTCATCGACCGGCTGCCTGCCCCGGAAATCGCCGGGGTCGTCATTCCGTGGTTCACGCCCGCTGACCGTCCGACACCGGACCGGCTTCTTGAGACGTCAGGCCTCGTCGAAGCGCTCGGTTGCCAGCTGGGTTTTGTCCGGCCGGACCAGGTTCGCAACGTCAATCCGTCCTACCTGCTCTCTGGCGGTATTCTGGACCGGATGGCGCAAGACCTGAAGGACGCCAATTGCACCATCGCTGTGATCGACGGCGCATTGACGCCCGTCCAGCAACGCAATCTTGAAACGCGCCTTGGGCTCAAGGTCATCGACCGGACGGGCCTCATTCTCGAGATCTTCGGATTGCGGGCGCGCACCAAGGAAGGCCGGCTCCAGGTCGAGCTGGCGCGCATCCTGTACGAGCGCTCCCGCCTCGTGCGGACATGGACCCACCTTGAGCGTCAACGCGGCGGATCGGGTTTTCTGTCCGGCCCCGGCGAAAGCCAACTCGAGGCGGACCGGCGGCTGCTGGACGACAAGATCATCCGCCTGCGGCGTGATCTGGATGACGTGAAACGCACGCGCGCGGTCCAGCGGGCGGGCCGCCGCCGCTCCGGAACACCGGTCGTCGCACTTGTCGGCTATACCAACTCAGGCAAGTCCACTCTGTTCAACCGGCTCACCGGCGCCGATGTATTTGCCAAGAACATGCCGTTTGCGACGCTTGATCCGACGATCCGGAAGCTTCAGCTGCCAGCCCTCGGCGAAGCCGCGCTCATTGATACGGTCGGTTTCATTTCCGATCTGCCGACCCACTTGATCGACAGCTTTCAGGCAACCCTGGAAGAATCGCTACAGGCCGACCTGCTGATCCATGTTCGCGACCGGTCCAGCGCCGCCGAACTCGAACAGGCGGAGGATGTGATGATCGTGCTGGAACGACTCGAATCTGAATCCGGCCTTACGCTTCCGCCCATCATCGAAGCCTGGAACAAGCTCGACGCGGTCCCGGCGGCGCGTGCGGAGGCGATGAAGTCTTTTGCCGCGTCTGAAGTCGATCCTCCTGCGGTCGCTGTCTCCGCCCTGACGGGTGAGGGGATCGACGACCTCATCGCCCTGATCGAAGGCTCGCTCCTTCAAGGCCGTCTCGAAGTCGAAATCGTTCTGGGGCCTGAACAAGGCCGCGCCCGTGCCTGGCTCCACCAGAACGGCGAAGTGACCGGCGAGCAGGCAGATGAGGGCGGCGCGTCGCGGCTTATCGTGCGCTTGTCGGCTGAACGGCTTGGGCAATTCAAATCCGGTTTTCCCGGTCTGCTCAGCGAAGGGGCCTAAGCCCGCTCGGCCTTTTTGACCTTCTGCCAATAGCTTTCCTGGTCGTCCAGCGCCAGAGAGGCAAAGTCCCTACCGTCTCGGCTGGCTTCCACTTCCATCGCGCGAAACCGGCGTTCGAATTTTGCATTCGCCTTGCGAAGCGCCTGTTCAGGATCGACGGAAAGTCGGCGTGCCAGATTCGCCGCGACGAAGAGCAGGTCGCCGACCTCGTCCTCGATCGCATCGGCGTCTGCGCTGGCGATCGCGTCTTTGACTTCGGCAATCTCTTCCTCGAACTTGTCGAAGATCGGGGCCGTTTCGGTCCAGTCAAACCCCGTGCGTGCAGCGCGCTTCTGAAGCTTTTCGGCACGCAGCAAGGCGGGCAGGGCCAGCGCGATACCATCCAGTGCGCTGACCGGCGTGCCGGTCTTGCCCTTCTTTTCGCGTTCTGCGGCTTTCACCGTTTCCCAGGCGGCTGTTTGTTCGTGTGCAGAGCGTCCATCCGGCGCAGCGCCAAAGACATGCGGATGGCGCCGGATCATCTTGTCGTTGATGGCGTTCATGACGTCTGCGAGATCGAACGTGCCCGCTTCCTCGGCCATGCGGCTGTGGAACATGACCTGGAACAGGAGGTCGCCCAGCTCGTCGCGAAGTTCTGTCATGTCCCGGCGTTCGATTGCATCAGCAACTTCATACGCCTCTTCAATTGTATAGGGCGCGATCGTCGCGAAGTCCTGCTCCAGATCCCAGGGGCAACCGGAGACCGGATCGCGTAAGCGCGCCATGATATGGGTCAACTCCCGGAACGCGCTCGCCGCTTCGTTCGTCCTGTCCTTGATCTTGTCCATGCGCAGCTCCCGTCGGTCCTATCGTCTAGCCTCCACGCATCCGGCGGCGCAAGGCAAAGCGGCGGGGCGATTGACATCCCGGGCCAGCCGCGAGACGGGATATAGGCTTTCTTCAGGCAAGCGACCGGCCCGGTTCCGGCAGGAGGATGGTGTGCAGGAAAAGTTGGCCCTGATCGGCTTCGAATGGGCGGGGTCCCTCATTTGTGCCTGGGCGTTCGGACCGGCCGGCGAGATACTTTCGGCCGTTGAGTTGCGAGAAGGGCAGGTGGTGACCGACCCGAACTGGCCGGGCCGCCTGCGTTTCGATTTCTCCGAATGGCTGGGCGATGTCAGCGGCGTGCCGATCATCGGGTGCGGAGATGTCCCCCTACGCCCGATCCCCGCAAGCGGTCCGGCGATTTCGACGCCGGCGACACTGGCGCTGCTGCACAAAAGCCTCGGTCACCATGACGGCATTCATCTCATACCCCGGATCAGCCAGAACGCCCCGCCAGACCTGACATGCGGCGCCGAAACGGTGCTCGTTGGCCTTGGCGACCCCAATGGCTCGATCTGCATCGCAGGCCCGCATACACGCCACTGCGTGGTCGAACATGGCCGTCTGATCGAGTTTTCGACCGAGATAACGGCAGAGCTGCGCGATCTCCTGCTTTCCCGTGGCACCCTGTCTCTGCAATCGGACAGCCCGCAGACATTTGATGCCAAGGTTTTCCGGGACTGGATCGAGCGCGCGCTCGATACCGATGATTCGCCGCCGGTCTTCTCGGTTGAAGCCGCGATCCGGCAGGGCCTCCTGTCAACCACCAACAAGGCCGCAGCTCTGGCCGGCCTGATGATTGGCGCAGACGTGGCCGCTCACTATGATCCGGGTGACGAAGTCCTTCTGGTCGCAGATGGTCCACTGCTGGAGGCTTATGGATTTGCGCTGGATGCCCTCGGCGCAGATGTGGAAGAAACGTCAGCTGTCGAAGCTCTGCAGGATGGGCTGTTTGAACTTGCCGATCTTGCCGGACTGCTCGGCGAAGACTAAGGCCCGCCAAGACACGTGAGGAGTCCGGCCCTTCGATGATCATTTCGCCCGAATGCGTTGCGCCGACCGGATGCCTCATCGGGCAATCGCCCCTTTGGAGCCCTGCCGAGGGCTTCCTTTGGTGGGTCGATCAGAAACGGGCGAAGCTGCACCGCTATAATCCGCGGACCGGAAACACCCGCCGCTATGAACTTCCGGTCCGTCCGAGCCGGATCGCACTTTTTGACGGGCTCCTGTTGATGGCGGCAGACCGGGAGATCGGTTTCTTCGACCCGGCCACGGAAGTCTACGAGAAGCTGGCTGCGGTCCCGGGCGAACCGGACACCAACCGGACCAGCGACGGCGGCGTGGCGCCGGACGGTTCATTCTGGTTTGCGACCGAGGATGACGCCGAGCGTGAGCCGATCGGAAACTACTACCGGTATGGCACGGATCGTACCATCGCGCCGATCCGGCTGCCTTCGGTGCTTCTGTCCCGAACGTTCGAGTTTTCGCCGGATGGGCGCACTTTCTACACCTGCGACTCGGCTGAGAAGGAAATCCTCGCTCACGATATCGAGCCGGAAACAGGGGCCGTTGGCGGGCGCCGGACCTTCGCCTTCACGCACGAGCTGGGCGGAATGCCCTTCGGATCAACGGTCGATCGGGAGGGCGGCCTGTGGACCTGCCTGCATGGCGCCTCGAGAGTGGTCCGGTTCAAACCGGACGGTCAGATCGATCAGGTGATCGTCCTGGCTGCGCCGCTACCCACGGGCTGCGCTCTCGGGGGGGAAGACCTGCGAACGTTGTTCATCACGACGTCCCGGGCTGGATTGAGTTTCCCCCAGCTGGATGCGCGTCCCCTTTCGGGCAGTTTGTTTGCCGTAACCGTCGACATCCCGGGCCTTCCGGGCAGGTCCTTTGGTGCCGGCCGGTTCTGAAGCCGGCTCGCAGACATTGCCTTGCGAACGGGCCCTCACGCCCCCAAATCCTGAGAACCATAACTTCTGTTGCAGATTTGCCGTGGACGCCGGCCGCTAAACCCGCTAATCGCCCGCCTTTGAAAAACGAGTGACGTAATGGCCGACAAGGACCAGAAACCGAAGAAAAAGCGGGTCGGACCGCTGACCTTCTTCTCGCAGGTGCGGGCAGAAGGAAACAAGGTGACCTGGACGACCCGTCAGGAAACGATTCAGGCGACCATTTTCGTGGTCATCATGTCGATCCTGATCGCAATCTTTCTTTTCGCGGCCGATACCGTCATTATGTGGTTCGTGAACTTGATCCGGGGCGCCTGAGGGTGCCCTCACCGAATCCAGACCAACAGGAGCGTGCTCGGCCCATGCCTGAAGCCAAATGGTATATCGTCCATGCTTACTCGAACTTCGAGAAGAAGGTGGCCGGATCGATTCGCGAGCAGGCCGAACGCAAGGGGCTGACCCACCTGATCGAAGAGATCGAAGTGCCGACCGAGGAAGTCGTCGAGGTCGCCCGCGGCAAGAAAAAGACCGTCGAGCGGCGGTATTTCCCGGGCTATGTGCTCATGAAGGCGCAGCTGACAGATGACATCTACCACCTCGTCAAGGACACGCCGAAAGTCTCCGGCTTCCTTGGCGCTGAGGGCGGCAAGAAGCCCTTGCCCGTTCGCCAGCGGGAAGTGGACCGGATCCTCGGCAAATCAACAGATGTTTCGGCCGAGCGTCCCCGCGCGCGGATCAGTTTCGAGATCGGCGAGCAGGTGCAGGTCAATGACGGCCCGTTCCAGGGCTTCGAAGGCGCTGTCGAAGAAATCGACGAACCCAATGGCCGCCTGAAAGTCACCGTGTCGATCTTCGGCCGGGGCACGCCGGTAGACCTGGAATTCGATCAGGTCGTGAAGGTCTGAAGCCCTCTGCAGCTGCGGAATCGTTGCGGCCTTGAAACCGTAACGAGCCCCCTGTATGCGGAAACCTGATTGCCGCCTTAGCTCAGTTGGTTAGAGCGCTGGTTTGTGGAACCAGAGGTCCCCCGTTCAAGCCGGGGAGGCGGTACCATCAGGCTCGTCCCTGTATTCGCTGCAAAAACTTCAATTGACGTGCGTATTCATAAGTGTTGCAAAAGGGTCGCGGTGTGCGGACTTTTCCACGGAATTGGGCGATTTTCTCGGGGAAATCTCTCGCAGATTCCAGAAAAACCCTCTAACACGCCAATATGCGGGTTAACCGTATTATCCTGCGGCCGAAGGCAATCCCGTCTCTCGGCACACAGAAGGGGATTAAGTATGAAGAAAACTCTTATGTGCGCGACTGCCGCGGCCGCTTTCGCGTCTGCCGGCCTTCCGGCGCATGCAGAAGGCTGGTACTCCCGCGCCGATCTGCAATACTCGTTCGATGGCCGTGTCGACCACGACGCCATTGCTGACCAGAACGGCAAACTGGCTGGTAACTCGGATGCGTCCGAGCTGCTCGGCGCCCAGGGCGGTTTCGGCTACGCCTATGACAATGGCCTGCGTCTCGAAGGCGTCATCGGTTATCGCGGCGGAGACCTCACCGTTTCGCCGACCATTTCCGGCACGCTTCCAGGCACCCAGGTCAATCCGGATGGTACTGCCACCATCATGGACCTCATGATCAATGGCATCTACGACTTCAACGCTGACGGCACCATTCGTCCGTACATCGGCGTCGGTGTCGGCGGCACGCGCATCCGCGCAAAAGCCTCCAACCGCACCACGGGCGTTGCCCCGAACCTCAGCGCCTCCAACGGCTTCAGCGACACCGCTGCCGGCCTTGCCTGGCAGGGTCTCGCCGGTGTCGGCTTCGCCCTTTCGGACCGCCTGACGCTCGACCTCGGCTACAAGTACTTCACCGCTTCGGAGCTTGAGTTCGATGGCAAGCACACCAGCGTTGCTTACGACGTTGACTACACCGACCACACGGCAACGATCGGTCTGCGCTACGCCTTTGGCGTGACGCCGCCCCCGCCGGCGCCGCCGGAGCCACCGGCACCGCCGCCGGAGCCCCCAGCACCTCCGGCCCCGCCGGTTGAAGCTGAAACGGTTCAGCAGGTGTG
>CAMEDD010000060.1 GCA_945913285.1 Candidatus Sulfopaludibacter sp. SbA3
AGGCGTTTCAGGAGCGCCTTGCCATAGCCCTTGCCGCGATGGGCGGGGTCCACGAACAGGTCCTCCAGATATATGCCGGGCTTGCCGAGGAAGGTGGAGAAGTTGTGGAAGAAGAGCGCGAAGCCCGCGGGCTTGTCGTCCTCTTCCACCAGCAGAACTTCCGCATATGGCCTATCGCCGAACAGGTAGCGCTTCAGCGAGGCCGATTCTGTCAGGCACTCGTGCGCAAGCTTCTCGTACTCGGCGAGCGCGTGGATGAAGCCGGTGATGGTCTCGACGTCGTCTTCCGTTGCGAAGCGGATATTTGGCATCGAAATTTCCTCCGGCTTGCCACAGGCCTATTCGTCGAAGTCGTCCTCATCCTCGACGACATCCGCGTCGAGACCTTCTTCGGCTTCCAGGCGCAGTTGCTGGTCGGCCTCGTTGAGGCGGCGCAGGAGGTATTCCTCGCAAACGCCGAGCAGCTCTTCGCGCTTGTCCACATAGAAGTGGTTTGCGCCCTTGATCCGGGCGCGGTCGACCTTGTGGCCCTTCTGGACACGGACTTTCGTCAGGGCGCGTTCGACGTCTTCCGGGGTCGCGATCGAGTCGGCGTCGCCGGAAACAATCAGCCCGGAGGCGGGGCAGGGCGCGAGGAAGGACAGGTCATAGTGGTTGGCCGGCGGGGAGATGGCGAGGAAACCATCAATCTCAGGGCGGCGCATCAGCAGCTGGAGCGTGATCCAGGCGCCGAAGGAATATCCGGCACACCAGACCAGGCGGGGGCTTTCCGACAGGTTTTCGAGATAGTCGAGGACGTAGGCGGCATCTTCCAATTCGCCGATGCCCTGATCATAGACGCCTTGCGAGCGGCCGACGCCGCGCGAGTTGTAGCGCAGCACGCCGAAGCCGTTCTTCTCGAACAGCTGGTAGAGCATGATGGTGACGGGATCCTGCATGGTGCCGCCCGCCTTGGGGTGGGGATGGAGGATCAGCGCAATCGGCGCGCCGGGATATGGCGGCTCGGTGTAACGCGCTTCGATCCGTCCCTGGGGGCCCGGAATGATGATTTCTGCCATCTGATCCTCAGTCTTTTTCAAGCGAAGCGAGCGAGATAGGCTAGAATGCTCAGGAAAAGCAAATTTTTCTGCAGGGTGCGGCCCGGGCCGGAAATGACTATATAAAGGGTTATGATCTATGCCGACTACAACGCCACCGCCCCGATGCGGCCCGAAGCGCGCGAAGCCCTGCTCGCGGCGCTGGCGCTGGGCGCGGCCAACCCCTCGTCGGTGCACCGGGCGGGGCGGGCGGCGCGGGCGGCCGTGGAGACGGCGCGGGCCCAGATTGGCGGGGCTGTCGGGTCGCGCGCGGCAGACATCGTGTTCACCAGCGGCGGCACAGAATCGCTGGCGCTGGCCATCCAGGGCGCGGTTCTGGCGCTGGACGGCAAGGCGACGCTGATCGTCTCTGCCATCGAGCACGAGGCGGCGGGCAAGGCGGCGGCGCATAGCGGGGTGCCGCTCGAGACCGCCTATGTGGGGGCCGATGGGCGAGTGAACCTCGCCGACCTGGGCGCCCGGCTTTCGAATTGGGACGCGGGCCTCAAAGGCACGCCGATTCTGGTGCTGATGCTGGCGAATAACGAGACCGGTATCCTTCAGCCGGTGGCGGAGGCAGCGGCGCTGGTGCGCGCGGCGGGCGGTCTGACCGTGTGTGATGCGGTGCAGGCGTTCGGCAAGGTGCAGGTGAATACGGCGCTGCTCGGCGCGGATTACCTTGCGTTGTCGGCGCACAAGATTGGCGGACCGCAGGGGGTCGGCGCGCTTTGGCACCGGGCGGGCGCGCCGCTGAAGACACGGCAATATGGCGGCGGGCAGGAGCGGGGTTTGCGCTCTGGCACCGAGAACGTGGCCGGGATTGCCGGTTTTGGCGCGGCGGCCGAAGCGGCGGTGCGCGACTTGCCGACGTTTGCAGCGCTGTCGAAGCACCGGGATGCAATGGAGGCGCGTCTCAAGGCTGAAGGCGGCGTCAGCGTGATCGGCGAAGGCTCGCCCCGGCTTGCCGGCACGTCGAACTTTGCGCGGGCCGGTTTCCGGGCCGAAACTCAGGTGATGGCGCTGGACCTCGCGGGCGTCTGCGTGTCGGCGGGTTCGGCCTGTTCTTCCGGCAAGGTGAAGCGCTCGCTGGTGCTGATGGCGATGGGCGCCGATGACGCACTGGCCGAATCGGCCATTCGCGTCAGCTTCGGCTGGGATACACAGGCGGAAGATTTCGGGCGCGTGGCGGACGCCTGGCTCGAAGCTGCCCGCAGAACTGTGCTGAAGGAAACCGTGTGATGACCGAGATCAGAAACCATGCGCTCGGGATTATTATGCTTTCGGGCCTGCTCGCGCTTTCTGACTGCGTCATCCTGGGCGATGTCTATGGCGACGCGGCGCGCAGTGAATGCGAAAACGAAATCGATGGAAAGTCGCGGGTCGACTGCAACGAACGAGCCGGCGAGGCCCGGCGCGAAAGAGACAGGAACCAAGAGTGATGGATTGCTGCGGCGGCGTGGAAGAGCATGACGAGACCTGCACTGAAGTGAAGGTGAAGGACGGCATTGACGCCGGCACTGTGGCGGCGGCGAAACGGCTTGAGTCGGAGAACTATTCGGCCGGGTTCATCACCGACATTGAAATGGAGTTCGCGCCGAAGGGCCTGTTGGAAAGCACGGTGCGCTTCATTTCGGCGAAGAAGGGCGAGCCGGACTGGCTGCTGGAATGGCGGCTCGATGCCTATCGCCGGTGGCTGGCGATGGAAGAGCCGGATTGGGCGCGGGTGAACTATCCGAAGATCGATTACCAGGCCTTCTATTATTACGCTGCGCCGAAGAATGCCGCGAAGTACAAGTCGATCGATGAAGTGCCGAAGGAAATTCTGGACACTTACGCCAAGCTGGGCATTCCGCTGCGCGAGGCCGAAGTGCTGCTCGGTGTCGAGGGCGCAGCCGAGACGGCCGCAACCGCGCGCGAGAAGCCACGCATTGCCGTGGACGCCGTGTTTGACTCGGTGTCGGTCGCGACGACCTTCCGCGAAGAGCTGAAGAAGGCCGGCGTGATCTTCATGTCCATCTCCGAGGCCGTGCATGAATATCCGGAGCTGGTGCGCAAGTATCTCGGCACCGTTGTTCCGGCGACGGACAATTACTTCGCGACGCTGAACACGGCCGTCTTTTCGGATGGCACGTTTGTCTATGTGCCGAAGGGCGTGCGCTGCCCGATGGAGCTGTCGACCTACTTCCGCATGAATGCCGAGAGCACTGGGCAGTTCGAGCGGACGCTGATCATCGCGGATGAAGGTGCTTACGTTTCCTATCTCGAAGGCTGCACGGCGCCGATGCGGGATGAGAACCAGCTGCATGCGGCAGTGGTTGAACTCGTCGCGCTGGATGATGCCGAGATCAAATACTCGACCGTCCAGAACTGGTGGCCGGGCGACGAGGATGGCAAGGGCGGCATCTATAACTTCGTGACGAAGCGCGGCGATTGCCGGGGCGCGCGCTCCAAGATTTCCTGGACACAGGTTGAGACCGGATCGGCGATCACATGGAAGTATCCGTCCTGCGTGCTGCGCGGGGATGACTCGGTCGGCGAGTTCTATTCGATCGCGGTGACCAATGGCCGCCAGCAGGCCGATACCGGCACCAAGATGATCCACCTCGGCAAGCGCACGAAGAGCCGGATCATTTCCAAAGGCATCTCGGCCGGCAAGTCCGACAACACGTACCGAGGCCTCGTCTCGATCCACAAGAAGGCCGAAGGCGCGCGGAATTTCACGCAGTGCGACAGCCTGCTGATCGGGGATAAATGCGGCGCGCACACCGTGCCCTACATCGAAAACCGGCGCGCCGACGCGCAGCTGGAGCATGAGGCGACGACGACGAAATTGTCGGAAGACCAGCTGTTTTACGTGCGCCAGCGCGGTATCGGCGAGGAGCAGGCGGTGGCTTTGCTCGTCAACGGTTTCGTACGCGACGTGCTGCAGGAACTGCCGATGGAATTTGCCGTAGAGGCGCAGAAACTTTTGGAAGTCAGCCTCGAGGGGAGTGTGGGATGATGAAACGCGTTGTTGTGCCGATCACGGCGCTGATGATTGTAGGCGCCTGTTCGCGCGGCGCAAATGAGGCACCTGGCGCCGCTGAAGAAGCTGTGCGCGCACAAGCTGCGCTTGAGCGGATCATGGCTATGGAAATCTGCGGCGACGTGCCGTCTGATGAAGCGCCCTTCGATTGCCGTCTGGAAGCTGAAGGCGAAGGTAAGCCCGGGCGCCAGCTGATCGTCTCGTTCCCGCCGCGAGAGGGGGATGGTTCAAGCCGCGTCGTCCGCATTGAGATCGCCGATCTTTCCGGTGAATCCCTTCAGGTGATCGAGGAAGAAGATGTCTCGGGATTTGGCTATCCGAACCTGCAGGATATTGATGGCGACGCTGCACTCGACCTCTTCGTTCCGCTCTACACCGGCAATGTGAACACGACTTACGCGGTTTACCTGCAACGCGGCGGCGGCAATTATGTGCGTGCCGGCGAACTCAGCGGGCTCGACTTCAGCTATCGCGGCGACGGCATCGTTACGGCGTCGGGCCGCTCCAGCGCGGCGTCCTGGGGGGTCGAGTATTTCCGGGTTGCGTCGGACGCATTTGTGCCCGCCGCGGCGGTTTACGTGGAAGCCACCGGGGTCGACGAAAACAACACGGTTACCGGATCAAAATGCACAATCGAAAGCGTGACAGACCCGGCACTGGCCACGGCCGATCTGTGCAAGGATGAAGCGGTATCGTCCATTTACGCATTGCCGGAACCTGCAATAGAATAATCGGCACGGCTTTTTGCTTGGTTCCCGCTTGAAGTTCGCTGCTGAGACGAAAAGTGATCGGAATGGTCTGCTTTAATGCTTAGTCGGCAATTGTATTGGCCTCTGCCTGTCTGCAGGGCGCGGCAACTGCGTTAGCAGCGCCGCCACCGGATGAAGTCGCCGTGACGGCTGAAATCCCGGTTGCCGATCCGCCGGACGTCGGCAACGCGCTGGACACATTGTTGTCTCTGGAAAGCGATGTTCTGATCCTTCTGCCCCAGCGGCTCGAAAAGGAGGTCCTCGATTTTTCGGTGGCAAGCCTGAAAGAAGTGGGCCGCTGGCTCCGGGTGATCCACACAGATCAACTCTTCGGAAGCCGGAGAAGGCGATGCCGGTGAACGCTTCACGTGTGATGGGCCCGGCGAAAATTCAGCGCCGTTTGCGGGTCTTTATCTCGGAGAGGTTGTCCGCCGCAGTTCGGCTCAGGACCGTGTCTGGCAGCCCTACGGCACGTTTGGACAGCGCATCCAACTCATATGAGTGTGCCGCCGGGTCATGCTGGATTTGACGCCTTTGTCCTGGTTTCGGCTCAAGGAGGCGCCAGGCCGGGGACTGCCGCGCTGAAGCGGGTGCTGAATGGGCCGACTGGCTGCGCGCATTCCATCGCGGTTTTCCTGCTTCAGCCGATTGATCTGTAACAGGTTGTGACCGCGCCGAGCCTGCCGCCGCCTGAAGCGGCACCTGCAACGGCCAGTTAAACCGGAGTCTGGCTCCCGAACAGCGTCGCGGCGCCGCAAGGGGCTTTCCCCGGCGGCCTCGACCGCCTACATGGCAAGCATGTTGAAGATCGAAAAATTGAGTGCGAGTGTCGGCGAAGGCGAGGAAGCGAAAGCCATCCTCCACGGCCTGTCATTGTCCGTTCCCGCCGGTGAAGTGCACGCCATCATGGGCCCCAACGGTGCGGGCAAATCCACGCTCTCCTATGTGTTGACCGGCCGCGAAGGCTATACGGTCACCGGCGGCACGGCGACGCTGGACGGCGCCGACATTCTGGCGCTGGAGCCGGAAGCGCGCGCGGCGGCGGGGCTGTTCCTGTCCTTCCAGTATCCGGTCGAGATTCCCGGCGTGCCGGTGATGACTTTCGTGCGCACAGCCATGAACGCGCAGCGCAAGTCGCGCGGCGAGGCGGAGATCTCGGCGCCGGATTTCATCAAGAAGTCGCGCGAGATCGCGAAGGTGCTCAGCCTTGATCCCGAGATGCTGAAACGGCCGGTGAATGTCGGCTTTTCCGGCGGCGAGAAGAAGCGGCTCGAGATCTACCAGATGATGATTCTGGAGCCGCGCTTCATGGTGCTGGACGAGACCGATTCCGGGCTCGACATCGACGCGCTCCGGACGGTGGCCGAAGGCGTGAACGCCTTGCGCGCGCCGGGCCGGGGCATGCTGGTGATCACGCACTACCAGCGCCTGCTCGACTATATCAAACCGGACAAGGTGCACGTCCTCGCCAAGGGCCGCATCATCAAGACGGGCGGGCCGGACCTTGCGCACCGGCTGGAAGCGGAAGGCTATGACGGCGTTCTGGCGGAGGCCGTGTGAGCACCGCCCTGAAGGACATGATCCGTAATCCGACGGTCGCGGAGCTGGAACTCGTTGCGCGCTACGCCGCGCTGAAAGCCGACGTACGCCGGGAGCGGTTGTTCGAGGCGTTTGCGCAGACGGGTTTGCCCGGCCGGCGCACCGAAGGCTGGCGTTGGACGGATTTCAAGACGGCGGTCTCGTCTCTCGATGCGCCGAAGGCGGCGCCTGCGCGCGATCCGCTTGTGCGGGACGCGGTGACCACGCTTCGGTTCACGCCATCCGGCTACGGGGTGCCGAAGGCTTTGCCGGCAGGTGTGAAGCTGCTGGCGAAAGACGAAGTGCAGGCGATGGGCGGGGCGGAGGCTGCGCCGCTCGGGGCGCTCGCGGCGGCGCTGTCGGGAGGCAAGACGCCTGCTACGCTGCTCGTCGATGTGAGCGCCGGCGCGCCCGTGCACCTGCACATGGTGTTTGAAGGGCCCGGCGCGATCAATGCTGCGCGCGTGGTTTTCCTGCTTCGTCCTGGGGCGGAGCTTCATCTGTCCGAGAGCCATCTGGGCGGGGCCGCGCTGTCGGCTGCGCTGGTCGAATTTACGCTGAACAAGGGCGCGCGCCTGAACCGCACAGTTTACCAGATCGGCGGCGCGGACGAGGCGCAGGCCGTGACGGCGCTCATCGAACAGGACGCCAGCGCAGCTAGCGTGCAGACGGTGCTGGCCTTCGGCGCCAAGGTTGCGCGGATCGAGACGCGGCTCGTGCACCGGGAGACGGGATCGAAGGCGACGCTCAATGCGGCATATCTTGCGGGTGCAGGTCTGCAGGCGGATATCACGACGCATGTGCGCCATGGCGCGCCGTCCTGCATCACCCGGCAGGTGACCAAGGGCGCAGTGCTGGACGGTGGGCGCGGCGTGTTTCAGGGCAAGTTCCATGTGCCGCGCACGGCGGGCCAGCAGACCGATGCTTCGATGCAGCACAAGGCTTTGCTGCTGGAAGAGGGCGCGGAAGTGTTCGCGAAACCCGAGCTTGAGATTCTTGCTGACGATGTTCAGTGTGCGCACGGAAATACATCTGGCCAGCTGGACGCGGCGCAGCTGTTCTACCTTCGCCAGCGCGGTATTGCGCTGGTTCAGGCGCGGGCCTTGCTGACCGAAGCGTTCATCGCCGAAGCGCTGGAAGGCGCGGGCGCGTTGGAGGACGTGTTGCGTGCCGAAGCGAGTGGGTGGCTGAACCATGCCGCGTAAACTTGACCTTACCGCGATCCGCGCCGAGTTCCCGATCCTCGCCCGCCAGGTGAACGGGCATCCGCTCGTTTATCTGGATAACGCCGCGAGTGCGCAAAAGCCGGACGCCGTGATTGACGCGATGGCGAACCAGGCGCGCACGGCCTATGCGAACGTGCACCGGGGCTTGCACACGCTGGCGAACGAGGCGACCGAGGCGTTCGAAGCGGCGCGGGAGACTGTGCGCGCCTTCCTGAATGCGCCGTCGACGGACAATGTGATCTTCACCAAGGGTTCGACCGAGGGCATCAATCTGGTTGCATCCGCGCTCGCGGCGCGCATCCAGCCGGGCGACGAGATCGTGCTGTCGATCATGGAGCACCATTCCAATATCGTGCCCTGGCATTTCCTGCGCGAGCGTCGTGGCGCCGTGCTGCGCTGGGTGGGCCTGACGGCCGATGGCTCGCTCGACATGGACGCCATGCGCGCCGCGATCGGGCCGAAAACGAAGATGGTTGCGGTTACGCACATGAGCAACGTGCTCGGTACGGTCACCGACGTGGCGGCCATCGCGGCAATGGCGCACGGTGTCGGCGCACAGCTTCTGGCGGATGGCAGCCAGGCGGCGGTGCATCTGAGCGTCGATGTGCAGGCGTTGGGGTGCGACTGGTACGTGTTTACGGGCCACAAGCTGTACGGGCCAACGGGTATCGGCGCGCTTTATGGCACGGCCGAAGCGCTCGACCGCGCACGGCCATATCAGGGCGGCGGCGAGATGATCGAGATCGTGGAAACGGACCGCGTTACCTACAATACGCCACCCCACAAATTTGAAGCCGGCACGCCGCCGATCCTCGAGGCGGTGGGCCTTGGCGCGGCGCTGCGCTGGATGGGGCAGTTCGATACGGCCGAAGTCGCGGCGCACGAGCACGCGCTTTACACGCGGGCCCGTGAGGCACTGCGCGGTATCAACGGGCTGAAAGTGCACGGCGAGGCGCCGGGCAAGGGCGCGGTGCTGTCGTTCAGCCTGGAGGGCGCGCATCCGCATGACCTCGCCCAGATCCTTGACCGTTACGGTGTCGCGATCCGGGCGGGCCATCACTGCGCGCAGCCGCTCATGCAGTATCTGGGGGTTTCCGCGACCGCCCGGGCCAGCTTCGCCTTGTATAATACGCAAGGCGAGGTAGATGCCTTCGCCGAAGCGCTCGCCAAGGCGCGGAAAATGCTGGTATAGGGAAGCGCATGGCAGACGATATGGCTTCCCGGGATACGATGAACGCGGCGGAAACGCCCGCGGCATCGGCGATTGCCCAAGACGAGATGGACCGCATCACCGACGCGCTGATCGCGGCGTTCAAGACCGTTTTCGACCCGGAAATCCCTGTCGATGTGTATGAGCTGGGCCTGATCTACAAGGTTGATATCGATGATGACCGAAAGGTTGACATCGAGATGACCCTTACGGCGCCGGGCTGCCCTGTGGCCGGGGACATGCCGGGCTGGATCGAGAATGCGGCCAAGACTGTCGAAGGCGTTGCCGATGTGGAAGTGCGCCTGACGTTCGATCCGCCCTGGACGCCGGCACGGATGTCCGACGAAGCGCGCCTCGCCCTGAACATGCTTTGATTGAAGGAACGGGCCGAAGCCCCTATTTGTTTATCATGGCCAGACGTCCCCGCCCGAAACCTGTTCGCCTCTCTGACGCCGCCGCTGTGCGTGTGCGCGAAATCATGGACGAGCGCGGCCTTGGCTACCTGCGCGTCGGCGTGAAGAATGGCGGCTGCGCGGGCATGGAATATGTCATGGACTATGCGGGCGAGCCTGCGCCGCTTGATGAGGTTGTCGAGGATAATGGCGTGACCATCGTGATTGACGCGAAGGCCGTGCTGTTCCTGCTGGGCAGCGAGCTCGACTATGAGACGACGCTGCTGCACGAGAAGTTCGTGTTCCGTAATCCAAACCAGACGGACGCTTGCGGTTGCGGCGAGAGCGTGACGATCGTGCCCGCTGCGGCGGAGTGATTGTTCGCAGTTTCGCGCCGATCGAGGCGCCGGATGCCCACACTCTGATCCTGGGAAGCATGCCGGGCGTCGCCTCGCTCGAAGCGGGCCAGTACTACGCGCATCCGCGCAATACCTTCTGGCCGATCATGGGCGAGCTGTATGGCGCCGGTCCGGACTTGCCGTACACGGAGCGTATGGCCTGTCTGAAGGCGTCGGGCATCGCGGTCTGGGATGTGCTTCAGTCCTGCGTGCGGGCGGGTAGTCTGGACGCGGATATTCGCGGCGAAGTGCCGAATGATATTGCGGCCTTCTTAGTGACACATCCCGGTATTCGGCGCATCGGCCTGAATGGCGGGAAGGCGGCGGCGAGCTTTCGCAAGCATGGGGCGGGGTGCCTGCCATCCGGCGTGAACGTTCGGGTTTTACCGTCGACCAGCCCGGCGCATGCGGCGCGTGGGCCCGAAGAGAAGTGTGAGCTTTGGCGGGCGGCTCTGCTTGGCTAGCCTCTCACGCCTTCTCGTAAGCCGCCAGGTTATCCGGCCTCGGTTTGGCTTCCATGCCGCTCGGGGGATCGGGGATCAGGGTCGCGCGGCGCGCCGGCTGTCCGGTTGCTTCGGCCACGAGTTCGGCGGTGCGCGCTTCGACGGCTTCGGTGAGGCGGGCGACGAATTCGTCCTTCGGCAGGCCGGGCGGGATGGGATCGAGGAACTCGATCACCGCAGTGCCGGCGCGCTTCGGTTTTTCCTGTTGCTGCCAGAAAACGCCGATATTCGTTGCGACCGGCACCACGGGCACGCCCATGGCCTCAGCCATATGCCAGACACCGGACTTGTAGCGGAAGTGGTAGCCGACCGGGGCCAGGTGGCCTTCGGGATAGATCAGCACGCGTCGGCCATCCGCCTTGGCCTTTTCCATACCTTCGGAGAGGGAAGAGGCTTTCTTCTCGCCGCCGCCGCACGTGTCGATGACGATGGCGCCAAGTTTCTTGAGAATGCCGGAGACGAGCGGGAAGCGTTCCAGGTGGTCACCGGTCACGAAGGCGAGGTTCGGCACTTCCGGATAGACGAGAAAACCGTCGCCCCAGCTCTGATGCTTGGAAGCGATGACGAAGGCGCCCTTCGGCAGGCGTTCGCGCCCGCGTACGTCCTTGCGGATGCCGGCGATGAGGCGAAGCGCCAGGTTCATGGCGCGCGTATAGCTTCTGATGATGGCCCGGACGGGCCCGTGACCCGGCCAGGCAAGGAAAGGGAGGGAGGCCAGGATGTAGAAGACCGAGAGCGCGTAGTAGGCGATCTGGAAGAGGCTGCCGCGCATTGAAGAAAGCTCCGTAGGCGAAGGATCAGGTCGATTTCAGGACCGCAAGCACGGCCCGTGCGAGCGCGGGGGCGTGCTGGGACAAAGGACCGGGAAGCCGGTTGTAGATCTTGTTCTGCCCGGCCTGCATGACGACGCCGAGCGCCATTGCGGCCTTCAGCGCCGGGTCGCCCTTCGCGATAGCGCCGGCCTCCATCAGCCCGACAATGATGCGTTCCGTGACCGAGACGGGATCGTCTTCGCGGCGCTTGTCGTAGGGCAAGTAGCGGTTGAGGGAGACGAGATGGAACGAAAAGAGCAGGAAGTCCTCGTCCGCCAGGTTACAGTAGGCGGTCACGGCGGCGTGCACTTTCGCATCGAGGCTGCCCGCGCCGGTCAGAGCTTCGGTCAGGAGTTGCGAGAGGCGGTTGTGCGTTTCCTGGAACAGGGAGAGGGCCAGTTCGTCCTTGCCCTTGTAATGACGATAGAGGGCTCCTTCGGACACGCCGGCCTTGTCCGCGATCTCGCGGGTGGTCGCGGCGTCCACGCCCTCATGGATGAAAAGCTTGAGCGCGGCGCGCTCGATCTTCGGCTTGGCGTTGCGCACGCGCGGCTTCTTGTCGGGCTGTTTCGGGGTCAGGGTGGCAGGGCGTGCCATGTCAGGCGTCTCCGTTTGGATAGCCTTCGTATAGCGGCAATCCACCCAGTTTGCAAGTGATTATTCGCTCACTCGAGGGTCTGTTTGTAAACTTGCCGGTAACCAGAGGGAGCCGGAGAACTGAGCATGCCCAGACAAATGTGGTGGCCGGGGTGTGGCGGGCAGAACAGCCGTCGGCTCTGCGCCAGCCCCTCGCTTCAGGCGAGAACGTCGATCCTGTAGCTCTCGATCACGGTATTCGCGAGCAGCTTCTCGCACATCTCCTTGACGCGCTTTTCAGCGTCCGGCTTCGACACGCTGTCACCGAGTTCCAGCTCGATGACCTTGCCGACGCGGGCGGCTTCTACTTCCCTATAGCCCATGCGGGCGAGGGTATCGGCAACAGCCTTGCCTTGCGGGTCGAGCACGCCGGGCTTCAGCGATACGTGTACGACGGCCTTCATTTGCTGCCTCCGGTGAAATTCACCACGTTGTCCGTGTCGCCCGATTCCTTGAAGATCCCAAGGCGGCGGGCAACTTCGGCATAGGCTTCGGTGACGCCGCCCAGATCGCGGCGGAAGCGGTCCTTGTCGAGCTTTTCGCCCGTCTTGTAGTCCCAGAGGCGGCAGCTGTCGGGGCTGATCTCGTCGGCCAGCAGGATGCGCGGCATGTCGTGGTCATTCTCAAAATAGCGGCCGAACTCGAGTTTGAAATCTACGAGGCGGATGCCGGCGCCCGCGAACAGGCCGGACATGTAGTCGTTCACGCGCAGAGCGAGCGCGATGATATCGTCATACTCCTGGGGCGTTGCCCAACCGAAGGCGGCGATGTGTTCTTCGGATACCATCGGATCGTGCAGCGCATCGCTCTTGTAGTAGAATTCCACAAGCGGGCGGGGCAGCTGCTGGCCTTCCGGCATGCCGAGGCGGGTTGAGAGCGAGCCGGCGGCGATGTTGCGAACGACGACTTCGAGCGGAATGATCTCGACCTTGCGGATAAGCTGCTCGCGCATGTTGAGGCGGCGGATGAAGTGGGTCGGGATGCCAATCGCGCTCAGCTGGGTCATGATGAACTCGCTGATACGGTTGTTCAGCACGCCTTTGCCGTCGAGTACGGCCTTTTTCTGGGCGTCGAAAGCCGTTGTGTCGTCCTTGAAGTACTGGATCAGCGTGCCGGGTTCCGGCCCCTCGTAGAGGATTTTCGCTTTTCCCTCATAGACGATGCGCCGTTTGCTCATCTTATCCGGCCCTTCCTGCAGTCCGTGGGGCGTATTTGCCGGACGGAATCGCCTGGCACCGTCCCTGAAGGCCGGACTGTTACGCCAATCCGGCGGCAGAAACAATTATTGCGAACACAGGCCCGGCGTACCTATATGACCCCGGCAACGCTAACGCCTGATGCAGAAAAGGGTATTTCCATGAGCTCATTCGAAGATCGTGAACGCGCCGAAGAAGCCCGCTATGCGATGGACCAGCAGACCCAGATGCGCGTGACCGCCCGCCGCAACAAGCTGCTTGGCCTGTGGGCGGCCGGTCTGATGAAGCTCAGCGGCGAACAGGCCGAAGCTTACGCCAAGAGCGTCGTGATCGCTGATCTCGAAGAGGCGGGCGACAATGACGTGATCCGGAAGATTTTGGCCGATCTCTCCGCCGCGGGCGCCACGGTCAGCGAAAGCGAAGTCAAGGAAGAGCTTGCGCGGCTCCTGCCGGTTGCCAGGGACGAAGTGGCCCGGGACGTCAAGAGGTAAGCCGGCCGTGCGGCCCCGGGTCTAGCCGGGCGTGTAGCTGTCGCTGCACTTTGGTGTGTCATGCCCAACCGGCGTGAACGAGACGCAGCTGAACTGCGCGCCAGAACCGTCCCGGAACAGCGGCGGGCCATGCCATCCGGCCATTTGCCGGATGCCGGTCCAGGCGCTGAACATCACCTTGCCGGGGGCGACCGGCACGCCCGGATCGCCCGTTTCGGTCGCGTAGACCGGCACACCTTCGACAAACCAGGTCACGCCGTCCGGGCGCCTTTCGAAGGCGTAGAGGCGGGGCCTGCTCGCGGCGTCGAATGGCAGGTCGAATGTCGCGGGCTGGCTCGTCTTGCCGTTTCTGAAATAGTTGAAGTGGATCCTGGTCGTGTCCGACCCGAGAAACTCGATGTCGATCTCGTCGTGCGGGTCGCCGAACCAGGGGCCGGTGTAAGTAAAGAAGGCGGAGACGAGGCCGGAGCCGCGGGCTGGCTGCATGATCGTTTCGTAGCGGCCATAGTGGAATTTGCCGCTCGATTGCATTTCAGCCGCTGTGTATGGCAACCCACCCCGTGCCTCTCGCCGCACTTCCAGGAAGGCGCCGCCGTTACGGCTTGCGATGTTTTCCGCCACCCAGTCGCCGCCATAGAAGCTGTCGGCATTGCCATGGCTGGACGCGCTGAAGACATGGTCCTGCAGCGGCGCGTTCAAACGGGTGAAGAAGCCGCCGCGGTTAGGTTTTGCGGGTTGTGACCAGAGGCGCACGCGGGCCGTCGTCGGGGCGGGCTCAGCCGGGCGAACCCAAGGATAGAAGTCTGGAGCTGCCTTAACCATCGCTGGCGCGCTTTCAGCGACGGTGATGTTCGCCGGTGCAGTTTCCGGACGGGACACTTGTGGCAGCTCGGTCGGGCGCAGCATCAGCAGAGCCAGCACCAGTACCGCCAGCCAGCTGACCGCAACCAGCGCATCCGCGCCCTCGTCGGGGCGGCGCCAGGCGGCAGTGTTATGCTGAACGTCGTGCGACAAGCGAAGGGCCTCAAGTTAACCCCTTGCTAACCAGCAATATTCGAGCCAGCCTTTTTAACTTATGCCGCCGATCCGTCGTCTGGCGCTGGCGCGGCCAGCGCAGCCCGGTTTCGCATCATGAACAGGGGCACCGAACCGATGGGTGTGACGGCCCAGTCCAGGGGTTCATCGTGCGGTTCGCAGGGCACCCGGTCAATCTGCTGGGCCGCGTAGGCGAGCGCGCAGGCGAAGGCTCGGCCCTTGGACCGCAAGGCTGTCAGTGCCCGGTCATAATGGCCCCGGCCATAGCCGAGACGATTGCCAAAGGTATCGAAGGCCAGCAGCGGCGTCAGGACCAGCGTCGGCACGGCTTCGGGCGCGTCCTCTGGCGGCTCCAGCAGGCCGAAGCCGCGGCGCTCGAGCTGTTCGCCGGGTCCCCAGAGCCTCCAGCTGATAGTACCCTGGGGCGTCATGCGCGGCAGGCAGGTCTCAGCCCCGGCCCGTCCGAGACGGTCGAGCAGGGGCATCGGGTCGATTTCTTCGTTGATGGGGACGTAAGCCGAAACGACCGGGCCGTAGCGCTCAAGCAATTTCATTGGGAAGATGGCGGCGAGCTTTCCGGCTGCGTCCGGGTCACGCGCCTCGGCTTCGGCACGCAGCGTGCGCATGCGGTGGCGCAGGGTTGTCTTGTCGTCTTCGAGGCTCATAGGGCCTTGTAGCGGGCGCAGCAGGCGCCGTCACCGCGGAAGGGACACAAGAACCGCAACCGCCGCCGGGCACATTTCACTCCCGTCGACCTAGATGCTAGGTGGGCGCCAGATGAGCCGAGGCCACAGCCCCGACCAGAATGCCAGCTCCCTGACGGTAAGTAAGGTCGCTGGAGATCAGTCCCTTGCGAGCGTCGCAGCCCTTGTGAACCTTCAATGTAGTGGTCCGCCGCCTCGCTGGAAAGGCCTATTCCCTCAAAGGTTCAGGTCGATGGCGTAAATGAGCGTGCGTTGCTGTTCGGAGAAGTTGTTATCGGAGACGATCCAAAGGCGGACATCGCCGCTTGGCAGTGCCTGCACGGCCAGGCCTTCGAAGTTGTCGGTCATCACCGGGCGCGAGAGCGCAATGCGCTCATCTTCGCCGGGGCCCCAAGCCAAAACGCTCCGTATGCCGCGCAGCGGGTCGAATGAGCGGTAAAGGTAAATGTCGCGATCCGTGCCATTGGGCAGGCGCACGCTGTCCATCGACACCAGCGCGAAACCGGACGGGTTCGGCGCTGACTTCCCGGTCCACGCGCCGGCGCCGTCCGCGAGGATGTGGCCCAAGGGCGACCGGCCCTCCGGCGCGGCTTCGAAGCCGAACTCCAGTTCGCCGCCGAACGACAGCTTGAGGGCTTCCGGGCCTTCGTTTGAATCGATCACCGTCCCCTCGAATGTGCTCGGCAGCGCTGCGATTTCGACAGCGTTCGCGCCGGCGCCGCAGGTGCCGATCGCGAAGGCTGCAACGCGAAAGTCTCGCTCGAAGCTGACGAACGCGATGCCGTCCCGGACGGCCAGGCCCTCGGCATCATTTTCGGTCTTGCCGGACAGAAGCCGGCCGCCGGGCCCGCGCATGTAGCCAATGGCTGCGGCAGAGGGCGCGTCGTCGTTGAGCGCCAGTTTCACCCAGCCGCCAGCATCCGTTACTGCAAGCAGCGACGTGTCGTCCTCAACGGCCAGGCCGGACAGTCCGCCGAAGTTCGGATCGGTCGAGGTGAGCTCCCACGCGCCCGCAAATTCTGCGCCCTTTTGTATGCGCTCCGAAAGGACTTCGACTTGACGCTCGTTCAGCGGCGCGACGGTGAGGTTCAGTGGCAACATGCCCCGCATCGGCGCGCCGCCTTCGGCGCAGGATGTTTCGCGGATCGCGTCCGCGGCCGTCTCGAAATTCCACGGGGCCGCCGCCTCCACGGCTGCAACCTCTGCAGCGGGGGCTGTCTCGGCCTCCGGGCCGGACGCGGCGCAGCTCAGGACCGAGAACAGGCTGGCCGCGACCGGCCAGAAAACGTTGCGCGTCATGGCGTGCCTTTAGTGCATCGAAGACCCGGCATGCGGGATCGCATCCGGTTACGACGAAGGGACGACAGAACTCTGACCTTTTCGTGAATCAATTGGGACACCTGCACTGGATTTCGATTCCGAACCCTTCCAAAGCTTGCAGATGAGTACGATTCCCCTTGCCCGGCGTTCGCCGGTTCCGCCCGAAAACTGCAACCTGGCCCGCACGATTGAGATCGTCGGGGATCGCTGGACCTTGCTGATCTTGCGGGCGGCGCTGTACGGCGTGCGCCGGTTTGACGATTTCCAGGCGGAGCTCGGCTGCCCGCGGACCGTGCTGTCCGGCCGGCTCAAGATTCTGGTGGACGCGGGGCTACTCACAAAAAAAACCTACAAGGTTCCCGGTAAACGGGCACGCCCGGAATACGTGCTGTCGGCGATGGGCCTGTCGCTCCGGCCGATCCTGATCGGCCTAACGCAATGGGGTGACATCTGGCTGGGCAAGGGCGAGCCGCCGCCGATCACCTTCACCAAGGCCGGATCCAAGACGGCGATCCGTGCCGCCTTCGTGGATCCCGATGGGCGCGAAGTTCGGCCGGACCAAATCCGCGCGGTCTTGCGGGGCTAGAGTGAGGCGCCCGTGTTGTTTTTGGCCCTTGCAATGAACCGGCCTTGCGATTATCCCCACCGCTCTGCCGGTCTTGGCCGGTCAGCGCACTTCCGGATGCGGGCGTAGCTCAGTGGTAGAGCACAACCTTGCCAAGGTTGGGGTCGAGAGTTCGAATCTCTTCGCCCGCTCCAGAAAAAATCGCAAAAAGACAAATAAAATCAAAGCCCTAACGGGCTCCGAGCTCTCGTTCGTTTGACTTTTCGCGAATTTCTCCCTACAAAAATACCCACAGAACTCCCTACAAGAGGGCTTGGGTGGTGGACAGAACGAACCGGCATCTGAAGGAGAAACTCGGCTACTGGCACTACCAGCGCCGCGTCCCGAAACGCTATGCATCCTTTGATCCGCGCGGCGTGATCGAGTGTTCGCTGAGGACGAAATCCCTCGAGATCGCGCGGATGCGGCGCGACGCCATGGAAGAGTCAGACGACCTCTACTGGGCAATGCTCGCCGGCACAGCCGGGGATACCGGCTCCCCTGAAAACCTCGCCCTCCAGCTGGGCCAGGCACAGCGCCGCTACCAGGCAGCCCAGACACGGGCGCTGGCGCGCGGCTTCGTCTATGCCCCGGTCGAGCACCTGGCGAGCGAAGCAGACCTGGGCGAACTCGCGGCCCGCATCCGCCGGATCGACGCGGCAAACAAAGGTCGGCCGAGTCCGGCAGAGAAGGTCGAAGCCGACGCCCTGCTCGGGACCGTGCCGCCGCCGTCCGTCACCGTCTCCGCCGCCTTCGAGACCTATTGCGCCGATATCGCCGCCAGCGAACTGATCGGCAAATCCGAAACCCAGATCCGGGCCTGGAAGAAGACCAAGCGGCGGGGCGTCCAGTATTTCATCG
>CAMEDD010000061.1 GCA_945913285.1 Candidatus Sulfopaludibacter sp. SbA3
GTAAGCGACGACGCGGGCGCCGGCCGCCGTGAGGGCGGGAAGAATGTCGAGCGAGGGCGCGTCGCGCATGTCGTCCGTGTTCTGTTTGAACGCGAGGCCGAGCACGCCGATCGTCTTGCCCTTCACGTCGCCGCCCATCGCGGCGATGACTTTCGCGGCCATGGCTTTCTTGCGGGCCGCGTTGACCTCGACGACGGTGTCGACGATGCGGACAGGGCTGTCATAGTCGTTGGCTGTCTTGGTGAGGGCGAGCGTGTCTTTCGGGAAGCACGAGCCGCCATAGCCGGGTCCGGCGTTCAGGAATTTCGAGCCGATGCGGCCATCGAGGCCGATGCCGCGGGAGACTTCCTGGACGTTGGCGCCGACCTTTTCGCAGAGGTCTGCCATCTCGTTGATGAAGGTGATCTTTACGGCGAGGAAGGCGTTGGCGGCGTACTTGATCAGCTCCGACGTGCGGCGCGCAGTGAACAGGATCGGCGTCTCGTTGAGGAAGAGCGGACGGTAGAGCTCTTTCATGACCTGCTTGGCGCGCTCGTCCTCGGTGCCGACGACGACGCGGTCCGGGATCTTGAAGTCCTTGATGGCAGCGCCTTCGCGGAGGAATTCAGGGTTCGAGACCACGGCAAAGTCGCCGTCCGGCCGGACGCGGCGGATGATCGCCTCGACTTCGTCGCCGGTGCCGACAGGCACGGTGGACTTCGTGACGATGACCGTGAAGCCATTCATCAGCGCGGCGATCTCTTCGGCGGCGGCGTAGACGTAGGAGAGGTCTGCGTGGCCATCGCCGCGGCGCGAGGGCGTGCCGACCGCGATGAAGACTGCGTCCGCGTCCTTGACCGCGTCGGCGGCGTCGGTGGTGAAGAACAGGCGCTCCTCACGCACGTTCTTCGCCACCAGCGTGTCGAGGCCCGGCTCGTAGATCGGCATGATGCCCGCGTGCAGCTTGTCGATCTTGGTCGCGTCCTTGTCCACGCACGTGACGATATGGCCGAAATCGGCAAAACAGGCGCCAGAAACCAGGCCGACATAGCCCGTTCCGATAATCGCGACACGCATTTCAGGAATCCAGAACCGCAGGGAAACGTAGCTTTGGAGCACAGATAAAGCGTTGCTCCGAAAAAATCACCCTGAAAGTTCAGGACGTTTGAACTGCGACATAAATCGCAATGGCTATGCTCAAGCAAACCTCAGAAGGATGACGGGCGCTGAAGACTGGACAGAATGGCCGCACTCGATTCTAACCGGCTCCCGGGACTGTAGCGGGAGCGGATCGTTCGAATGCACAAAGCCTTGACCCGCCTCGTGGCCGCCGGACTCCTCGGTTTTCTGCCCTTCACAGCGCAGGCCGGCGGCCTTCAGCGGGCGGCGCTGGCTCAGATTGCGTCGCCCGTGATCATCGCCGAGGTGCAGCCGTTGCGGCTTGAAGCAAACCTGCGGAACGCCATGCGAACCGGGGATTTCGTCGGGCTAGCTGTTGCGGTGGTGCGCAACGGCGAAGTCACGTTCGTGCGCACGTATGGCGAGACCGAAGCCGGTAGCGATGAACCGATCGATCCGGACACACTGTTCCGCATCGCCTCGCTGTCCAAGGGTTTTGCATCGAGCATGGTTGGGCTGGCCGTGTCAGAAGGCAAACTATCGCTCGATGCGCCGGTCACCGGTTTTGCACCGGAACTCGCCCTGCCGCGCGGCGGAGAAAAGTTGCTGTCGCTTTCCGATATCCTGAGCCAGCGGACGAGCCTGCCGCCGAACGCCTATGACAACCTGCTGGAAGCCGGCACGCCGCCCGAGGCGATCCTGCCCGAGTATCGAAAGGTAAAACCGACCTGCGCGGTGTCCGATTGCTATGCCTATCAGAACGTCACTTATGATCTCAGCGGCCGGGCGCTGGCGGCGGCCTATGACGCGTCATTCCATGAGCTGGTCGAGACACGCCTGTTCAAGCCCCTCGGCATGAAGACGGCGACCTACGGACTGGACGCGCTGACCCAGAGCGGCAACTGGGCGCGCCCGCACAGCCGCAAACGCCAGGCAGATCCCGCATTGCCGCCCAATCCCTGGAGCCGGATCGAGGTGAAGCTGCCCTACTATGCGACGCCGGCGGCCGGGGGCGTGAACGCCTCCATCACCGATATGTCGATCTGGCTGAAAGCCCAGCTTGGTAACGTGCCGGATGTGCTGCCGCCCGAAGTGCTGGAGCTGATCCATGCGCCGCAGGTGAGCACGCCGACCGAGACCCAGCGCATGCGCAGCGCGCTGCCGGCGCTTCGCGCGTCGCATTATGCGTATGGCTGGCGCGTCTATGACTATGCCGGTCACACCGTGCTGGCCCATGGCGGCTCGGTGGACGGCTATGGCGCGCAGATCATGCTCGTGCCTGAACGCAATGCGGGGATCGTCATCCTCGCGAACGCAAGGTCAAAGCGGTTGTGGGCGATCGGGTCGATGTATCTTGATCTGACCTTAGGCCTCCCGCAGCGCGACTGGCTGGCGCTCGAAGAGCCCGAACCAGCGGTGATGGAACCTCTGTGAAATAAGCTGAAATTGGTCCGTCCCGTTCAGACGGGACGTTTGATCTCGTTGCCGCGGGCAAGCAGGACAACCGTGGGCGCATGCTGACGGGCTTCGGCAGCGTCCACACCGCAGAAGGCCGCGATGATCACGTTGTCGCCGACCGCAAAGTGGCGGGCAGCGGCGCCGTTGATGCCGATGGTGCGCGAGCCGCGCGGGGCTTCCAGGGCGTAGGTCTGGATCCGGTTGCCATTGGTCACGTTCCAGATATCCACCTGCTCGTTCGGCAGGATGCCGGACGCGTCCAGCAGGTCCTGGTCGATCGAGACAGAACCTTCATAATACAGATCACACTGCGTGACGGTGGCCGCGTGCAGCTTGGCCTTCAACATCGTAAGCAACAAGGGAGGCAAACTCCGGAGTCTGGCATGAGCAGTTTTGCTCACATTGACAATATGGGGGCTGCTATATCTGCGTTCAATATTTTATTGCATTGCAAAACGCGGACCGTAAAGGCGCGGTATGTAAAGATTTGAGGTGGCTCAGGTGACATTTAACGGCGCGGGACGCGCTCTCGGCCCCGGTGCTGGCCAAGGGTTGAACCCTTGGCCGGGCAAGCCTAAACCAACGATCGGGGAACGCAGTTGGGGACAACCGGAATGGCCATGACGACCGATCCCGCCCCCGCCCCGACGCCCAAGTTCAGCGTCATCATCGTCAATTACAACGCGGCTGATTACCTTCAGCAGGCGGTCGATTCCCTGGCGCAGCAAACCGTTCAGGATTTTGAGCTGATCGTTATCGACAACGCGTCGCATGACGGGTCTGCCGATGCGCTCGACCTTTCGGCCATGCCGCGGGCGCAGCTTGTCAAGAACAGCCGCAATCTTGGTTTTGCTGAAGCGAACAACCAGGCGGCCAGGCTGGCGAATGGTCAATGGCTCGCTTTGCTCAACCCTGATGCCCGCGCCGCGCCGGACTGGCTGGAGGCGCTGAACCGGGCGATGCACAAGTATCCGGGTTGCCGGACCTTCGCCTGCGCCCAGTTTGATCTCAGCGACCGCAACGTACTCGACGGCGCGGGCGACGCTTATCTACTGTTCGGATTTCCATGGCGAGGCGGGTTCGGCCGGGCCGCGCGCGAGCTGCCGGGGCCTGGCTTCTGTTTCAGTGCGTGCGGCGCGAGCGCCGTCTATGACGCAGCCCTGTTTCGCGCGGCCGGCGGGTATGACGAACGCTTCTTCTGTTATTGCGAGGACGTCGATCTCGGCTTTCGTCTGCAGCTGCTGGGCGAGGATTGCCGTTTCGTACCCGACGCCGTGATCGATCACGCCGGAAGCGCTATTTCCGGCCGCGCAAGCCCCTTCTCCACCTATCACGGCACCCGCAACCGGTTCTGGACCTATGTGAAGAACATGCCGCTGGGCCTGCTTTTTCTGACCCTTCCAGGACATCTGACGCTGACCGTGTACCTGCTTGCTCGGAGCAGTTTCACACCGCGCTTTGCGCCAATGCTCGCGGGTCTTCTCGACGGGCTCGCCGGGTCTGTCCGTATACGGACATCACCCGAATGGCGCGTCGTGCGCCGGCGCGCCGTGATTTCACATGTCGTCCGCTCCATGGCCTGGAACCCGTGGAGGATGAGCCGGAGAGGCGTTCATGTTCGCCCTTCCCCTTAGGCCTGTAATGAAAACCTGATTGAAAGGTAAGTCGGCTTGCCGCTCGGCGACCAACCGATCCTACTCGTGCGGCATCGCCAGAACATGGCGAAGGTAGTCGCCGTATTCATTCTTGTAACTGGCCGCAAGGCGTTCGAGCTGCGTATCGTCAATGAAACCGCACCTCCACGCAACTTCCTCCGGGCAAGCAATCTTAAGGCCTTGGCGCTTCTCAATGGTCTGTACGAACTGAGAGGCCTGGATCAGGCCGTCAAAGGTGCCAGCATCGAGCCAGGCGGTACCCCGCGCCAGACGGTTCACGCGGAGCTTGCCAGCCTGCAGATAGGCGTCGTTGATTGACGTGATCTCGAGTTCGCCTCGCGCCGAGGGGCGCACGGCCCGGGCAATCTCGACCACGTCCTGATCATAGAAATAGAGGCCCGTCACCGCCCAGTTGCTTCTTGGTCTTTCGGGCTTTTCCTCGATCGACAGTGCGACGCCGTTCGCGTCGATTTCGACGATGCCGAACTCCTGCGGGTTCTGGACTTGAAAGGCGAAGACTTCGGCGCCGCGGGTCAAGCCGCCGGATTTCTCGAGATCGCCGCGCAGACCCGCGCCATAGAACATGTTGTCCCCAAGCGCGAGCGCGCTCGGCGCGCCGCCGACGAAATCCGCACCAATGATGAACGCCTCGGCAAGCCCATTGGCCTCGGGCTGGATTGCATAGTCGAAGTTCATGCCCCAGTCCTGGCCCGTACCCAGCAGGCGCTGATACGCCCCGACCGAATCCGGCATTGCGATGATGAGGATATCGCGGATCCCTGCGAGCATCAGGGTGGTGACCGGATGGAAGATCATCGGCTTGTCGTAGACCGGCAAAAGCTGTTTCGAAACGCCACGCGTGATGGGGTACAATCGTGTCCCCTTGCCGCCTGCGAGGATAATGCCCTTCATACTGTCCAGCCTTTGACTTTTACGAGTTGCTCTACACACATTCGCGTGCTTGCCTGCCATTGCGGCAAGATTACGCCAAGCTGAGCCGCCAGTTTTGAACCATCAAGACGCGAATTTGCAGGCCTGCGCGTTGGCGTCGGGTACTCAGCCGTCGTGATCCGGCGCACGCGGGCGGCAGGCCCGCCACACGCGGCGCTCGCCCGGAAAATCTCCTCGGCAAACTCCGCCCAGCTCGCTTCCCCCGAGGCTGTCATGTGATATGTGCCCGGTTTCAGGGCCGAACGATTGCCCGCGAGTTCGCTAGTTATACTCCACAGTCCGTGAGCGATGTCGTGCGCGCCCGTTGGATTGCCAATCTGGTCATGTACCACAGACAGCTCGTCTCGGGTCTCTGCAAACCGCAACATGGTCTTGGCGAAATTCTTGCCGTAAGGGCTGTAGACCCAGGCTGTGCGGAAAATCAGATGGTTTGGATTGGCGGCCGCCACAGCCAACTCCCCGGCGAGCTTGGACCGGCCATAGGCGCCGGTTGGCGCCGGCGAATCGGTTTCAACATATGGTGAGGACTTATCGCCCGAAAAAACGTAATCGGTCGAAAGATGCAGAATGGGCGCACCGGCACGAGCCGCTGAAGCGGCGAGGCGCGCCGCGCCGTGGGCGTTCAGCGCGTGAGCCGCTGCCTCGTCGGTTTCGGCCTGGTCTACGGCGGTATAGGCCGCCGCATTTATCACCAAGTCTGGCCGTGCCGCTTGGATTGCATTGTCGATTGAGGCGGGATCGCTGAGGTCGAGATGCGGCCTGCCGAGTGCTACGAGGTCGACTTCGGCAGAAGGCGCTGTGTCGACCAGCGCGCGCGCCACCTGGCCGCTGCGTCCGGCTACAAGTACCCTGAATTTGGACATTATGCGGCGCTCTGTTTGGGGGACTCTGACATGACGATAGGCTAGGCCTTGACCGCAGCGGGCAGCCCGAGGCGCTCGCCTGAATAGACGGATTTGCGCAAGGGGCGCCACCAGTCCTCGTTGTCTAGGTACCACTGAATTGTCTTCTCGAGGCCGGTCTCGAAGTTTTCCTCAGCGCGCCAGCCGAGTTCGTTTTCAAGCTTGGCAGCATCAATGGCATAACGCTGGTCATGACCGGGGCGGTCAGCAACAAAGGTAATGAGCTGGCGGCGCGGGTGATTCGCCGGGACGAGCCTGTCGAGGACGTCGCAGATCGCTTCAACGACCTGCAGATTGGTGCGCTCGTTTCGTCCACCCACATTGTAGGTCTCGCCGAGATGCCCGTTTGCCGCAATCATTGCCAGCGCGCGCGCGTGGTCCTCGACATAGAGCCAGTCGCGGATATTGTCCCCTTTGCCATAGACCGGCAGCGGCTTGCCTTCGAGCGCGTTCAGGATCACGAGTGGAATTAGCTTCTCGGGAAAGTGATGAGGGCCGTAGTTATTCGAGCAGTTGGAGACGACCACCGGCAAACCATAAGTGCGATGCCATGCCTTTGCGAGGTGATCTGAAGCTGCCTTGGACGCAGAATAAGGCGATGACGGATCGTATGGGGTCCCTTCCGTAAAGAGACCCTCAGCGCCGAGCGAACCGTAGACCTCGTCTGTCGAGACATGAAGGAAGCGAAACTTGTCCTTCGCTCCGCCGGCGAGGCCTGACCAATAGGCGCGCGAGGCTTCGAGCAAGTTGTAAGTCCCAAGAACATTTGTCTCGATGAAATCCCGGGGTCCCGAAATCGAGCGGTCGACATGGCTTTCCGCCGCGAGGTGAAGGACCTGAACCGGCTTTTCTGCCGCGATGATCTCCGTCATCGTTGCGGCGTTGCAGATGTCTTCAACCAAAAGCTTGCACCGGCCCGTGGCTTCGGCCGCGGCGATATTTGCTCGGTTCGCGGCGTAAGTCATCTTGTCGATCACCGCCACGTCAGCGCCGAGGTCGCAGACGAGGTGGCGCACTACGGCAGATCCGATGAAGCCCGCGCCACCGGTTACTATCATTTTCATAAGGCTAAACCTACAATACTTGGTTAGACGGGATAGCCATCGGCTTTGCGATTGACAGCTAAGTTAACCGACACAAAATTCAGCCTCAAGACTCAGCGCCGCTCATCGGGCCATTGTAATTTATGCGAGGCCGTAACTTAAGACGCAACCTGAGTTTTCCATTGAATGACGGCCAATTTTAAGCGCGACAAGGAACGTTGTTACTCAGAACGCGTGTTAGATGGCAAACACGATCCGGCGTCCGAAGAAACCAGAAAGTGCGATGGCTGCACTCCATAGCGCAGCAGTCCAAATGCCGACGACAATCAGTTGCCCTTGAGACCAGAAAACGCCTTCAACAACCGGGGCTCTGAAGAGGTCGAGCAGGGGGATTATCGGATTCGCATATTGCAGGAAGGCGAGACGCTCTGAACTCAGATAGTCCCGCGCAAGCATGATCGGGGACAGGAAGAACAGCGCGTTGATTGCGATAAGGCTGACGTGCCGAAGGTCCCGCAACTGTGTACCAAGAATCGAGAAAATGATCCCGACCGGCATGATAAAAAGCAACAAGAGGATGACGAACAAAGGGATCTGGGCAAGATGCCAGCCGATCGCAGGCAGTTTGCCCAAGGCGGCCTGGAGCACGAACAGCGAGACCAGACCGGCGAAAAAGGTGACAAGCCCGGCGAGGGGCGCTCTCAGCTGGAAAACAAGCAGCGGGATGCGCGCCTGTTTGAGGTATCCCTCTGCGCTGATCAGACTGTCCTGAGCTGTCAAAATAGTATTCGAAAAGTACTCCCAGACAATGATTCCCGAGAGGACATAGACAGAAAACGCAAGATAATTCTGCTCGAATACGGCTCCCCAAACGAGTGCAAGGACTATGGCAAAAGAGAGCGGCTGGATCATTGCCCAGAGGATGCCAAGGTGGCTTCTGCGAAAACGCGCCCGCAGGTCAGCGGCGACGAGATTTGAGCACAGGCTGCGATAGCGCGCAAAGTTCCGCAGATAGCTCAGCCCGGGGTTATTTGGTTTCCCGACAATATTTGAATACGACACGCGTTTGCTTACTCCCTGCCAGTTCCGTGCGCGGAGGCTGCCGCATTGAGATAGTTTGAGACAACTTCCTGAGGGTCGCCGTCGGCAATTATCTGCCCGCGGTCCATCCAGATGACGCGGGTACATGTATCGAGAACAGCCGCAAAATCATGAGAGACAAGCATCAGAATCCCAGCATTCGCCGTCAAATGCCTGATCCTCGCCTTCGCCCGTTTCGCAAAAACCGCATCGCCCGCGCCAAAGACCTCATCAACGAGCAGCACCTGCGGCGTAAACTGGGTTGACACGGCAAAGCCAAGCCGAACGAACATTCCGCTTGAATATGTTCGCATAGGCAGGTCGATAAATTCGCCGAGCTCTGCTTGCGCGACGATTTCCGCTTCGGCGGCTTGCAACTCTTTCCGGGAGCGCCCCATGGCAAAACCGCGATTGTAGATATTCTCGCGGCCGGTTGATTCTGCCTCAAACCCGAGCCCGATATCCAACAACGTACCGATTTCCCCGTAAATCCGGACGCTGCCGCTGTCGACTGGGAAAACGCCCGCCAAGACCCGCAACAGCGATGATTTTCCCGAGCCATTCCGGCCAATGATGCCGACGCGCTCCCCGCACTCAACCTTGAAGCTGACCCCGCGTATCGCCGTGACGTAGTCGATCTGAGCTTTCGCGTCTCGATGTCCGAAGATCCTGAGCAGCCCCGATTTGACGCTGCCACGCCTTGCTGCTCCGACCGGATAGCGCAGGACGAGATCGCTCACTTCGATGCCCACCTGATTGGGCATTTCCCCTTGTTTCCTTCCCCTCGGGACAGCTTGTATGAGGATTGAGGACAATGCGTTTTCGGATGTCTGGCTACGGCCGATCAGGAGCGAACCGGCGGCTCGCGGCTCAGGAAGCTCGCGGGCCAGATCAGATGATGCGCCGGCTACGCGAGCTTCAGTGGCCGTTTCCGGGGGGGGCTGTCCGGCGTCAGCAGGGTTTGGGGGCAGCGTTCCGGCGAGGTGGGGATGCATTTCAGCTGCATCCGGCGCCGCCACCTGAAAACCGGGATCCGCATGAAATTGAGCCCCTTCCGATGCCGCGTCCGCGCCAGGATCCCCTACCGGGGCGCTGGCGGGTACGTGCGAGTGATCGTGCGTCCCCGCAAGTTGCTGCGGCGGTTCTGCCTTCAGTACCGGCTCCGGCACCTCGCGGAAGTCAGCCGCGTCCGGGAGCGCTTCCTCGGTCATTTCAAGCCGGACGAGGCCGACGTTCCGGGTCGCTCCGCTGTCACTCATTTGTCACCCACCCGATTTGTACTCGCCCGAGACGGTGCTGACGCAGGCCTGGAGACCGCCGCCCACTTTCGAACTCTACGTTAAGAAACATGCTTTCGGTTCGCCTACCATGAATAAAAACAGGCTCGTCACTTGGCAATTTCATATCCCCGCCGGCCCTCTCGGCGGGGCCCTGCACACCGTCAATCAGGTCCTGAAGACGGCGTCATCTGCAACGTTACCCGACCTTTGACCAAACTGTGCCGTCATGAGGCCCCAGAATGACCCGGCCCCTTGCACCTGCCACGGGCCTCAAAGGCTCTATGCCGAGCCCGGAGACCCTACAACTCAGAGTTTAGGGAGAAAACTGCCCATTCCGCTCGCAAACGCCTTGAAACACGTTCCTGAGCGCAAGTCGGCCAGGCTTTTGCTCAATCGCTGCTCGCATTTCGCAAATAGAATGGTTCATTATGCTTGCGATCACTTTAAAAATACTGATTAGCGCTCGACTGTTAGGCAAATTCATGATTTCGAAATCGCTGTTGGCTAGGCAGCGTCAGCTGGTAGCTCGAGTAAATTCATTGAGAAGGCGTTGAGCGCAGACAGCATGGCCGATCAGTCTTTCACGTCAAAGCCGGAAAACCTGACCGAAGAACGAAGTGAGTCGGCTTCGGGTCGTTCAATCGGCAGAGGAAAAGCCATACTCGTCGCGGGCATGCACCGCAGCGGAACCTCCGCCATGACAAGGGTGCTGTCACTCGCCGGAGCAGGTCTGCCGCGCACGCTCATGCCTCCTGCCGCAGATAATCCGAACGGCTTCTGGGAGTCAGGTCCGGTCGCGCAGCTTAATGACGAACTCTTGCGGGAAATCGGCTCCAGGTGGGATGATGTTTTCGGGTTTGTTTCGAGGCCGGACGCCGCCCGTTTCAGGACGTCAGCAATTAGCCGGATCAGGCAGTGCCTTGACCAGGAATTCGCAGCAACATCTCTGCCGGTCATAAAAGACCCGCGTCTTTCGCTGCTCATGGATCTTTGGATCCCGGCCCTCCAGCAGAGCCAGTACGACCCTTGCGTTGTGGTGCTTGTGAGAAACCCCCTGGAGGTTGCGGCGTCCCTGCAGCAGCGCAATGGGTTTCCGAGCGCAAAATCCTCGCTCGTCTGGGCCGCCTACACGCTCGCGGTTGAACGCTCGACCCGGTCCTTGCCACGCTTGTTCGTTGACTACGAAGAACTTGAACAAAACTGGCGGACTGTGCTCAGCAGAACAGAGTCGGCACTTGGCATCATGTTTCCGCAGCTCACGGTTTCTTCACAGCTCGAAATCGAGAGATTCCTCGCCAAGGGGGCACGTCATCATCTTGCCTCGCGGGCGCAGCTTCGGGCCCGGCGTGACCTGGCACCCTGGATCGGACGGATCTATGATTGCTTCGGGCAGGGAGACAGCGGAATTCAGGAGCCCGACGCTTCTGAAATTGACGCGGTCTTCGGAGAGATGGGAGCGGCTGCGCAGATCTTCGCCCCGATTGTGGTGGATTTATCCGAGCGCCTCGATCAGGCCGAGCAGACGTCTGCGATCGACAGAGAAACCGCAAAGGCCCGCATCGACGCCCTCGATGCCCACAGGATCGAGCTCGAACAGGCCAGGGGGCAGGATCAGGAAGCCTTCCAGAGCGAACGAAGCGCTCTCACGGCTCAGGCGAGAGCGGCACAGGAGCAGATCGCTGCTGCCGTAAAAGCGCATGAGCAGGTGCTTGATCAGAAGGTGAGGGAGATCTTTCGCCTGGAAGAAGCGGCGGCCCTTCTAGAACAGCGGTGCGCGGATCTCGACGCGTCCCGCCGGAAGATTGAAGATGACCGCACGCGGGAAGAGCGGCGTCTTGTCGAAGAACTAGACCAGACGCAGCACCGGGTGAAAGCGCTGGATGCGCACCGGCAGGAACTGGAAACGGCGCGCTGGCGAGACGCCGAGCGGTCTGGCTTTGTCCTTGATGGGACCATAACGGCCGCGTCCGCGCAGCTCTGCCAGCTCAAGGACAGGCTAGAAAGCGCCGGCACATCCATCATCGAGGCCCAGCGCCAACTGGTCACCCTGAGTGAGGAAGGCAGACGCGCCCGCTGGCAAGCCTTCGAACAGGTGGCGGCACCGCAATCCGGCCCGGCAGCGCTTAGCAGGGTCAATATCGTCCGGAGAGTGCTTCGCCGGACTTCACTTGGCCGGGCTGGCCTGATCGCTCTGAGCGGTCTTTGGGATCGGCGCAGCGCGCCGTTGTTCTCGCAGCTCAGGACATATGCTCGGGGCAACGGCCCAAGTCCGCATCCGCTTTTTGACGAGGCCTTCTACAAGCTTCACTCCCCCGACATCGCGGCACAGGGCGAAATTGGGCTTGTTCATTATCTCGGTTTTGGATGCTCGGAGGGACGCGATCCGCACCCGCTGTTCGATGTTCGCTGGTACAGGGCTCAGGCTGGCTCCGAACTCGAAGCTCATCGGATGACTGCGCTGCAGCACTATCTGTTCCGGGGCGCGAGAGAAGGTAAAAATCCTCATCCGCTTTTTGATACTGCTTACTATGTGAGCCGGGCGGCTACGCTTGATATCAAAACTGACAATCCTCTGATCCATTATCTGTTGGGGGGGTGGCGATCGGGAGCCTCGCCTCATCCCCTTTTCGATACGGAATACTACATCGAGCGCTATCCGGACGTTCTTCGCGCAAACGTCCCGCCGCTCGTTCATTATGTCCAGAGAGGCTGGCGCGAAGGGCGCGATCCGCACCCACTCTTTGCAACATCCTGGTATCTGTCTCAGAATCCGGATGTCGCAGCTGCAGGGCTCGAGCCGCTGCGACACTATCTTCTGAAGGGCGGCGCCGAGCGGCGCGATCCAAGCCCTCTTTTCCCGAGCAGAGAGTATCTCGACGGCAATCCGGATGTCGAATCCGCGGGCGTAAACCCGCTCGTGCACTTCCTGCAGCGCGGCGCCTTCGAAGCGCGCCTGCCGCTGGCCGGGTTTGACGCTGTCGCCTACGCGACAGGCACGCCGGCCCTGGCAGCTTCAGAGCTTCCGCCACTTCTTCACGCCGTGCGGAACGATGCACTGCACCAGGTGTTCCCTCTACGCTCCAACTTCGAAGCCGAACTTCGCGACCATGTTCGGGCGCTGGCCGAAGCTGCGCGTTCGCAGTCGCCTGCCCCTTCGCTTGCCGGCCCGCCGGCCGGGCCGGCAAGGCTGCCGTCTGCGGGCCCGGAACCTTACCCGGCGGACCGGTCCTCGGCTTCTGGTCAACAGGACGGAGTTCTGTTTACCGATCTTGAGAGCAACCGGGCGCAGGCAGAAGACGCCTATGACTGGCCAGCCTATCTTAAGCTGCGAACGTCTCTAACCTCGGCGCGGCGCAAGTATATCGAGGGGCTGGAGCTGCCTGCGCCGGAGATGATTTCCCTTTCGGGTCGTTCGCTCGAAGAAACGGCTCGCCGGCTGAAGTTTGATCGAACAAGCGCACCCCTCGTAAGCATCATTATTCCTGCCTTCAATAATGCACGCTACACGCTCGAATGCCTGGCGGCGCTCCGGGACCGTCTGGGCCGGATCCAGGCCGAAGTCATTGTCGCAGATGATGCGTCCACGGACGAAACCGCAGGTCTGATGCAGCTCATAGATGGTCTTGTGCATCTGAGGTCGGAGGAAAATCGCGGCTTCCTGCGCAATTGCAATGGCGCGGCCGAAAAGGCCCGGGGCCGGATCGTGATTTTCCTCAATAACGATGTCCAGGTTCAGCCGGGCTGGCTGGAGCCGCTGGTTGAGGCGCTGGCTGATCCCGGCGTCGCGATCTCGGCGCCGAAGCTGCTCTTTCCAAACGGCAGGCTGCAGGAAGCTGGCGCGCGGCTCAACCCGGACGGATCGGCCCAGCTGATCGGCCTGTTCGATGATCCGGGCCTTGCCCGCTTCAATACTGACCGTGATGTCGATTATGCCTCCGGGGCCTGTATTGCGATTTCGAGGGCCCTGTTTACCGATCTTGGAGGGTTCGATGACACCCTCGCGCCGGCCTATTGCGAGGATGTGGACCTGTGTTACCGCGCCCGGGAAAGAGGTCTTCGGGTCCGGTATGTCGCCGCTTCGGAGGTTGTGCACCATTTGAGCGTGACCTCGAACGCGCTGCCGGGAGACTATAAGCTTGCCCAGGTGCGGCGTAATACGCAGCGTATCATCGGTCGCTGGGGCAAGCAGGTCAGCGAAGACAACCGGGTCAAGGTCATCGCAAACTACCTGCCGCAATTCCACACGATACCGGAGAATGACCGGTGGTGGGGGGCAGGCTTCACGGAATGGACAAATGTTGCCAAGGCCCTGCCGAACTATGCCGGGCACACACAGCCCAGACGACCTGGGGAACTCGGTTATTACGACCTGACAAATCCGGGCGTTCTTGAGGCCCAGACAGACCTCGCCCGCCGGCATGGCATCGACGGATTCTGTGTCTATTATTACTGGTTCGCCGGCCGGCGTATCCTGCAGCGTCCCCTCGACATGATCGCCGAGCGCCACGATCTCGGCTTCCCGTTCTGCATCTGCTGGGCAAACGAGAACTGGACCCGGACGTGGGATGGGCAGGACCGGGAAGTCCTGCTCGCGCAGACTTACAGCGATCAAGATGATGAAGCCGTCATCCGGGACATGCTGCGCTACATTCGGGCGCCGCACTATATCCGCGTCCAAGGAAAACCCCTCGTGATCCTCTACCGGCCAAGCCTGCTGCCCGACGCAAAACGTACCGCGGATCGCTGGCGCGCCATTTGCCGTGCGCAAGGCGTGGGTGAGATTTATCTGGCGTTCGTGGAGACCTTCGAGAACGCCCTGACCTATCCGGACCCGGCATCGATCGGATTTGACGCAACCATCGAGTTTCCTCCGAGCGGCGTCTCAAACCCGATTTCCCTGCCCGGCAAGCGTTTCAATCCGCGTTTTGAGGGTGTGGTCAGCGATTACATGACCACTGTCCGGCGTTACTTCGCCGAACCCGTTCCCGGGCATCGCCGCTTCAGGGGTGTCATGCCGTCCTGGGACAACACGGCCCGGCGCCAGGACCGCAGCTACAGCTATCATGATGCCAGCCCCGGCGCATTCCAGGCCTGGCTGGAATGGGCCATGGCGGTCACCCGCGAGCAGAACCCATCTGGGGAGCGGTTTGTGTTCGTGAATGCCTGGAATGAATGGGCCGAAGGGGCATATCTCGAACCGGACAAGCGCATCGGGCGTGGCTGGCTCGAAGCGGTGCGCAATGCGCATGATGCCCATCTCTGGCCTCGTCCGGAGGATAACTGAATGAAAGCGCAGTTCTCAGGCGCCGATATCCGCCTTGTCGGACATCCGTTTGTTTCAACCGGCGTGGCAGATCATCTGCGCGCCAGCATGCGTGCGTTGCGGGCTGCCGGCATGGCGCCGACCTTGTGCGACATCTACGGGATAGGCCGCGGCGACGATCCGGCGCTGCTGGACGAATTCAAGGGGGCCCTGAAGCCGGGCCTCAGCGCCGATATCAATCTCTTCCACATCAATGGGGATGAGGTTGCTCAGGCCCTCGCGCATCTGCGCGATCCACGCTTTGCAGAGGCCTCTAACATCATCCTGCCTGTGTGGGAGCTGCCGAGATACCCATCGCAGTGGGCTGAGGCACTGAGCCAGTTCGATGAGGTCTGGGCTTCTTCTGAATTCATAGCCAGCGCGCTTTCGAATGTGGTTGCGCGCCCTGTACGTCTGATGCCTCAGGCCGTCGCGCCGGCCCTGACCCAGCACCTGGGACGCAGGGCGCTCGGGATACCCGATCATGTGACCGCTTTCCTGTTTTTCTTCGATCTGAGCTCTTACATCGCCCGCAAGAATCCCTTCCAGGTGATCGAGGCCTTCAAGGCCCTTGTTGCGCGCCATCCGCGCGAGCCCGCCCACCTGATCCTGAAGTTCAAGGGCTCCCTTGCGCAAGACACGACCGGCGCGCAGCTGCGCGATGCGGTCGGGGCCATCAGCGATCAGGTACAACTGATCGAGGGGGCCCTGCCGGACCATGTTGTCAAGAATCTGGTTCGCAATGCCGATTGTTTCATCTCGCTGCACCGGTCCGAAGGGTTTGGCCGGGGCCTCGCCGAAGCTATGGCGCTTGAGGTTCCCGTGATAGCGACCGGCTATTCGGGTAACCTTACGTTCATGCGACCTGAGAACAGCCGGCTGGTTGCCTGCCGGCAGGTTGCCGTCGGGCCCGGTGAGTACCCGCACTGGGAAGATCAGAGCTGGGCTCAACCGGAACTGGAAGACGCGGTTGCGGCGATGGAAGACATCCTTTTGTGCCGAACCCGTGTGCTGGAAAAGGCCCGGCAGGCCAGGCTGGACATGGCCATGAACTTTTCCTCCCTCGCCATGGGCACGCGCTATGCAGAGCGCCTTCGGGAGGTCATGGCGCCGGCCTGACCGCACCCACGGGTGCTCAGGCTTTGACAGCCCGGAACACAAGGGGCCAGGAAACTCCGTCAGCATACGGACAATTATTGGAAACTATCCCCTGGCCAGGATCGAAGACCAGCGCCGCAGAGACAGCAAACCCTGCCTGCCCAAGGTCATCCAGCAACTGCCAGCCAGGGTAGATGAACACCAGTGCCCCGTCCCCGACAGGGTTACCGTGACAGGCGGGCGCCAGCAGTTGCTGCATTTCGCCATCTGACATGACGGCGCGCACCCGGTGTTTCTCTAGCCCCGGACAGAACGCCGGTTCCGGAGCGCGGCGATCAGGATAAGGCTTCTCATCGGGATTGTCGCGCCACAGGCCGGCCGCTCACATGAACTGCGTCTCGCCCGCAAGCGCGATCTTGCGGCCCTGGTGGTCGCGGAAGCCATAACGGCCGGGCGGCGGGGCAGCGCTCCGATGGCCGAAATAGCGATCATGGTGGTGGACCTGAACCTGCTCGGGTGTGTTGTGAAACACAATGCTCCAGCGAGAGAGGAGAGGGTTACGCGCCATAGAGCCGCAGTGCGGCGTCTGCGCATGCCAGATCGCAACGTCTCCCTTTTTCATCTGCGCCAGAACCGGCTGGCCATAGTTCGGCGCCTCTTCAATCACCGCGCCATAATAGCCCTGCAGGGCGAGTTCATACAGTTCCTGGTGCGTCTTTTCCGGATGTTGCGCCGCCAGCCGGTCAAGGATTGCATGATGGTCGACCTGCTGTTCCCCGTCAGCGACTGTGAGACAGATCGGCAAAATTGCTTAAGGAGGATTTCTGGCTCATCGTAACTGATACGAGGAGTGAAGATGAGACAGAAATCCGGGCCGAAGGAGTCTCCGGCCGAGAAGCATGTACAGGCAATCAAGCGTCAGACCCGGCGGAAGTTTTCAGCCGAGGAGAAGATCCGGATTGTCCTTGAAGGTCTACGCGGCGAGTACTCGATTGCCGAGCTGTGCCGGCGAGAGGGATGAGGCGGATCAGAAATCGCACCGCGATTTCCCGCTGAATGCCCAGGGGCTGTATTACACCTGGTCGAAGGAGTTCCTCGAAGCCGGCAAGAAGCGATTGTCCGGCGACACGGAGCGGCAGGCGACGTCCGGCGAAGTGACGGGCCTGAAGCGTGAGATGCGTGACCTGAAAGAGGTCGTGGCAGACCTGACGCTTGAGAACCGCATTCTGAAAAAAAGCGTGATCGGGGATGGGGACGCCGAAGAATGAGATACCCCGCATCCGAAAAGCTCGAAATCATCCGGCTGGTCGAGAACTCGCACCAGCCGGTGAAGAGGACGCTTGACCAGATCGGCGTGTCGCGGCCGACCTTCTATCGCTGGTATGACCTCTATCGCAGGTTCGGCGAGGCAGGGCTGGAAGACCGGCGCGGTGGCTCTGGCCGTGTCTGGAACCGCATCCCGGCGGAGGTGTGTGACCGGGTTCTGGAAATGGCCCTCGACCAACCGGAACTCTCGCCCCGGGAGCTGGCGGTGACGTTCACGGATGAGAAGCGTTACTTCGTCTCGGAAGCCAGTGTTTACAGGCTTCTGAAGGCGCATGACCTGATCACCAGCCCGGCCTTCATCGTGATGAAAGCCGCCAGTGAGTTCCGCGACAA
>CAMEDD010000062.1 GCA_945913285.1 Candidatus Sulfopaludibacter sp. SbA3
TAGAGCATCGTACCGATTGATTGAATCAAATTGATTCCCCGTCCCTTCGAACTGTGATTCACAGTTTCAGGAGGTGACTGACATGGCAAACCTGATTTCTGCTGATCTTCGTACGCGAATGATGCGCGGTGTTGCGAGCGGCAAGTCGATGCGGGCTGTGGCCCGCCAGTTCGAAGTTGCTCCGTCAACTGCGTCGCGGCTTGTGCATCACGTCGAAGCGACCGGCTCGATTGATCCGCGTCCGCACGGCCGGGCGCCGGGCTTCGGCAAGCTGGGGCCGCACCGGGATTTTCTGATCGAAACTGTGACGGCGCGGCCTGATATCACGATGCCGCAACTGGCTGCGATCCTGCTGGAAGAACACAGGGTGAAAGTAGCGCCGTCGAGCATCTCACGCGTGCTGTGCGCGCTCGGCTTCACCTATAAAAAAAACGCTGCTGGCGGCGGAACAAGAGCGCGCTGATGTGAAAGCGGCGCGCGCCGACTGGCAACACTATCGCCAGCCCGCCATGCAGGCCGAACCGGGGCGGCTTGTGTTCATCGACGAAACTTCAGTGAAAACCAATATGTGCCGTCTGCGGGGTCGCTCTCTGTGCGGCACCCGCCTGAAGGCGACCGCTCCGTTCGGAAAGTGGGGTACACAGACCTTCATTGCCGGCTTGCGATGTGACGGCCTTGTGGCGCCCTGGATCGTTGAAGGCGCAATAAATGGCGCGGCTTTCGACATTTATGTCGAGACCCAGCTTGCTCCACTCCTGCAGCCCGGCGACGTCGTGATCCTCGACAACCTCAATGTCCACAAAAGCCCGCGCGCCGCAGAAGCCCTCGCCGCCCGCGGCGCCTGGTTCCTCTTCCTGCCCAAATACTCCCCGGACCTGAACCCGATCGAGATGGCCTTCTCGAAACTGAAAGCGCACTTGCGAGCAGCCGCTGCAAGAACCTTTGACGGCCTCATCAAAGCCATCGGCGACATCTGCTCCCTCTTCACACCAAACGAATGCTGGAACTTCTTCCGGGCCATGAACTATGTTGCAGAGTAAGCGTACGGTGCTCTAAGCCCGAGTTTCAGCCAGGAATCGAAGCCCGGCGTATGGATTTCGATCAGCATGACGGCCCCTGCCATCGCGATACAGCCGCTAGAGGCCGCAAGCACCTAAATCAGCAGGCTCAGCGGCTTGGTCTGCATGTCCTTGAGCCGTATCGGCACTGTCAGGGCTATGTGAACGGCCTCAGTCATCAGCAGGGATGCCGTGGCAGCCTCTGCGGAATACGGCGCCAGGGCGAGGGCCGCCGCGGTGAGACTGACCAGATCGATCCGCGAGAAAGTGATCAGCAGGTTCAGCCGCTTCACGGCGATGAAGGCCGCGTTGCGAACACAGGTGAAGGGCGCGAACAGGCCCACTCGGCAGAGGATCAGCAACACATCCGCCACCGGCGCATACTCGGCGCTCGGCGTAACCGCCACGACATCCCGGCTGGTCAGCCCAAGGCCGGCAGAGATCGGCAAAACGATCAGCGCGGACATCTTGCTTGTGGGCCGTCCTCTGACGCCGCACTTCCAGCCCGGTCCGGTCCTTCTCAAAGCGAAGGGGGTCTACCTCCCAGGCCCGATGGTCGCAGTTCGGGTCGTAGACGTCCGACCGGCTCCCTATTTTGCGCCTACGGAGAGCAGCACCGCCGGAACGGTTTTCACGATGATCAAGACATCGCCCCAGAAGGTGCGGGTCTCCACATATTTGGTGTCGAGCTGAACGCGTTCGGCATAGGTCGTGTTGCTGCGCCCGCTCGTCTGCCATAGGCCGGTCAGGCCGGGGCGTACACGGGTATAGACGTCGAAGTATTCACCATACCTGGGGCGTTCGTTAAACGAGATCGGGCGCGGGCCGACGAGGGACATGTCGCCGCGAATGATGTTTATCAGCTGCGGCAGTTCGTCGATCGAGGTGGAGCGGATGAACTTGCCCAGCGGGGTGATGCGCGGGTCGTTGGTCAGCTTCTGTGTGAGGTCCCATTCGAGCCTGGCCTTGGCGCAGCTTTCCAGCACCGCCTGCAATCTGCTGTCCGCGTCGGGCACCATCGTGCGCAGCTTGAAGCACCGGAAGGCCTGACCCCGGTACCCCAGACGCGGCGGGCAATAGAGCACTTTCTGGCCGTCCTGAAGACGGATCAGCAGGGCAACAACGAGCAGCAGGGGCGCAAGAAAGATCAGTCCCAGTGTCGCGGCCACAATGTCGAAAATGCGTTTCGCGCTGAAGTCGCCGCCACTGGGCGTGTCTTCAGCACCGTCTTCTGAATACGCCTCCTCCGGCAGACCTCCTGTCTGCTCGCCGAACCGGAAATCCATTGAGTTCCCCTTCAAGTCTACCTGGCCGCGTTCAGCACAAACTTCGCGGGCGCCCTAAGGCAGCCGGCCCGAAGCCTTCCCTTGTCCTGAACTTGGCAACTGCAAACGCTATACCACACTCGCGGCCGGGAATTCACGAGAAACATCTAGATTCACGTGTTGGGGGAAGTATTCGTTAAATATTCCGTCAAAATGTCGCGCCGATGGCGCAGGACCGGGCAGAAGCGACGCCCGGCATGGCCGTTCATGCGCTCTGGCTGACAATTCTGCGGGCGGGCGAGCCGAAGTGACCCAAAAAAGAAGCGCCGCAGTTGCCCGCGGCGCTTTCCTGTTTGCATTCGGCACGCGCCGGAAAGAATCAGAAGATGCGCTCACCAATCCGCAGCGTATCGCCCGGCTTGACTACAGTTCCAGGCGTCAGTTCGTAGGCAATCTCACGGTCAGAATCCATGCTCTTGATGTACACAGTCCGCTTGTTCGCGCGGTAGCTGAAGCCGCCGGCCGCAGCGACGGCGTTCTGAACCGTCAGGCCGTTGGTGTAGGGATACTCGCCCGGCTTGCCGACTTCGCCGAGAATGTAGAACGGGCGATAGTTGATGACCTCGACGCTGACGCGCGGATCAAGGATGTATCCGGATGCCAGCGTTTGCGTGATCGACTGCTCAAGCATCGAGGTCGACAGGCCCTCGGCCTTCTTCTGGCCGATCAACGGCAGTGAAATCTGGCCGGTACCATCGACTTCGAACTCACCCGAAAGGTCCGGGTGGCCGAAGACCGTCACCCGAAGACGGTCGCTGGAGCCGAGCGTATAGGCGCTGTTAACCTGGGCCTGCGCGGCCGGCCCGAGTTCGCGTGCACCCTGTGTTGCGCCGATCGAGCCACACGCCGCGAGGAATGCCATCATGGCCGCAATAAGCAGGAGCAAAATTGGACGTAGCGCTGTCATGGCTGCAAAACTCTCCCAAAAAGTCTGATGCTTCATCCCCGGATGGGGTCTTCACTTAATGCCTCAGGTGCTGAGGAAAGCAACATGCGTACCGTGCAGGCGGGCCGCTGTAAGCTTGCCGGTCAGGAAGGCCCCGGTATCAAGCCCGATCCGGCGGTTGTCATAGTGGACGGCCTCGATCGGCGTATGCCCGTGAACGACCATCTGCGGGAAGGGTTCGCGATCATCGAGGAATTCTTCCCGGATCCACAGCATGTCCCGGGTCGTTTGGGCAGCAAGGTTAACGCCGGGGCGCATGCCGGCATGGACGAACAGGTAATCCCCGGTCGAATAGTACGGCCGCAGGGACTGGAAGAAGGTCAGGTGCTCGGCCGGCAGGCGCACGCGAAACTCGTTCCACACGCGCATCCAGGCATCGCGCAAGGCGGCCATTTCTTCGTGCGAGCCAAGGCTCGCCCGTTGGTTCGGCGGCGCGAGGCCATAAGAATAGAGTGTTTCGGCGCCGCCATACCGCGTCCACTGGCTGCCGAAGGTCGCCTCGTTGAGGAACCGCAGCAGCGCCTCCTCATGGTTACCCATCAGGTAAACAGGATCGAACCGTTCAAGATCGCCGTTGATAAAGTAATCGATCACGTCCTTCGACTGCAGGCCGCGGTCGATATAGTCGCCAAGAAAAATGACCTGCGGTTTCACGCCCGCTGGCAGCTGAGCAGCATCTTCCGAGATTTGCTGTATCAGCCGTTCGATGAGGTCCCGCCGTCCGTGAATGTCGCCGATCGCATAGAGGCATAGGCCGGGTGGCACCGCTGCCACACGCGTCACCGCTGAAGCTATGGCGGGGCCGTCCGATGCGAGGCTTGCATCCGCCCCTTCAGCCGCCGTCTGCCCCCTGAACCTTTGTTCGATACGCGATCGCATGGCTTGGGCTGTCCGGCCAAAGAAACCCAGCCGGTCAAGCAACGCAGACTGTTCTCTATTTCTGGCACTCGCCATTTTATCGTCCAACCTCAGGCGATCTTTATCTATTAACCGAATTTGCGCAAGAAAACCAATGACAAGCGTGTCGATTACTGTCTGCCGCTCGCAGATGCTTGGCCCAGAAAGCCCCATGCCCAGCTCAAATGCATTGTTCCTGCCACGATACCAGCGAGCAGACCGCAGGTCGAGTTGTGCTTGATTGCGACATGTGCCGACGAAAGGGCAAGGATGGCAACGTACCCGAGCGGCAGGATCAGCGCCGGCGGAAAGACCAGCGCAATGACGCATCCGGCCGCCGACCCCAGCAAGGCCACGATCGGCGCCATCTGGCGCAGCTTCAGCTTCGTGCCGTGAAGCTTCGCGTTTCGGGCCCGGCCGCGTCCGTAGGCTGCATACTGTTTCCAGAGCCGCCGGACATCGCCGCGCGGGATGTATTGAATGCGGATCCCGGCATCCAGGTAAACGCGCCCCCCGGCCTTGCCGAGACGGACATCATATTCCGCGTCTTCATTATGGGAGAAGGTTTCGTCATACCCGCCGATGCGGCGATACCAGGCAAGGTCAAACCCGGCATGATGCCCGTGGTCGACCCAGCCGGACGTCTTGCCGCCCCGGTGCGCAGCGCCGCCGGAGCCCAGCGGCGTGTCGACGATCCAGGCATTGGCCTTCTCGAAACAGGTCTCGCCGGCGGCGTCCATCGGTATCACGAGCGAGGCAGCGCCATTGTCGACGAGGGATTGGGCCACATCCAGGATGAAGTTCTCAGGGTAGATCGAGTGCGCATCGCACCGTACAAGGATCGTGGCGGCATCCGGCGCCCCGGCCGCGGCCAGGTTCAGCGCGGCCGCCTGCAACCGTTTCGGATTGTGCAACACGCCCAGATTGGGAAATTCGGTCTTGAGGCGCTCGACGATCGCCACCGTGTCATCCGAGCTGCCACCATCGGCCACGACGACCGGCACCGCGCGCAGCGCCGGCGAGCCTGCCATCAGCGAGCGGATGCAGGTTTCAATGTGCCGCGCCTCGTTGAGTGTGGGAATCACGGCGAGGATCACGGCGGGATCGACCTGCGTCATGGCGTTCGCCGTCCTCTCATCCTCCGTTTTAATCATGTCGCGCGTCACGTGCTCGGCTCCGGGCTGTATCTGCCGTTGTCAGCAAGTCTTGTTCCATAAAGAGATTAGGGCTGGGTTAGCCTGACTTTCCGGCAAATTTCCGCATTAACCGTCACGGTTGCCCCTCATGCCCTTGCGGACGGGCTTGCTGCTTTGCGCGGACTCCATACTGTGTAGTCAAAACATCACTCCGGAGGAACGAACATGATCGGCGTCGTCGCAAAACTAAAAATCCAGGATGGCAAGCAGGCCGAATTCGAACAGGTCGCCAAGGACCTGATGGCGAAGGTCAAGGCGAACGAGCCGGGCTGCCTGACCTACCAGCTCTACAAGACCAAAGGCTCGTCCACCGAATACATCTTCATGGAGCAGTACGCCTCCGCCGATGCCCTGAAGGCGCACGGCCAGACCGATTATTTCAAGGCGGCCGGCCCGAAGCTCGGCGCCGTGCTCGGCGGCGCGCCGGAAGTCAGCTACTACGACATCGTCGAATAGGAAGCACAAACGATGGACCTCTCCCTCTCCCCCTCCGATCTCAAATTCCAGAAACACGTTCGCGACTGGATCGCGGAGAATTTCGACGCCGGCCTGCGCGCCCGGATGGCGCTTTCCAAGAACGGCTATGTCGACAAGGCCAGCCAGGTCGCCTGGCAGAAGAAGCTCGCCTCCAAAGGCTGGATCGCTCCGAACTGGCCCAAGGAGTATGGCGGCCCCGGCCTCTCGGCCAGTGAGCGCTACATCCTCCATTCCGAACTCTCGGGTGCCGGCACGCCCAGCGTCGCCCCCTTCGGCGTCTCGATGGTCGCCCCCGTCATCATGGCGTTCGGCAACGAGGCCCAGAAGAAGGAACACCTGCCGAAGATTCTCTCGTCTGAACTCTGGTGGTGCCAGGGCTATTCCGAACCCGGCTCCGGATCCGACCTTGCTTCGCTGCAGATGAGCGCCGCGCGCGACGGTGACGACTACATCCTCAACGGCTCGAAAATCTGGACCACGCTCGCCCAGTGGGCCGACATGATCTTCTGCCTCGTGCGCACCTCGAAAGAGGGCAAGCCGCAGGAAGGCATCTCCTTCATCGTCTTCCCGATGAGCCTGCCCGGCATCACGGTCCGCCCGCTGCCCACGCTCGACGGCCCGGCCGAAGGCCAGCACGAAATCAACCAGGTTTTCTTCGAGAACGTCCGTGTAAAGATCAGCGACGCGCTGATCGGCAAGGAAAACGAAGGCTGGACCTATGCCAAGTACCTGCTCGAGTTCGAACGCGGCAACGCCTATGCGCCCGGCCTGCGTCACATGCTCAGCAAGACCCGCAAGGTCGCTTCGAAAGAGTATGACGGCAACGAACCGGTCATCCGCAACCCGGATTTTGCCCGCAAGCTGACGTTGCTCGAAATGCGCATCGACGCGCTCGACGCCACTGAACGCCGCGTCCTCTCCTCGCTGTCAGCGGGCCAGAATGTCGGCCCGGAAAGCTCGATGCTGAAATGTGCCGGCTCCGAAGCCCAGCAGGCGATCACCGAACTCACGCTCGAAGCCGCCGGCCTCTATGCCGAGCCCTTCATGCAGGACACGCTCGCCCTCGCTGAACCCGGCAGTAACGCGCAGTCCCCGACGCCGGACTACGCCCTGACCGCTGCGCCGAGTTACTTCAATTACCGCAAGACATCGATCTATGCGGGGTCGAACGAGATCCAGCGAAACATCATGGCGAAGGCCGTACTCGGCCTCTGAGGCCTAACCCAAATCTGCGAGAGGCCGCCTGATGACGACCACGACCGCTGAGAAACCCACCCTCTGGACCCGCCTTGCTTTCGGCATCGGCGGCGTCGCAGAGGGCGTAAAGAATAACGGGTTCGAATATTTCCTGTTGTTCTTTTACAGCCAGATCCTCGGCGTGCCCGCGCCGCTGGTCTTCACGGCGTTGATGGTTGCCCTCGTGGTGGACGCCATCTCCGATCCCATCGTCGGTTACTGGTCTGATAACATGCGCACGCGCTTTGGCCGCCGGCATCCGTTCATGTATCTCGCCGTCATTCCGGTCGGGGTGACCTATTTCTTTACCTGGAATCCCCCGGCCGGCTTCTCCACAGACCAGCTGTTCATCTGGCTGGTCTTCTTCACCATCGCCGTCCGCCTATCCTTCACCTTCTACGAAGTGCCGAGCTCGGCACTCGTTCCGGAACTCACGCAGGATTATGACGCGCGCACATCGCTCGTCTCCTTGCGCACGTTCTTCGGCTGGTTCGGCGGTCTCTCCATCCAGATTTTCCTTTTGTTCTTCCTGCTGCGGCCCAGCGAGACCAATCCCTCCGGCTACTTTCACCTGCCGGGCTGGAGTCTCTACGGCACGGTCGCGGCCGTCATCATCTTCTGCGCTGCGGCGATTTCATCGCTCGGCACGCATGCCCGTATCCCGTACCTCAAGCCCCCGCCGCCGCAACGAGACCTAACCATCCGCAAGGTGTTTGGCGAAGTGTTCGAGTCGATCTCGAACCCGTCCTTCCGGGCGCTCTTTCTCGCCTCCCTGTTCGGGCTTGTTGCAAGTGGCGTGTCCGCTTCGCTCAACCAGTATGTCAACGGCTACTTCTGGGGTTTCACCACCACGCAGACCGCCGGGTTGACCGTCTCGGTCTACCTCTCCGCCATCATTGCGCTCGTCGTCGCGCCGTTCGCCGGCAAGATGCTCGGCAAGAAGCGCGCAGCGCTCGTCATAGGTGTCCTCGCCTTCACGATTGCCCCGGCGCCTGTCTTTGCCCGGCTCCTCGGCTTCATGCCGCCGCCGGGATCGGAAGCGCTCTACAACATCGTCCTCTGGATCACGGTGATCGACCTGGCGCTGATCATCGCCACCCAGATGCTGATCGGCTCGATGGTCGCCGATATTGTCGAGGATAGCGAAGTCCAGACCGGGCGGCGTTCGGAAGGCGTTTTCTATGCCGGCATCAGCTTCATCCGGAAACTCGCCCAGGCATCAGGCGTCTTTGTGGCCTCGGTCGTACTCACGGTAGCTGGCATCCAGGAAGGGGCGCGTCCTGACGAAGTCTCGGCCGATGCCCTCCAGTCCCTCGGCTGGGGCTACGCCACCACGCTGTTCTCGGTCTGGATGCTGATGATGCTCTGCGTCAGCTTCTACAAGATCAGCCGGGAATCGCACGGCGAAAACCTGCGGCTCTTGCGCGAGAGAGACACGGCGGCGGCGGCCTCAGAGGCCCCCTGACTGAAATGTCATGAAGGTACGAATTGCGCCATTTTTTGCGCCGCAATAGAGCCATACTCATGACCCATCCCGTATCGATGATCAAACATGTATCCAAACTGCTGGCCTTCCTGAGCATCGCCGTCCTGATGCTCCTGACGGTGGCCCTGGCGCCGATGTTCTCACAGGCCGAATCCGGGGCCGCCTCCGCCGCTCCCGTCGCTGCGGCTACCCCCGCCGCTGGTTCTCAGACCGTCGTCGCGATGGCCCAGAAGGTACCCACCTCGGCCGAAGAGATATCGCTCACCTTCGCCCCGCTCGTCCGCCAGGCCTCACCTGCGGTCGTCAACGTTTTTACCGCCAAGAACGTCGCCAGCCGCGTTACTCCGATGGAGCAGCTGCTCTACGGCGTTGCCCCGCAGGGCAGCGTGCAAAGCTCACTCGGCTCCGGGGTGATCGTGAGCGCGGACGGCGTCATCGTCACCAACAACCATGTCATCCAGGGCGCCGACACGTTCCGCGTGGTGCTGAGCGACCGGCGCGAATACCCCGCCGAACTCCTGCTCGCCGATGAGCGCACGGACCTTGCCGTCCTGAAGATCGACGCCGGCAAGGAAGTCCTGCCCACGCTCGCCTTTGCTGACACCCGCGCCGTCTCGGTCGGCGATCTCGTGCTCGCCATCGGCAACCCTTTCGGTGTCGGCCAGACCGTCACCAACGGCATCATCTCTGCCACCGCCCGCACGGACGTCGGCGTTTCGGACTACTCCTTCTTCCTGCAAACCGATGCCGCCGTGAACCCCGGCAACTCCGGCGGCGCCCTCGTCAACACCAAGGGCGAACTCGTCGGCGTCAACACCGCCATCTTCTCGCGCTCCGGCGGCTCGGTCGGTATCGGCTTTGCGATCCCGTCGGAAATGGTGAAGCGCGTCGTCGATGCGGCCGTCAACGGCGGCACTTTCGTGCGCCCATGGCTCGGCCTCGCCGCCCAGTCGGTCAGCTTCGACATCGCCAAGACGCAAGGTCTGACGCGCCCGATCGGCGTCATCGTAACCGAAGTCTATCCGGACGGCCCCGCCGCACAGGCAGGCCTGCGCCGCGGCGACCTCGTCACCGCGATCGATGACCGCGAAGTCTTCGACGAGAAGGGCCTCAAATTCCTCGCCGCCGTGCGCAAGCCGGGCGAACTCGCCAAGCTCACCGTCCTGCGCGGCGGCAATGCGCAGATGATTGATGTCCGCGTCGAGCCGCCCCCGGGCGCGACCGAGGCGGACGTCCTGCTCCTGTCTGATGCTTCGGTGTTCAACGGCGCCCGCGTCATCGAACTCTCCCCGCGTCTCGCCGAGGAGAACGGCCTCGACCCCTTCTCGAAAGGCTCGGGCATCTACGTTCACTCGGTCACGCGCGGCACCATCTCGCGCAACTACTTCCGCCCGGGCGACATCATCCGCAGCGTGAACGGCAAACCGACCAAGACCGTGAAGGACCTCCAGGGCGCCCTCGCCAAAGGCGGCCGCAGCTGGGAAATCGAACTTGAACGCAACGGCCGCACCGTGAAGGGCACCGTCCGGACCTAGGTTTGCACCGCCGCGAGGGCATGAAGGTTCGGCGCGTAAGTTGCGACATATGCCCACGAAATCCCGCACCAGGTTTCGCGCGGGGAGGGGACCGGCCGCACTTCGGACAAAACTCACCCTCCCCAAAGGCTCAGATGTCCCTTCCCCGCTTGCTGGGAGGGCCAGGGCGGGGCTCTTTCCAGAAGCCAAAAGCAAACTGCAACGGCGCCTCGCCTCTGCGGCCGCAGGCGCAACGCTCAGCGCGCGTGCACGATCACCGGCAGCTCTTCATAGCCACGTACAAAGTTCGAATGCACCCGCTTCGGTGGTCCAACCACTTCGATTCGGTCGAAACGCTTCAGGATTTCCTCCCATAGGATCCGCAGCTGCATCTCCGCCACCCGGTTGCCCATGCAGCGATGGATGCCGAAGCCGAACGAGATGTGCCGGCGCGCGTTCGGCCGATCGATCAGGAACTCATCCGGCCGCTCGATCACCTCTTCGTCCCGGTTTCCGGATACGTACCACATGACCACCTTGTCGCCCTTGCGGATCCGCTGGCCGCCGAACTCAATATCCTCCAACGCCTTGCGCCGCATGTGCGGCAGCGGTGTCTGGTAACGGATGATCTCCGACACCATGTTCGGGATCAGGCTGGGGTCCGCTTTCAGCTTCGCATACTCCGCCGGGAACTGGTTGAGAAAATACACGCCGCCCGAGATCGAATTTCGCGTCGTGTCGTTGCCGCCCACGATTAGCAGCATCAGGTTGCCCATCAGCTCCATCGGATTGTTGATCATGCCGGCGGTATCCGGATTATGTGCAAGCAGCGAGATGAAATCCATTTTCGGCGGCGCCGCGGCCCGCTCCATCCAGAGGCCCGAGAAATACTGCACGCACTCGGTCAGGTGCTTCATCCGCCATTCCATATCGGCGCCAACGATCCCGGCCGCGTCTGTCGTCGTCGAAACATCCGACCAGAAGGGCAGCTTGTGCCGGTCCTCGAACGGAAAATCGAAAAGCGTCGCCAGCATCTGCGTCGTCAGCTCGATCGACACCTTGTCCACCCAGTTGAAGCGCTCGCCCATGGGCAGGCTTTCGAGAATATTGACCACGCGCGTGCGGATCAGGCCTTCCAGTTCAGCCAGTTGTCCCGGCGCCACCGCGGGCTGCGCCGCCTTGCGCTGGATATCGTGTATCGGCGGGTCCATCGCGATGAACATCGGGGGATAGATGCCGTCGCTCGGATCGCCAATGCCGATGCTGGGCTGAGAAGAAAACACCTTGTGGTTCGTATCGACTGCCACGATGTCGTTGTACTTCGTCACCGACCAGTAAGGCCCGACAAGACTGTCTGGGCAAAAATGCACCGGCGCTTCTTTCCTCAGTCTGCGGAAATATTCCCAATGCAGATCCTGCTCGAACAATTCCGCCTTCGATACATCAAACGTCTCAAGCGGCAAGGTCCACGGATCGGGGATGCCAGTGCTCGCGCCATGCCAGGTGTCAGCCATCGATGTTCCTCCCGGGCCAACTGTGCGGCCTCTGGAAAAACCATAACTCGAAGCGGGTCCTTCGGGAACGGGTTACGCAGCCCCGATTGTGGTGCGGTGCAACAAGCGGTCATACCCGGCATAGCCGCCGGTCGCCATGTGCAGCGTGCACCGGTTGTCCCACATCACCAGCATGTCCGGGCTCCATTTGTGCCGGTACTGGAATTCCGGCCGCGTCTGCCAGCGATAAAGTTCGGACACGAGGTCCCAAGCCTCGGCCTGGTCCATGCCCTCGATGCCGATAATGTAGCCCGCACAGCCGAACAGGCTTTCCCGGCCCGTTTCAGGATGAGCGCGGATGATCGGATGCGTCTGCGTCGCCTGCGCGTCGTCGGATGGCCGGATGTCCATCGAGCGGCCCTTGTCGCCCGCGCCGTAGAAGCCGGACGGCGCATAGGCATTCTTCGCCGAATGAACCGCGCGCTTGCCTTCGATCTGCCCCCGCAACCCCGCCGGCATTCGTTCGAGCGCGAGATACTGGTTTGTGAACAGCGTATCGCCGCCGACGGGCGGTATCGTCTTGCCATAGAGGCAAGTGCCTTGCGGCGGCTTCGACTGGAAGCTCCAGTCCGAATGCCAGCTCTCGGCAAAGATCGGTGACGTCTCGTCCGCCATGCGCCTCACGGCGATGATATGCGGATGGCCCGGAATCGGCGCGATGAACGGGTCCTCGCCGAATGGGCCGAAAGTCAGCGTGAAGTCTTCCAGTTGCTCATCCGTCAACTTCTGGTCCGGAAAGGCAAGCACCTGATGCTCAAGCCAGGCTTCCCGGATCGCGGCGGCCGCGTCCTTGGACAGCGGTTTCGACAGGTCCGCCCCGCGCACGGCCGCGCCGCAGGCTTGCCCCGAGGATTTGATGTCGAGCTTCATGATGTCCTCCCGTAGTTTTTTCCCAGCTTACCACAATGGCCGCGCTCGCCTAGAAAGCCACTGATGACCGACCTTTTCGACTCTGCCGGCCTTTCGAACGATGCGCCGCGGCCGCTGGCCGACCGGTTGCGTCCGAAAACGCTGCAGGAGGTTCTGGGCCAAGGCCATCTGATCGGGCCGGATGGCGCGCTGTCGCGGATGCTGATGTCGAAACGGCTGTCTTCGATCATCCTCTGGGGCCCGCCCGGAACTGGCAAGACAACGATTGCCCGCCTGATCGCAGCCCAAACCGATCTCGAATTCGAGGCCCTCAGCGCCATCTTCTCCGGCGTGAAAGATCTGCGCGCAGCGTTCGACCGGGCGGAGTCGCGCCGCAAGATGGGCAAGGGCACGCTGCTGTTCGTGGACGAAATCCACCGCTTCAACCGTGCGCAGCAGGACGGCTTCCTGCCTTTCGTCGAAAGCGGCATCGTCACGCTGGTCGGGGCGACGACGGAGAATCCGAGCTTCGAACTGAACGGCGCGCTCCTGTCGCGTTGCCAGGTTCTGGTGCTGAACCGGCTGGATGAGGAGGGTCTCGAAAAGCTTCTTCAGCGGGCAGAAACTCTCGAGAAGCGCCGCTTGCCGGTAACGAAGCTGGCGCGCCAGATGATCCTCAACATGGCGGACGGCGACGGACGCTATCTCCTGAACCTCGCCGAGCAGGCCTTCGCCATGATGGGCGAGCCAGGCCTGCTGTCGCCGGAGGACCTTGCGAAGTCGCTCTCGAAACGTGCCGCAGCCTATGACAAGGACCGTGAGGAGCATTACAATCTCATCTCGGCCCTTCATAAATCCGTACGCGGATCAGACCCTGATGCAGCGCTCTACTGGTTCGCGCGGATGCTGGAAGGCGGTGAAGACCCGCTCTTCCTCGCCCGGCGCCTGATCCGGATGGCAAGCGAAGACATCGGCCTCGCCGATCCGACGGCCCTGATGATCGCCGGAGAAGCGGCGCGCACGTATGAGCGTCTCGGCTCGCCCGAAGGTGAGTTGGCGCTCGCGCACTGCGTCATCCATCTTTCCACGGCGCCAAAATCAAACGCCGCCTACGTTGCCTACAAGGCGGCGCGCAAAGCCGCTGCTGAAACCGGAAGCCTAATGCCACCGAAACTTATCCTGAATGCGCCGACATCCATGATGAAGGATCATGGCTATGGCTCCGGCTACCAGTATGATCACGATGCGCAGGACGGCTTCTCCGGACAGAACTATTTCCCGGATGGCATGAACCGCGCAGCCTTCTACGCCCCGAAAGGCGAGGGCCGCGAAGGGCCGATTGCCGAGCGCCTCGCGCGCTTGGCGCAGCTGCGCAAGGCGCGGGGCGATGAGTGAGGCGATGACGGACAATGATCTGTCGCCGCAGATTGCCGCTCGTCTGATCGCGGAGCAGTTTCCGGAGCTGGCGCCGAAGCTGGTCCGCCTCCAGGCGGCTCTGGGGGCGGACAATCACATCTTTCGAACCGGTGATGATCGGTGTGCGCGCTTTGTGAAGGTGAGCCGGGCTGCTGAGGCCGCACATCGTCAAGTGGCGGCGTTGCCGCGCTTTTCCGGGGCGCCGCTGTGCGTCCGGTCTGCGAAATTCATGGACGCGCCGGCCCGCTTGCCGGATGCTGATCGCGCTT
>CAMEDD010000063.1 GCA_945913285.1 Candidatus Sulfopaludibacter sp. SbA3
GCCGGGCCCGAACTGCGAAGTGGTGATCGCCTATCAGGGCGTGGTTGCGCCAGAAGCGATCAGAGCGGCGGCGCGGATCGGCGAAGGCCGGCGCGATATCGGGGTGCTGGCGGTAACGTCCGCAGACAGATTGAATTCGGGCTGGACCGCTGCGCGGCGCGCCCGGGCGCGCGGCCACGGCGATGCCAGGAGCCAGATCGAGCGGCTGATGGAAGGCGTACCCCGGCACTGCCAGCTGATCACTGTGACGGACGGCCACCCGGCGACGCTTGCCTGGATCGGCGGGGTGAAGGGGCATGCGGTGACGCCGCTGGGCGTTGAGCATTTCGGCCAGACCGGGCGGGTCCGCGACCTCTACCGGCACTTCGAGATCGATGCGGCGGCCATTGTGTCGGCGGCCAGCCACCTGTCGCCGGGCAAGATACTCTAGTTTTTCTGGTCGCAGCGTTTTCCCGAAAACCGGTTATCGCTTTTCGCTTTTCGGAACGCCGCTTCAGGCCGCGCGCTTCGGCACGTTCCAGGCCGATTTCAGCTCATGCAGCGCATCGATCCAGTCGCCGCCATCGCGCAGGCGCTGGACGTACAATTCGAGAATCTGACGGGCGGCCACGCTCGGCTCGATGCCGCAACGCTCAGCGTGCTCGGCGAAAAAGTCCTTGTCTTCGGGATCGAGGCGGACGGTGAGGGCAACCCTGTTGGACATCCGGGACATGAAACGACTCCTGAAGCAGCTAGAAGATGCTCTAGCTGATTTAGGTGTTAAGTGTCAACATGCATTGAATTAATGGTGAATATTTGACAAATTTTGGAGTCTCGCGTTCTGTCCAGCGATGCCGAATTGGTCGCGATCTTCGCTGTTTGAACCGGGTCCCGGGGATACGGGCCCGGTGCCCGTTTACCTGAAAAGGGATTACCGGCTGGCGTTGCCGGTCGAGGTGCGCCGCGCCGTCGATTGGCTGGCGACAGGCTCGGAAAAGCAGGAGGTGCTGTTTGAGCTCGCGGACCCGGGCCGCGTGCGCGTGATCGAAGCCGGGGCCGCCCTGCCCTCGCTGCAGGCGGCGATGGCCGAGAGCGCGCGGACCGCGGACGACCTCCGGCTGATCTACTCGCGCGGCAGTTTCATCCGCGACCGCCTCGATCTCAGCGACCCGGTGGTGCCGCATCTGGGCGTCCAGCACGAGATCGGCCGGGAGGAGACGATCGTGATGTTGGTGCGGGCTTATGCCGGGGATATCGAGATCTGGTCGAAAGCCTTCCACGACGAGCAGCTGGCCCTGGCCCAGGAACGCCAGCGGGACGTGATCGAGAGCCTGCGGCGGGGCGGATTTTAATGGTTCATTAACCAGCCTTGTGGCACCTTGGAGCTGCTAGAAGCAGCTCACGGCACCCACGCTGCGAGCCGCCACGAAGGAGGCCAGGATGAGCATGTTGAACCCCGTCTGCCCCGCCCGGGGTATCTATGGACATATCGAACGCCTTGAGGCGCGCCGGCAACAACTGGGCCGGACCGCCGAAGCGGTGGCCGCCAGCGGGTGGCTGAAGCGGGACGCCCTGCTGGCGCGGCTCGAGGCGTTCGACCAGGCGCTGATCTGCGAAGGCGAACAAGCGCGCGACGAGCTGGCGGACGTGGCCGCCGCGACAGCCGAAGGCGCGGCCTGCCAGATGATTGCGGCGCTGCGGGACCTGCAGGCCGGTGAGCCGGACATGCGGCTTCGGGCGGCCCGGCTGATCGCCCGATCGGCGGCCTTCGCGGGCGCCGATCGCCCTGAGAACTGACGCCGGCTTCGCCCAGCCTCAAACTCCGACTGCGGAGATCCTAAAGGAGGATGTCGTAGAGGTCGGTCCTGCGGTCACGGAAGAAACCCCACGCAGCGCGGGCGCGGTCGATGTGGTCCAGATCAAAGGTTGCGATCAGAACGCCTTCTTCCGTGCGGCCGAATTCGGTGACCACTTCGCCGGTCTCGTCGGCGATGAAGCTCGTGCCATAGAAAACCTGGCCGCCCTCATCGCCGACACGGTTTGCGGCCACGACCGGAATGACGTTGGCGACAGCGTGGCCCTGCATGCCGCGGCGCCAGCGGGCGGCGGTGTCGAGGCCGGCATCCTGTGGCTCGGCGCCGATCGCGGTGGGGTAAAGCAGAGCGTCGGCGCCCATCAGCGCCATCGCGCGGGCGGCCTCGGGGAACCACTGGTCCCAGCAGATACCGACGCCGATGCGGCCTTTCATGGTCTCCCATGTGCGAAAGCCGGTATCTCCCGGGCGGAAGTAGAACTTCTCCTGATAACCCGGGCCATCGGGAATGTGGCTCTTGCGATAGACACCAATCGGAGTGCCGTCGGCATCAATCATCACAACGGAATTGTAGTAATGCGGGCCGTCTTTCTCGTAGATCGATACGGGGATGACGACGCCAAGCTCACCGGCAAGCTCCGAGAACTGGTGAACCGCGGGATGGTCCGACCATTCCACCGCGCGGGCGAAGTGCTCTTCTTCCTGCGTCTTGCAGAAGTAATGGCCGCAGAAAAGCTCCGGCGGCAGGACGACATCGGCGCCCCGCGCAGCCGCTTCCCGGACGAACCCGGCAACGCGGGTGAGGTTCGCCTGAACCTCGTCGCTCGGCGTGAACTGGATCGCGGCAAGGGTCAGCGTGCGGGCCATGGAATGCCTCCTGTCAGGCGGGGATTTCGCGGGTCATGCAGTGAAAGCTGCCGCCGCCGGCGAGGATGCCGCGGGCCGGCAGGCCGATGACGGCGCGGCCGGAAAAGAGCGCGCGCAGTTCGGCGAGCGCGACCGCGCTGTAATGGTCCTCATAGACGGGAACGAGGACGGCGCCATTGGTGATCGTGAAGTTCATGTGACTCGCGGGAACCGGCACGCCATCACCGAAGTGGACCAGGCCGGGCGACGGGATGGTGGAGACCATCAGGCTGGCGGCAGCGAGCGTCCGCTCGATCTCGCACAGGACATCCGTGTTCGGATCATCCGGGCCGGCGGGGTGCTGGCAGAGGACATGACCCGGGCCGATGAACCGGGCGATATTGTCCACGTGCCCGTCTGTATGATCATTGGCGAGACCATCTCCGAGCCAGAGAATCTCCTCGACACCGAACGCGGCGCGCATGTGGCCTTCGATCTGGTCGATGTTCAGACCCGGATTGCGGTTCGGATTAAGCAGGCATTGGCGGGTTGTCAGAAGGCGGCCTTCACCATCGACATCAATGCCGCCGCCTTCGAGCACAAAGTCGTGGCTGCGGGCAGGCAGATGTTCGTGTGCGGCGAGCGCCGCGGCGGTCGCGGTGTCGCCGTCCATCAGATACTTGCCGCCCCAGCCGTTGAAGCGGAAAACCTGCGCTTCGCGCGCCGGCCCCCGCCCCGTGATGACCGGGCCGGTGTCGCGCAGCCAGATGTCGCCGGTGGGCAGCCGGATCAGTTCTGCGGCGCCGCCGGTCATCGCCTGCGCCGTTTCCATCGCCTCGTCCGATCCGACGGCGACCTTCACCGGGACATGCGCGGACGCAGCGCGGATCAAGGCGGCGATCTCGGCGCGTGCGGGCGCAAGATCGCCGCCCCACTCTTCGGCGAGGCGGGGCCAGCCCGCCCAGAGGGCGGCGTGCGGCGCCCATTCGGGCGGAAGGAAGAGTTTGGGACCGGTCATGTTGTTGCGCGCCTTGCCATAGCTTCAGTCAAAGGAAAAGGGCGGCCCCGAAAGGCCGCCCTCTGATTGCCTGGTTCGGAACGGCGGCGCCGCTTAGAACTCGTAGCGGATACCAACTCGGGCGCGCCAGGCCGACAGGGCGTTCGAGCGGTTGCTGGTCGCGTTGCTGGTGACGAAGGTGTTGTAGCGGTAAACGCAGGAGCCCTGAGTGATGCAGGTCGTCCGGGCCGTATCGTTGTTCAGCGCCGGGGCGCTGGCGATGCTTGCCGGCGTGGTTGCCAGTGTGGCGCGGATCAGGTCAGCGGTAACCAGCGTACGCTGCCCGTTGCCCGGAGCGGTGTAGAAGGTGCCCCACTCGTCGTTGATCAGGTTGGCGACGTTCTCGATGTCGAGGACGAGCTTCAGCTTGTTCTCGCCGACGAGGTTCTTGGCGCCAAACAGACCCGGCAGGTCCTGCTGGAAGCGAAGATCCCAGCGCTGGTTCCAGGCCGATTTGTCGGAGTTGACGTCGTGGATCTTGCCTTGCTCGAGACCGCGGCCTTCGACGAAGGCGCGGAAAGCGGCCTGGTTGAAGCCGGCGGCATAAACGACGCGCGGGTCGCCGGCTAGGTTCGGAATGTAGAGCGGGCTGTTGTCGAACGGTGCTTCGCCGAGACCGTTACGGCCGAACAGCGAGTTCGTGTCGGAGACGTCGAACGTGTAGGTGTAGGCACCGCCCGAGGTGAACTGACCGAACAGGTCAATCCGGGTGGCGAGATCGGCGATGAAGGCGCGCTCGTAGGACAGGCCCAGTTTGAAAGCGTCTTCAACCTGGTAAAGCGACGTGCGGGCATCCGGGAAGTTGCGGTCGTCGGCGACCTGGCCGCGGAAGGCAGAGACGCCGCGCGAGGACGAACCTTCGGTCAGGGCCTGCACATCCTGATACATGTAGGACGCGGAGACATCGAGGCCGAAGTCGAACGATTTGTCGAGCGACAGGGTGTAGACCGTGCTGTCGCCGCCATAGCCATTGGTCAGGACCGTGCGGTTGCTGACGGTCGGCGTGACGTTCTGAAGGTCGGCGTAGATCGGACGACCGTCCGGCGCAATGCCGGGGGTGCGGGCCGGGATCGCCTGGGTCTGAGCATATTCCTGCCAGAGGAAGGATTCGAGCCCCTGGGTGAAGAGGACCTGAGCCGAGGCGCGGTAGTCGGTGCCGAGATTGACGAAGCCGAAGTCGAGGTCGAACTCCTGATCGATCCGGAGCGAGGCCTTGCGGTCGCGCGGGATTTCGAACTGCGGAGCGATGGCATCGATAGCGACCGGCGTGCCAGCGGCCACACCGGCAATCGCGGCGGCCGGGACAGTTCTGGGGTCAACAAGCGTGACGTTCGTCAGCTGCGAGGTTGCAACCAGCGGCGCGATGGCGTTGAGCGTCCAGACGCCCGGATCTCCGCCCGCGAAGACGCCGAAGCCGCCGGTGATGGTGGTGCGGTCGAACGGCGTGTAGCGGAAGCCGAAGCGCGGAAGGATCAGGTCCAGACCGTCGGTCGTCGTGGTATTCGGGATGCCGACCGAGGAGAGGAAGGTCGGGTCGTTCACCGGCACATCGTCCGAAGTCAGGCGCTCGTAGCGAACGCCGGCGCTGAGTTCGAGGTCCGGGTTCACCTGGACGCGGGCCTGGCCGAAGAGCGCAGCGCGTTCGTAGGCGAACTGCGTCAGGTAGTCGTCGGTGTTGTTCGACGTGACGTTCCGGTACTGCACGGTGTTGGCCGTGCGAGCGGTGAGGTTCGGGATGAGCGTCGTGTTGCCGCTCGAGTTCGCGCCGAAGGTGAAGAGACCGCGCGAGAACTGCGAGAAGGCGTTCGCCGCTTCGATGGTTTCGTATTCGCCGCCCACCGTGAAGATGTAATCGCCGACCGTGTAGTCTGCGATGCCGGAAAGCTGCAGGCGCTCGTCAGCGTAGGTGTTGGTGTGGCGGAACTGGTCGCAGCCGCCGACGATGAGGCGGTTCGAGGTCGAGGTCACCGTGCCGGCGAGCGGCGAGCCGGCAACGTTGGCCGAAGCGGCCGTCACGTTGAAGTTCAGGGCGCCGATGCCGGTACCGGCGTTACAGGCCTGCTCACGCTCGTTCTCGGTGTAGTTCACGCGGAAGCGGGTCGACAGGTTGTCGGTCCAGTCAGAGAAGAGCTGGGCGCCGTAGCTGTTGAGCGCATTCGGCGACTGGTACCAGGCCGACTGGAACGCGGTGGCGCTAACGCCTTCAACAACGACTTCTTCGGTTTGCTGGGCGTTGATCTGCAGGCGGTGGTCGTCGCTGATGTTCCAGTCGAGGCGCGCGAACAGGCGCTCGGATTCTTCCGGAAGCGCAGCCGAAGACGGGCGGCCGCCCATGTCGATGCCGTAGGTGTTTCTAACGAGCGTGTTGAGCGCCGTGAAGAAGGCCGGCGTCAGGCCGTTGGTGGCATCTGATGCTTCAAAATCGACCGAGCGGGCGTCTTCGAACTTCGAGTAGTTCACAAGGAAGAAGACTTTGTCCTTGATGATCGGGCCGCTGATCGTCGCGCCATATTCTTTTTCTTCAAACACGCCCGCATTGAACGTGCCGGTGCCGCCGAAGGTCGACTCGCCGACGAAGTCCTGGTCGCGGTAGTAGTAATAAGCGGCGCCGTCGAGTTCGTTCGTGCCGCCCTTGGTGACGACGTTCACGCCGCCGCCGGTGAAGCCGGCTGCAGTCACGGAATAGTCAGAGGCAACCAGCTGGACCGACTCGATGATGTCGATGTCGATCGGCGAGCGGCGCGTGGCGGCGAGGCCGGAGCCGAGGCCGAGGTTGTCTTTCTGGATCGAGCCGTCGATGGTGACGGTGTTGTAGCGCGGGTTGACGCCGGCGATCGAGAGGTTGTTGGTGCCGCCCGAGATCGACAGCGGGTCGCGGGCGAGGATCGACGCGAGTTCGCGGTTCAGGGTCGGCTGGTTGGCAAGGTCTTTGGCGCTGAAGTTCGAGCCAACGCCGCTGTTGAGGTCGAGGGAGCCGTCAGCTTCGCCGGAGACGAAGACGGTATCCACAACCGTGTCGGCCACGGCGACCGGTGAGAGAGCGATCTGGAACGGTGCCTGCGGGCCGGGCGCAAAAGCGAGGCCGTCGATCGTGCCACCTTCAAAGCCGGCGGCTTCGATCGTCAGGCTGTAAGGACCGCCCGGGCGAAGGCCGTTCTGGAAGAAGTTGCCGCTGGTGCCGGTGGTCATGACGTCCGAGGTGCCTGTCGGCTGGTGCACGACCGTGATCTTGGCGCCGGCGATAGCCGCGCCGCTCTGATCGGTGACCGTACCACGGACTTCCGAGGCGGTTTCCTGAGCATAGACCGCCGCGACCGGCGCAAGAGCCGCAATAGCGGCAATGGATGCGCTGCGCGCAAAGAAATTCTTGATCATTGTGTCTTCCCCGACGTTGTCGACCCGGCCGATCCGCCCATTAGCGTTTCGGTAATGCTCGCCCCTTAACCGCGCTAGATGACAGATAAGTGACAGGCGATTGAAGGTTCTGCTGCACCGGCCAAACGCGCTCCGGTTTTTTCGTTGCGATGCAAAAATGACACGGAGGTGATCCCTTGCGCATCACGATCCGTTGCAAACTGATCTGTATCTGTGCACGTCAGGTCGCATCGAGACATCTGCAAAGCCGGACCGGACATGCGCTCAGCGATTCGCCTTCCCAAAAGTCCGGAGACGCGTCTCGTTTTCGCGGCGCTGGCGCTGATCCTGGCCGTCAGGGCGGCAGCCGTCCTCGTCTCGCCACTTAATCTGTACGCAGACGAAGCGCAGTACTGGCGGTGGGCCCAGGGCCTTGCCTGGGGATACTACTCCAAGCCGCCGATGATCGCGTGGCTGATCCACCTGATGACCGGGCTTCTGGGTAATTCAGAATGGGCCGTGCGCCTTGCCGCGCCCTTCCTCCACACCGCCGCAGCCGGTGCGCTCTACTTCGCCGGGCGCGCAATTTTTTCCTCCATAACAGGGGCTTATGCCGCACTTCTTTATGCGCTGATGCCGGCTGTAACCTTGTCTTCGGCCGTTCTGTCGACGGACGGAGTGCTTATGCCTTTCTGGTGCGCGGCACTGTATCTTGCCTGGCGCCTGAGAAGCGGCGGAGGATGGGCAACCGGCGCCGCGCTGGGGCTCGCGCTCGGTGCTGGAATCCTCGCCAAGTATGCCATGCTCTACTTCCTCATCGGACTGGGACTCGCCTGCGTGATCGATGCGGACACGCGGCGGGCCTTGCTCTCGCCGGTTGGCGGGCTCGCCCTGATCGTAATGGGCCTCCTGATTGCGCCCCACTTTGCCTGGAACGCGGCCAATGATTTCCAGACCGTCGGCCATACAGTGGATAATGCCAACCTCGGCGGCGAACTTTTCAATCCTGAGCATGCGCTGACCTTCGCCGCCGATCAGCTCGGCGTGTTCGGACCCGTCAGCTTTCTCGCCCTGTTGGCCGGGCTGGCCGGCTGGGGCGTCAAGGCCGGCAGCCATACGGCGCCCGTACGCTGGCTTCTCTGTTTCGTGCTGCCGGTGCTCGTCTTCATTCTCGGTCAGGCTATCCTCAGCCGCGCGCATGCGAACTGGGCAGCCACCGCTTATCCGGGTGCCAGCCTGCTTGTTGCCGCCTGGTTTGCCGGGCGGCCGAGGCTGATCTGGTCGAGCCTTGCGGTGAACGGCCTGCTCGCGGTCTTCTTTCTCGGCATGACCTTGCTGGCGCCGTCGCAGACGAAGGCCGTGGGCCTCGACAACGCGCTGAAGCGCACGCGAGGTTGGGACTTGGCCGGCGAACAGGTGTTTGCCGAGGCCGGCCGCCTCGGAGCGACCTCGGTCCTGGTGGACGAGCGCGAGGCTTGGCACGGCCTGGACTACTATGCGCGCGACCGCGCTTTGCCGCTCTACTCATGGCGCCGGTACGCCGGGCCCAAGAGTTTTTCCGAGCGCGAAGCGCTGGAAGGGCAATCGGCAGAGCGGGTGCTCGTCGCGTCCTTGCGCCCTGGCCTGCGGCCGAAGCTGCGCAGCGATTTCGCCTCGTTCGAGCCGGTGGGCCAGATCCGCATTGTGCTCGGTGAGCGCGGCAATGGCTGCCCCATCACGCGCGTTTTCCAGCTCTACATTGCCTCCGGTTATGCACCGGCAGAGCGCACGCCGGAATGGGAATCCGCGTTCGCGGACGAGACCGAATTCGCCGAGCCGCCCTGCCCGCCGCGGGGCTGACGGTTCAGGACGCTTTCGCGACCTTGCCCCAGAGCTGCTTGATGCGCGCATCACGGCCGCAACCCGTGCGGTAATAGCCGTACTTAACGGAGTTCTTCAGGTAGTAATCCTGATGGTAATCCTCGGCCGGCCAGAAGGTGCTGGCAGGAACGATCTGGGTCACGACATCGGCCCGCAGGCTTGTCTCGGCCGCCGCGAGGGTCGCATCTGCGGCTTCACGTTCGCCGGTGCCGGAGACGAAAATGGCGGAGCGATAGCTCTCGCCCTTGTCGCAGAACTGGCCTTTGGCATCTGTCGGATCGATGTGCCGGACAAAGTATTCAGTCAGCTCGTCATAGGAGACTTTTGCCGGATCGTAGGTCACCTTCACGGCCTCGTAATGCCCGGTGCCGCCGCGGGTCACCTCCTTGTAGGTCGGCTTCTCCAATGTCCCACCGGTGTAACCGGAGACCGTTTCAAGGACGCCCTCAACCTTGTCGAAATCAGCCTCGACACACCAGAAGCATCCGCCGGCAAACACTGCAGTGGCAACCCGGGAGGGAGGGTCTTCGAGACGGCTGTCTTCAGCGCCGGCGCTGGAGAAGAAGGCAAGGCCGGTGGCAACAAGGCCAGCGATCAGGGCGATTGTAAGGGCGGGACGCTGCATGGGCACTCTGAACTTTCAAACGCGCGATACGGGGACGGCTTCACCGAAGGCGTGAACTAGTTGCGAGTGTTCACCAAGAGAAGGCGGGGAACGCAGAGATTGCGTCATTGTCACGCCGATGTGACCTAATGCACACGTAATGGGCAGGTCAGGCCGGATTTTCAGTCAGCACCCGGACACGGACACGGCTGGTGCGGCCCTCGGCATCAACGGCGGTCACCTGGTAGAAGCCGGGTTGCCGGGGCTGCCAGATCGGCGAGCCCGCATCATCGAGAGGCGTCGGGGCGCCATCGATAAACCAGCTGAGGGCGCCGTCGCCGCGTCCTGCGAGCACGAACGGACGGCCCGGCTGGCCGTTGACAGGGCCCGCCCAGAGTTCGGCGCCTTCCGGGGGAAACAGGATTTCGGGCGGACGGTCTTGCGACAGGTTGCGCTGGGCGCCGCGGGCCTTTTTTGGCCGTTCTGTCGTCAGCCGGGCGCGCGCTTCGCCGTCATCGCGCAAATGATGCGAGACGCGGTCCGCCATCTCGAACAGTACCGGCAGGGCACTGTCGCGCCCGGTTACGCCTGTGCGGGGCGCGCCATCGGCCCGGCCAATCCAGACCACGACGACATGGTCGCCGGAGACAGCGGCGGCCCAGGCATCACGAAAGCCGTAGGATGTTCCGGTCTTGAAGGCGATCTGCGGCGCGTCGCGCGTCAGGCTGCCCGGCATCCGCCCTTCGGGCGCGGGCGAGCCCTGGAGGATGCGGAGGATTTCGAGCGAGGAGGCTTCGCTCATCAGGCGGTGCCCGGCGTCCTCATAGCTCGCGCGTTCTTCCTCGGCGCGCCAGACGAGCGGCTTGGCGATGCCGCCATCGCCGAGCGCGGAATAGAGGATGGCAAGTTCGCGGGCCGTCAGCCCTGCGCCGCCGAGCGCAAGGGCGAGCCCTGCCCCGTGCCCGCTCGCTCCGCTGCCACTGATGCGCGGGCGCGCGCCCGCCATGGCGAGCTGCGCCGAGAAGCGCTCGGCGCCGATCCGGTCGAGCATCAGCACGGCGGGAATGTTCAGCGAATGCTGGAGCGCGTCGGAAATGCGCACATCGCCCCGGAACATCCGGTCGAAGTTTTCGGGCTGATACCCCGCGAACTGGCGCGGCAGGTCTTCGACGCGGGTATCGGCCGAAGCGATACCGTCATCGAAGGCCAGCCCGTAGATGAACGGCTTGAGGGTTGAGCCCGGTGAGCGCGACCGGTTTGTAAGATCGATCCAGCCCCCCGCCCGGTCGCGCGAGGCCGAGCCCACGAGCGCACGCACGGCGCGGGTCGGCACGTGCACGACGATGGCGGAGACCTGCACATCCTGACCTTCGCGTTCGGCGCGTGTTAATGCGATCCGTTCCAGTTCGGCCTGAAGGCCAGCATCGAAGGTCGAGCGGACATCCTCGCGCGGACCGCTGGAGAGCGCCGCGTCGGCAGCATGCCAGGCCCGGTCCGGAAAATCGAGCCGGACGGGCGGAACGGGAAGCGCCGCGACTTCTTCGGCCTCCCCTTGCGCAAAAACGCCGTAGCTGGCGAGTTTTTTCGCTACCCAGTCGCGGGCCTTGCGGGCCTGTTGCGGGCGGCGGTCGGGGCGGCGCACTTCCGGCGACTGCGGCAGGGCAATCAGCAGCGAGATTTCGTCCGATGACAGACGATCCGCCTCATGGCCGAAATAGCTCCAGCTGGCGGCGCGCACGCCTTCGAGGTTGCCGCCATAGGGCGTGAGGGTGAGGTAGATTTCGAGAATCTCCTCCTTCGTGAACCGCCGTTCGAGCTGGTTGGCGCGCCAGATCTCGATCAACTTCGACCCGATATTTCGCGCACGCGGCTCCAGCATCCGCGCCGTCTGCATGGTGATCGTAGACCCGCCGGAGACGACGTGGCCGGCCGCGGCACTGTCGACAGCAGCGCGGATCATGCCGAACCAGTCGGTGCCGTGATGGTTCCAGAAGCGCTTGTCTTCGACCCGCACGAGCGCGTCGATGAAAGCGGGGTCGAGGTCCTCGACCGAGACCGCGAACCGCCAGCGGCCGTCCGGCGCCGCAAAGGCCCGGAGGGGTTTACCCATCCGGTCCGTCACCAGCACTGAGTTCACATGCGCCCGGGTCAGCGGCGGGGGGAAGACGAGGTCGAGCAGCAGCACGGCGGCGAACAGGCCAGCGAGGCCTGCGAGCAGCCGTTTTGGCCATCGCACGCCCCTGAAGGCCGTCCATAAACCGTCCAGACGACCGGGCCCGTCCAAACGCGTCTCCTTACTTGCCGCCTGCGGCGCCTTGTGCGGCGAGGATGGTCACGCGTCCGGGTGCAGAGCGTCCAAACACTTCCGGCCGGTACATGTCCTCGGCCACAACGCCCGGCATCGCGAACGATCCCGGCGTCACGGCGCGCACGACATAGGCCAGGGTGACCGGCTTCTCATAGACGTTGATGGCGGCAACATACCGGTCATCTTGCGCCTGCGAGCTTTGCGCCTGCGCGATCTCTCCCAGGAAGTCGAACGCCCCTGCCCGCACGCGGTCGGTGCCGGTTGTCCAGTCATACTCGACGATGCGGGCATCGGCCGGGCGCAGGACGGTTTCGATTTCGAAACCGGCGGGCAGGAGGTCTGCGATGATCACCGGATTGAGACGGCGCTCTTCGGTCGTGATCGTCAGGCCGACGACGAACTTGTCGCCCTGGCGCACCGAGCCGAGTTTCACCGGGTTACCCGCCAGCGTGTAGAACTGCTTCGCAGCCGTGAGTTTCGACGATACCGCCGGCGGAGGCGCCGAGGGCGCGCCCGTGACGAGTACGGTGCGGAACACCGGGGCCTTGGCGTTCAGCTTGAACGTCACGCCGCCGGAGGCCTGCGCTTCGGTCAGCATGTACTGGCGCTGGTTGTCCTTGTCTGCGCCGAGGCCCGTGACGGCGACCTGCAAGGTGTCATCGCCCTTGGTCAGGGCGTTGACCGCCAGCAGCATGTAGGACTTCTCCTGCGTCGTCAGGTCGGCTGCGTCCGGCACATCCCGGCCGAGGCGCGTTGCGAGACGTTCGACCGTATCGGGAAGTTCGGCTTCGGCGGCGAGCGCGAGGATACCGGCCACATCGCGCAGCGGTGTCTGGTAATAGTCACCGTCATTCGTGTAGCCGAGTTTGGACTCGGCGGACTTGAACGCCGAGGCTGCGCGCGCGCGGTCACCGAGATAGGCAAGGCCTGCCCCGATATGCGCGCGGGCGAGCGGGCTTGGGATGTTTTCAAGCTCGCGGTCGTGCAGGTAACGCAGGCGCGAGATATCGGCCTGTCCGGCTTTTGCCAGAACATAGAGCGCAAAGGCCGACGAACGGTACATCATCTGTTGCTGCGTGTCTGTGGAATACGCGCCCTCATAGACGACCGTATCATACCCATAGACCCGCCAGGCGTCGCCCGTCGCAACCGTGCGCAGGGCGCCGTATGCGCGCTTCAGCGCCTCGTCCGGCACGGAGTAGCCCGCCTGTTTGGCCCGGAAGATGAAGTCGGTCGCGTAGGCGCCCAGCCAAGGCGTCGCGTAGCCGTCGCCTTCACGCCAGAGACCGAACGCACCATCCGCACCCTGACGGTTGAGGATCGTGGTGACGGCCACCTGCACCTTGTCCCGCGCATTGTCGCGCGCGCCCCTGGCGCCCATTGCGACCAGCTGCTCAGAATAGAGCAATGGA
>CAMEDD010000064.1 GCA_945913285.1 Candidatus Sulfopaludibacter sp. SbA3
ACCGCCTCGCCGGCAGCGAACTCACCTCGCTCGCCCGCGCCTAGACGAACACTTGGCCGCCCGTCATCGGCGACGGCACACCCGTCGTCATCGGCCAGCTCAGCGGCAGCTCGCGCATCCGCCGCGCGGCGAGGAACGCGAACGCCTCCGCCTCAATCGAATCGCCGCGCCAGCCCGCATCCTCCGCTGACATCAGCGGACACGGCAGCGCGCCCTTCAACGCCGCCATCAGGGCCCGATTGTGCCGCCCGCCTCCGCACGCGATTACGCGCGACGGCCGCTCCGGCAACTGATCAACCCCCGCCGCCACCGCCGCCGCCGTAAACGCCGTTAGCGTTGCCGCGCCATCTTCCACAGACAGCCCGCGCGCCATGCTCGCATTAAAGTCATACCGGTCGAGGGATTTGGGCGGCTTCTCGTTGAACCAGTCATGATCCATCAGCTGCGCGAGCAGCCCTGTATGCACCTTGCCCGCGAGCGCCAGCCTGCCGCCTGCGTCATGCGTACCGCGCCCGTGACCCTCCACCCATTCATCGATGGGCCCGTTCGCTGGTCCGGTATCAAACGCGATGAGGCTGCCATCGGCGAGCCGCGCGGTGATGTTCGCGACCCCGCCCAGGTTCAGCACGCAGGCCGGCTCATTGCCCAGCCGGTCGAGCAGCGCGGCATGGTAAGCCGGCGCGAGCGGCGCGCCCTGCCCACCCGCCTCGACATCCGCCGACCGGAAATCGCACACGAGTGGCACGCCCATCGCCGCTTTCAGCGCGAACGGATCGACCAGCTGCAGCGTCGCCCCCTTATGGCCGGGCTGCGCGCGCCGGTGCAGCACGGTCTGGCCATGCACGCCCACCAACAGCGGCTGCGGCGCCCGCGCGGGGCCTGTCAGCATCCACCAGGCATCCGCGTGCGTGCGCGTGATGACGTCCAGCGCCGCCTTGAAAGGCGCCTCGGGGATCGGCCCCGCCCAGTTCCAGGCCCGCGCCGCATCCGTCGCCGCCTGCAGCACGCCGCGCTCGGCCGCCGTGTACTTGCGCTCCACGGCGGCGCCGAAGTCGACGACCTTTTCCCCATCCGTCAGGATCAGGGCGGCATCCACCGCATCGAGCGATGTGCCCGACATGAATCCCGCCACCCAGACGGGTTTGGCGACGAAATCTGTTTTTTCGGTTGCGGTGTTCAAGCCATGCCCTTTCCGTGTTAGGCGCGCGTTCGCTCCACGGAGACACAACAACATGATCCAATACAAGTCGGAATTCCTGCGCGAGCTCAGCTGGCGCGGCTTCATCAAGCAGGTGACGCATGAGGCAGAGCTTGACGCTTACTGCGCCTCGGGAACGCCGGTGGCGTATATTGGCTTCGATGCGACCGCAGACAGCCTGCATGTGGGCTCGCTGCTGCAGATCATGATGCTGCGTATTTTCCAGCGGCATGGCGGCAAGCCCGTCGCCCTGATGGGCGGCGGCACGACCAAGATCGGCGATCCGACTGACAAGGAAAAGTCGCGCCCCCTGCTCACCAGCGCGCAGATCGACACGAACATCGCGGGCATAAAGCGCGCCTTCGCGCCGTTCCTGAAATTCGGCGACGGGGCATCCGACGCCATCATGGTCAACAATGCCGACTGGCTCGACAAGCTCGGCTACATCCAATTGCTGCGCGAAATCGGCATTCACTTCACCATCAACACGATGGTGAAACAGGACACGGTCGCCCGCCGGCTTGAGGCAGAGCAGCCCTACACCTTCCTCGAATTCAACTACCTGCTGATGCAGTCCTACGACTTCCTCGAACTGTTCAAGCGCCATGGCTGCCGCATACAGTTCGGCGGCTCGGACCAGTGGGGAAATATCCTCGGCGGCGTGGACCTCGTGCACAAGGTTGAAGGCGGCAAAGCGTTCGGCCTGACGGCCCACCTCATCACCACCGCCTCTGGCGGCAAGATGGGCAAGACCGCCGACGGTGCCGTCTGGCTCAACGCCGACAAGCGCAGCCCCTACGAATACTGGCAGTTCTGGCGCAACACCGAGGACGCCGATGTCGCCCGCTTCCTGCGCTTCTTCACAGACCTCTCGCAGGACGAGATCATCCGCCTCGAAGCCCTGAAAGGCGCCGAGATCAACGACGCAAAGGTCGCGCTTGCGAACGCGGCAACCTCGCTTCTGCATGGCGACGCCGCCGCGAAGGAAGCGGAAGCCGCCGCCAAAGCCGTCTTCAGCGCCGGCGCTTCCTCGGACTCGCTGCCTACGGCGCTTGTTCCGCAGGCGGAACTTGACGCAGGCCTCCTGGTTGCCGCCGCCTGCACTGCGGCGGGCCTGTCGAAATCGAACGGCGAAGCCCGCCGCCTGATCGAACAGGGCGCCATCAAGGTGAACGATGAACTCGTCTCGGACCCGAACGCCAAAGTCTCCCCCGCCGACCTGCAGAACGGCGCGATCAAGATCTCAGCCGGCAAGAAACGCCACGCGCTGATCAAGGCCGGATGAAGGGCGAACCTAAAACGTCTCGTCCTTGATCGGCGGCAATTCCTTCGGCGCCGGCTTGTCCGGCGCGCGGGGCTTGGCTTCAGGGATCTTGGTGTCCGACGGGTTCTCGAAGATGCGGCGGATCACGCCCGGCGCCAGCGCCGACAGCGGATTGACTGACACGCTCGCCTTGTCGAGCTTGCCGCGCACACCGTAGGTCAGCGAAAACACGCCCTCCCCATCTCTGCCCACCACCAGATCACCCAGGATCGGAATTCCCCCGAGGGCGGAGTTTACGCCAAAGCTCGGCACCAGCACACCGTCGATCTCGATATCCGTCGTCTTGGAATCGATGAACCCGCTCGCCGTGAAGCCCAGCGCTGGCCCCTGCGCCTTCGCGCCGTTCAAGATATAGCGCCCATTGGAAATCTTCAGCGGCAGGTCGATCCGGCTCAGCAGCACGCCGTCACCGCCCAGCGTATCGGCCAGGCCACGCAACGAGGCCAGCGACAGGATCTGCGTGAGGAAAGGGGCATCGTTGACCCGCGCGTCATCGATGCGCACCATCAGGTTCGCCGGTGTCGCGCCGTCCTCCAGCGTCCCGCTCATTTCCAGCGTACCTCCCGACAGGAAGTTCGAGTTCAGGAACGCGCTGGCCAGGAAGCCTGCATCGCCGGACGTCACGCTGAGCCGGGGCGGCCCCTTGCCTGTCGCATCAATCGCGCCAGCCAGCGGCGCGCCGCCCACGGCCAGCCCCCTCGCGGTCAGAGTCTGTAACCCCTTGCGGGTCGTCATCACTGACAGTTCGGCGTCGCGCAGATCCAGTCCCGCGCGCAGCGTCAGCCGGTCCACTGCGGCACTCAGCGTCATCGCCGTGCCTTCACCGCCGCCCTCGCCGCCCATCCCGCCAATGCCCGGCATCAGCCCGGAGATATCGAGATGCTTGCCGCCTAGCGTGAAATTGAACTCGCCCGCCGGGTTCCGGCTGATCTTGCCGGTCACATCGGCCACATTGCGGAAGAACGCCCGCCGCAGGTCCGCCGACACCAGCCGCGAGTCGGCCGCGTCCAGCGTGAAGTCCCCGTCCAGCGCGGCGCCGTCAGCGGAAAATCGCACCTTGGACGTCACCCGGTCGCCGGTCTTGCGGTAATCGATACTGGCTTTCGACGCCCCGCCCCGCGGCTTCAGCCAGCCGAACTCTGCGATATCAAGGCGCGCACCCGCAAAGTCGATATTCACGATCGCCGTCGCCAGATCGGCGCCCTCAAGCGTCGCTTTGACATCCAGCGGCGCTTCGCCCGTCATGTATGCACGCCCCGGCAGGCCAAGCCCGTTCAGCAGGTCCGCCGTCACGACGCCCTTTGCGGTAAGCTCCGCCGGCTTGCCGTCATCGGTGAACTTGTCAGACCAGATGAAGGAGGCCGGCGTCGGCCCCATCTTGCCCTCGCCGGTTATCCCGATTCCGCCCTGGTCGAGATCGACCTTCATGGCCGTATTATTGAGATCAAAGCCGAACGCCGCGCCCTTCAGTCCGCCGTTGCGTACCGTCCCGAAGCCCTTGAAGCGAAGGTCCTCATAGGCAACATCATCCAGCGCCGGGCGGAAAAGCTCATAGGTCATCTCCGCGTCGCCGGTGACCCGCGCCGGATCGAGATCAAACTCCAGACGCGATTCGTTGAGCGTCTTGACGATATTGCGCGCCGGCCCGTGCCCCTTGGCAAACACCCGGAAGATCTGACCCTTCGGATTGAAGGCCGGAAAATCGACAAGCCCCTCGTCGATCGTCCATCCGGCATACTCGCCCTTCTTGAGGACGACCTTGAAACTGTTGCCCGTAAGGCGTCCGCTGCCGGACGCATTCTCCACCGGCGGCAGGTCCTCCAGGAACTTCACCTTGGCGCCCTCGACGCCGAACGTGACCTCGAGATCGGTGTCGCGCAGATAGCCTTGCGCAAAGCTGTCGCGCTGCAGCGTGACCCGGCCCTTCGCGTCGATGGCCCGTCCGGCCAGAACCTGCGTCGCCCCGAAATTGCGCGCGCCATGCGCCAGCGAAACCGGCCAGAGCGCAATCACGGTCTCGAACGGCAGCGCGCCCGGCACTTGCGCATCCAGCGTCCCGATTACCAGCGCATCGCCCGGCTGGCGGTCCGGCGTCATCGCCATGTCACCCACCAGTTCGAACGCCGCCCCACCCGTGACAAACTTCGCCGTCGCTCCGCGCACCGCAAGCGCCTTGAGATCCGCCTCGCCGGAGGCATCGAGCGACTCGAAATCCATCGGCGCCGCTAGAAACGGCGCAAGGTTCGCCGTAAAGGCCGGGCTCGTCAGCCGGAACGGCCGGAAACCCTTACCCAGCAGCGCGCGCTCAAGGCGGAGTTCCGCGCTACCCTTGAACACCCCCGTGCCGCCTGACGTGACGGTGACAACCAACTGGTCATCGGGGCGTCCATACGTGCCGGCAATCTTGAGGTCCGTGACCGGATGCTCCACCTCGCCGAACTTGATCCTGCCAGGTCCGCTCGTCGCCTTCAGGCTGACTGTCTCGATACCTGTTTTCTGCGTGAAGCCCGTCGACACTTCGAACGTCGATTTCAGCCCTTCGGAGCCTTCGCCGCCAAGCCCCGTGCGGCGCAGCAGTTCGCCCAGCGGCCAGTCTGCCACGCCAAGCTCGGCCAGCATCCGCGTGCCCTGCTCGCTCGTCTGCATACGGATGGCAATCCCGCCCGGCAGGCCGTTGCCGAGCCCGCTGCCGGATACCAGTAACTGAAGGCCGTCATCGGAACGCGTCAGGTCGCCGTTCGCGTTGCGCACCGTGCCGAGCAGGTCCAGCTTCGCGGACCGGACACGAAGCTCGAACCGCTCGAACCGGATCGATTCGAACGCCATCGATGCGTCCGCTTCGCTCAGCGCCACGAGCCATTCCGGCAGCACCTCGTTGGCATAGTCGAGCCAGCCCTGCGGCGTGTCCGGCAGTTTGCGCGCCTTGATCTCCGGCAACGGATCGCCGCCGATGGTCCAGAGATTCGGCCCCGCCGCGTCGAGCCCGATCCAGCCATCCTTCAGCGTCATCCGTAGCACTTCGATATGCCCGAGGATCAGCGCCGAGGCCGACAGCACGATCTCGGATTCGGCGGCTTCAGCAGCATGCCGCCCGGCGCCATCCATCAGGACAACATTCTGGGCCGTGATCTGGACGCGTTTCGATTCGGGCGACCATTCGAGCTGCAACCCGCCGACCGATACGGGCCGGCCTGCGCGCGCGCCCGCGATCGCCGTCTCCAGATCATCGCGAAACGGGCTGAGATCGAGCGGTCCGCTCGACAGGCGCACCAGCAGGATCGCCGCTGCCGCCATGAGCACCAGGACAAGACCGCCAAGGATCTCCATGATGATGACGAAAGCAGTTTGGCGGACCAGACACTGGCTCCTTGAAAAACCGGGTTTTGCCGCAGCCTTATAGGCGCTTAGAAGCTATAATTGCGTGAAGAGGTTGAGACCATAGGAGTGCTGCATGACCACTGAGTTGAACCCGGGCGACAAGGCGCCCGACTTCACCTTGCAAACCACCGACGGACAGAAGCGCCTGAAGGACTTCGCCGGCCGCCACCTCGTCCTGTATTTCTACCCCAAGGATGACACCCCTGGTTGCACTCAGGAAGCGCTCGACTTCACCGCCCACCAGGACGCGTTCGAAGCCGCCGGCGCAAGTGTACTCGGCGTGTCCCGTGATCCTGTTACAAAGCACGCGAAGTTCGTCGCAAAACATGGACTGACGGTCCTGCTCGGCAGCGACGAGACCGGCGAAGTCTCCAATGCTTATGGCACCTGGGAGGAAAAATCCCTGTACGGTCGGACTTACATGGGCCTCGTCCGGCGCACGTTCCTGATAAGTCCCAAAGGCAAAATCGTGCGCGTTTGGCCGAAGGTCAAAGTAAAGGGGCATGCGGAGGATGTACTCGCAGAACTTGCGCAATAACTGAAGCTTTGCCCGCGGAGCGTATATGACTGCCTAGACTGGCTATTAGTTAATAGGAATTTTACGTTCAACTGCGAACATTACTGAAAAATATGGCATTCGGGGCTTTCACCTCCGGTCGAATTGAGTATGTATTCCGCTTGGAATGGGCAGCCGGTAGCAGACCGTTCGGCAGCTAAAATAGAAGTTTCCAGCTTACAGGTAGCTTGAATGGCGAAGTGGAGTTCGAACCTCAAGGCGACGTTAGATCGTGCTTTCCCTGAACGCCAGATCTACCACCGCAGCGGTGGCACGGTCCGCTACATTTCAGTCTCCCCCTGGCAACAAGCCATGATGGCCGCTGGTGCAGCCGCCATCGCCGGCTGGACTGTTTTTGCCACTGCGAGCTTCGTTTTTGGTGGCGGCGACCCCGCGATGGCCGGCGGCAAAGGCCAGGAACTCGCCAAGTATGAGCGCTGGGTCCAGGACCTGCGTGCCCGCGAATCCCTTCAGCGCACCCTGCTTGAGGAGCGCTCGAAGGAAACGGAGGACCTCGAGAAGAAGCAGAAAGCCCTCGAAGAACTCCTGAATGAAATGCGCGAGGAAGACGGACAGAAACTGTCCGCCCTCGAAGGTTACGACGCCTCCCTTCTGGTCGAGGCCACAATTGAAGAAGCCGACCGCCGCCAGTCCCGCGACGCCCCGATCCTCACCGCCGGCCTGAGTGTTCCCGCCGCCCGCGGCACGCCCAAGGCCATTGAGCAGGACATCAACCGCCTGTTCGATCTGATGGAAGACCTTGCCGCTGAGCGCGCCGAACGCGCCCGCGGTGTCCTTATGCTTACCGCCGTCGGAACCGATACCCTTCTGAACACCGACGGCATGGGCGGTCCCGAAGTGTCGATGGGCGCCCTGACCTCGTCGGGATCGGAATGGTCGATCAGTGACCAGGATTTCATGACCCGCATCTTCCAGGCCCGGGCCCGGATTGCGGAAATGAAATATTACGAAAAGGTCGTGGACAGCCTGCCCCTCGGCAAGCCGGTGTCGGTGCCCTACCGCTACACCAGCCCATACGGCATCCGCGTCGACCCCTTCACCAAGCGCCCGTCGCCCCATATGGGTGTCGACCTGGCCGCTTACCGCGATGCGCCGATTGTTACGACCGGCCCCGGTAAAATCAGCTATGCGGGCGCACGCTCCGGCTACGGCCTGCTCGTCGAAGTCGATCACGGACATGGGTTCAAGTCGCGTTACGGACACTTGCGGTCGATCACCGTGTCGAACGGTGATAGTGTAGAGATAGGCGATCTCGTCGGCCGCATGGGCTCAACGGGACGCAGCACGGGTGATCACCTTCACTACGAAGTGTGGTACAATGGAAAACCGTACGACCCCAACAAGTTCCTGAAAGCAGGCCGCCATGTTCACAAAGAATAACAACAAAGCCCCGGAAAGCCCCGCCTCAGAGCCGCAGAAAGTCATGCCGGCCCAGGACGCCATCCGGGGCGCGGCGACGAAAAACGCCGCTCGCGCCGCCTCGATCATCTGCTCCGACATGCGCATCAACGGCTCGGTCATCTCTGAGGGCTCCCTTCAGATCGACGGCGTCGTGGACGGCGATGTATCGGCCACGGACATCACGATCGGCGCCTCCGGCCAGATCACCGGCGAAGTGAAGGCCGAAGTCGTCAAGGTCAAAGGCAAGATCAAGGGCTCGATCCGGGCCCGCAAGGTCGAACTGGAAACCGGCGCGCACGTAAAGGGTGACATCGTTCACTCTTCGCTGCAGATCCAGCCGAACGCGGTCTTTGAAGGCCAGGTCAAGCATGCGGATGATCCGCTGCGCGAAACTGGCCCGGTTGCTGCCAGCGCCGAAGCCAAGACGATGAGCGTCCCGTCCGCGGCGCCGGGCGCCTTCGGAGTTTCGACTCAGCCGAGCTGATCGCAGATCATCCGCTTCTGATTCCAAACGCCGGCCCTCACAGGCCGGCGTTTTTGCTTTCGTCCTGGGAAGCAGGGCGTGCCTCGTCAGAAGCGCAGGGGTGGTTCGGGAGGGTTGGCTGGGGTGCTAGGATTCGAACCTAGGGTGGCGGTACCAAAAACCGCTGCCTTACCACTTGGCGACACCCCAACAGTGGAGCGCGCGAAATAGCTACTCTTTGGGCAGCTGGCAACTCCCGAAAGGCGTTTCCCCTGTGAACACACAACACGCCGCACCTTCGATTGGCGAACTGCAAAGGAAATGACTCTGCTGCGATACTGCCTATTTACTTTTTATCGATTATCAACAATATTGAAAATCGAGAAAATAGAGGCTCAAGAACTCGCAAAGGAATTGTCCCGGTCATGAGAACTTTCTTCCTGTCCATGGCAGGCGCCTTCGTCGCGATGATGCTGTTTGTGATCCTCGGCTTCTTCATGCTGATGGGTCTGATCTTCAGCGCCGCCAGTGCCAAGCCGCCTAGCCCCGACAATGTCGTCCTGTCGCTGGACCTCAATTACGCCATTCCAGACCAGGCTCCACTGGGCGGCTTTGCCGCCTTCTCCAGCACGCCGGGCTTCACCGATATCCTGCTCCGGCTGAAAGCCGCCGAGACCGACGACGCGATCAAGGGCATCTACCTGCGCGGCTCATTCTCCGGAATCGGAACATCGCGCGCAGAAGAGCTGCGCACGGCATTCGAGAGCTTCAAGGGCTCGGGCAAGTTCGTCGTCGCCCACACGCAAGGCATGTTCGGCTATGGGGGCCCCTCCGCCTATCACTCGATCTCGTCGGCTGAGGAGATCTGGATACAGCCCGGCTCCGACTTCGCGATCAACGGCGTGACCTTCGAAACAGAGTTCCTGAAGGGCCTGTTCGACAAGATCGGCCTCGCCCCGCAGATCTACGCGTTCTACGAATACAAGAACGCGCCCAACTCCTACAATGAGACCGCTTTCACCGAGCCGCACCGTGAAGCCCTCACGAGCCTCGCCACGTCGCTCTGGGACACGGCCCTGACGGATATGGCAGCTGACCGCGGCCTCAAGGTGGCAGACCTCAAGACACTGCTCGAATCGGGCCCCCAAACGGCAGACGAAGCGCTGGAAGCCAAACTCGTCGACAAGCTTGGCTGGCCCGAAGACGCAGAAGACGCTGTCCTTGAGCGTGCCGGCGAAGGCGCCGAGCTCGTTGACCTCTTCACCTACACGCCGCCCCCGTCGAAAGCCAAAGCCAAGGACGGCATCATCGCCATCGTAGGCGGCGAAGGCGCGGTCGTAACCGGCGGCGGAGACTCCGGCTCGCCGTTCGCCGACACACCGGGCTTTGCCTCCGACACCATCGCCCGCGCCATCTTGGATGCGGCCGAGGACGAAGATGTCAAAGCCATCGTCTTCCGCGTTGACAGCCCCGGAGGCTCGCCCACCGCGTCCGACCAGATCTGGCGCGCCGTTGAACGCGCCCAGGAAGCCGGCAAGCCCGTCGTCGTCTCGATGGGGTCGCTCGCGGCCTCGGGTGGCTACTACGTGTCGGCCGGTGCCGACGCGATCGTCGCCAACAAGTCCACGATCACAGGCTCGATCGGCATCTTCGGCGGCAAGTTCGCCCTGGACGGCACCTTCAACAAGATCGGCGTCACCTTCGACACCGTCTCCGTCGGCGGCGACTTTGCCAATGCCTACGGCGTCGCGCCGTTCAACCAGGCTCAGGAAGCGGAAGTCCGCGACCAGCTGAAGCGTGGCTATGACCGCTTCGTCGGCCTCGTCGCGGAAGGCCGCGGCAAGACGTTCGAGCAGGTGCACGACGTCGCCCGCGGCCGCGTCTGGAGCGGCGCGCAGGCGAAAGAGAACGGCCTTGTCGACGAGATCGGCGGCTTCATGACGGCGATCGATAAAGCCAAGGAACTCGGCAAGATCGCCGCTGATGTCGAGCCGATGCTGGTCTTTTATCCGCATCGCAAATCCGGCTTCGAAGCGCTCGAAGACCTGTTCGGTGTCTCAACCGAAACCGTTCGCGCCGCCGCCGTCCTCAGCGCGCTCGCGGGTGATGCTCGCACCCAGGCCCTCATCGAAGAGCTGAAAGTGGCGGACGCGATCAATTCCGGCGAAGCGATGGCCATGGGCCCGCGCATCCGCGAACGCTAGACGCTCCGTCGACCCAACCGATGCGGCCCGCCAGTTCACACTGGCGGGCCGTTTCGTTCCGCCTATAGTCTCCTGTCACGGACGCTGCGCTTGTGATCACTTCGCGGATCGTCTAGCCCGCGGGAAGAAAGGCGCCGGATACCCTCATGAACATCATTGTCACCGGAGCAGCCGGCTTCATCGGCAGCGAAATCGCGCTCAGGCTTCTGCGCGAGGGCCATTCGGTCACGGGCATTGATTCCTTCACCGCCTATTATGACGTGAAGTTGAAGGAAGACCGCGTCGCTCGCCTGATCGCCTTCCCCAATTTCCGTCTCGCCCGTTCGGGCGTTGAGGACGCCGCCGCGATGGAGCAAGTGTTCGAGCAGGTGAAGCCGGACATCATCTTCCACTTCGCCGCGCAGGCAGGCGTGCGCTACAGCCTGGATCATCCGCGCGAGTATATCGACGCCAACGTGGTCGGCTCCTTCAACATCATCGACCTCGCTCGCCGCCATAAGGCGGGCCACCTGGTTCTCGCTTCGACGAGCTCCGCCTACGGAGCGAATCAGAAGTTCCCCTTCGAGGAGCGCGACTCGGCGCCTTACCCGCTAACCATCTACGCGGCCACGAAACTCGCCGCCGAACTGATTGCCCACAGCCATGCCCACCTTTACGGCGTGCCAACGACCGTGCTGCGTTTCTTCAGCGTCTACGGCCCCTGGGGCCGGCCGGACATGGGCTTCTACCTGTTCACGGACGCGATCTTCAAAGGCAAGCCGATTGACGTGTTCAACAATGGCGATCTGCTGCGTGACTTCACCTATATCGATGACCTTGTGGAAGCGATCCGCCGTCTGATGGATTGCCCGCCCCAGATGGGCAGCCACATGATCCGCGGCGACTCGCTGTCTCCGGTTGCGCCGTACCGGCTGGTCAATATCGGCAACGCCGCGCCGGTCCGCCTGCTCGACTATATCGAAGCGATTGAAGTGGCCATCGGCCGAAAAGCGGTTAGGAACATGCTCGGCATGCAGCCCGGCGATGTGAAGCAGACCTTTGCGGACGTCCGCCTCCTGAAAGCCCTCACCGGCTATACGCCGAACACGGACTATCGCACGGGCATTCCCGCCTTCGTCGACTGGTTCCGCAGCTACTACAAGCCAGCCTGAAGTCCGGCCGCCTCGGCAGACGCCCGGAAATCCTCCGGCAGAGGCGCCTCCAGAACAAGCCGTCCCCCTTCCGGATGCGGAAGGTCGAGCCGCGCCGCATGCAGCATCAAGCGCGGCGCGGTCGCCTGCCCTTCGCCGTAGAGCGCATCCCCAAGGATCGGGCAGCCAAGTGACATGAGGTGAACGCGGATCTGGTGCATCCGGCCGGTTTCTGGTGCGAGCTGGATAAGCCCGTACGCGCCTTGCCGGGCAACGATCCGCCAACCGGTTCTCGCCGCCTGCGCACCTTTCCGGTCCGGCCGCGCGATGATCATCCGCGCCTTTCCGCCTTCTTCCACTTTCACCAGCGCGGCATCCGCCACACCGGAGTCAGCGGGCGCAAGCCGGCCTTTCACGAGCGCGAGATAGGTCTTCTGAACCTCGCGGCCTGCAAACGCCTCTGACAGTTTCGCCGCGACGGGTTGCGTTTTCGCCGCAACGATCACGCCGGACGTGCCCTGATCCAGCCGGTGCACGAGGCGCGGCCGTTTGCCATTCGATTTTGCGAACACGGCCATCATGTCATCGAGCGAGCGCGGCACGCCGCTTCCCGCCTGAACGGCAAGCCCGGCGGGCTTGTTGAACGCGATGATGGAGTTATCCTCATGCAGAACCATCGCTCGCACAAGAGCGGCGTCTTCGGGGCTGACGAGAGGAACTTCCCGGTTGCGGGTCATGCGAATTCCTCGCTCAGGCGCGTGATCATTTTCTCGGACATGTCACTGGGTAATACATTTTCATACGCGTAGGGCAAATAAATGACCGCCATCGACAGCGCCCACCCCGCCGCGCCGCCATTCGGCGCCTGTGCCCCCCAGCGCACGGCGAAAGACGTCGCGCGGTTCGGAATCTAAGATCGCACGCGCCGTCGCCGACACCGCACAAGGCCCAGTCAAGGATGCCTGAGATCCGTGCATTCCATATCAGGACATTTCCCGGATGCA
>CAMEDD010000065.1 GCA_945913285.1 Candidatus Sulfopaludibacter sp. SbA3
CCTTACGATCCAGACCATGCAGGTGGCCGCAACCTCCGCCGTTTCGGCGCCGCAAGTCCTCTCGGACCTTCAGGTTCAGTATTTCGGCGAAGCCAGAAACGTTTCGTGGTTCCTTTATGACCCCCTGAAAGACGCCCCGCCTGCCGCTCCGACCCCGGAAGAGGTGAAGGCGTACTACGACGCCAATCTGGAGGAGCTCAAACAGCCGGAGCGGCGCGGGATCGATCTGCTCGCCATGTCGGCCGAGGATTTCCTCGGCGAGGTCGAAGTGACCGACCAGGAAGTCGCGACAATCTATGAGGCGACAAAGTCAGAGCGCTTTTCGGACCCGGACCAGCGAACCTATGCCGAGTTGACGTTCGATAACCGGGATGCCGCACGCGAAGCCTTCGGGTTGCTCGCCGGCGGCGGCGATCCAGGCACCGTTCGCGGCGCCGTTTCCAACCAATTGAAGACCGCCCGCGCCGCAGAAGTCGCGGACGAAACGCTGCGCGATGCGATGTTTGGTGCCGGCAAACAGAGCGGCGCGATGTACGGCCCCCGCGAAGTTGCCGGACGTTGGGTGGTTGCGCGCCTGATCTCGGTTCAACCTGGCCAGGTCAAACCTCTCGAAGAGGTCGCTGAAATCATCCGCGGCGAACTTGGCGGCGAACGCGCGCAGCTGGTCTTTACCGCGAAGATGGAGCGGCTCGATGAAGTGCTGGCAGCCGGATATGATCTCGAGCAGATCGCTGCGGATTTGCAGCTTCCCTTGTTCAGCTTCCTTCCGGTGGACCCCAGTGGGGCGACAGAGAACGGGCAGCGGATAGGCGCGCTCAACGATGCATCCGAAGCCGTCGCGCAGGCTTTCCGGCTTGGTCAGGGCGAACTGACGAGCCGGTTCGACACACAGACCGGTATCTTCGTGGCATCGACACGTGAAATCGTACCCGCCTCCACGCCTGCGTTCGAAGCCATCGCAGACGAGGTCAAAGCCTACCTGGTTGCCGAAAAGGCAAGCAGCGCGGCGCTGGAAGCGGCGAACGCGATGACAGATCGTCTGGATTCGGCGGAACTGACTTTTGAAGCGGCTGCAGCCAGCGCTGGCGCGCCCATCGAAACACTCCCGGGCACCGTCACGCGGTCGAGCGCAAATCAAGCCGGCATTCCGGGTCCGATCCAGCAGGCCATGTTCAGCACGCCGCTGGGCAAAGTCATCAACTTGCCGACGGGCGCGCCCAACGTATTCGTTGTCCTGAAAGTCACGAGCGTCGAACCCCCGAGCCCCGACGCGGTGGCCGGGATGGCGATGGAAATCTCGGCCGCGATGTCCAACACCCTGGGTCAGGATCTCGCGCAGGCACTTCAGGCCGAGGTCGCCAAATCACTCAAGGTGCGCACCAACAAAGGGTCTCTCGAGACTTACAAACGGACAATTGCGGAGCCCCAATGACCGCGCGCCTGATCATCCGGCGGCGGATTGGAGATATAGAAACGCCCGTCGGCGCAATGCTCAAACTGGGCGCCGAATTGCCAGGCAGCTTCCTGTTCGAGTCCATCGCCGGCGGCGAGCGGCTGGGGCGCTATTCATTCGTTGGAATTGAGCCGGGCCTGTGGTTCCGTGTCAGGAACGGCGTGTCAGAGACGAGCCGCTCAGCCGACTTCAGCGGGGCCGTGACCGAACCCGGGTCACCCATAGAGGCGCTCAGACGGTTTGTGGCAGCCGCCAGAGCCGAAGCGCCCGTTGGCATTCCGCCGATGGCATCCGGCGCATTTGGCTACCTCGGCTATGACATGATCCAGTATGCTGAGCCCGTCGAGATCACGAAGCCCGATGTACTTGGTGTTCCCGAAGCCTTGTTGATTGTGCCGCGCGTGGTCGTCATCTTCGATCATCTGTATCAGGAGCTGTTGCTGGTTGGCCGGCAGGAAGACGCAGCGGACACATCAATCGAAGCGCTGCTCGATGACGTGGAACGGCGATTGGAGCGGCTCACCAGCGTCCCCCCGAAGGACAGCCCGGCGGCCAGCGTGACATTGGTTTCCGACACGACCAAGGAACGCTATTTCGAGATGGTCGAAACCTGCCGGGACTATATCAAGGCCGGCGACATTTTTCAGGTCGTACCCAGCCAGCGCTTCTCGACGCCCTTCACGCGCCAGCCCATCAGCTTCTACCGCGCGCTGCGGCGGCTGAACCCTTCGGCGTTCATGTTCCATATGAACCTTGGGGACGTATGCCTTGTCGGATCTAGTCCTGAGATCCTTGTGCGCGTCAGGAATGGCCGGGTCGCCATCCGCCCGATCGCCGGCACACGGCCGCGCACCGGTGACCCGGACGAAGACGCAAGGCAAGCCGAAGACCTGATCTCGGACCCGAAAGAGCGCGCCGAACACCTGATGCTGCTCGATCTCGGACGCAACGATGTCGGCCGGGTCGCAGCTTATGGCAGCGTGACGGTGACCGAACAGTTCCTGGTCGAGCGCTACAGCCACGTGATGCATATCGTCAGCCATGTCGAAGGCGACCTGCGAGAGGGGCTCGACGCGGTCGATGCGCTCCTCGCCGGCTTCCCGGCAGGTACGGTTTCAGGCGCCCCCAAAATCCGCGCCATGCAGATCATCAACGAACTGGAGACCTCGCGCCGCGGCATTTATGGAGGCGCGGTGGGATATTTCGGATGGAACGGCGACCTCGATACGTGCATCGCCTTGCGGACGGCCGTGATCAAGGATGGCCAGCTCCACATTCAGGCCGGCGGCGGGGTCGTGCTCGATTCCGAGCCGCAATATGAGTATGATGAAACCGTGCACAAGTCCGGCGCGCTGCGGCGCGCGGCAGAGTTGTCGGCGGCCTACGAGTTCGATCAATGATACTGGTGATCGACAACTATGACAGCTTCACCTGGAACCTCGTCCATTATGTGGAGGAACTCGGCAGCCGCACGCACGTTGTGCGCAATGATGCTCTGACTGTTCAGGAGGCGCTTGCGCTCAAGCCGTCGGGCATCCTGCTTTCACCGGGCCCCTGCACGCCGAACGAAGCCGGGATCTGCCTCGACCTGATTGCCGGGGCGCCGGAGACCATGCCGATCCTCGGTGTATGTCTTGGCCACCAGGCGATCGGACAGGCCTTTGGCGGAGACGTGATCGGCGCGCGCGAAATCCGGCATGGCAAGATATCCCGCATCTCGCATACCGGCGGCGTCCTGTTTGAGGGCCTGCCGTCATCGTACTCGGTGGTGCGCTACCATTCACTCGCTGTGAAGACCGACACGCTGCCGGATGCGCTGCGCGCCGATGCGTACACCGAAGATGGGGAGATCATGGCCCTGCACCACGTCTCTCGCCCGATCTTCGGCGTGCAGTTCCATCCGGAAAGCATCCTGACCGAACACGGTCACGCCCTCCTGCAAAACTTTCTGTCCCAGGTCCCCGAATGACCCAGAGCGGGCTTTCCTCCGCGCTGAAGGCGATCGCACTCGGGCAGGGCCTTCCGGCTGACGTCCTGGAAAGCGCTTTTGAGGCCCTGTTGACGGGGACTGCCGCTCCGGAAGAGACAGGCGCGTTCCTGATGGGGCTCGCCGTGCGCGGCGAAACGGCGGACGAGCTGATCGCCGGCGCGCGCATCATGCGCCGTCATGCCCGCACCGTCGAGATCGGCGGCCAGTTGCTCGACACCTGCGGCACGGGCGGCCTTGCCTGGAAAAGTCTGAACACTTCGACCGCCAGTGCGATCGTTATCGCGGCGGCGGGCGGACGCGTGGCCAAGCACGGCAATCGGTCGGTTCCGCCCAAGACCGGGTCCGCGGACGTTCTGGAGGCGCTGGGTGTCAATATCGAGGTCGACAACGAGACGCTGAAGCACTGCATCAACGAGGCGAACGTCGGTTTCATGTTTGCGCGCAATCATCATAGCGCGATGCGCCACGTTGCGCCGATCCGCATGAAACTCGGGATACGGACGATCTTCAACCTGCTCGGTCCGTTGACAAACCCTGCGGGCGCGCAGCACCAGATCCTGGGTGTGTTTGCGCCGCAATGGGTTCGCCCGATGGCGGACGCGCTTCACGCGCTGGGCTCAACGCGTTCCTGGGTTGTGCATGGGCTCGACGGCGTTGATGAGATCTCGATCTCGGGGCCGACGAAGGTCTGTGAAGTGACGAGAACAGGTGTGCGCGAATTTGTGATTGATCCCGCGACGGCCGGGCTTGCAGCTCACCCCCTCTCGACCGTCGAAGGAACAGACGTCGCCGGCAACGCGCAGGCGATCCTCGATCTGTTCGACGGCCATCAAGGGCCTTTCCGGGATATGGTTCTGATGAATGCCGCCGCGGGCCTCCACGTGCTGGACCGGGCGGGCGATCTCGCCGAGGGCGCCGCCATTGCCGCGCAGGCGATCGATTCCGGCAAAGCGCGGGACCATCTGGATCTGCTGCGCCGTGCCTCCCAGGGAGCGCCGCCCGAATGACCACGGCGCTCGGCAGGATACTTGAGTACAAAGCGGATGAAGTGCGCGACCTGAAACGGGCTCGGGCGCCCGGCGACCTTTTCGCAGACGCCAAAGCGCAGCCGCCCGCCCGTGGATTTTCATCCGCGCTGTCCGGCGTTGTCACCACCGGCGAGAATGCCCTGATCTGCGAGATCAAGCGAAAGTCTCCGAGCGCAGGAGAAATCCTGCCGGGGGCCAATGCCGCAGACATCGCTGCAGATTACCAGCGCGGCGGGGCGGCCTGTTTGTCGGTGCTGACGGACGGGCCCAGTTTCGGGGGCAGCCTCGGAGACTTTGCCGCCATCCGGTCGGCCGTTTCCATTCCGATGCTGCGCAAGGACTTCATGATTGATCCGCTGCAGATCGTCGAATCGCGCGGGCATGGAGCCGACTGCATTCTGGTCATCATGAGCGCTGTGGACGATGCCTGCGCCGCCGAACTCACACACACGGCCCTTGATCTCGGAATGGACGTCCTCGTCGAAACACATGACGAGGCAGAGATGGAGCGGGCGCTGCGCCTGCCATCGCCTCTCATCGGCATCAACAACCGTGACCTGAAGCTGATGGTCACTGACCTCGGCGCAAGTGAGCGGCTGGCGCCCAAAGTGACAGGCGGCAAGCACATCATCTCGGAAAGCGGCATATCCGCGCCCGGGCATATCCACCGGCTGCGGATGTTCGGTATCCGGAGGTTCCTGATCGGCGAAAGCCTCATGAAGCGGCCAGACAGGGCCGCTTTCACCGCTGAACTGCGCCAGGCGACCTGAACGGGACTGTTGCGACGTCCTCAGCCGTCAATTCGGCCCTGGAGCTTCTTGACCCGAAACGGGAACACACATAGAACACAAGTGAACATAGAATCACTCCGAAAGGTTCCCCAGATGCTCACCAGCAAGCAAAAAGAGCTGCTTCTCTTCATCAATGACCGCATTCGGGAGACCGGCGTGTCGCCTTCGTTTGATGAAATGAAAGAGGCGCTCGACCTTGCCTCAAAATCGGGAATTCACAGACTGATCACTGCCCTTGAGGAACGCGGCTTCATCCGCAGGCTCGCGAACCGGGCACGCGCGCTGGAAGTCCTGAAGCTGCCGGATTCGGCCGCCCCTTTGCCGGCTGCGCGCCAGCGCCGGGATTTCAGGCCCGCGCTCGTGGCAAACCAGATCCCGGACAGTTATCGCCCCGGCATGATCGCGCTCGTTGGACGGATCGCAGCAGGGTCCCCGATCTCGGCGATCCAGCAGGACAACGGACACGTCCCAGCCCCTTCGGAAGTCTCGGACGCGAGCGACTATTTCGCACTCGAGGTCCAGGGAGATTCGATGATCCAGGCCGGCATCCTGAACGGCGACATTGTCATCCTCAAGCGGACGAGCAGTGCCCAGACCGGCGACATCGTCGTGGCGCTGATCGACGGCGAGGAGGCGACGCTCAAACGTCTTCGCCGCAAGGGCGCATCTGTGGCTCTTGAGGCTGCAAACCCGGCCTATGAGACCCGCATTTTCGGTCCCGACCGCGTGGAAGTTCAGGGCCGTCTGGTCTCGCTGGTGCGCAAGTACGAATAGCCGGGGCAACCGGACCGGCTAACCGCTATTGGCGCGGCCCGGACGATCCCAGACATGGCGTCCATCCGGTTCAATCCGGAGCGAAACGTAAAGCGCTGCCACGGCACAGGCCGCGAACGCATGCATGAAGCGGGCGCGCGTCGATGCCGACCCTTCCGGCGGCGCCGCGAACAGTCCAGATCCGGGCACTCCGCCCCCTTGCACTTCCGATCATCCTCGTGTTTCTGCACCCCGTTAGCGGCGGTCGCGCCGGTTTGTCGGAGCTTGCCCTTATTATGCGCGTTGTGACGCGATTTGCCCCTTCCCCAACCGGGATGCTTCACATTGGAGGGGCACGCACCGCGCTTTTCAACTATCTTTTCGCGAAACGGCATTCGGGCCGGTTTCTTCTGCGCATCGAGGACACAGACCACGAACGCTCAACGCCTGAGGCCACCGCCGCGATCCTCGATGCCATGTCCTGGCTCGGCCTCAACCCAGATGAGCCGCCGGTGATGCAATCTGCCCGGGCGCCCCGGCATGCCGAAGTGGCGCTTGAGATGGTGGCACGCGGGACGGCCTTTCGCTGCTATGTGAGCGCTGAAGAGCTTCAGGCGCGGCGCGATCTGGGCGAAGAAAAGCGGCTGGCTGCGCGTCAGGACGGTTTGGGCGAGGCTGAGCGTGAGGCCCTGCTTTTTGAAGCCAATGCCCTGCTCGCGCCCTTCAGGTCGCCCTGGCGAAACGGCGCGGCACCACCTTCGCCAGGAGCGCCGTTCACGGTGAGGCTCCGCGCGCCGGAAGGCGGCGAACAGATTGTTGAAGACGGCGTTCAGGGCCCGGTGAAGGTCCGGGCTTCCGAGATCGATGATCTCGTCCTTCTGCGCGCTGACGGTTCGCCGACATACATGCTGGCCGTCGTGGTCGATGATCACGACATGGAGGTGACGCACGTCATTCGCGGCGATGATCACCTTCGCAACACGTTCCGCCAGATCCCGATCTATGAGGCGATGGGTTGGGCGGTGCCGAACTTCTCACATCTTCCCATGATCCACGGGAATGACGGCGCCAAATTATCCAAACGCCACGGCGCGCTTTCAACCACGGCTTACCGTGACTTCGGCTATCTGCCCGAAGGCATGAAGGCCTACCTGCTCCGGCTGGGGTGGAGCCACGGTGACCAGGAGATTTTCTCCGAAGACGAGGCGATTGCCCTGTTCGATCTCAGCGGTGTCAACAAGGCCCCGGCCCGCCTGGACCTCGAAAAGCTGGGCACCGTCAACGCGCACTTCATCCGGTTGGCCAGCGATGAGCGACTGTTTGATCTGATGACACCCTTCCTGGAAGCCGAAGGCGCGCTCGATGCCGAGGTGACCCACCGGATTCGCCGCGCGCTTGCGCACATGAAGGACAGGGGCTCGACGCTTGCGGAATTGGCAGAAGCGTTTCGTTTCCTTCGGTCAGGCCGGCCGCTTGAGCTGAGCAAGAATGCCAGAAAGGCGTTGTCCGAGGACGGTATCGCCCGGTTAACCGGGCTGGTCGCCGAATTGTGTAAGATTGAGGCTTGGACAACCGCTAATATTTCCGAAACGATCTCGGCATACTGCACTGCAACACAGCTTTCGATGGGCCAGGTAGGGCCACCGTTGCGGGCTGCGTTGACGGGCGGGCTACCGGCGCCTGATCTGGCGCCGGTTATGGAGTGGCTCGGGCGCGGCGAAGCGCTCGGGCGTATTGAGGACCAGATACGGGCCGGCGCCAGGGGCGGCGCTGCGTCCGGTTAACTGAACAGGGAGAGAGCTGATGGAAAACAGAGTAAAAAAGGCGGGCGTCGCGAAACTTGAAGTGGCCGGTAAGGTTGTCGACCTTCCCGTCTACGAAGGCACGGTCGGACCGAACGTCATCGACGTCAGCAAGCTCTACGCGCAAACCGGCCATTTTACGCTCGATCCGGGCTTTACCTCGACCGGCAGCTGCGAAAGCCAGATCACCTACATAGACGGCGAACAGGGCATCCTGTTGCACCGCGGCTATCCGATCGACCAGCTTTGCGACAAATCAAACTTCATGGAGCTTTGCTATCTGCTCCTGAACGGCAAGCTTCCCGAAAAGACGCAGTACGATGCGTTCCTGAAAGAGGTGAAGCATCACACCCTGCTGCACACGCAGCAGGACAGGTTCTTCGACGGGTTCCGGCGTGACAGCCATCCGATGGCAATGCTGACGGGCGCCGTTGGCGGCATGGCGGCCTTTTATCCTAACACGGTGGGTAACGAGGACCCGGCAGAACGCAAGCTTGGCTCAATCCGGCTGATCGCAAAGATGCCGACGATTGCCGCACGCTGCATGAAATACACGATGGGGCAGCGTTTCGTCGATCCGCTGAACAAGCTCTCTTACTCTGAAAACTTCCTCAACATGTGCTTCTCCGTTTCGGCAGAGGAGTATGACATCAATCCGGTGCTCGCCCGGGCGATGGACCGGTTCTTCATGTTGCATGCGGACCACGAGCAGAACGCATCGACCTCGACCGTCCGCCTTGCGGCGTCTTCGGGTGCCCACCCGTTTGCGGCCGTCGCTGCAGGCGTTGCGTGCCTCTGGGGCCCAAGCCATGGCGGCGCAAACGAAGCCGCCCTCCGGCAGATGCGCGCCATCGGTTCTGTCGACAAAATCCCCGAGTTCGTCCGGCAAGTGAAAGACCCCGCGAGCGACATTCGCCTGATGGGTTTCGGGCACCGCGTGTACAAGAACTACGATCCGCGCGCGACCGTGATGCAGAAGACCTGTCACGAGGTTCTTGAAGCGCTCGACATGAAGGACCACCCGCAGCTGAAAGTGGCGATGGAACTGGAGCGGATTGCGCTGCAGGACGAGTATTTCGTCACCAAGAAGCTCTATCCGAACGTGGACTTCTATTCAGGCATCATCCTCGAAGCGATGGGCTTCCCGACGACCATGTTCACCGTGCTGTTTGCGCTGGCCCGAACGGTCGGCTGGGTGTCGCAGCTCAACGAGATGCTGGATGACCCGACGCAGAAGATCGGTCGCCCTCGTCAAATCTATACGGGCGAAGCGCAGCGCGACTACGTGCCGATTTCGGCTCGCTAGCGGGCGCCGGGTTCCGACAGAATGGCATCTGCCGCGATCTCCGCGGCAGGTTTGCCGCCGCGCACCAGCGCCTTGAGCCCGCGGTCCTGGCGATCTCGTTGCGCTGACAGCTCGGCGGGATCGTTCAGCCATCCGGCTGCCTTTTGTGCGACCGCGTCGGCGCTGAGCCGGGTCTGTACAAATTCCGGAACGATCTCGACATCGCCGTTCAGGATATTCAGCAAGGTGATGTGGACCTTCTTGTAGAGCAGCCCCCGCGCAAGCGACCAGGTGATCCAACCCGTCTTGTAGGCGACAATCATCGGCGCCCCTTGCATCGCGAGCTCGCTTGTCACCGTTCCGGAACAGGCCAGGGCAATCGTCGCTGCCGCCATCGCATCGTAGCGCTCGGCGGGATCCGCGCTGATCGTCGCCCAGGTCTTAAGATCGGGAAAGCTGGCAGCTAACTCGGATTGGATGCTTTCGGCGGGTTGAACGACAACGCTGACCGCCGGGCGTTTCTCCTTGATGCGCCGCGCCGCAGCCAGGAGCGCCGGAGCTACGTTCGCGATCTCGCTGCGACGGCTGCCGGGCAGTACCAGAACCACCTGCCCGTCCGGAGATATGCCGTGTGCGGACCGAAATGATCCGCCGTTTCCCTTGCCCGTACGTGTCAGAGCCGGGTTGCCGATCACGGTGACCTTCAAACCGAACGGCGCGTAATAAGGCACCTCAATGTCGTGCATGCAGAGCAGGTGATCAACAGTGGCGGCAAGCGTTGCGGCACGCCCGGGCCGGGTGGCCCAGACCTGCGGTCCGATCAGTTTGACGATCCGGATCGACGGATCCTGCGCGCGCACGCGCTGCGCCACGCGCAGCGTGAACCCCCATGAGTCCACGAGAACCAGGACCCTTGGACGTTTCCCGCAGATATCGGCCGCGGCGGCGTCGGCCAGTTCGACCACGGCCCGATACGCCTTGATGCCCTCAACAAAGCCCAGAACCGACAAGGGCGCGATATCGATTGGCGAGTGGATCCCGGCAGATAAGAGCTCGGCGCCCCCTATCCCGTCGATGCGCGTCTGCGGCGATTTCTGCCGGATGCAATCGATCACTTCCCGCGCCAGAAGGTCGCCGGAGGATTCAGCGGCAACGAAATAGAGCGACATCAGGCCTGCGCACCGAGGTCAGGCGGAAATCCGTACAGGAACAGCCCCAGCTCACTGGCCCTTGCCTCCATCGCGGGCCGGTTGAGCATAAGCGCGCCGCCGGCTTCGACCCCGATGCCAGCAAGTCCGGCCGCGGCCGCCAGTTCTACAGTGGACACACCCGTCGTCGGCAGGTCGATGCGCCGTTCCTGGACGGGTTTGGGCCGCTTGACCAGCACGCCGCGGCGGGCGCCGGCGCGCCCTCTGATCGCTTCCGGCAACAGCGCGCACCTGCGGAGCATTTCGTCCGTGCCTTCCTGCGCCTCGACCGCCAGCACCAACCCGTCACAGACGACGCAGGCCTGGCCGATGTCGAGCGCTCCGCTTGCGGATGAGACGCGGGCCGCCACGGCCATGTCACTCAATTCAGACCCTGATGGGGCTGGTCCCGCTATCAACCCGGCCGGGGCAAGCAGGCTTGCATGCGCCTGTTCGCTGCCGATGACATTGAATCCGTTCTTCTCGAATTCGTTCACAAGCACTCGCAACAACGCATCATCACCGCGCCGGGCTTCGCTCAGCACTTTCGGAAGCAACGCCGCGCCCTTCAGGTCCAGCTTGAGATCCGCAAAGTTCGGCCGGCTGACATTTCCGGCAAATACGAGGTCGCGGCAGCCCGCCGATTTCAGCCGGCTGATAACGGCGCCAACTTCGCCAAGCCCGACGACACTACCCGGATAAGCTGCCAGACGGGGATCCTCAAATCCCTTCAGTCTCAAGACATGTACGCCCTGTCCTGTTGCCACCGCATTCTCGGCAATGGCGACGGGCAAGTCGCCCAATCCGGCAATCAGGCCGAGAGGTGACACCATGGGATCAGCCGGGTTTGCAAATCGGGCGGTCGCCGCCCTGGCGGATGAAATCAATCAGTTCCATCGCGAGCGGCTGGCCCTCGAATGTCTTTGTAGCCGCTTCAAGACGATCCTTGAACAGACCATTTCCTTCGAAGACCGCTTTGTATGCAGACCGTATCTCGTGCAGGTCGGCCTTCGAAAAGCCGCGCCGCTTCAGCCCCACTGTGTTCAGGCCCGCAAGCCTGGCATGATTGCCGACAACCGACCCGAAAGGGATCACATCTTCGACAACGATGGCGCCCCCGCCGATGAACGCGTTCCGGCCGATCCGGCTGAACTGGTGGACGGCTGAAAGCCCGCCGAACCAGACATTGTCGCCGACGTCGATATGGCCGGCGAGCGAGACATTGTTGGCCATCACGACGTTCGCGCCGATGTGGCAATCATGCGCGATGTGCGCGCCGATCATGATGTAACAGTTTGGCCCGACCTCGGTCAGGCCACCAAACTTCGGTATGCCGGAATGCGCGGTTGCGTATTCCCGAAACACACAATTGTCGCCGATCTCAAGGCGGGACTCCGGGCTTTCACCCATCCCGATCACCTGCGGATTGCCGCCCACCGCTGCGAAGGGGTGGAGCGTGCAGTTTTTGCCCAAACGGGTGTTCCCGCGAACGCTGACATGGGACACCAGCGTCGATCCGGCGCCAATCTCGGCGCTGGCACCGACATGGCAGAACGGGCCGATCGAGACGCCTTCGTGAAGCTTGACGCCGGATTCAACGACGGATGTAGGATGAACGGAGATTGTCATGAATTTCCGTTATCAGCGGATCGGGGCGCGCGCCACAGTTCAATCATGCTTCCTGGCTGCAGCCTGCTTGCTGAGCCAGACCAATTCCCGCATCCATTGCCGGAGTGGCTTGGCGGGCGTGCCGCCCCAGGTCTCGCCCGGCGCGACATCGCGCAGCACCCCGGCCGAGGCTGCAAGGCGCACGCCTGCGCCCACCGTGACGTGGTCTGCAATGCCGACACGGCCCCCGAACATTGACCCGTCGCCAACGCGGACCGAACCTGAAATACCCGCCAACGCCGCAATGATCACTGACCGGCCCAGCACCACATTGTGGGCAATCTGGCAGAGGTTATCGATCTTGGTTCGCTCGCCTATGATCGTGTCGGCGAAAACACCGCGGTCGATACAGGCATTGGCGCCGACCGTGACGCGGTCCTGAAGGATGACGCGTCCAAAATGCGGGGCGTCCTCCAGGCCTTGCGGACCGGGCATGACCCCAAAGCCTGCCTCTCCGATCCGTGCGCCGGCGAACAGAGTTACATGATCTCCGAGCAGGGCGCAGTGCACACTGGCATTCGCACCGATCACGCAGTTGCGGCCGATCTGCACGCCCGGACCGACAACCGCGTTCGGACGGATCAACGTGCCTTCGCCAATTGCCGCGCCAGGGCCGATGACGGCGCCCGGCGAGATGATCGCGCCGGGGTG
>CAMEDD010000066.1 GCA_945913285.1 Candidatus Sulfopaludibacter sp. SbA3
GGCGATGCGTTTCAGGCTGGCGGGCGCGCCGGTGTCATTGTCGAGCCCCGAAGACGCAAGCGCCCAGGCCGCGCTGGCATGGCGGTGATTTGGCAGCCGGGAGAGATGGTAGAGCGAGGTCTCGCGAAACCTCGTGATCTCGAGAATACCGTCGCGCTGCGGCTCCATCGCTTCGAAGCGCAGCATGATGACATCGAACAGGCGCTCGCGGGCAGAGGTTTCGTCCGGCACGCCTTCGGCAGACATCGCCTTGTCGAAATGAGCGTCGAGCGCTTCGACGAGATCTTCGCGGGAGGCGACGCCGTGAAAGTCAGACAGAGACAGCTTTGCTTTCGCGGCGATGTCCGCCAGCGGAATATCTGACCAGGCACGGGCTTCGGCCAGGTCCAGGGCGGCTTTCAGCCCTTTCTCGATGATCTTTTCAGCAGCCGCCACAGCGGGCCTCCACAGGTTCAGTCCGCCTCTTTGGACAGTTGCCGGTCTCGGGCGGCGGCAGCCCGGATGGCGTCTCTTAACAGACGCGGCATCCCACCCGTGTCCATCAGGATGTCAAGGGCCGCCTGCGTAGTGCCGCCAGGTGAGGTGACGGCGCGGCGCAGGGCTTCGGGGTCATCGCCGCTTGCCGCCATCAGGGCGGCTGCGCCCTCGACCGTGCGGCGGGCGAGACGCTGCGCCAGCGCGCGCGGCAGGCCTTCGGACTCGCCCGCCTCGGCCATCGTCTCGGCGAGAAGGAACAGGTAGGCGGGTCCGCTGCCGGAAAGCGCGGTCACGGCGGACATCAGGTTCTCGTCCACCGGGCCTTCGACATCGCCGAGCGGGGCGAGCAAGGCGCGGGCGGCGTCCAGGTCTTCGGATGCGAGGCCCGCAGGCGCAGAAAACACGGTGATGCCCTGCCCGATCGAACCCGGCGTGTTGGGCATGGCGCGGAGGATGCGCTGCGTGTCGAGGCGGCGCGCGATCTGCATGATCCGCACGCCGGCCATGATCGAGACGGCCAGCGTCTTCGGCCCGGTAAATCCGAGCGCGGTTTCAGAAACCCCGGCAAACTGCTGCGGCTTCACCGCCAGCACGACAATCGCGGCGGGCGAGGGTTGGGGATTGAGTACGATCTTGCCGGCTTCGGCCCATGCGGCGATTTCGTCCGAGGGTTTCGGTTCGATAACCGCGATCTTGCGCTTCGGCTTGGCGTTCAGCCAGCCGCGCGCGAGAGCGGCGCCCATGCGGCCGGCCCCCATGAGAACGATCGACGGCGGCGCGGCGGCCATCCCGGTCTCAGGCTTCGCCGTGGGTTTCGAACATCACCGCGTCAATCGCCTCACGCGGCGACTTGCCTGCCCAGACGAGGAAGTTGAACGCCGGCATGAAGCGGTCGGCCGCAGCGACGGCGGCGAGGATGACCGAATGGATTTCGCCTTGCGAGACTTCGTCCCGGCCTTCGAGCGAGAAGGTGTAGCGGTAGATGATCACGCCGTCGTCCGACCAGAAATCGAAATGGCCGATCCAGAGGCGTTCGTTGGCCAGCATGACGAGTTCGGCGATGGCGCTGCGCTTGGCCGCCATGGCTTTCACGTCGAGCGTCAGCGAGAAATGGATCGCCGAGGGTTCGGGGCGGTAGGCGAACAGGGCGCCCATGTCGCCCCATCGGGTCTCAGCCACAACCTGAAGCGTGCCTTCCTCGTCCCGCTCATAGGGCCAGTTGGCGGCTTCCAGAACCACTTCCACGATATCGAGGGGGTCGATGTCGAAGTCCTGGCTACGCTCGAGTTCAAGGCTCATTCAGAGGCCTCCGTGACGGCATCCGGGAAGTGGTGCCGGATTCGTGTGACAAATCCAATACCGAACAAATCGGCCGGCTCGCCGCTTGTCCACCGGGATACGCAGTCGGGTTTCAGGATTTCGCGGAATTTGACGTGCTGTTTGACTGGGCCGCTTCCAGCGCAGCGAGGCGCGCTTCGAGGGTCTCGACCCGGTCGAGGGCGGCGGTGGCAATGGCCTTAAGGGCTTCCACTTCGTCGCGTCCGGCAAGGTCCATGTCGGCGATCAGGGCGCGCACGCGGGCCTGGGCGGCGGTCTTGGCTTCCTCGCCCGCCGCGCGAGCGGCGCCGAGCGCGCCGGTCATCAGGCTCGCAATGTCATCGAGCAGTGGATTTGTGCTGGCCATGCGGCTACTCCTTCGGGCCGGGTATTCCGGCTCGCCTATCAGATAGGGACGCCGACAGACAGGGAAAAGACGCCGCATGACTGACCTCCTCGCCACGCTCAGCCTTTACCTTGCCCAGACGGTGCTGAGCTTCCCGGAATGGAGCCCGGCGCTTCTCTCGATCGACTTCGGCTTCATCGGCCTCGGCGAGTTCCATCTGCGCTGGTACGCGCTCGGCTATATCGCCGGGATTGGAGGCGCCTGGTGGTATGGGATGCAGATCCTCAATCGCCCGGCCCTGTTCGGCGGCGAGGCCCCGCTCGGCAAGGATGCGTTCGATGACCTGATGTTCTGGATCATCATCGGCATCATCCTCGGCGGCCGGCTTGGCTATATCCTCTTCTACATGGTGCCCTACCAGATGGACATGCTGGCGGCCGATCCGCTGACCGTCCTGCGGATCTGGGACGGCGGCATGGCGTTCCACGGCGGCATCCTCGGCGTGGCCATCGTGCTCTGGTTCTTTGCTGCCAGGCGCGGTGTGAACCTGCTTTCGGTCGGCGACATTGCGGGTGTCACGGCGCCCATCGGCATCGGCCTTGTGCGTATCGCGAACTTTACCAATGCCGAACTCTATGGCCGCCCGACGGATGCGCCGATCGGCATGGTGTTTCCGGAAGGCTATGTGCCGGGGTCGACGCCGCCCGCCTATGACTGGGCCGCGGACGACTGGGTGTACCGCGGCGACGAAGTCGCCCGCCACCCGAGCCAGCTTTACGAGTCCGTGCTTGAAGGCTGGCTGCCGCTGATCGTCCTGTCGCTGCTGATCTGGAAGTTCGGCGCGCTGAAGCGACCCGGCCTGATCGCCGGCCTGTTCCTCATCATGTACGGCGTGGGCCGGTCTGTGGCGGAGAACTTCCGCGAGCCGGACGCGTTCGTGAGCGGCCTGCCCGGATGGCTGACGATGGGCATGTTGCTGTCAGTACCGATGTGGCTCGGCGGTGCATGGCTGATCTGGAATGCCTTGAAACCTCAGGAAAATCGCGTATAAAAAATAAAACACGTAAAAATACGTACAGAAATGTCGCGATCCTGGGGGGAGAGCGCGGATGAAAGCAGATAGTCTGTACAGGCTTACGGCCGCGTGTCTCATCACGCACGAGCTCGATTCCGTCGTGAAGATGACCGCATCCCCTAACTCCCTCGGCTCGCTTTCGAACGTCGAACAGTCCGTTCTGATCTGGGGCCATATCCCGATCGTGCTGGGCCTCTTGTCTGTCACCGAGTCCACCATGCGCGCCTCGGTCCGTTACGGGACCTGCGTGTTTGCAGTGATCCACGTCGCCCTTCACTGGGTTTACCGGGACCAGCCAATTTATGATTTCGGCAGCATGGCTTCGTGGGTGCTGATCTTGCTGGCGGGGATCTTCGGGGCGGCCTATCTCGTGCCCGCAAAGGCGCGATGAGGCGTCCCGCGAAGGCCTGAATGACCCTATGACCCTTGAAGACCGGCTGGTCAGCCTGATCGAAACGGGCGGGCCAATCCCCTTGTCCACTTACATGCAGATTGCGCTGCATGACCCGCAGGCGGGCTATTATGCGACCCGCCCCGGCCTCGGCCGCGACTTCACGACGGCGCCGGAAACGAGCCAGGTATTCGGCGAACTGATCGGCATCTGGCTGGTGCACGAATGGCGCGGGCTCGGCGCGCCGGCGCGTTTCCAGCTCGTCGAAATCGGCCCCGGGCGCGGCCAGCTGATGCTGGACGCTTTGCAGGTGGCCGGTATGGCGGGGGGCGACGCGTTCCTCAGCGCGCTGAGGCTCGTGTTCGTGGAGCCGAGCCCCGTGCTGCGCGCGGCGCTCGCCGACGTGTTCGCGCCGCTGAACCCTACTTTCGCGGCCACCCTGGCGGCGGTTCCGGCGGGCCCTGCGCTGATCATCGGCAATGAATATCTCGACTGCCTGCCCGCCCGGCAATTCCGCCGGTCCGGCGGCGTATGGCGCGAGTGTGTTGTCGGCCTGACGGACGACCGCCAGCTCGCCTTTGGCCTCGCCGCAGACGAACCACGCCCGCCGGCGGGCACGGCGCTCGCCGGAGACGTGGTGGAAGTCCAGACAGGCCTCGACCTCTTGGTGGCAGACCTCGTCACGCGCGCCTCGCCGGCGCGGGCGCTGTTCATTGATTATGGCCCGGACGCGGCGGCGCCGGGCGATACGCTGCGGGCTTACCGGGATGGGCGGCAGGCCGCGCCGCTTGAGGCGCCCGGCCTTTGTGATCTCACCGTCGATGTGGATTTCGGCCGGCTCGCCCGGCTGGCGACCGCCGCTGGCCTGGATGTCGCGGGGCCGACGCCGCAGGGCATGTTCCTGCTCGGCCTCGGCGCGCAGGCACGGCTGAACCAGCTGGTGGCCGCGAACCCGGATGATGCGGAGGCGGTGTTTGAAGCGGCGCGCAAGCTGATCGATCCGGCCGAGATGGGCGCGCGGTTCAAGGCCATCTGCCTGTCGTCAGCGGGATTGCCAGCCCCGGCTGGCTTTTGAGGCGGGTCATCCGGAAGGCATGAAATCGCGAAGGCTATTGGCTCGCGCAGCGTAAACCCCCATTTGATAAGATCCCAAAGCCGACAAGGATTTCTCGATGCCAGCCCTTTCCATTCTCGAACTCGGGCGCGTGCGCGAAGGCTTCACCCGCTCGGACGCGCTGAATGATGCGCGCAGGCTCGCGCAGCACGCCGAGGCGCTCGGCTACACGCGCTTCTGGGTGGCCGAGCATCACAACATGCCGACGGTCACGACAGCGGCGACCGCCATCGTGATCAGCCATATTGCGGCGGGCACCAGGACGATCCGGGTCGGCGCAGGCGGCATCATGCTGCCGAACCACGCGCCTTACGTGATTGCGGAGCAGTTCGGCACGCTGGACGCGCTCTATCCCGGCCGGATCGATCTGGGTCTTGGCCGGGCGCCGGGCACGGATCAACTGACGCTGCGCGCGCTGCGGCGCGATCCGTCCGCCTCCGAACATTTCCAGGACGATGTTCTCGAACTGCAGGCCTGGCTCGGACCCGTGGCGCAGGGCCAGCGGATCGAAGCTGTGCCGGGCTCGAACGCCAATGTGCCGATCTGGATACTCGGCTCCAGCCTTTACGGCGCGCAGATGGCAGCGGCTTACGGTTTCCCTTTCGGTTTTGCCTCGCACTTTGCGCCGCAGATGCTGGATCAGGCGCTGGCCATCTATCGCGGCAGCTTCCGTCCCTCCGCGCAGCAACCGAAGCCTTATGCCGTGATCGGCGTGAACATCATTGCGGCGGAGACGGATGCGGAGGCGAAGTACCTCGCGACCACGCAGCAGATGAGCTTTGCCAACCTCGTACGCGGACAGCGAAAGCTGACCCAGCCGCCGATCGACGACATCGACACCTACTGGACGCCGCAGGAAAAGGCGCAGGCCTCGCATATGCTGAACTTCAGCATCGTGGGCAGCGCCGAAACCGTCCGTAGAGGGATCATTACGCTTCTGGAGCGTACGCAGGCCGACGAGCTGATGATCGTGTCGGACACTTACGACCAGGACAAGCGCCGGCGCTCGATCGAGATCATCGCCGGGGTGGTCAACGAAATCCGGGCGGCGGCGCTCGTGACGACCTGAACGGGCGCGTGCGCATCCGCGCGGCCTATCCAATCTGGAACAAGGCGGCTGTCCGCTCAATCGACCAATAGGCCCCGGCGATGCCGACGACATAGGCGCAAATGCGCAGCGCCGGTTCGAAGGCGGCCGATCGCAGCCGCTTGAGTGCGAGCCCCGCGGCCAGAAGGCCGGCGATCAGCGCCAGCTGGCCGAGTTCGACGCCGACATTGAACAGCAGCAAAGCCCAGGCCTTTGCGCCCTCGGGCAAGCCGATCTCGGACAAGGCGCCGGCGAATCCGAAGCCGTGGATCAGCCCGAAACCAAACGCGATCAGCCAGGGAAATCTTGCGCTGAGGTCTTCATGTCCCGCGCGGCGGCGCAGCGCTTCGAGGGCCACCAGCAGGATCGACAGGGCGATGGTGATCTCGACCGGCGCGGATGGCAGGCCGACATGACCGAGGGTGGCGAGGGACAGGGTGACCGAATGGGCGAGCGTGAAGGACGACGCCGCGGCGATAAGCTGGCGGGGCCGCACGAGGAGAACCAGCCCGGTCACGAACAGGAGGTGGTCCCATCCCAGAAGGATATGTTCGATGCCAATCCGGACATAGGCAGCGAGCGGCGCGCCGGCCGGCCGCGCGAGATCAAGTGACGGCGCTGCGGGGCGCAGGACATGGGCTGTCACCGAGCCGTCGACACGCTCAATGCGCAGGAACACGTCCGTCAACGAACGCTCCAGCCCGGCGATCCGGATCTCGCCGGTGCCGAGCCGGCAGGCGAGTTCAAACCGGCGGATAAGCGCGGCGCCGACCTGCGCCGCGGTTTCGGGGCCTGCGGTGCACTCCGCGGGAAAGATGGGTTGAAGCCGGAGGATCCGCTCGCCGAGGATCGGTTGCTTCCAGGTCACCGAGAATGTCGCCGGAGCCGTCTGCTTGAGTTCCAGGTAGCCGGGCCTCACTTCATGCGCCGAGGCCGGCGCAGCCATCAGCGACAGGATGAGCCAGACGAGGGCAGCGAACCTTAGGGGCCTCACGGCGCCTGCCCCTCGATTTCGACCCTGTAACGGGAAACGATCTTCTGCACCGCTTCGGCGTTCAGCCGGGCCAGTTCGGCTTCCTGCCACGCCGCAAGGATGCGGTCGCGCACGGCGCCGAATGGCGGGCTTGCGGCCGGATCGCGCGCCGTGATTCGTACCAGATGGACCCCGAATGCGGACGCGACCGGCCCTTGCCAGCCTGGACCGAGCTCAAGCGCAGCGAGGCTGCTGGCAAAGCCGCGCCCGAAAATCCGCTCGACGTCGGGTTCGGGCAGCGCGCCGTACTGGCGCTGCAGCATGAAGGCGTCACCCACGGCCCGCCAGTCTGCGGCGCCTCCGGAATTGAGCTGCTGCAGCGCCGCCGCCGCGCGCGGGCTTTCCGGGTCGCGGATGAAGACGTGATCAAAACTCGTTTCGGCCGGGCGCTGGAATGCCTGCCGGTTGGACGCGTACCAGCGCTTGAGCTCCGCCTCGCCCGGCGCAGCTGGTAGCGCGAGATCGTTGATCATGAAGCGCATCTTCTGGGCGAGCCGCCGCTCGACGACGGTATCGCCCTGATCCAGACCGAGCCGGCGCGCTTCGTGCGCGAGCGCCGTCATCTCGACCTGGTCTGCAATCAAGGCCTGCAGTTCGGGGCGCCCGGGAGCCTTGCCGGTCTCGCCGGCATAGAGGTTTGCGAGCCGCGCGATATCCGAGGCGCCGATCCGGATCGTCTCATCCGCCTGCCGGGGGGCTGGCAGCAGCGCATGAGCCAGAAAAATCAAGAGCCCGGCCGCGATGAAATGGACGAGCGGCTCGCGGATGAGGGTTCTGAACATGCGGTACCTGCCGGCGAATTGCGCCACTGGCTAATGCTTGCCGGATGAATTCCAAAGTGAAAAGGTGCAGACTCAAAGTGTTATCCCTAAGGATGCACACACATCCTGGATACACAGGAGGGGAGGAAGACATGACGAAGCGCGCGCTCCTGACAGGGGCTGCCATGCTTTTGGCGGCCTGCGGCTTAGCGGAAAAGCCGGCCCAGATTGAGGACAAACCTGCGGCGGCGGCCGCATCCGGAGGGATCGCCCTGAACCCCACGCGCAATGCCTATTTTGGCGACGTGCACGTGCATACCGGCAACTCCTTCGACGCCTACGTGTTCGGCGTGCGGCGCACGCCTGAGGACGCCTACCGGTTCGCGAAGGGGGAACAGATCCAGCACGATGCGGGATACCAGATCCAGCTCGAAGGGCCGCCGCTCGATTTCCTCGCGGTCACCGATCACAGCGAGTATCTCGGGATCGTTCCGGCGATGAACACTGAGGGCCATCCCCTCGCCCAAACGCAGACGGCCAGGACCGCGTTCGGCCCGAATGCGCAGGATGCGGCCGAGGTGTTCCAGCAAATCGGAATCTCGTTCGTGACCGGCGAGCCAATCGCCGACATCAATGACCAGAGCACGATGGATACGGTCTGGGCACGGACAGTTGAAGCGGCAGAAAAGTTCTACGAGCCGGGCAAGTTCACGACGTTTGCCGGCTATGAGTTTACCGCCATGAAGGTGATCAGCGCCGATGCCGGGGCTGCCGGCAACCTGCACCGAAACGTGATCTTCCGCGACAAGGCGCCGGCGACGATTTTCTCGACCCTCCAATCGGTCAATCCGGAGGACCTGTGGAACTGGATGCAGGTCCAGCGCGCGGCGGGGATCGATTCGATCGCGATCCCGCACAATTCCAACGCGTCGAACGGCGGCATGTTTGCGCTGGAGACCTATACCGGCAAGCCCGTCGATGAAACCTGGGCCCGCACACGTTTTGCAAACGAGCCCCTGATGGAAATCTCGCAAATTAAAGGCACGTCCGAAACCCATCCGAACTTTTCGCCGAACGATGAATGGGCCGGGTTTGAACTCTATGACCAGTTCATCGGGAGCGCGATGCTCGCGACCATCAATGAAGGCGACTATGCCCGCACCGCCTTGTCGCGGGGCCTCGCCCTGAAGGAAGAGATCGGATTTAATCCGTATGCGTTCGGTTTCATCGGATCGAGCGACACGCATATCGCGGCCGGGACGTTCGTCGAGAAAAACCACTGGGGCAAGTTCCCTCAAGACGGCGCAGGACCCCGCCAGCGGATGTCGGTTCCGCCGGAAGGCCATGACACTTGGGAGAGCGTTCCAAAATCCGAGACGGCGCGCAACCTCGCTGCGCCACAATACAGCGCCAGCGGCCTGGCGGGCGTTTGGGCCGAAGCCAATACGCGCGGGTCGATCTTTGACGCGATGCGGCGGCGCGAAACCTTTGGCACCAGCGGGCCGCGCATCCGTCCACGCTTCTTTGCGGGCTCGTTTTCACCAGGCATCATGGACAAGGCGGACCTGCTTGAGCGCGCTTATGACAACGGCGTACCGATGGGCGGCAAGTTGACGGCGCCTGCGGCGGCAAGCGGACCCGATTTCATCGCCTGGGCCACGCAGGACCCGCTATCGGCTCCCCTGCAGCGCCTGCAGATCATCAAGGCGTGGGAAGAAGGCGGCGCCGCGCGGGAAGCCGTTTACGATGTCGCTTGCTCGGGCGGGGCTTTGCCCGATCCGAAGACCCATCGGTGCCCGGACAATGGCGCGTCGGTGGATATCAAGACCTGCGCAACGGTTGCGGGAACAGGCGCGCCCGAGCTTCGGGCCTTCTGGCGAGATCCGGAATGGTCGGCAGGCAAAAAGGCGGCGTACTATGTCCGCGTGCTTGAGAACCCGACCTGCCGCTGGAGCACCTGGGACGCCGCGCGAACCGGAACACCCCCCAACCCGGAACTCCCGGCCACACTTCAGGAGCGGGCCTGGACGTCTCCGATCTGGATCGAGTGACGGAGGCGGTGAACCGGGACCGCCCCTGCAAGCTGACTGGACAGACCGGCCGCATTCGATTCTAGCGGGTTCCCGCGGCTATAGCGGGAGCGGAACGTTCGCATGCGCAAGGCCTTGACCAGCCTCGTGGCCGCCGGACCTGGAACACTGCCTGGCGTGGGCTGGATACTCTGCAAGAACGACGCCTACGGTCTCCATTGCGCACTCCGGCGCGGTTCTCGAGACAGGGTTTCGCGCTCCGGCGAATCGATCGTCGACCGCGGCCCCAGCGTTCAGCCGACCCCGCGTACACTCTGGATGGGCGGTCAACGGTCCTGTGACGCAAGATCTTAATCTGGAGTTGTAAGAAGGGTTTGGGCCGACGTGGACTCAATGGACAGGCTTGGTGAATGATGCCGGCTGGCTAGCAATAGTCGAAATGCGCATACCGCAACGTCTGGCGAAAACCGAACTGTGTAGAAAGAAACACGAGCTGTCGGGACAAGTTCATTCTTTTTCGCCTTCAACTGAAGATAAGGGCATTACAGGTCCGCTTAGTCCATCATTCGTGCACGGATCTTCGTGTCACTTCTTGTCTTGGTCCGGGCGTGACAGCATTGCGTCGAAGTAAGCGATCGTCTTCGTGAGGCCGTCCCGCAGTTGGACCTTGGGTTCCCAGTTCAGGATTTCGCGGGCCTTTTCGATGTTCGGCTGGCGTTGTTTCGGATCGTCCTGCGGCAGCGGGCGGAAGACGAGCTGGGACTTGGAGCCGGTCAGGTCGATCACTTGCTCGGCGAGCTGGCGGATCGTGAACTCGCCCGGATTGCCGATATTGATCGGGCCGGTGATGTGATCGGGCGAGTCCATCAGGCCCATGAGGCCGCGCACCAGGTCGTCGACATAGCAGAAGCTGCGGGTCTGCTGGCCGTCGCCGTACAGGGTGATGTCTTCACCCTTCAGGGCCTGAACGATAAAGTTTGAGACAACCCGGCCATCATTCGGGTGCATCCTGGGGCCGTAGGTATTGAAAATACGCGCGACTTTGATGCGCAGCTGGTGCTGGCGGTGATAGTCGAAGAACAGGGTCTCGGCGCAGCGCTTGCCTTCGTCATAGCAGGAGCGCGGGCCGATCGGGTTGACGTTGCCCCAGTATTCTTCAGGCTGGGGGTGGACGGCCGGGTCGCCGTACACTTCCGAGGTCGAGGCCTGGAGGATCTTCGCCTTCACACGCTTGGCGAGGCCGAGCATGTTGATGGCGTCGTGGACGCTGGTCTTGGTCGTCTGGACGGGGTCAAACTGGTAATGGATCGGGCTTGCCGGGCAGGCCATGTTGTAGATCTCATCGACCTCGACATAGAGCGGGAAGCACACGTCATGGCGCATCAGTTCGAAGCGCGGATGGTTCAAGAGGTGCGCCACGTTGGTGCGCGTGCCCGTGAAGAAGTTGTCGGCGCAGATCACGTTGGCGCCGCTCTCGAGCAGGCGCTCGCACAGGAATGAACCGATGAAGCCGGCCCCGCCGGTGATCAGGATGCGACGCTCGAGATGCATAAGATTTACCTAGTGAATTGCGGGTCGGCCGATCGATATATAGGCAAAGCCGTGCTTGGCCATGTCTTCCGGCGAGTAGATGTTGCGCAGGTCGATGACGATGTTGGATTTCATCGCCGACTTGATGCGGCCGAAGTCGAGCGCGCGGAACTGGTCCCATTCGGTGATGATCACCATCGCGTCGGCGCCGTCGATGGCCTTGTAGGCGCTGTCGGCAAACTCGATGCCCTTCAGCAGGTGGGCAGCTTCCTTCATGGCTTCCGGATCGTAAGCGACGACGCGGGCGCCGGCCGCCGTGAGGGCGGGAAGAATGTCGAGCGAGGGCGCGTCGCGCATGTCGTCCGTGTTCTGTTTGAACGCGAGGCCGAGCACGCCGATCGTCTTGCCCTTCACGTCTCCGCCCATCGCGGCGATGACTTTCGCGGCCATGGCTTTCTTGCGGGCCGCGTTGACCTCGACGACCGTGTCGACGATGCGGACCGGGCTGTCATAGTCATTCGCGGTCTTGGTGAGGGCGAGGGTGTCTTTCGGGAAGCACGAGCCGCCATAGCCGGGGCCGGCGTTGAGGAATTTCGAGCCGATGCGGCCATCAAGGCCGATGCCGCGGGAGACTTCCTGGACGTT
>CAMEDD010000067.1 GCA_945913285.1 Candidatus Sulfopaludibacter sp. SbA3
GTGGAGGAGGTGGAGGAGGTGGAGGTGGAGGTGGAGGTGGAGGTGGAGGAGGCGGAGGTGGAGGAGGTGGAGGTGGAGGTGGAGGTGGAGGTGGAGGTGGAGGTGGAGGTGGAGGTGGAGGTGGCGGGCTGGCGGAAAGGATCAGGTTCGACTGGGCGAGCTGCCCGGTCGAAACGCCCTGAAGAAGGATGGTCTGGCCGGCGCCGAAGGTCAGCAATGTGCCGCCGCCCGAGCTCGAGCGGCCATTAAAGGCCGCCAGGGCATCGGCCGAGGAAAACGCCGTCAGGTCAATCCTGTCAGCTGACACAGCAAAGTCCGTGATCGTGTCTGCGCCGCCGTTCGGAGCGTAGACGAACGTATCAGAGCCGCTTCCAAACGTGATGGTGTTGTTGGCCGTGTTTCCGGTGATCGTGTCATTGCCCGCGCCGCCAACGACATTCTCGATGATCGTGTTGGCGGCAATGGCGACCACGTTCAAGTAGTTCGGCTGGCTGGTGAACGGACGGTCGCCGAGGGTCGAATAGGTGCCGGGGCGAAGGTCAACGATCTGCGGCTGGGAAAAGCCCGAAAGGTTGATCGTGTCGACGCCGCTGGTGTCGTAGAGGGTCATCGCCGGTGGACGGCGATAGGTGCCTTCCGGAAGCACGACCACGAACTGCGACCAGTCGATATTCGTTCCGGGAGCGGACGAGTTGAAGCCGAATGTCGTATTGCCCGCGAAAGTGCCGCTAGGGTTCGCGCCATACAATTGCTGGATGGCAACGATATCGGCCTGCTGGAGCCCCAACACGAAGCGATAGCTTCCGAGGCCGGCCTCAAGCTGGTCAAAATACGACATGACCGTCGTAGACCAGCTGTCGTTGGTGTAAATGTTGTCGGTACCGTGGGTTGCCGTACCGTTATAGGGGCCAGCATGACCGAGGCCGAGCGCATGCCCGACCTCGTGGATATAGGTCTGCTGCGTGTAGCTGTCAAAGGCCGTGTCGCCCAACTGCCAGTCGCTCGTGATGACGATCGTGCTCGCCGTGATATTGTTGCCCTGGAACGTGTTCTGCGCGTAGGCGGCCGGGTCTTCCGGGGTCGGATCAACGTTCGTGAAGGTGATGTTGCCGCCGCTGGTGACGCGGGTGAATACGAGCGGCGTGACTGCCGCCCAGGCTTGGAGGGCACGCTCAGCCAGGACCTGCTGCGGCTGCGTCAGCGCCTCGATATTGTAGGTAATCGAATCTGGCCCCCAGCTGCGGCCGCTGGACGATCCGTCATTGACAAGGTAGTTCGCGATTTGCGTAATCGAGAACGTCGGCAATGGCGGCGCTTCGATCGCCGTTAGGGCATAGCTTCCCGTGAGGGGGTCCGCCGGATCACCTGAGCCAAAGTGGTGGGCGTTCAGATAAAAAGTGCCGGAGCCAGTAGGCGTGTAGCGCAGAAGTGAGTTTAAACCGCTGCCGCCATCATCGTTGTCGACGATTTTGTTGCCCGCAGGATCCATCAGTTCGAGGAACGGGTCGATGAGCGGGCTGCCGCCCGTGCCTGTAAGCGTGAATTCGTATGTGACGCCCGCTACAAGCTGCACCACAAACCAATCCTGGTCGCCCACCGTCTCGATCTGGCTGAGGATCGTATCCCCGATCGCAAGGACCTGCGTCGTGCTATCGTTGCCGGGAACATCGCCCGAGACAGTGACCGTCGCCCGCGCCGGGCCGCCGTCGACGGCGTACTGGGTGCCTTCCGAGACCAGCCGGACACCCGTATCCACGGGGACCGACGTCAGCGATAACTTGTGGGCGAGCAGGTCAACCGAGTGGTCCTGCCCGCAGGGGCAGCAGCTGAGTGCGTGGGCGCTGAAGGCGAAGGTCGCGACACGCTCGGCCACTTCGAACGAGATTGTGTCACTTGCATCCGTTCGCGATGACGCATTGAGCCGGAAATCGCTGAAGGAGAACCGGGCCGATGCGTCGAAGCCCTTGTCAGAGTTGCTAACCGGATCGAGCCGCGAGTCAAAAGGCATTTGGAATTGCTCTAGATTGTTGGTTGGCCGAATTCGCGGCTCATTTGCTTGATAGTTTTGCTAGATTTCCCCGAACCGCAAGCTGAATCGGATGTAACAATGCGAATGTGAACCGGACCTAAATCCGCATCCCTGCAGCGACTGCGCGCTTGGCCTAGGTGAAAGGCCGGCGAAAAATCGGCCGTCTAGTTCAAGAGCCGCTTCAGTTCGTCGGCGAGGTCAGTCTTTTCCCAGGTGAAGGTGCCGTCGTCGCCCGGATTGCGGCCGAAGTGGCCGTAAGAAGCGGTCGGGCTGTAGATCGGCGCGGCGAGCTTCAGGTGCTTTCGGATACCGGCGGGCGAAAGATCGAACAGTTCCCGCAGCGCCTCGGAGATGCGGTATTCATCGGCCTTGCCGGTGCCATGGGTGTCCACATAGATCGACAGGGGCTGGGCGACGCCGATGGCATAGCTGACCTGGATCGTGCAACGATCGGCGAGGCCGGCGGCAACGACGTTCTTGGCGAGGTAGCGCGTGGCGTAGGCGGCCGAGCGGTCAACCTTGGACGGGTCCTTGCCCGAGAAGGCGCCGCCGCCGTGGGGCGCTGCGCCGCCATAGGTGTCCACGATGATCTTGCGGCCGGTGAGGCCCGAGTCGCCATCCGGGCCGCCGATATAGAAGCTGCCGGTGGGGTTCACATAGAACTTGTCTTCCGGCGGGAACCAGCCCTCGGGCAGGACCGACTTGATCACGGGGCGGATGATTTCGCGCAGGGCGTCCTGGCTCACATCCTTCTTATGCTGGTGCGAAACGACGATGGCGTTAACCCCGACGGGGCGCGAGCCTTCGTATTGAAGCGTGACCTGGCTTTTCGCATCCGGCTCAAGCTCCGGGTGCTTCCCGGAATGGCGCATCTCGGCGAGGCGCTCGAGGATCTGGTGCGAGTAGACGAGGGTGGCCGGCATGAGTTCCGGGGTCTCGGTGGTCGCATAGCCGAACATGATGCCCTGGTCGCCTGCGCCTTCTTCCTTGAAGAGGCCCTGACCGGCTTCAACCCCTTGCGCGATTTCGGCCGATTGTCCGTGAACATAGTTTTCCACGGTCATGTTCTGCCAGTGGAAGCCTTCCTGTTCGTAGCCGATCTTCTTCACGACCTTGCGGGCCGCTTCGATCATCTCGTCTTTGGTCACCACGGCGCCATTGTTGGTGCGCACTTCGCCTGCCAGAACGACCATGTTCGTCGTGCACAGCGTTTCTACCGCGACCTTGGCGGTCGGGTCGCGGGAGAGGAAGAGGTCGACAACCGCGTCGGAAATCTGGTCGGAAACCTTGTCGGGGTGGCCCTCGGCAACGCTTTCGCTGGTGAATTCGTGTGACTTGAGGGGCATGTCTCGGTTTCCTCTTGGGACTGACGGTTAGCGGGCAAAGACTATGGTCTTGCCGGAATTCTGGAAGACGCGGTGTTCGGCGTGGGCTTTGACAGCGCGGAGTAGCGCGATGCCTTCGATGTGGCGGCCTGTTTCGATCATGTCTTCAGGCGTGAACGAGTGGTCAATGGCCTCGGTGACCTGCGAGATGATCGGACCTTCATCGAGGTCTGCGGTTACGTAGTGGGCGGTTGCCCCGATCACTTTCACACCGCGGGCGTGCGCCTGGTGATAGGGCTGGGCGCCCTTGAAGCCGGGCAGGAAGGAGTGGTGGATATTGATAACGCGGCCTTCGAGCCTGCGGCAGGCGTCCTGGCTGAGCACCTGCATGTAGCGGGCGAGGACAACGAGTTCGGAGCCGGTCTCTGCGACGATGTCCATCAGGCGTGCCTCGGCGGCGGCTTTCGTCGCTGTGGTGACCGGCACATGGAACCAGGGCAGGTTCCAGTGCGCGAAGCTCGCCTTCAGCGTGTCATGGTTGGAGACGATGCCGGTCACGTCGATGGGGAGTTCGCCGCGCCGCGCCGCGTAGAGCAGCGTGTTGGCGCAGTGATCCGACTTCGAGACGAGCAGGAGCACTTTCATGCGCTCCGCTGAGGGGCGGATTGTCCAGTCTGCGGCGAGCTCCTCGCCGACAGATTTCATCCCGGCGCGCACGGCGCCGAGTTGTTCGCCGTTACCGTTCATATTGAAGGCGAGCCGGGCAAAGAACCGCCCGGTCTCTATGTCTCCGAACGTGCGTGAGGCTACGATGAAACAGTCATGCTGCTCCATCAGCCGCGCCAGGCGCGCGACGATGCCGACCCGGTCCGGGCAGGAAAGGGTAAGGATGAAACCCTGCGCCACGCGCGTCCCCGGTAGTTAGTAGCGGTAGTGTTCCGGCTTGAACGGGCCCGTGGTCTCAACACCGATATAGTTCGCCTGCTCGCCCGAGAGCTGGGTCAGCTTGACGCCCAGCTTGTCGAGGTGGAGGCGGGCAACCTTCTCGTCGAGGTGCTTGGGCAGCGTGTAGACCTTGTTCTCGTATTGGTCGCCGCGCACGTGGAGTTCGATCTGGGCGAGCGTCTGGTTGGTGAACGAGGCGGACATCACGAAGCTTGGGTGGCCGGTGGCGTTTCCGAGGTTCACAAGGCGGCCTTCCGACAGGAGCAGGATGCGCTTGCCATCCGGGAAGGTGATCATGTCGACCTGCGGCTTGATATTGGTCCACACGAAGTTGCGCAGGCCCTCGACCTGGATCTCGTTGTCGAAGTGGCCGATATTGCAGACGATCGCCATGTCCTTCATGGCGCGCATATGGTCCACGGTGAGGATGTCCTTGTTACCGGTCGCGGTGACGAAGATGTCGAACTTCGGCGCGGCCTCGTCCATGGTCAGCACTTCATAGCCGTCCATGGCGGCCTGCAGGGCGCAGATCGGGTCGATCTCGGAGACGGCCACGCGGGCGCCCGAGCCGGAGAGCGAAGCGGCAGAGCCTTTCCCGACGTCGCCATAGCCGGCGACGAAGGCCTTCTTGCCGGCCATCATCACGTCGGTGCCGCGGCGGATCGCGTCGACCAGCGACTCCTTGCAGCCATACTTGTTGTCGAACTTCGACTTGGTCACGGAGTCGTTGACGTTGATCGCCGGGAACGGCAGTTCACCCTTCTTCTCGAGCTGGTAGAGGCGGTTGACGCCTGTAGTCGTCTCTTCCGAGACCCCGCGCACGTCGGCCTTTGTTTTCTTGAACCAGCCGGGCGAAGCTTCCATGCGTTTCCTGATCTGGGCGAAGAAGTATTTCTCCTCCTCCGAGCCCGGATTGTTCAGGATCGAGGCGTCCGCCTCGGCCTTTTCGCCGACGATCAGGTACATCGTGGCGTCGCCGCCATCATCGAGGATCAGGTTCGGGCCCTTGCCGTCCGGCCACTGGAACATGCGGTCGGTATAGTCCCAGTATTCTTCCAGCGTCTCGCCCTTGTAGGCGAACACGGCCGTGCCGTTATCGGCGATCGCTGCGGCGGCGTGGTCCTGCGTCGAGTAGATGTTGCAGGAGACCCAGCGCACCTTTGCGCCGAGGGCTTCGAGCGTCTGGATCAGCACGGCGGTCTGGATGGTCATGTGGAGCGAGCCGCAGATGCGCGCGCCCTTCAGGGGCTGGGAGGGCCCGAACTCCCCACGCGCAGCCATCAGGCCGGGCATTTCGGTCTCAGCAATCGCGATTTCCTTGCGGCCAAACTCGGCAAGCGAGATGTCCTTGACGTAGTAATCTTTCACTTTGTCTTGAACAGCCATATCAACATTCCTTTATATGCTTCCGTGCCGCTACCATGCGGCAGGCAGGAGCGCAACACGCGGGCCGAACTGAAAAAGGGGGCGCCGACGGATGCGTGGTGACTGGTCGATGCCGCCTTATTGTGACAGAAGCCCGCCCGGTGTTGTTGACTTTGTGGAGGATCAGGGTGTCGTTGAAGGTCGAAGCGCTTGAAATCCCCGACGTCAAACTCGTTACCCCGCCGCGCTTTGGTGACCAGCGGGGCTACTTCTCCGAAACCTACAATGCGCAGCGCCTGCGCGCCGCAGGGATCGACGCAGATTTTGTCCAGGACAACCAGTCCTTGTCGGCGCTCGCTGGCACCGTCCGCGGCCTCCACTACCAGGCGCCGCCCTTTGCTCAGGCAAAGCTGGTCAGGGTGCTTCGCGGCTCAATCCTCGATGTGGCGGTCGATGTCCGCAAAGGCTCCCCGACATATGGCAGGTGGGTCAAAGCCGAACTCAGCGCCGACAACGGGGTACAGATCTTTGTTCCGCGCGGGTTCTTGCACGGGTTCATCACGCGCGCGCCGGAAACCGAGATCGCCTATAAGGTCGACAGCTATTATTCGAAGGAATGCGACGGCGCGGTGCGTTGGGATGACCCTGACCTGGCCATCGACTGGGGGGCAGGCACCGCACAGGCAATCCTGTCGGACAAGGATCTTTCTGCGCCTGCTTTCAGGCAATTCGTCTCTCCGTTCTGATCTCCTTGGGAGGCCCGCCCGCTGCGTGTCATTCAACAGAGATGGAGATGAGCCAGTGCGGGAATAACGCCTTGTTCCAGCGCATTTTCAGGCGGGATGCCTTGCGGGGACAATCACCTTGCGCAATGTTGTTGCCGGCAAACTCGAACCTGTACTGCTTTTGGTTCTTGTCAGCCCGATCGCCGCTTTCTGGATTATTGCGCAGAAGTGGGCGGGATTGGCCCTTGAATGGGCCGTTGGTGACTGGCTGATATGATACCTGATCCGGGCTCGTGCGCCGCGGTTTGATCGGGGCGATCATTTTCGGATTGAATGAGCTGACAGGACTGTCTCTCACGACGCTGGTCCTGATGTTCCACTTTGCCCTTTCCGAAGCGGGCTGGAACTTTTGATCAGCCCAGCGCCTGTCGGTAAGGCTTCGTGCCGAGCCTTTCAGCGATGGCGGCCCTTGCTGCGGCTCCCATGCGGGAGCGCTTGCCTGCATCCCCTGCAAGTTCGGCCAGGGCCCGGGCGCCGGCTTCAAGGTCGGGCTCGGCCCACAGTGCGCCGCGCATCTGCGGATACACGCCAGCGGGATCATCCAGCGGCACGAGGCTGTAGGGCAGCAGGGCGGCGCATTCCTGCGACATGAACTGAAGGTTGCCGGACCAGCCGGTCGCAATCACGCATTTGCCTCGCGTCATCGCCTCGGCGAGATGCACGCCGAAGCCCTCCGACCGGTGCGGTGACAGTAGGATGTCGCATGCATCGAGCAGGCTTTCCTGGTCCTGATGGTTCAATGTGGCCCCGATGATCCGGATACGCGGGTCGGCCAGCGCCGCCTCGCGCAGGGCGCGGGCATAAGCCGGCGCAACATCGAGGTTGCGGCACTTGACGATGAGTTCGGCGGCAAACGGCGCCGGCAGGGCCGCCCGGAAGATGCGCACGGAAGCCAGGACATTCTTGCGTTCCAGCGAGGAGCGGCCATCGGCAAGGGTGAGGATGCTCAGTGGGCGGCCGCAATCCGCCGGACCAGGTTTTGCAACTTCCGCGGGAATGAAGTGCGGCACGGTGAAGACCGGCCGATCGTACTGCGCCTCGAAACCGTCCGCCACGAACTGGCTCGGCGCCCAGATTTCGGAGACGAACTGCGCCTGCCGGGCCCAGCTTGCCGGAGCAACTGCAAATTCCCAGGACCAGGCGCCGATAATGCGCCAGCGGTCCCACCTTCGCAGGCCGAGAGACATCAGCGCGCGTTCGATCTCGGGCGGGTTAGCGAAGATGATCAGGGTGCCGGGCGCGCGCTTTACGAAAGGCCCCAGCGGGACCGCCTCACTGAGGTCGACCTGGTTGAAGGCCGCGCTGAGGTCGGCGGCGCGCGGCGCATAGCCTTCTGCCTTGAGCGCCTCGAAACAGCTGCGGGCAGCCCGGCCAAGCCCATTGCCGGTGCGGAACATGCCGGCAATGATCAGGGGCCCGCTTTCACGCCTTGTTTCGCTATACGCGCCGGGGCGGGGCAGGATCAGGCTGCGCACAAGGGATTTTCCGGCTTGCAGGATGCTCATGGGTCAGGTCTCCCGGGCGCTGGTCGCGAGCGCATCGCACGCAGCATGCCTTGCATTGAGACCGGCGCGCAACAGCGGGGCTGCCGGCGGATGCAGCAGGGACGGACAGGCCTTCCTCGCGAGGCGAACCCTGAAGGCCTTCGGGCTGAATTTACATAAAGGCGCCCTGCAGTGTCCCTCAAATGCAGAAGCCCTGCAGATAACCCGAATAAAGGCGGCAAGGTTCTCGCCTGCCCGGGCGGCTGAGACCTGCTATACTGAAAGGCTGCCGGCGGCCGGCATCTCCGCCGTCTTTCCGGAGGTCATTCTTCCTGTTCGCAGTAAGCTGGCACAGCGCGCGGTGCAACGAGGCGGCGTCTTTTGCGCAGGCAAGGCTCATGCGCATGCTTCCGGGCGCGGCGGCGCAACAAAGCCGCCGATCTACGCTGGTCCCCGGCAATCCGCAGCAGATGGGTAAAGGCAGAGCTGAGCGCGATCAACGACGCCCGGATCTTTGTCCCGCAAGGCGTCCTGCACAGGTTCGTTATCCTCGGAGCCGCCGCCCAGATGGCCTTCAGGGTCCAAAACGCCTCTGCAAATCGGGCCGGCGGCGCATACACCTGGAAATAATCTCGAACGCGGCCGATCTGGCAATTGTCCGGGGCCTGTCCGGCGTCAAGGCTTGCGTATCTGAAAAGGGCCGCTAAGCGAGGGAGTTCTGCGACCTTTTAATCCCATTTGCCTGCAATCCGGGACCATCTGTTCTCCTGAGGCTGTTTGAAACCAGTCAACCCGTCTGAAGCCAGGGACGACGGAATCTGACGCAGCGCGGCGTCACCGCTCTGATCTTAATGCAGGCCCCGGGCAGATCCTGCGGTGCGACGCAGGCGGGCTAATGCGCCGCGCGCCGGATAACCCGCCAGCGCCTTTCTAGACAAGCGATGCAAGCAGCGAGGCGCGGTGCACGGCTGAAAACGTGCCGAATGTCCGGAAGGGGCGCTCCGGACGACGGAAGGGGTGCCCGACAATGCGCGTATACTCAGCGTCAAACACGTCCCACGGAGAGGTCGTTGCGTTTGTGGCCACACCGCCATGAACCTGGTGAAAGGTGCCTTCGCCTGCGAGGAGTACAATCTCGCTTTCCGGCCGCATGCAGGCGCGGTACCAGATGTCGAGATTGGCAAGCCCGCCGCCCGGAAGCTGGAAGCGCGGATCGTAGCCTCCGAGCTCGCTCCAGAGGCCTTTGGCCATGAACAGGGCGTTCGTTTCGGCCGGCAGTTCGAACCAGCCTTTCGACGAGGATCCCGCAAATACCGATGCATCGAAGAGCCGGTAGCCGTCTTCTTCCCATCTGGCCCTCTCGAGCAAGGCATCTTCGACCTGCTGGTTGTAGCCTTTCAGGACCGACTGCATCTGGACCTCGTCGCCGAGGTGAAAGGACAGGGTGCCGATCACCGCATCCGGCGACAGTGAGGCTGCGTCGAGGGCTGCTCTCAGAAGGCCTGGCGAAGCCATTCGCGCGCCGTCGATCATGACGCCGACCGTATCGCCTCTCGCTTCGGAAAGACCGCGGTTGATCGCGCCGACCGGAGAGACCGAACCGGAGCTTTCCTCGATCACGCGGATATTCGGCGCGATGGACAGGCAGTGTTCCCGGTCGAAAGGCTCCTGCGAGCCATTGTCGACAACGATGATCTCGTACTCGCTGGCGGAAATGCCCTGCTGCATGGCCGGCGACAGCGACAGCAGCGTGCGGGGCAGTTCCCGGCGCATGTTGTAGGCGATCACGATGACGGACAGTCTGGGATTGGGCGGCGGTAATCCAGCGCCTGAGGGGGGATGACCCGCAAGCGTCATTGCCATATCGCCCTTGCTGGCGGCGAGGCTCCTGCCGCCGAGCTTCGCATTTTTCGCAACATTCAGGAAATTACGGAATGCGTCTCCATCTGCCGCAACCGCGCCGCGGCGGGCGAGGACCTCTTCCGGCACGTCTGGGGGCTCGTTGACGTACTGCCGCACAATCGGATTGTAATTGTCCCAAAGGACACGGTTGTTCCGGTCAAGCCCTGCAACCAGAAGCAGGCCGGTGGGGGAGGTGTCCAGCGGTATGAGTTGCAGGTCCGGCCGATAGGTCTTGAGGCAGTCGTGAAGCTTCCAGACATCGCCGGTCCAGACCCGCGTGCTGCGGGTCCGGTCTGCCTGTCTCGGATGATTCGGGTAGATGTCGTCGACCACGACCACCGTCTGGGCAGTGCTGTGGGCCTCGATGTTCATGAAATCGCGCAAGGCGTACTCGAACAGGTGCATCCCATCAATGAAAGCGAGACCGATCCCGCCCGTGAGCAACGGATCGCTGGCCCCTTCGAAAAAATCATCGCTCGCGCAACAGATGACCCGCGTTTCCGGGCCGAGTTCGGCCTCGATCTCGGGATCAGGGTCAATCCCGACTGCCGGCACGCGCGCAAGGGAGAGGCTCTTTCCCTTTCTCACGCCGATCTCGAGATAAGACGCCGGGGCGAGCGCTTCGTGCAGTCTTGCCAGCACGTCGAGATAGGGAATGCCGCCTGATACCCGGTCCAGTTCCGGATCGTCGGCAGGGACGAACGCGTTGATTGCCGTTGCGCGCGCCTTTTCGTTTGCTATGGGCCTTTGCGGAGTACCCGCTTCCTTTGCAAACACCCCGACAAGGTCGCGCCAGGGCCCTCGCGCGTCGAGCCAGCAGTCGATCAGATGACAACCGGCATGCTTTGCCAGGGCCCGGTAACTGTCGGGATAGAACCTGTAGCAATCGACGGGGTACTCGTGAATCGGGCCCGCCGAGGGGGCGATCAGGAAGATGTAGCCGCCCGGGCGAAGGACGCGGACCATTTCGTCGAACGATCGCCAGAAAAATTCGCAGTGCTCGAGCATCTGTCCCGAAATAACGATGTCGACGCTCCCGGCTTCCAGTGGGATCAAATACGGGTCATCCATGACGATGCTGACCCCGGGTCCGGCCTTGAGATCTGCGCCTCCGTAGATGAAGCCTGGCGGCGCAAAGATGTCTGCATAACCCCCGTTTATGTTTGCCCCGCCGACATCGAGCACACGCAGCGGCCGGCGGTCCGGCGCGAGGCGCCCGGCGATGTACCGGTCATGACACTTGCGCATGTTTTCGAGGGAACTGGCGTGCATCGGCGGTCTCCGTCCGGGGATGGCTCAAGGGATAGAGAACCCGCCGGCGCGCGTCCAGCGCTGCTGCCTCGAGGCCCCGGCCCGGGCGCCTGTCCGGCAATCCGTGCGTCACAGAAAATTCAGGCTTGTGTGCAGGTTATCAGCGCGATGCAATGGCCGGTGCGGAGGCGTGCAAAAAACTAAGCCAGAGCAGGGACCTGAGCCGTTAGCCCATAAGGGCGGAAACCGGATGCCACTGACTTCTGCTCAAACCGTTTTCAATAGAAAAAGTATCGAATGAAGCATGAGGTGTTGCGGGGCAGGTGAGGTTGATTGCGTTCGGAAACACAAGCCGGGCGGCAAGATCTGCGACATAAAAGACGCACCTTTCGTCGATTATTTTCCCGGTTTCCCCGTTGCATTTAACTAACCGCGCGCCTGCCTTGACAATGATCGCCAGCCTGATGCATTGCATACGCGTCTTCGGGGAATGGGTCTTGAATTCCCGCGCGGATCTATTCGCAATGGGGGTCCGCTGCGCGCGACTTTCGTTAGTCATTACGTTCAAGTTCAGGGATGAACATCATGCATATGAAAAAACTGATCGGCGGGGTCTCCGCCCTTGCCATG
>CAMEDD010000068.1 GCA_945913285.1 Candidatus Sulfopaludibacter sp. SbA3
ATGACCTCAAACGGGACGCGCGCCGTCTCGTTGAGGAAATCGGCGATGTCGAGAGCCTTCAGGCGGCGGTCCGTATTCTGGAAGCGCTTGCCCTGAAGCCGCGCTGAAGCCGCTTCAGGCTTTTCCTTTTCAGGCTTTTCCTTTTCCCATGGCCTTGAGATCGTAAAGCGCCGCCAGTGCGTCGCGCGGCGTCATCGCGTCCGGGTCGAGGGCGTCCAGCGCAGCCAGCGTTGCCTCGGCCTCGGGCGGAAGTTCGGGGATAGTTTCCGCGGGAACGGATGCGAATAACGGCAGGCTTTCCGCCGTCTTCGGTCCAGCCTCCAGCTGCTTGAGTATCTGGCCGGCGCGTTGGACGGCGCTGCGTGGCAAGCCGGCGAGCCGGGCGACCTGGACGCCGTAAGACCGGTCGGCCGGCCCGGGCTGCACTTCATGCAGGAAGATCAGGCCCTGCTTCCATTCCTGTGCCCTTAGGCTCGCATTGGCGGCGCCCGGCAGTTCGGCCGCCAGCGCGGTCAGCTCGTGATAGTGCGTGGCGAAGACAGCGCGGCAGCGGGTCTGTTCGTGCAGGTGCTCAACGGCCGCCCAGGCGATGGCAAGGCCGTCCCAGGTCGACGTTCCCCGGCCCACTTCATCAAGGATCACGAAGCTGCTCGCGGTCGCCTGATTCAGGATCGCGGCGGTCTCGACCATTTCGACCATGAAAGTGGACCGCCCGCGCGAGAGATCGTCCGAAGCACCGACGCGCGAGAAGACCCGGTCAGCGAGACCGAGCCGCATCGAAGCCGCTGGCACGAAACAACCGGCCTGCGCGAGAATGACCGCGAGCGCGGCCTGGCGCAGGTAGGTGGACTTGCCCGCCATGTTGGGGCCGGTGACGAGCAGGAAACGCGGCGCAGCCTGGCCCGCCGCATCGAGGCTGAGGTCGTTGGCGGTAAAGCCCTTCCCATCGCGGCGCAGCGCGGCTTCCACGACCGGATGGCGCAGCCCCTTCGCCTCGAACACGGGCTCTGTTTCGATGACCGGACGCGACGCGCCCGCTTCGGCCGCCCAGACGGCATTGCCTGCAGCGACATCGATTTCCGCCAGCGCCGCCGCCACAGCCGCGAGCGAGGCGCTTTCAGCAGAAACCCGCGCGCAAAATCCTTCGAACACGGCGAGCTCGAGCGCCTTGGCTTCTTCCTCGGCGCGGCTGATCCGGCCTGCCAGTTCGGCAAGTTCCGTCGTCGAGAACCGGACGGCGCCGGCCATCGTCTGGCGGTGGATGAAGTCGTTCGCAAGCGGCGGCTTCAACATGGGATCGGCGAGGCGCGCTGGCACCTCGATGAAGTAGCCGAGGACGTTGTTGAACTTGACCTTCAGCGCATTGATACCGGTGGCTTCGGCGTATCGGCCCTGCATCTCGGCGATCACCCGGCGGCTGCCATCACGCAGCCGGCGGACATCGTCGAGCGCCGGATCCCAACCCGGGGCGACGAAACCGCCTTCGCGGGCAAGCAGCGGCGGCGTCTCCACGAGAGCGGCTGACAAATCCGCAGCGAGCGCCTGAAGCCCGGCCCAATCCGCGAGGCTCAGCACACGCGCGGCGGCGCTGAGGCGTTGCAGCAGGTTTGCGCCCGATGCCATCAGGATCGCAGCCGTTTGCATTCCGGAATTCAGGGCGCGCGCCAGCCCGTGGAGATCGCGCGGGCCGCCCCGGCCAAGCGCGAGGCGCATGCAGGCCCGCTCGAGGTCTGGCGCGGCTTTGAGCGCTGCCCGAACATCGGCGAGCGCGGTGCGCTCGGAGGCAAAGAAGCCCACCGCGTCAAGCCGGGCTTCAATCTCGAGACGATTGCGGGACGGGCGCGAGAAGTGGGAAGCCAGCAAGCGCGCCCCGGGGGCCGTGACCGTCCGGTCGATCGCCGCGATCAGCGTGCCCTCACGACCACGTGCATAGGAACGGTCAATCTCAAGACTGGCGCGAGTGGCTGGATCGATCAGCAGGGAGCCGCCCGGTTCTGCCCGGCGCGGCACGGCGAGGCGTGCCGGGCGGCCGGCCTGAGTGAGCTTTACGTAGTCAAGCAGCAGACCTGCTGCTGCGAGTTCCGGCTTGGAGAAGGTGCCGAGGCCTTCGAGTGCGGCGACGCCAAAAGCTTCCTTCAGCAGGGCCTCGCCGGCCTTGGGCGTACCGGTCCGGGCGGGGCGTTCGGTGATGGGCGCCGTCACCATCTCCCGCAGGCCCGGGAGGGCGGAACGTTCCCGGTCGGCGTCGGAGACCAGCAGTTCGCTGAGGGGCCAGGCGAGCAGCGCGTCACCGATCCGGGCGGGCTCCAGCGCCATCAACTCAAACAGGCCGGTGGACACGTCGCACACGGCCAGCGCCGCCTCGCCCTGCCCGGTGAACGCAAGGGCGGCCAGAGCCTGGCCTTGCCGGGCAGGCAGGAGGGTGTCTTCTGTCAGGGTGCCGGGCGTGACAACGCGCACGATTTCGCGGCGGACGATGGATTTCGAGCCGCGCTTGCGGGCATCGGCCGGGCTTTCGGTCTGCTCGCACACCGCGACCCGGCAGCCGGCCTTGATCAGGCGGGCGAGGTAGCCGTCGGCCGCGTGATATGGGACGCCCGCCATCGGGATCGGCGCGCCGTCATGTTCGCCGCGGGCCGTCAGTGTGATGTCCAGAATCCTGGCAGCGATGACGGCATCGTCAAAGAACAGCTCGTAGAAATCGCCCATCCGGAAAAACAGGAGCGCGTCCGGCTGGGCTGCCTTGATGGCTAAGTATTGCGCCATGAAGGGCGTCGGCTCGGACGCAGCAGTCGCAGAGGGCGGGGGTTTCGGGGCGGTGTCCGGCATGCGCCCACGCTAGCCCGGGCCGGGAGATTCGCAAAGCCGGAGGGGCCGTCTGTGCGGATTTGGCTGTTGGCAGCCGCACCGGCGCGGCCTAGACGGGTGCATCGCCATTCCAACTGATACAGAGCCCCCATGACCACCCAGCGCCCGAGCTTCACCGATCAGGAAGCCCTCGATTTCCACTCGCACCCGACGGCGGGCAAGATCTCGATGAATCCGACGAAGCCGATGAGCACGCAGCGTGACTTGTCGCTGGCATATAGCCCCGGCGTGGCCGTCCCGGTTCTGGCGATCGCAGAGAATGCCGACCGCGCCTATGACTATACATCCAAGGGCAACCTCGTCGCCGTGATTTCGAACGGCACGGCCATCCTGGGCCTTGGAAACCTTGGCCCGATGGCTTCCAAGCCGGTGATGGAAGGCAAGGCGGTCCTGTTCAAGCGCTTCGCCGATATCGACAGTTTTGATATTGAGGTGAATACGACGGACGCGGAAGATTTCATCCGTACCGTGCGTAACATTGGCGCGACCTGGGGCGGCATCAACCTCGAAGACATCTCAGCGCCCGACTGTTTCATCATCGAGAGCCGGCTACGCGAGGAACTCGACATTCCGGTCTTCCATGACGACCAGCATGGCACGGCAATCATCGCAGCAGCAGGCCTGATCAACGCCTGCCACATCACCGGGCGAAAACTATCGGACGTGAAGGTCGCGATTTCTGGCGCTGGCGCGGCGGGCCTTTCCGTTGCAGGCCTCATCCGTCACCTCGGCGTGAAGGGCGAGAATATCCTGCTCTGCGATACCGCCGGCGTCGTCTATGAAGGCCGCACCCAGAAGATGGACCAGTTCAAGTCGGCTTTCGCAGTCAAGACTGCCAAGCGTACCCTGTCCGAAGCAATGGCGGGCGCAGACGTCTTCCTCGGCCTGTCGGTAAAGGGCGCGGTGACGAAGGACATGGTCAAGTCGATGGCCAAGAACCCGATCATCTTCGCGATGGCAAACCCAGATCCGGAAATTACGCCAGAAGATATCAAATCCGTGCGTGACGATGCCATCATCGCCACCGGCCGGTCGGACTATCCCAACCAGGTCAATAACGTCCTCGGCTTTCCCTATATCTTCCGCGGGGCGCTGGATGTCCGGGCACGGAGCATCAATGAAGAGATGAAGGTCGCCGCGGCGCGCGCGCTCGCCGAACTGGCGCGCGAAGACGTGCCGGACGAAGTCGCCGCCGCCTACCACGGCGCCCGGCCGAGCTTCGGACGTGACTACATCATCCCGTCGCCGTTTGACCCCCGCCTGATCAGTTTCGTGCCGCCGCTGGTGGCGCAGGCCGCCATGGATACCGGCGTTGCGCGCAAGCAGATCGCCGACATGGACGCCTACCGCCGCAGTCTCGTGCGCCGGGCCGATCCTGCCGCCGGGTTCCTGCAAGGCGTGCAGGCGCGCTGCCGCGATGTCAAACGCCGGATCGTCTTCGCCGAGGGCGAAGAAGCGGCCGTCGTGCGCGCGGCCTGGAGCTTCAAGAACCAGGGTCTCGGCCACCCGATCCTGATCGGGCGCGAAGCTCAGGTGGTCGAGATGATGGAGCAGATGGGCGTGCCTGCCGGCTCGCTCGACATCATCAACGCGCGCCTGTCCGACAACAATCCGGTCTATGTGGACCTTCTCTACAAGCGCCTGCAGCGCAAGGGTTACCTGAAGCGCGACGTGCAGCGCCTCGTGAACCAGGACCGCAACGTGTTCGGCTGCTGCATGCTGAAGAACGGCGACGCCGATGGCATGGTGACGGGCGTGACCCGGAGCTATGATGCCGCGCTGACCGATTCACGCCTCGTGCTCGACCCGATCCCCGGACAGGCCGTGATCGGCATGTCGATGGTGATCAATCTCGGCAAGACCATCTTCATCGCCGATACAAGCGTCAACGAGCTGCCGGATGGCCAGACGCTCGCCGGCATTTCACTGGAAGCCGTCCGCGCCGTGCGCAGCATGGGCTTCACCCCGCGCGTCGCGTTCCTGTCCTATTCCACGTTCGGCAACCCGATGGGCGAGCGTGCCGACAAGGTGCGCGAAGCGGTGGCCATCCTCGACCGTACACCGGGCATCGATTTTGAGTACGAAGGCGACATGAACGCCGACGTGGCCCTCAATCCGAACCTGCGCCTGCAATATCCGTTCTCTCGCCTGACCGGCCCCGCCAATGTGCTGATCATGCCGGCGATCCATTCGGCGTCGATTGCGACGAACCTGCTCGAACAGATGAGCCGCTCGATCGTGATCGGCCCGATGCTGCTTGGTCTTGAAAAGCCGGTGCAGATTGCCTCACTCGGCGCAACCGTGGGCGACATCGTGGACCTCGCGACACTCGCCGCGTTTGACATCGACCAGGTGCATAGCGCCTAGGCGCCTCTAAGCCGCCGCCTCTGAAAAAGGAGGCGCCGCACGCGCTTGCCGGATCCATTCGAGGACGGACAATGCGACCGCGACTCCGCCGAGCCAGAAGGTTATGATGAAGACGGCATAATAGCCTTCGCTCTCAATCAGCGCGCCGAGCCAGGGGCGACCAAGCGTACCGATCAGCATCGTGAGTGAAGCGAGCAGCGCATACTGCACGGCGGCAAAGCGCGGATTCACCACAGACGTGAGGTAAGCGACGACTGCCACGCTGGCGAAACCGCCCGCCAGGTTCTCGCCTGCAATCGCGATCATCAGGCGGGCCATCCGGTCGCCCGCTTCGGCGCCCTGCCCTTCCGGCGAGATTGCCGTAGCCCAACCCGCGAAAGCGCGGAACGGATCAGCGAGTTGCGTCAACTCAAGGAAGGCGTCGATCCCCAGACCGCCGCGCGAAAGATCCGCGAACAGAAGGTTTGTGGCCGCTGCAAGGACTGCGCCCAACACGAGGACGGGCATGCGCCCCAGGAAACTGATGACGACCGCACCGAGCGCAGCGCCGGTAACAGTCATGAGCACACCAAAGAATTTGGACGCGACCGCTACATCTGCCATTGTGTGATGCAGGGCGCCGAACCGGTCATCGAGATAGAACGGATAGGCAAACGAGCCCCAGACTGAGTCGGTGAAGCGGTATGTCAGGGCCAGAAGCAGAACCAGCAAGGCACCCCATCCGAGACGGCCGATCAGGTCCATCAGCGGATCGAAGATCGAGCGGAAAACGGCACGCATCGTGCGCGCCAGGGCGGGCTCACTGCTCGGCCCCTCAATGATATCGGCGGGTTCGCGGCCATGTCGCAGCAGCAGGAAGAGCGCGCCCGCAGCGGGCAGCAGCACCGTGAGGCCAACAATCCACGGGCCTTGCTCGGTCACAAAGGCTCCACCCTTCGGCGGCGGCACCTGTGTAAAGGAAGCGATCACGAACCCGGCGATCATCAGGAAAGCCGCGGCCCACCCGGCCGAGACGAGCAGGGTGGCGATGTTGCGTTCGCGCTCCGGAATGCGGGCCTGGAAGGTGAGCCGCCGATTGCCTTCGCCCGTTTGGATTTCCGGCTCAGGCGCGACAAAAGTGCCAGCAATCGACAGCAGCATCATCGCCGCAATCATCAGATACACGACGACCCAGCCGAAATAGCCCGCCAGCAGAAGCGCAAGAAAGCCGGTGATAAAGCCCGCAATCCGGTACCCGAACTGGTAGAGCGCCGCCATCAGGTCCTTGTCTTCGTCCGAACGCGCGACTTCGATCCGCCATGCATCGAGCACGATGTCGTGCGTTGCCGAGAAGAGCGCTGCGAGGAGGGCGATGACGGCTACGAAACCGATATTCTCTCCGGGGCGCGAGAAGGCGAGCAGGAAGAGAAGCCCGGCGATAGGCAACTGAAGGGTCATCAGCCAGGTGCGGCGCGGGCCGAGGAATGGGAACGGGTGACGGGCGGTCTGAAAGGCCGGCGACCACAGGAACTTGAAGGCATAGCCGATGGTGACGATGGAGAGCACACCGATCGTCGAGGGCGTCACGCCTTCGGTGGTGAGCCAGGCGTTCAGCGTGCCGACCACCGCGCCGTAAGGCAGGCCAGCCGACAGCGCGAGAAGAAACATCGCCGCCATCCGGCGGTCACGCATAGCCTTAAGCGCACGGATGAAGCGCGGCGGGGCTTTGTCCGGAACGGGGCTCGCCGGAGCGTCTGTCATGCCGCGCCCGTCAGGCGGCCAGTCGTGGTCCAGTCGCGGGCCAGCGCGCGCAACGCGGCCGCATCTAGTGGCTTGGAGGCCACGCCGCTCGCGCCGCACTCGCGGGCGCGGCGTTCGATTTCAGGATTGATCTCGGCCGAAACCGCGATGATCGGCGCCCTGAAGCCCCCGGTCCGGAGACGCCGCATCGCTTCGAATCCATCCATCACCGGCATCCTCAGATCCATCAGCACAAGGTCAGGCCGGGTCCGCTCCGCCGCGTCCAGCGCTTCGCTTCCCGTTGCGGCCACAGTGACCGTAAATCCGGCCGATTCCAAGGCGCGGCGTGCAATCAGCGCGTTGACCGGATTGTCGTCGGCAATGAGGACGCGCCCTGCCCCGTCTTCGGAGGAGGGCTCTTCCGGGACGAGGCGGCCGCTGCGCGCGAGCACGATCCGCTCGGCAAGCGACGAGGTGCGCAAGGGCCGCACAAGCCAGCCAAGGCAGCCCAGTTCGCGGAACAGGCCGAGGGCGCCGCGATCCTCGGGACGAAGCACCACAAGCGCAGGCGCATGTTGGGCCAGTTTGGCGACCAGCGCCTCCGGCAGATCGGCGCCGAGCAGCACGACGTCCAACCCCGCAGGCAACGGGCGAGATGACAAGTCGATCTGCCAGGCCTCGGCCTGAAAACCCGAAATCACAGAGGCCAGCGCAAGCGCGGTCGCGGGCGGCAGGCCTGCGAGCCCGATCCGGCCGCCGAGATGCACCGCATCATGCAGTGGCGGGGCATCGGCAGGGCGCAGAGGCACCTCCAGTGTGAACGTCGCCCCATCGCCCGGTTGCGACGCGACACTTACGCTGCCGCCGAGCAGGTCTGCGAGCCGTTTGACGATAGCGAGACCGAGGCCCACGCCGCCGTCGCGGTAGGCGTCAGACGACGATGACTGCCGGAAGGCTTCAAACAAGCGGGCCTGGTCATCCGGCGCGATCCCGGGCCCGGTGTCCCGGACCCGGAAAACCAGCGTGTTTGGTCCCGGCTCGATATCGACGAGGACAGCGCCCTGGCTGGTGAACTTCAGCGCGTTGCCGACGAGATTGAACAGGATCTGCCGCAAGCGGCCGGCATCGCCGCGGTAAACGGGCACCGGCCATTGCAGCGAGCGGACGGCAACATCGAGCCCGGCTGAATGGGCGCGCGGCGACAGGAGCTCAACCACTTCCCGCGCCAGACGCAGCGGACAGAAGTTTTGCGATTCCAGCTCGACCGCCGAAGCGTCGAGGCGCGCGTAGTCGAGAACATTGTTCAACAGATCAAGCAGCCGTCCGCCGGACAGCCGGATGGTTTCGGCATATTCGCGCTGGGCCGGCGTCAGGTCAGTTTCGAGCAGCAGGGAAACCGTGCCGAGGATGCCGTTCAGAGGCGTGCGGATCTCATGGCTGGCGGTGGCGAGGAAGGCCTGCTCGGGTGAGCCATTCGCGGACGTGTCGTTCTTCGAAGAGGTCATCCGCAGAACCTAATCCAAAGGCCTGATCAGAGCCTTAACCGGGCCAGACCAGAGTACCCCGCCCCGCCCATTAGAGGGCTATGGCCGCGCTATCGGGCGCGCAGGTGCTGCTGGCCGGGCGGAACCTGTAGCTCAGTGCTTCCGCGCTATGCACCCGCCGGACGGTTTCCGAGCCGTCCAGGCCGGCAATCATGAAGGCCACCTGCCCGCCCGAGAGCTGGACTTGGAAATCGACGGGCTGCGCCTCTACGCCGTCAAACGCGAATGTGGTGAGTCTCGCAACCATTGCCTACCTCGTCCCCCGAGCCTCCGGAGGTTGATATGGGTTAACAGAAGCTTGAGAACAAATTCAGCCAGTGGTGAGATTTTCTTCGACCGCCGCGAGCGCAGCCCGCAGCACCTCGAGCCCAGCGCCCTTGCGCGGCGCCTGCTCGGACAGGATGCGCCGCCACTGGCGCGCACCGGGCTGGCCGCAAAACAGTCCAAGCATGTGCCGCGTCATCGCATGCAGGCTGACGCCTTCGGCGAGCCGGGCCGCGATGTAGGGTTCATGGGCGCGCACAGCTTCACTCTCTGAAATCGTTGCCGGTTTTCCAAACAGCCGGGCATCGACGCCGCCGAGCAATCCGGGGGTCTGGTAAGCGGCGCGCCCGAGCATTACGCCGTCGAAGCGCTCTAGATACTCTGCACACTGATCGAGCGTCGTGATCCCGCCATTGAGCACAATCGTCAGCTCGGGCCGCGCGCGCTTCAGCTCGGCAACCAGGCCATAGTCCAGCGGCGGAACCTCGCGGTTCTCTTTCGGGCTCAGCCCTTTGAGCCAGGCCGCGCGCGCATGCACGGTGAACACGGAGCATCCCGCCGCTGACACTTTGTCGATGAACGTAAACAGAGTCTCGCGCGCGGGCAGGTCATCGATGGAAATCCGGTTCTTCACAGTCACGGGAACCGAAACAACAGCGCGCATGGCCGCAACGCAGTCCGCCACCAGATCAGGCTCAGCCATCAGGCAGGCCCCGAACGCGCCCGACTGCACCCGGTCCGACGGGCACCCGCAATTGAGGTTAACCTCGTCATAGCCGAACCCCTCCGCGATACGGGCGGCCTCTGCGAGCTTCCGGGGATCCGATCCGCCGAGCTGCAATACAAGCGGGTGTTCCTCCGCGCTGTATCCGAGAAGCCGCTGCCTGTCGCCGTTCAGCACAGCGTCGGCCGTCACCATCTCCGTCCACAACAGTGCACGCTTTGTCAGCACGCGGTGAAACGCCCGGCAATGCCGGTCCGTCCAGTCCATCATGGGGGCCACGGAAAAGCGATGCGCCTTGACTTTAATGTTATTTTCGAGCATTTTCAGCACACCGGCTGCAGCAGTTTGGACACATTTTTTCGACCTACGTTCCGCCTATTTCCGGGTGTTTCCGAGCGCGGGGCACCGGATTTGCACCCGGGTGCAGGGATTCGGCCGGGCAAAAGCTGGAGCCGTCCCACGTGGTGACCATACTCAGGCGGGGTGGCAGGTGACGGGTGCAGATCCGGCGCGATGGGCATAGCCTCTCAAAAAACCTTCCACTTGAAATCCGCCGCCGAAGAATGGGCACGCAACGCTGAACATTCGATCGACCGGGAGACAGACCCGTCGATCCACAAGATCAGCCACAAAGACACCTTCGCAAGCCTGATTGACCTGCATATCGAAGACCTCGGCGCCGTCGGCAAGCCCCTTCGCCGCTCGCAGGAGGCGGTCCTCCGCCGTCTCAAGGACGATCTCGGCGATACCTTGGACCGCCCCGGCAAGGCCTGAGGCTGCTCGATTTGCGTTATTCAGCGATAGCGGTTTCCTTCAGCGCTGCAGAGTCGTTGGCCTCAGCTTCTGCCGGGAGAATGTACCCGATCGGCTCGAGCAGGTGGCGGTGAGGGTTATGCGGACACCGCGACAGTCTTTATCTTCGCGCGTACTCTCTGCTCGCACCCTGGCCGGTCCAAAGATTGCGCCATCATCGGGCACTGTCAGTTCACAGAGCGACTTAAAGATCGCGGCCATGCGTTCGGGTGCCGGATCGCCCTGCCCCCGCAAGTCGAGATCGCCGGTACACCGATATGGGACTGGCGCCGAGAGGGAGTGTTCCCCGTCAGCGACTGTGAGACAGATCGGCAAAATTGCTTAAGGAGGATTTCTGGCTCATCGTAACTGATACGAGGAGTGAAGATGAGACAGAAATCCGGGCCGAAGGAGTCTTCGGCCGAGAAGCATGTACAGGCAATCAAGCGTCAGACCCGGCGGAAGTTTTCAGCCGAGGAGAAGATCCGGATTGTCCTTGAAGGTCTACGCGGCGAGTAC
>CAMEDD010000069.1 GCA_945913285.1 Candidatus Sulfopaludibacter sp. SbA3
CCTTCCTCCCCTAGCTGAGGCTATCGCCCGTCATCGCGCTCAAGCCGAAAACGAGCCGAAACCCACGAGCTACGCGGAGCGGCAACGAAGCATGAAGGCGTGGGCCAAAAGCGTCGGCTGGCTTTGATCCGAAGGTCGGTTTACGGCGAACTACCGCCGGGTAGCAGCTCAGCGTCCCGATGACCGGACTGAGGCGACCCTGCCGGACGCCGAAACCGTCTGTCAGAGCCGACCTGGCCCTGAACTGCCGCTCCGACTATCGCTTGCGAATGTCGGGTCTGTGATCAGGGAAGGCGTCGTATGCGGTTGGAATAAAGGCGATACTTGGTGCGTTCTTAAGCAGACGTGAGATGCCGGGAGGAAGCGCCGCCGAAGAGATTGCCGATACCAGCGGGGAGTGTTCCCGCCCCGGTCTGACCTGCCAATTGCACCTTGCCCAAGGCTGCGCGTTGGCCGTTCGCAAGATCGCCACCCCACGGGTCTTTGCGAACGCAAGCTGGTATCGGCAAGCCATCCCGACGACGGTGCGCCTTTGGCGCTAGAAAATGCGCAGGAAGCCACGCTTTCCAGACCGAAGGAAGTCGAGGCAATTTGGTTTTGTTGACCGTGATTGAGCAAGACGATGAGCCGATCCCTTCGCGTTGGGAACTCCTGTTCATCCGTTGGGATGCACTGATGCGATGGGGTCGCCATGCTGCTCTGCTACTGTTCGTCTTGCTGAGTTTCGGCGACTATGCTGCGTTTGCGGACAAAAAGAGCACGGAAATGACTTCCGCCGAACGCCTGCCTGCGGGCGCTAGCCGATTCGAATTTGAAGACCCGGCCGGCCGGGTCATAAAAGTATATGCCTATCGGCCAGAGAAAGTTGAGGCGTCGACGCCCGTTCTCTTCGTGCTGCACGGCGTTGAGCGCGACGCAAGGCGATATCTTTCAGAATGGCGCCGCCTCGCCGCAGAAAAGCGCGTCATCCTCGTCGTCCCGGAGTTTTCGAACCGTCGATTTCCTGGCGCGGAAGCTTACAATCAGGGCAATCTTTACTCGCGCTCCAGTAACGAGCTGAACAACCCGGAAGAATGGAGCTTTTCGATCATCGAGCCACTGTTTGAGGCCGTCCGTGGGCGGACGGGGACGAAGGTGGGTGACTACTCTATGTTTGGACATTCGGCAGGTGCTCAGTTCGTTCACCGGTTCATGCTGCTTTTTCCAGAAGCGCGCGTGAATACAGCCGTTGCGGCGAATGCGGGCTGGTATACGTTCCCGGACTTGGCGACCCAGTATCCATACGGTCTTGATCAGGCACCGGCCTCAAGACGCGGACTAAGGACCGCTCTCGAGAACCGCTTGATCCTGCTGCTCGGAACGGCGGACATTGCGTCTGATACCGCTAACCTCAAGTCATCGCGGCGACTGGCAGAGCAGGGCGATAACCGGTTTGAGCGCGGCCATCGGTTCTTTGACTATGCGATGTCCGCGGCAGACGAGCTCGGCGCCGGGTTCGGTTGGGAGATCGCCTATGCTCCAGGCATCGCTCATGACAATCAAGCCATCGCGCCTTATGCCATGAGGCTGCTTTATCCAGATCGCGCCGTGACCGCTATAGACCGCCCGGCAGGTGTCAGCGCTTGGTTCGGCTTGCCGCGGCAGGACTGCTCCGCTGACGGGGATACTTCGATTTGCGATGCGCCAGCCCTCGCGCTTGAAGCGGAGAAAGGAGCCAGTGCGCGGCCAGGAAAGAGCGAAGGCACTTGGACCATCCGCGTACCAAGCTGTTCCACGCCCGCGTCCTTCAAACTCGTGCAGGTCGATGCAGAGGAGGTCCGCAACCTTGAGGGCGGTCTTGACCAGCGCATAAGCCGGCTCGCCGATAGCGGCGCCGAACTCATCCTGATCACACAGTCTCAAACGGCTGGCCGTATCGAGCGGCGCGGCTGTGTCTGGGTAATCCACCTGCAAGGCCGTTCCAAGCTAAAAAAACCGAACGAATCGGCAGCCGTTGATGACCGGATCGCGTTGTCTTTGCGACTGCATGTATTCGCCGGTATGCGGAGCGATATGGGCCTTGCCGTGCGGCTTTATCCCTTGCGCAAACAGGAGGCGACGATGGCAGGCAGATCCCGCCTGTCAGAGCGTGAACTCCTTCAGTTCGCAAATACGGCGACGCACATTCGCTACCAGTCCGAAGACTTGCGGGAGCTTTCCGGTGGACAAGACAAGCACGGTCCCTATCTTCAGGCCGAATTGGATCGGCTCTGTTCTGGAAACTGAAATATCTCTCGTCTTTCCGGAATTTTGAGGCTGGATCATGCGTTGTAGAATTGAAACTTAGCGGCGCGAGGGGATTCCATGTCGTACATCTACCGAACAGTGGCCATGCTGATGGCGTCGATATCGTTGCAAGCTCTTCAAACGGCGCAGGCACAGCTTGCCGTTGATGAACGTGGTCTTGTCTTCGAATCCGGCAATGTGACGGTTCAAGCGAAGGGCGCGGTTGCCGTTCAGACGTCCTGGTACGAACCGCTGGCCGGAGGCACCGCTCGCGAAGGGTCTGAGTTTGACGGTTCCGCGGTCATATTTGCGGAATGGGAGACCTCGTCTGGTCTCCTGTTCGGCGCGCGCGGCGAGGTCGACACCGGTAACCAAGACATTCAAGATTTCGAACGCGACGAACTCTATGTCTATGTCTCGTCCGATCTCGGCCGTGTTGAACTTGGCGAGAATGATGGTCCTGCGGACGGGCTTGCATTTCACGCGCCGACAATTGGATTGGGACAGGTGCGAGGCGACTTTGGCAGATACACGGGCTCAGTCGCACTACTGTCCCCATATGATAGCCGGGATGCCTTGAAAGTATCCTACTATTCTCCGCCAGTCGGCGGCTTCCGGGCTGGCGTTTCCTACTCGCCCGAATTTGAGTCCCGAGCAGATGCGCCAGACCCGCGAGACCGCATCCTCCAGTCCGACGTGTATGAGTTCGGCGCTCAATATGTTGCCCCGATTGGAAACTGGGTTGCAGGCCTTTCGGGCGCCTATGTCAAAGGTACATCGAACCCGATTACCGAGCGCGAAGACATTTCCAGTTGGAGTGTTGGAACGGAACTGCGCCGCGGAAAACTCACGCTTGGCACGGCATATGTAGACCGCGGAAAGTCGGATCTGCGTGCGACTGCCGACGGTGAGGACGAATGGAATGCCGGCGCGTCCTGGGATCAGGGCCGCTGGGAAGCCGCCGCTTCTTACGCCGTCACGCGGGACGGCCCCGACCGCGAGCACAGGGCTGGTGCGGGGCTCGACTTTGACCTGACCAAACATGTCTATCTTCGTGTAGACGCCGTGCGCCTCGTGTCGGAGTTCGAGGCCCGGCCTAAGCGCGACGGATGGGTTGGGATTGCGGAACTGGGCTCCAGGTTTTGACGCAGCGTACGCATGTTCGGCCAAACTGTTCAATTCAAAACCCCGCCAACTCTGGCGGGGTTTTTTCTGTCACGCGCTGACTTTCTCTGGAATACCGGACACGGAGGAAGCGTTCTCTGGATAAGCGCCGTCGCTGAGTTAGAAGAGGTAACCCCGATGATTGAGCTTCTTGACCTGCAGCGGATCAACAGGGCCAAGCGTGCCTTCACGACTCGCCGGATTCCCATTGAGAAGATGCGCTCGCTCAGCCTTTCGGTGGATGCGCCAAAGCCGGGAGACGTGATCCTCGCACGCGTCGAAGAAGTTGGCCGGCTCAATCGGATCGAGCTGACAACGGGCCGCAAGGCCACACTATATCCTGGCGACGAAATCGTTCTTGTCTATGGCAACCGCTATGCGCCTGATGCCTACGAGGCTGAAGTTCCCTGCGACCTGTCTCCCTGTGACTTGGCCGCGGGTGGTGGAATTGCTTCGCGCGTGATCAATGCAAACGTGCTATGGGAAACCAAAGGCACGCCGACCCGCATTCGACCCATTGCGTATATCGCCGATCCCGAAGGTCGCACGCTCAATGTCCGTGCCTTCAGTTTCTCAGGGCACCCCCTGCCAACACGCACGACGCCTGTCATCGCAGTGTGCGGGGCAACGATGAACTCGGGCAAGACGACAACAGTTGCCGGCATTATCCGTGGACTGACGCAAAAAGGGTTGCGTGTCGGCGCAGCCAAGGTGACAGGTACGGGATCCGGAAATGACCTTTGGAAATTCCACGATGCGGGCGCAGCCTATGCATTCGATTTCACTGACGCGGGCATGGCAACGACTTATCTTGCAGAGATCGATGCGGTCGCGAAGGGCGCTGAAGTCCTCATCTCCGAACTTGTGGCGCGCAATTGCGGCGCGATCGTTATCGAAATCGCAGACGGCGTGCATCAGCGCGAGACCCGTGCGCTCCTGAGCAACAACCGCTTGCGCTATCTGGTCGATCGATGGGTCTACGCAGCCGACAGCGCTGCATCCGCAGCAATTGGTTGGCACGTTATGACCGAATGCGGACTGCCTCTGTCGGCGATCTCGGGCCTTTTGACGGCGTCTCCACTAGCAGTTCGCGAGGCGGCCAGTCTTGTGCCCGCCAGTTTCGCCGGCTTGCCCGAACTCACTGATGGTTCCGTCCCGCTGACCTGGATTGAGGACTTCACGAAGATGCCTGCATTAGCTTGATCGGATGACAAGCGCATCCACCCGCTTTCCGAATCTTTTTGAAGGCGGTCGTAAGGCCGCCTTCTCTGCGTTGGCCTTGCTCGCCGCTGTCGAAGCCGGTTCCCAGTTTGCCTCTGTCTGCACAATCCGGAATGTCATCGATGCATCGGGCGACGAGCCGCTCAAATTGGCGCTGCTCGCCGGTACTTTTGGGACGTTGGGGTTGGCGTATTGGGCAAGATCCGTTCTGGCCGAGGCCATCGGGCAGGGGTATGTGAACGATGTCCGCACAGCGCTGGCCCGGCAGGCGATCGAGTCGGCACTCGGCCGTGGGCGCCTCGGAACCGTGTCGGTGCGGATGAGCGCGGACCTGCTATCCCTCAAGAACTGGGCAGATCTAGGTGTCTGCGGCGGGATATCCGGAGCCCTGACGCTCGCCGCCGGCCTTGCCTCTGCTGGGTGGACGCTAGGGCCAGGAGGCTTCGTCGCAGCCTCCGCGGGCCCGGCATTCTCGCTTATCCTTGCAGCTGTTCTGAGTTACCCGCTCAACCGCGCCATCCGGTTGCGGCGACGCGCGCGAGGCCTTTTGTCCGCGCGGACAGGTGATAGCGTGCTGTCGGCCCGGGTGGCCGCGACTTACAATGCCTTCAAGCGCTTCATCGGCCCTGTACGGCGCGCCGGAAAGAAGGTCGCCGATGCCTCGATACGCGAGCAAGCGGTTGTTCAATTGCTCAAGGCCTCAGCGCTACTGACAGTACCCCTTGGCGTCTGCCTGCAAGTGCTGGCGCCAGGCGGAGCGCCAGCCGGTGCCAATTGGGCTGCGCTTCTTTTTGCGCTGGGGCTGTGTGCCGCCGGCACGCTTTCGTTATCGACGGCGTTTGGAGCGTTTCTCGAACAACGCATTGCCCGCGGCAAACTGCTCGAATTGGAAGCGCAGGCTCAAGCTGCACCCCGTGCGGCACCGAACGGTCAGACGCGCTTGCGCCCGAGCGGCGCCGGCGCTGCGTTGAGGATTGACGGCGTTGAGATTGTTGCTGCCGGGCAGCATCTTGAGATGTGGCGCAGCGAAGCCTCCGCTTGGCTCGGGCGTGTAAGAAGCGGCGATGAAGGCGTGGAGGTCAGTGGCACGCGCGCGCAATTGATAGCGGCGCGGGATTGGGCGCGGCGGATCGCCGTCGTCTCTCCGGATTTGCCTATCCTGCGAGGCATGCTGACAGATGTTCTGGCGGCCCAGTCCGAACCCCGTCCAGATTGGATGGTTGAATGCCTTGCGGTAGCTGGCCTGTCGCCGGATCAGCACGAGCTAACCAGCCTGATTGACCCTTACAAGGATGACGTGGGGGAGCCGATCCTCGCACGCTTGCGCCTCGCTCGAGCTTTGGTGCATCGCCCGCTTGTTGTCATTGTTGATGAAGCTTCACTCTTTTACGACCGCGAATTGCGCCGCCGTGTGGAGGTCTGGGCCGAACGAACCGGTACAAGCCTTGTTTGGATTGAGCCGGACTAGCATTCTCTGGCCGGTGTCCGATATTTGTTTCGTCTGTGCACATACTGAAGCCCCCGCTTGTGACAGGGGCTCCAGACAGAGGTTGACATGACACGCAAGGGGGTAGGTGTCAGTGCGTCAACATCCCTGTTCGATGATGGCATCTATCCTTTTCTCGGTAACCGTTCGCCCCGGGATCTTCGCGCAAAGCGTTATCGTTTCGCGTTCGCCGGTACTGAGATTCTGAAACGACCGCTCGACATAATGGCCGATGTCTGGTGCCCACAGCCAGGTGCGCCGTTCCAGCAGGTTCATGTTGCTGGGTGAATAGCGATCACAAGCTACGGGGATGACCTCGGCCTCGCCGAACGGCAGCTCGCGCGTTTCGAACTTGCCGGTTGAACACGACCAGTATTGCAAGCTGCGCCGCGACGAATCCTTGTCGCGCGTCACATCCGTCGTCACCCGAAAACGGGAGCGTAGATTTTCGCGCGGCGGCCAAATCGCATCGGCATTGCCCGATATCGATCGCTTACCTTCGACGGAGCCAACTTCCCATTCCAGAATTGGAACCGTGAAGTTCGGCGACCTGACAAACTCCCGGCCCTTGCGTGTCGCCCAGACCTCTGTGTCGCCCTTGTCCTCGACAAAACGTTCAGCGCGCCCGTCGCTGAAAACAAACACAGCGCCGGGCTCGATCTGAACCGGTTCAATCGGTTGCCGCGCCAGCGCCGCCTCAGCGAATAACAGACTGACGAAGCCAAGCGCGAATCCCTTCGTAAACATGATCCGGCTCATGGTGTCACCTCCGAGACGGCAACCTGGACCAGCCCGGCGCCAAAAGTTGAGTCAACGCCGAGCGTTCCAAGGTCGCTGGCATCGTTGGCAAGTTCGCCCGCGATATCTGCGGCATCCGACGACGGTTTGGGGTGGGAAAGGGCAATCAGTGCAGAGACAACCGGGGTTGCGAAGGATGTGCCTGTTACGGCGCTATATCCGCCCTCCGCATCCGCCGCCAAGATCTTCACGCCCGGCGCGGCAATATCAACCTGCTCGCCCCGGCCAGCGCGGCGGTAGATCTTTCCGTCGAGATCGACGGCCGTGACGCCGATGACTCCATCATACTGTGCGGGGTAGACCGGCGGCGCTGCGGGACCGTCATTGCCGACAGCGGCTGTCACCACATGACCTTTCGACGTAAGTTTTTGTATTGCGCCTTTCAAAACATCGCTTGGCGGCCCGGCGATGGAGATGTTTATTACGCCCGCCTTGCCCGTAGCGGCCCAATCCAGCGCCGCGATCAGCGCTCTCGTATCAGTTTCGGGCAGGCCATCTGCGTTGACTGAGAATACGTTTGCAGCCAGCAAGGTCGCGCCCGGGGCTATGCCGGCATAGTCCGCTGACGGATCATATCCGACGATGATTGAGGCGACAGCCGTTCCGTGTATCCGGTCACGGTTTCCTTTTCTGCTGGCAAAGTCTTTCACAGTGACCTTCTGCTTTGCAAGGCTGGGGTGGCGCACATCAACCAAGGTGTCGATGACGGCGATGATAGCTTTGGTGCCCGTCACTTTGGTGCCGAGTTTCTGAACCGCGCGGCCTTCGTCGCCCAGATCGTCAGACGCTGGCAAGCCGTAAAGATGGTTGTAGTCGAATGGCGCGGCGGGCAGGGCGGCGTTCAAGACATCAGCCGCTTGAGACATGCTCATGTCTTCCGGTGGACGCAGCCGGAACAAGGCTGCGCCGAGTCCTGGCATATCGGTTTCTTCAACGATCTTGAACCCGAGTTCCTGGGCGAGCGCGTGCTCGGTCCTCCCCAGATCAAACGCAATCACGTCACGGGACGCGAGAGGATACCCTTGGTCATCGACCAACTCCGAACCATTGCTGCTTCGCGTGTCCGGTCGTTCATCCGGGTCCTTCGCGGCTCCGCCTGAAGACGGAGTAACGCCGCGAATGCCCGCGCCGCCCGTTTCGTCGCCGCCGGAAGTGCCGGATCCCGATCCGCCCGGCGGATCGTCGTCATCATCTCCGCCGCGCGCAGATCCTCCGCCTCCGGTGACCGCTGAGCCACCGTCGTCATCGCCATCGTCGTCGCCGGCGCTGGAACCGGCCGTTGAGCCGCCTCCGCTTCCTGGGTCGTCGTCGTCATCTCCGGTTCCCGCACCAGATTCGGTTCCGCCATCGTCATCACCCGCTCCGTCGCCGTCGTCGCTGTCGGGGCCCGTGTCCTCGTCTGCGCCGTCATCGTCATCTGTGTCGCCCGGCTCAGTGTCCATGTCGTCGTCGGGACGCGTGTCTTCATCCTCATCTTCAGAGGGTTCATCGAGTTCTATTTCCGTATCGTCGGCGTCATCTTCATCCTCTTCGTCTTCATCATCATCATCTTCGTCGTCCTCGACTTGTGCGGCGGCAGGTTGCGCGAGCAGGCTCAGCGCAGCGATCCCACCGGCAAAGGCGGTCCAGCTGGTTGCCTTCAAAGGCAGGGACGATGAGGCGATCAAAATAGCGCCCACGGAAGCCGTTTCGAGCCAGCGTTTCATTTGAGGTTCCCTTGCTCTGCGTTCTTCAGCATAACGCGTCGACCTTCAGCTTTATTCCGTCGGTGGGTTCATCTCGTGAGGCAGGAAATCAGCGGATTTGTGGCGCTTGCCATGGAATATTCTCGCAATCTGTATCGTTTTTCGGACAAGTGAATGAACCTTCAGGATGAGACCTTGCTGCGGCGCGAAATCGTGTCGCTCATTCCGCGACTTCGGCGGTTTGCACTCGGGCTTACCCGGAACGCACAAGACGCAGATGAGATCGTACAAATGGCTCTAGAACGATCCTTGACCAGGCTTCACCAGTTCGAGCGGGGCACTCGGCTTGATTCGTGGCTCTTCCGAATTGTCCAGACGACTTGGCTGGATGAAAAGCGCCGCGTCACCCGCCGGCGATTAGACGATGATCCGGGCGCGATCGACGACGCCAAGGCGCCAAGCGGCTTTGAGAGCAAGACCGTTGAACTACGCAGGGATCTTGCCGGTGCCATGTCCAAGCTTAACGAGGACCAGTCAGCAATCGTGATGCTGGTGCTCGTTGAGGGGCAGTCTTATGAGGAAGCTGCCGAAACGCTCGGCATCCCCGTGGGCACCGTTATGAGCAGACTCGCCCGGGCGCGCCAGGCTCTGATGAAGTCACTCAGCGGCGTTGAGGTGCAGTCATGACAGTGAAGCCTGATAGCGAAACGCTCATGGCGTATGCGGATGGACGGCTGGACGGCGCATCACGCGCGGACGTCGATGCGGCTGTGGCGGAGTTCCCTGAATTGCTGGATGAGATCCGGCTCTATGAACAAAGCCGGCAGCTGATGCAGGATGCGCTCGCACCCAAACTTCTTGAGCCGGTGCCGGCGTATCTCGAAGACCTCGTGCTCAAAGCGCCGTCTCAAATCCCAAGTATCAGCCCGTTGGATCGGGCCCGGCAGCGCAAACACGGCTGGATTCAGCCGGGTTGGCTCCAGTCAGTCGCGGCCTGCGTTGTCGTCGCTGGCGCTGCGGCCGCTGGTTTTGCGGGAGGGCGGTCAGGACAACCGTCGCAGACTATCATACTTGCCGGCCCTGTGGATGAAAGCGGTTGGCTAAGCCAAGCCCTCTCGGGCACTGCTTCGGGAGAAACGCAGGTCCGCGGCGGCGCGTCGCTCACGGCGATCGGCACGTATCTGGGATCAGACAGTCAAGTTTGCCGGGAAGTCGAACTCTCCCAGGGAGGCTACGTCACCGGCGCCATTGCGTGCCGCTCGGGATCAGAGTGGACGATCGAGATGGCGACAAATCTCGGCCCCGAGACCGAGGGCGCGGGCTACCAGCCCGCATCCGGCGGCAGTGCTGATGCACTCTATGCGGTGCTGGATGAGATTTCGGCGGGGGACGCGCTCTCTCCCTCAGATGAGCGGTGTCTTAGCTTGAATGACTGGAATCCCCAGATCCCGTGTACTCCAGCCACTGTCCGTCGTCAGGTATTTTGAGACAGAAGGCTGCCTGACTTAAGGAGGGTCTGGCGCATCTGGGTTTGAGTTAAGCAGCGGATTGGGCGTGCTGCAAGCGCCGAAGTTTCATCGTCCTCCTTTTGATTTTCTCACGTTCGAGCAGGATGGTCTGTCCCCGGCCGGTGTAGACGTCGGCTGGCGTAAGATTTTTCAGGCTCTCGTGATAGCGCTGATGGTTGTAGTGGCCGACGAACGCGTCGATCTGCGCTTCAAGGTCTCCGGGCAGGAAGTAATTTTCCAGCAGGATCCGGTTCTTCAGAGTCTG
>CAMEDD010000070.1 GCA_945913285.1 Candidatus Sulfopaludibacter sp. SbA3
GCCGAGATGTTCGCCACCAGCAGCACCCGGTTGCAGAGGAACGCAAGAAGCCGCAGGAGCGTGGACTTGCCGCACCGTTTTTCCGGCGAGCGGACGGCCAGCCGCGGCGAAATGAAGAATTTCTCGAAGGCGTAGGTGTAGAGCACCCAGAGAGCGAGTGTGTCCGCTGCACCGTTCGGCAAGGAGAGGAAGCGGGAAAAAATCGCCGCGATCTCGTCCAGCAGGGACGCGCCGTCCACGGCTTCGTCCCAGGGGTCAACGTCAGCGATCTCAAAGGGCGAGCCGGCCTGCTTGTCGCCGCCGTCCTCAGGACGGCGACGGGCACGCCTTACCTGTTGGTCCAGAATGGCTACGCGCACATTCAGTCTAATGGCCGCTTCGTTGCGTACGGTGTCGTATTTCAGCGGATCGAGCGAGGCGAGGGTTTTGACGGCTTCCAGCCTTGACGCAGCGCCGGGATCTGTTGCGGCTTGCTCGATGAGCCCGGCCAGCGGATCGGTAACAACCTCCGCAGCCTCGATGGCATCCAGGATCAGGCTTTCCGGTTCAAGTGTGTTTTCGGCGCTCATTGCTCGCCCTCCGTGAATGCGCGGTTGCGGGCCTTGAGTAGATCGTTGAAATCCATGCCGCTTGGCGGGCGGGCGATCCGAACGCTTCGCCCCTCCCGCGCCCAGCGCAGGGAACATTGGCGCGCAGCCGCTTCGCCAGCGTCATCGCCGTCCGCCAGAACGATCACGTCGCGCACTGAGCCGGGCAGATCGAGCGCCCGCAGTCCGGAAGTGGACAGAGCCGCCCATGCCGGTTTGCCGGTCGCCTGCATCGCTGCAAGGCAGGTCTCGATCCCTTCGCCGACCATCAACACGTCGCCGGGTTCGTCCAGGCGAACCACGCCGCCGCGACACGGCCCCAGCATCATCTTCGACGGCTCGACCGGCGCTTTTCCTTGGCCGTCGCGGGCGAGAAAGGTGCGATGAACGCCAACAGCTTCGCTGGTCTCACCATGCACCACCAGCGCCACCATGGCAGGCCAGACGCCGCCCGACGCGTGCTTCAGGCCGGAATGGAAACGTAAACTTGGCGGCGGCGGAGACGCTATCCCGCGCGATCGCAAATAGGTTTCGGCGAGCGATCCCGCGGCGTCGTGCGAGGCCCGCCAGATCGCAAGCGCGGCCTCGGTGCGCACCTTGGCATCAGGACCGGGTTCGCGCCCAAGGTTCTTCCGGTGCTTTCGGGCAATGCCGTCAAGGTTCTTGCCGGTTGCGTGCCACAAGCCGCGCTCAATGAGGGCGGCGATCACGTCGCGCTGGTCGCAACCGGCATGGCAGTGCACCAGCACCTTGCCGTTCGTTCCCACGCTGATCGAAAGGCTCGGGCTTGAATCGTCATGGGCAGGGCAGCGCGCCATCCACGTTGAGCCCGCCCGGCGCCCGCCAAGGGCTTTCGCGATGTTTTCAGCGGTCATGGCGCTCCCCGCCGTCGTTCGTCACGCTGGATGGATCGTTATCGTTCGCTGGTTCTCGGTGTTCAGCCCTTGCCCATTCGAGCAGCAAGTCGAAGAAGCCCGCGATGTTACGCTGGAACTGCCGGGCATCCTCGTCGGTGAGCCTGCGCCCGAGGCGCGGCTCCCAGATTGCGCGGCAGCGGGCAATCTGCTCCACCGCATCGTTGTCGTTTGCCGCATCAGGACGTTTCATTGAAGACATCATGGCCGTTCTCGCGACCGTGCTCCTGGCTTCCGCCTCGGATTCTCACCGATTACATCGACCTATGGGGATCTGCATCTTCAGGCGTCCCCGTCTCAGGGATCACCGCATTTTGTTAGCCGGCGCGGCGCGGAAGTTCGTCTGCCGGGATCGTGAACTTGTGTGACTTGCCGGCCTCGACAACGACGGAGCGGCGGCCGTTAGGTCCAATTTCGCTGCGGATGGTGAGACCAAAGTGGCCGTGGCAAACGCCGTCGAGGATCAGACGCTCAACGCAATCGAGCATGTCGCGCATCTGTTGGCCGGGCAGTGCAGGATCGTGAGAGTGTTCCGCGGGCTCAGGCATTGTGGAGCAATCCCTTCATGTCCTTGATCGTGGTCGAGAAGGCGAGAGGCGGAACAGTCGCTGCGTCGGAGAAGAACGCGAGAACGTCGCCGGGGCGCTTAGACGTGTCCCGGAAGACAAACACCTTGCGGCCATGTTCAGGACGGAGCGCGATAAGCTCGTATCCCTGGCATTTGAGATAACAGGCCAGGTAGAAGTCCCTTGTTTCGAAGGGCGCGTCAGTGGGCTCGGGGCTTATCGTCGTCTGTACGGTTGACACTAAACACTCTCCTCAAAAAAAGGGTCGTCGGCTAGGTGCGGTCGAACGATGATTGCGCGGGCGGCTTGCGGTGCAGGAGGCCGACATGCTCAAGGCGGATCCGCATGGCGGACGGCGAAACCAGAAAGCGGTCCGCCAGCGGGCGGCTGACGCGCTCAAGGGTTTCGTCTTCGTTTTCGAGGACCGGAAGCCCCCGGACCTTCTTCAGTCCTGCGGTCACCTCTACGAAGCCGTTTCCCATCGCCTCAGAAGAGTGCAGCACTTGCGGCTTGCCGCCCTCAAACTGGTCGCTCCAGGCCTCGAAGAGCAACTTGCGCGGCATCAGCGCACAACTCGAATAGAAGTCTGCCTGCCACTCCTCGCGCGCCTTGGCGTTGCTCTTGCGGCAAAGGAATTTGGGTTCGGTGCTGTCATCGAGGAAGGAAAGCTGCGGGGCGTCAGCGCGAATGAGGGATTGGTGAAGGCGCCAGTGCCCGCCGCCTTCATGTCCGAGCGTGAAGCGGAAGCGCGCTTCCTTATCCGGGAACGTCTCGGGGTCGAGGCTCTGGTCGATGAAGATGGTGCCGTCGCCGTAGATCGCCCCGAGAACATCCGTACCGCCATTAGCCGGGCGCGGTTTACCGAAACGCTCATGCAAGTCGTCGAGGTCGATCCGCAGGCGCAAGTGCTTCTCGATGATGTCTTCGATCGGGATCGGCGCCTTAAGCGTCACGCCGCGGGCGCGTTCAAATTCCGAAAGCAGCAGGGCCGCATCTTGCTCGATGAACGCCTCAGTGAGGAAGGGGACGTTGTGGTTCATTCGTGATCCTTCATCTTCGCGGCGAGCAAGCGCCCGCCAGATTATCCGTCCTTGGTTCGTCGGGCTTTCTTGGCCAATGCGGCGATCTCCACCGAGCTCATGCCTTGGGCTGTCCTAAGCAGTGCTGAGAGTTCGACCGGATGCTGCCGGATGATGTCGGTCAGGTCCGATGAAACGCGGCCCGCCAACGCCAGCAGCTCATCGATGTCGGAGCCAAAGACCTCTGCGATCGCGCGGACCTTGTCTTCGGCCGGCGGCGCAAATTCGTCGCGCTCGACTTTCGAGAGGTAGGTCGGGCTCACGCCGATCATCTTGGCCATTTCACGGAGTCCCAGGTCGTGTTCCTCCCGCAGTCGCCGAATATGCGCTCCGAACAGCTCGTTTCCTTTGATCACGGGCGATGGCTCCCTTGCTTGATTAGTGTGAACTCATCAGGCGATTCGTCTAGTGTGTCAACTAATCACTAAACGACTAATAAGGCTGGATTTCGACTCTGATGCTGGATCACTCCTGAGGGGCAGGCCCAAGGTCAGCTAGCTGATCTGGAAGCGGCGCCGCACGGCGAGCGCAAAAAGGAATGCGAGTACCAACGCCAGAAGAGACTGCAAAGTCGAGAGCGCCCGCACCGCAAAGCCCTGTCCATCTACACCGCCAGCGTCATTGTAGAGCAGCCGGAACGCCAGCGCGTTCTTGTCCCGGAAATCGTTTTCGGTGGATAGCGCCGAAAGCGGCTTGAAGACATTGCTCCACGACAGGTCCAGCGCCTGGAAGACCCCGTTCCAGCCATCGACCTTCAGTGCCGCAGCATCGAAGCCATAGCCCCAAGCATAGAAAATCGCCGCAAACGCTGCGATTAACACCGTCAGCGCGACGAAGGGCCGCCACATCGAGGCGCCGTAATCGGACGATGCCGCGTAAAGATACGAGAACGTCTTCTCACCGAGCGGCAGCTTCTTCTGCGCCCGGCGAGCCTGCAGCTCGAACCGGTAGAACAATTGCTCACGGCTCTTGTTGGAGGATTTCTCCATCGCGAGCTTCAGGACCCGAAGGCCGCGTTCCAGTTCCCGCAGGCGGGCGTCGCGCTCGGCGGCTTGCCACGCCTGCTTCTCGGCCTTGCTGACCGGAACGGGCTTTGCGTTGGCTGCCTTCGCAGCTTCTGTTCGCCGCTCATTTTCGCTTGTCTCGAACGCCCCGGCGTCGGCCTTGGCCGCTGCGATAGCCCCAGCGCGTTCGGCACGGAAGGTCTTCTGCGCGGCGCTCTCGTCGGCCTCGTCAAACTGCAGCCCTCGTTCCAGCGTTGTACCATCTAACGCTGCGAACGCCTTGACGCCCGCGCTATAGAGATTGAGCGTGCCGCGGAACAGCGTCTGGTCAAAGGCGCTGTGCCAGTCGCGCGCCGCATCGGGCCAGGCGATGCGCTCAAATGAGGCGAGCCTGTCGAAAACGGCTGCCGTGAAATCCATGTCGCTCCGGAAAGCCGACCCGTCGAACCAGGCCAATTCCGCAAACAGGCAACGTTGGAAGGATGCTGCTTTCTCGAAAGACGCATTCTTGAAGTCAGCCGAGTGGTGGAATCCGGAATCGTCGAAGCGTGCGTCTCCAGAGAAGGTTGCGTAGCTGAATCTGGCGGCTCCCGAGAAGGTGGCGCCCTCGAATCTGGCGTCTCCCGAGAAGGTGGCGCCATTGAATCTGGCGTATCCCGAGAAGGTGGCGCCGTCGAATGTGGCGCTCGACGAGAAGGTGGCGCCGGCGAATGTGGCGTTCGACGAGAAGGTGGCGTTGTTAAAGTCGGCGTCTCCCGAGAAGCCGGAGCTGTCGAAGTGGGCGCCTTCCGAGAAGGTGGCGCCCTCGAATCTGGCGTCTCCCGAGAAGGTGGCGCCGGCGAATGTGGCGTTCGACGAGAAGGTGGCGTTGTTAAAGTCGGCGTCTCCCGAGAAGGTGGCGCTTTCAAAGATGGCCGTTCTGACAAAGTTTGTGCCTGAGGCATCCACGCTGAGGTGCGGCCTCGTGTTACCGACAAGGTGGGTGAGGCCGGAAAGCAGGACCGCACCGCCGAGCTGCCCACGCCCGTCTGCGTCGGTGATCGAGCGACCCCAAATTTCGCCCCTCCACGCAGTGTCCGTTGCCGCGATCAGGCGCGGCCCGGCCAGTGAGTCCAGAGAATCGTCCGCCCAGTCTGCCTTGCCGGTCGGCGTGCCATCCTTCCAGGCCAGCGGCAGGTGGATCCGGTGGAACAGGGGTTGGTCCGGGGCGGCGACCCATTCTTCCCCCATCTCCGAGTCCGCGCGCAGCCGCCCGGTCGCCGGATCAGCGCGCCAATAATCCTGGAGTGTAGCCTGATTGCCCTCGACGGGGGCAGGCGCGTCCGGCGCGGGCTGGCCATAGATTCTGCCCGAGTCCGCCTCCCGAAGGGAACCGTCTGCAACAACCCACCCCTTCAGGTTCCTTTTTGCTAACCCATCCCATGTGAAGTCGGCGTCCCACCACCACGCCCACCACTCGGCCTCAAGCTGCTCGCGTGTCTTGGTTCCCGCCACATATCACCCATCAGACTGACGCTACTTTGGCGACTTTAGCCCAATAACGCATCGCGTCGAGACACAGCACATCGACCTACGTTCGAAGCACACCGTATTGGATAGGCGAGCACGAGACGTCTGCTTTCACCCTAGACGGTTGGACCGGCGAACCGCCGCCATCCGCAGCTTATCCATGACGGATGTGCAGAAGCTCAAAGTGGATGTGGCATAGCACCCATAGTTGCAATCAACTTTTCTTACTTCTGGGCAGCTCACATGGCTCGGAACAAAAGATGCACAATATCACAGTTAAGAGCTGACGCTGCTATGAGCGTCCGCTGCGCCCAAGCGTCGCCGGAACTCTGCGTTGGGCGTCATGCACATGGTTCGAAACGCATGCAGGAATGGGAGCCACTTCCCGGTAGATCACTCCAGGACCGCTTGACGCGCCCGTGCGACATCGTCCGTGCGCTGAGCCTCACATGATCGCGGCCGGGCCAGCCCGCTGACCGGCGGCGGCCTTGCTGGCCTGCGAGCGGCCCGAGCAGGGTCGTTTTGCCCTGAGCCACGTTCAGGCCTGCCTCGTCGCTGCTTTCCCGGCCGGTGGTCAGCGGCAGCCGCCACGCCGTCGGCAAGGCGCCCTGACTTGGCGCGCCAACAGCAGCAGGCGGGGAAACCGCGCCTGAGCCAGGCGCGCCGCGTGGCCGCGCAGACGACAGGATGCCGTCCTGGGCGGGGATGTGATGGACTTGCAGCCCGAACGCGTTCCCCGCGTCCTGGCGCCGGGTGCGCAGCCGGCTTCAGGGCCGCTCCTGCTGCGTTCGGGCGGAACGGGAGGTGGCCGGCGCGCATTTTGCCGGCCTCGTACCGCGTCAAAACCACGCCATTAAACGTTTCAAATGAATATAATGATTCACAAGTAACGCATTAGCCCATTGTTCTTCTTGTAAAGATTGTGTGTTACAAGTGACGCATTAGGTCATTTTGAACTCTATCAGGCAGCACAGATGGCGCAAAAAGTCGATTTTGGTTCCGCTTCAAGCGAGGCGATCATCGAAGCGCTGTGCAAGCGGCTCGATGACATCCGTCTCAGCCGCAATCTCAGCCAGGCCGAGCTTGCGGCCGAGGCGGGCGTCTCCCGCAGCACGCTGACACGCCTTGCGGATGGCAAGTCCATTTCACTCGATTCCTTCGTGCGCGTCCTGCAGGCCCTGCGCCTCGCGGGCCACCTTGCCGCCTTGCTTCCCGATCCGGCGATCCGGCCTGTGGACCGCGTCCGGCTGGACGGGGCAGAGCGCCGGCGTGCGCGCGGTAAGCGCGCCCAGCCCTCCGAATGGACCTGGGGAGATGACGAGGCGGGCAAATGACCGATACAGCCCGCGTCATACTCTGGGGGCGCGATATCGGCGCCGTGACCTGGCTTGCCGATCGCGGGATCGGCGTTTTCCAGTACACGCCCGAGTTTGCACGCTCTGGTATTCAAGTTGCGCCGTTGATGATGCCCCTGACTGAGGCGCCTTACGAATTTCCCTCGCTGTCACGCGAGACCTTCAAAGGCTTACCGGGTCTTCTGGCTGACAGCTTGCCTGACAAATTCGGCAGTACCCTGATCAATGCCTGGCTCTCGCGCCGCGGGCGTGATCCGGGAAGTTTCACGCCGGTCGAGCGCCTCTGCTATACCGGCATGCGCGGCATGGGCGCCCTTGAATTCAAGCCGCTCCTGAATGATGCGCCGTCGGCGACACGCCGCATCGAAATCGCCGCCCTGGTTGATCTTGCAAACCGGGTGCTCGACGACCGGATCGCGCTTGAGGGAAAGTTCACGGGCGGGGATGATCAGCATACGATCGAAGATATTCTTCGCGTCGGCACCTCTGCCGGGGGCGCGCGGGCCAAGGCCGTTCTCGCCTGGAGCCCGGCGACGGGCGAGTTTCGCTCCGGCCAGGCCCCGGCGGCCGGCGGCTTCGAACAATGGCTGGTGAAGTTCGACGGCGTGCATGGCAACCGGGATAAGGAGGTTGCCGACCCGCAAGGCTTCGGGCGGATAGAGTATGCCTACTCCCTGATGGCGCGCGAGGCCGGCATCGACATGGAGGCCTGCCGGCTGCATGAAGAAGGCGGGCGCGCACACTTCATGACGAGACGGTTTGACCGGTCGGCGACCGGCCAGAAACTGCACATGCAGTCGCTCGGAGCGCTGATGCACTATGACTTCAATATTGCGGGCGGTTATGCCTACGAACAGGCGCTTCAGGCCATCCGGCGCCTCGATCTGCCCATGGCCGACATCGAGCAGCAGGCGCGCCGCGCCTTCTTCAATGTTGTCGCACGCAACCAGGACGACCATGTCAAGAACATCGCCTTCCTGATGGACAGGAAGGGTCTCTGGCGCCTCGCTCCTGCCTTTGACATGGCGTATGCCTACAATCCTTCCGGCGCATGGACAGGCCAGCACCAGATGAGCCTCAACGCAAAGCGGGACGCCTTCGAGGTCGAAGACCTCATTGCCTTTGCCGGATCCGGCGGGCTGAAACGCCTGAAGGCGAGATCAGTTCTTTCCGAAGTGTCTTCAGCCGTCAGAAGGTGGCGAAGTTTTGCGAATGAAGCCGGGGTTGCAGATGCCGACACCGCCCGCATCGAGCGTGCGCATCGCCGCGATCTGTTTGCCTGAGATATCCCGGGGCGTGCCCGGCCCGGCCGCGGTCGTGGATCGCCGCCATCAGGGCGGCGATGTTGCGGATTGAAAACAGAAAGGGGGGTTCGCAACCCGGTGGACGGGATCGCCAAGGTGCCAGCCCCATTGTCGGTCGACCGCGCACCGGCGCGCCGCACAGACTGGGGTGAATGACAGGACAGGGTCAGAGGCCAGAGGCCAGAGGCCAGAGGCCAGAGGCCAGAGGCCAGAGATCAGAGATCAGAATCGAGGGCTATGGACCTGGTCTGTCTGTTGTTCAAGCCCTGGGCCGGATGACGAAGAACATCGGCGAGAAGGGTGATGACGCGATCGCGGAATCGGCGCGCGGCTTCGTGCATTCGGCGTCCAGGTTCGCCGACTCTCTGAAGCAGCAGGCGGTACACCTGGCCAAGGACGCGGGCGAAGAAGTCCGCGAGCACCCGATCTCTGCCGCCGCCCTCGCTGCAGCGGCGGTCGGGCTCCTGGGTTATGCGATGAGCCGTGAACAAAAATAGGCGTTGCGCCCGGTTTTGAACCTGCGCCCCGCCAATGCGTGCGCGGGGCCGAGTGACGGCTTTTGCAGCCCGGACTTGCAACCGGGCTGCCTCTTTTTCGAATAGTTTGTGAGCAACGGGAGCGCAGGAGAGCCTGCCTCCCTGCGGGCCAGCGAGCCCGTGGCTGGCGGGTTGACCGCCGCCGATCGCGGACAACGCGCGGTCTGAGCCTTATCCCGGCCTTCGGTAGAAGACTGAAAAGACCCTTGCGGAGCCCCCCCATATCCTGACGCGGGCCACACCGCTTTTCGCCGGCCCGGATACCAGAGATCAACGACGCCAGCGGATAGATAAGCCCGATAAGACATAGTCACAAGTTGGATCCCGCGCGCGTTGCGCGGATGAACCGGGCTCAGGGCTGAGCGCAGGCCCGAAAAGTGCGAAGCGGTTTTCGGTCAGGCCTGCGCCAGGATGAGGGCGCGCCGGGCAGGAAGCCGTCCCGCCGGCAAAACCGTGCGCTCTCTGATCAGGACACCATCAGTCGACGGATCGTACAGGTCGCGCTCTCCAGGGCTTCATCTTGCTCTGCGAAACCTGGTTCTCATGCTCCGGATTTTGCGCCGCCTCCACGCCTGATCACAAGTTTCCAGACTTAAGGATTGGTAAAAACAAACCTTGAAGTCCGGGCGCCGCGCCAAATCGGGCGTTATCCGCAACATGATAAATGATCATCCTACGGACGAGCCAATCCAGAAGGATTATCCCGGTCATGGGAATGCGCACACCAAACAGGACATCTGTCCTTGCCGCTGTCAGCCTTATGGCTCTGCACGGATGCTTCAGCATCGCTGCGATCGAGCCGATCAAGAACCCGCCGCTGAATTACCAGGCGGACATATCGGTGCAGGTGGAGTTCCTGCATCCTGCGGAAGTCGGCGTGCGCTGCGCCGAGCGCGGCGCCGCCTTCTTCGGCGTGCCGACCATCAGTTCGATGGCTTGCAGCAATACAAAGCTGGTGACCGCGCCCAACCCCTGCGCCACGCTCACCGGCGGATGGTACGCAGAACTTCTCTGCGCGCAGATTGCTCACTCGAATGGCTGGGACCCGGCCCGGGCCAAGGATGAGGCGGTGTTGCAGACGGCCTCTCTGAACCTTGAAGACGCCTATGGTCTTGGCTCTGCGCCCGGCGCAGGCTACCGCAAGAGCAAGGCGCTGCGCGTCGAGTTCCTCAGCCCTTCCAAAGTCGGGATGCGCTGCGCAAGCCGCGGCGCGACCGCCTATGGCCGCCCGACGCTCAATGGCATGGGCTGTTCGAACACGGTGATGATGACCGTCATGAACCCCTGCGATCTGAAGGACGCCGGCTGGTACGCGGACCTTCTCTGCCACGAGATGGCCCACTCCAATGGCTGGCCGGCCAACCATCCGGGCGGCAGCTTCACGCAAGACCTGCGCAAGGCGCCCGGCCCGCATATTCCGGACGAGGCGCCGCCGACCCTTTCGGCGGACCTCCTGAGGGCGATCGAACTGGCGCTTGCCGAAAGCGGCCGTGACCGCGTCAAGGCGACGGTCA
>CAMEDD010000071.1 GCA_945913285.1 Candidatus Sulfopaludibacter sp. SbA3
CGCTTGATTGCCTGTACATGCTTCTCGGCCGAAGACTCCTTCGGCCCGGATTTCTGTCTCATCTTCACTCCTCGTATCAGTTACGATGAGCCAGAAATCCTCCTTAAGCAATTTTGCCGATCTGTCTCACAGTCGCTGACGGGGAACAGTTGACCCGATCCGGTCAGCGTTCCAGAAGATGGCGCCTCAGGGCGGCGATTTCGTCATCGCTGACGTCATACTCTGCCTTAATGAATCCGAGGACGCTGCCGTGACGCAGGCGGGCCTCATCAAGCGCCGCCTCGATGTAGGACGCGTCCGACTTTAAAAGCGGATCCACGATCCCGGCGGGCAGGGCGCGCAGGAACGCATACGGATCATCGCCCGAGGCGCCGGCTTCTGCGTCAAGGTCCATTTCCTTTCGGTAATCGACCAGCTTGTCGGACAGGATATAGTCCTCGATGATCAGGGGCTCGGGCACACCGAGCGCCGAGAGCAGCAGGGCGGCGCCGACCCCTGTGCGGTCCTTGCCGGCAGAGCAGTGCAAGGCGAGCGGCGTCTGGCCGCCGGCGAGCGCGTCGAACATGGCGGTATAGGCTGCATCCTGCTGGACGAGCGTTTCCCGGTAGAAGCTCGTCATCGCCTCTTTGACATCCGCGGGCGTGAGGTCCGGCTTCTGGAACACCGCGCCGAGCAGCGCGGCATTGCCAAGCTCCGGGTCCGGGAAGGTCAGGGTTTCGGCAGGTCCGGCGGTCCAGTCGGTCGGTTCATGCGCGCGCTCCTCGGCTGTGCGCAGGTCGCAGATGACCTGGATGCCGAGACCGCCGAGATAATCATAGTCGGCGGGCGTCAGTCCCGACATGACGCCGGAGCGGTAGATCTTTCCCCAGGCCACGGTCTGCCCGCCTTCGGCGCTGTAGCCGCCGAGGTCGCGGAAATTGCGGCCGCCTTCAAGCGGCAGGACCCTGACGGACGCGGTCCGTGCCGGCCCGCCCTCGGGCGTCACGCGGAAGTAATAGCGCTGCGAGGGCTCCGGCGCAGGCCAGCTGACCTCTGCGCCTTCAAAAGCAGTTTCGATGACTATACCGGATCCGGCGGCCGCCGACGGGTCTGTCAGGGCCTCGACGGCGACCGGGGCTGCGCGGTCGAGCGTCCAGCGGATCTGGTAGGTGCCCCGGGCGGGCTCCTCCACCGCAAGGCTGACAAGACTGGCCGGCGCCGGTGCGGCTTCTCCGGCGGACGAAACCGGGGCCTGCTGGCCGCAGGCTGTGACAAGCGCAAGGAACGAGACAGTAATCAGCAGGCGGCGCATCCGGGGTTTCCTGGCAGTCTGGAGGAGGGGGCCTCTCCGGCGTCATCGGGGACGCCGGAGAGGAAAGCATCATCAGTAAGCGTAGCGCACGCCGAACAGGACGCGCGACCCGATCTGCTCGACTTCCGTCGGCCGGCTCTCGTCGCCCTGGAAGGCGACATAGGTCGCGTCCGTCAGGTTTGCGAAGTCCGCATACAGGGTGAACTGATCATTGACCGCATAGCGCAGGGCAATATCGAGGTTTTCATAACCTTTGCGGAATTCATCACCCGCGCCGCTGAGGCCGAAGCCTCCGAGCGTATCCAGCCAGTCATCGCGCCACTGGTAGCTGACCCGGCCGGAAAAGCCGAACTTCTCGTAGAAGAGCGAGGCGTTGACGATGGTTTCCGAGGTTCCCGGGAACAGGGCATCATCTCGCCCGCCAGCCTCGAACGAGCCGTCGAGCAGCGTGAGGTTGCCCTGAAAGCCAAAGCCGTCAAGGTTGCCCGGCAGGAAGTCGAACTGCTGCTGGTAATTGAACTCAAGACCCGACAGCGTGCCTTCGCCGCCATTGAAGGTGGAAGTCAGCAGGTAGTTCGACCGGTCAATTCCGCCGCTGTTGAATGCGTCACTGCCGACGGGCTGCGTGTTGGCAAACAGGACCCCATCGACCCAGCGATGGAAGGCAGAGACCGCGATCAAGCTCGACGGGTTCGGGTAGAACTCGAGGCTCGCATCGACGCCCCAGATGTCTTCCGGCTTGAGCGAAGGGTTGCCGCCTGAAATCGTGCCGGGCGACGCGGTATCATTGACCGAGGCCCCGACGCGGATCTCGCCAAACGAAGGCCGCGCGAGGCTGCGCTGGCCGGCAAGGCGCACGATCATCTGGTCGGAGAGGTCATACTTGAAGTTCACGCTCGGGAAGAGTTCGGTATATTCGTCCGAGACTGAGAGGGGCTGCAGGATGCCGCCTCCCAGTCGCGCCGTGCCGGTATTGTCCAGCGAGAACTGCTCAAGGCGAAGACCAGCAACGATCTGGGCACGGTCAAACTCGACCTTGCCCTGGATATAGGCGGCAATTGTCTCCTCGGTGAGGGAGTAGCGGTTTTCGGCAGGCACATCATTGGCCCGGTTGTAGCGGCCAGCGGCCTCCAGCTGGTCGATAAAGCCAAGAAGATCACGGCGAAGTGCGCCATTGTTGATCTCGTTGAAACCGATCCCGAGCGGGAACTCTGTCGTCCAGGGCGTGTTGCTGACGTAATTGCCGATGGCGAACGTTTGGCCGATCGCTGGCAGGGCCGAGTTCAGGACGACGACGTTGGAGATGGCGATCGTGAAACCGTCAAGTTCGCGCTCGGTGTAAGACGCCCCGCCCGAAAGCTCGAAACCGTCAAACCGGCGTGTCGCATCGAACTTTGCCGTATAACTGTCGGAGAAACTGTCCTGCAGGACCGGGATATAGACATTGGTCGAGAAGGCGGACTGGTTCAGGCCGGCCAGCGGCGCGCCGCGCACGAAGGTGCCGGGCGCGGGGCCGGGCACGGTGGTGAAAAGCGAGACACGCGGGAAGTTCGGGTTGGAGTTGTCATAGGTCAGCGACGGCGCCTGCGCCGAGGAGGTGCTGACCTGCAGCAATGGGAGGAAGGTCGTGTTTTCCGAGCCGGTATAGTTGAGGCGCGCAGACGCGTCCCACACATCGCCTTCGAAGTCGGCGCCGAGGCTGTAGATGTCATAGGCTGTTGCATAGTCACCGGAATTGAATGTGCCACGGACGGGCACGCGGGCAAGGTCCCCGGTCTGGAAGTTGCGGGTGCCGAACGCGGTGTTGGAAAGCCGGAACTCGTACTGGTCGCGCTCCTCCTTGTCGGTGAACTCGGTGTAGATCGCCTTGGCAAACAGGCTCAGCTTGTCTGTGGCCTGATATTCGATACCGGCGAAGAAGCTCTCGTTTCCGCGCTCGAGTTGGTAGCTGCGAATATCGAACTCGGTCGGTCCCAGCGCGTCATACAGGCCAACTTCGCGGTTGTCGGTCACCTGCTCGCGCGAATAGTGCGAGCCGCCGGCCAGGAAGCCGATCTTGCCATTGGTCCAGGACGCGCGCAGCGAATACTGCTGCTGCGCGCCGCCGCCAAGGTTCATCTCGCCGTAACCTGCATCGGCCTGGAGCTTGAGGTCCGGATTGTCGAGCGCGGAATAGGTGCGCAGGTCGACATTGGCGACCACGGCTTCGGCGGTAAGATCTGCGGTGAGCGACTTGCTGATGGCGGCCGAAGACAGGAGGACGGCGGGGATAGCATCGAAGCGGAAGGCGCGCGAGGTTCCGCCTTCATCGACGCCGATCACGGCCACGCCGTCAACGCTGACCGATACCCAGCGGTTCGGGGCGCCGCGGATCTGGATGTAGCGCTCCTGGCCCTGGTCACGCTGTACAGCAACCGCCGGAAGGCGAGCGAGGGCGGCGGCGGCGTTCTGGTCCGGGAACCGGCCAACAGCGTCCGCCGCGGCCACGTCAATCAGGTTGTCGGCGTTGCGCTTTTCGGCGAGGGCTGCTGTCTGGCTGTCCAGAATCGGGGTCGCTGAGACGACCACCGTTTCGAGACGCGCCTCGCTGTCGTCCCCTGCCTGGGCCAGCGCCTGAGGCGCGCCAAGCAGGGCGCCCGCCATGAGAAGGTTGAACCTCAGTGATGTCTTTCGCATGTCCCGCTCCGTTGGTTAACGAAACGCGCCTACCCATTCTGAACACCTGAACCAAACCAAGCTTTTGCAAAATTTCGGTGACGCCCCTGTCACGCAAGGTCCGGATATTCGACATATACGCAGCATTATTGAGTAAAACTCCCGTTTCCATGGCTCGGCTGGCGACAGATAGCGGGGTCTGGAAGCTTGATTCATCTCTGAAAACTCACAAAGCAATAAACACATGTACCAAGATCGCGTTGATCCTTCCGAACGTATTCTCGATGAAACGATCCGGCTCCTCGGGGTGCGGGCCGGGATGCCGAGCGTGCGCGATGTCGCGGCCGCAGCAGGGGTCAGCCCGGCGCTGATCGTCTACAGGTTCGGCGATATGGACGCTCTAAGGGCCGCCGCCTTCGAGGCGGCCCGCCTCAGGGAAGACGAGATCTGGCGCCGTCGGCGCAGCGATTATCTCGGCGCACCCCTCACAGGTTCGGACCTCTCCGGACTTCTCGGCGAACTCCTGACGGAAGAGGCTGCCCGCACGCCTGAGCTCGCGCCGGTCCGCTGGCTAAGGAGCCTTAAGGGTCTGCGCGAAGGCGCCGCGGCCGGGGCCGCCATTACCGCGCCGCAGGAGGCCGCCTTTTGGGTTGGGCTCGGTGAGATGCTCGGCCTCTCCCGCGAGGCCGAACGGCTGTGTACGGCCTTTTATCACGGGCTTGCATTCGGGCATGTCATCGCTGCCGGCCGGCCAGGTTTTCTGGCCTGGTCGTCCGCCGTAACACAGCGCTTTACAGAACGCTTGCTGGGCTGCGTGCCCGCCGGCCCGGGCCCTGACAGCGCTTTCCGTGCGGCGGCGGCCCGCGCCACTGATCCTTTTGGCAACGCTCCGCAGGCGCGCCCGCATCCAACGCGTTACGCAATCCTCGAAGCCGCCATCCGCATCTTGGTGGATGAAGGAGCGACTAGCCTGACCCACCGGCGCCTTGCAGCCGAAGCCGGCGCGTCTGTCTCTTCGGTCATCCATTTCTTCGACGATCGGCGCTCGATCGTACGCGAGGCTTACGGGCAGCTTTATATCCGCCTGCGGACAAGAGCGCTGCTTGTGTTGGACGAACCCAGAACCGACGAAGGCGAGCTCACCCCGCGCCAGCTGGCCGACGGCCTTCTGGCGCGCGGCGCAGATGTCATGCGTGCCAACGAGCTCGGCGGCGCCGGCCTCCTCAACGTCATGTTCGAAGCCTCTCGCGACGCTGAGACCACTCAGCTCGCTGTCGCAATGTTTGCGCTTATCGGGGAGACCTCGAGGTCCCTCCTTGCACGCATCGAGGGCTGCCGCGGCAGCGTCGGCTGGCTAGACGCGCAGGCATTCCGGCTCGTGTTCAACGGACAGATCATGCTGCGCTATGATCCCCTGTTCCTCGATCCCGCCCTGCGCGATAACCTGGAGGCTTCAGCCGGAGAACTCGCAACAGCGCTGGCGATGATGTTCGGGCCAGCGCCCGCACCGTTTCGGTAACGCTTCCATAGGCTGGGTAAGGCACCCCCCCTCCTGCCGTTCACCTATGATGCCTATCGCAGGCTTCGTGGCCCGTTTCGGCCGTCCGCGTACCCCAGATTAGTTGCGGCCCTTGTCGGAAATCCTTGCGCCGAACTGTCCGGCGAAGATCTTGGCGGCCGCCAGACCCTTTAGGATTCCAGGACAGGAGGAAGTCTTTCACGGCAGAACCCTTACACCGACGCGGCCGGCGGCGCGCCGCAGTTCAGTGTCCAGCGTGGCAAGGTCTGCGCTCAGGCGCAAGGCGAGCTCCAGATAAGCGGCGTCATACACCGTCAACGTTTCGGCCTGCGCCAGCAACGCGGTTTCACGCCACGCGCGGGCGCCCCCCTCATCGTCAACGCGAATGGGTAGTGCCGTCATGAGCGCCAACCGCGCCGCCACATCGCCGCCGCCGATGCGCCCGCGCCTTGCCGCCAGCGTCAACACATTCGCTACCTCCCAGACCCAAAGAGCAGGGACGAGGGCGCCGTCGTCGCGCACACGCTCCAGAATGGCATCGGCCGCTGCGCTCGCTTCATCTTCAAAACACCAAGCCATGGCGAGGGAACAATCCAGAACCAAAGCGCTCACCGCCGCCCCTCGTTCCTCAGGGCTTTCCAATCAGATGCGAGGGTTGTTCCAGCCCGCAGCGCCTTCATCTTCGCAATGACAGCGTCCACGTCCTCGCGGGCGGCGTCTTCGGCCCTGACCAGGCGCGCGATCGCCTTCCCGTGCTTTGTGATCAGCACTTCTTCGCCCGCCGCAACCTTATCGAGCAATGAGGAAAGATGAGTTTTGGCCTCAAAAGCGCCGACTGTGATCATAGAACCCTCCATTTCAACTATAACTTCCGACTAGTTTAACATTTCGGGCAGCTTGAAGCAAGGATAGCGGGGAAGTTCTGCAGCAGAGGTGGCCCGATCCGTTTGAACCCCTGTCAGTCTTGGGATCGTTAGATTTCTGCCGTCTGCGAGAACTGATGCGGCGGTGCTGTATCAGTGACTGTTATCGGCGAGATCGCGCCGCGCAGCCCGATTTGGATTGAATGTCGGTCTTTGAGTGCGCTGGCCGTTCGTTAGGCCAGCAGCAGGGTGTCTCGCCCCAATTTCTTGAGTCGCTTTGCAGCATCTTTGTCGAAAGTGGCGAACATCGCGCCGCCGAGGCTGGCCCCTTCAAAGGCGATGATTCCATCGGCGAAGTCCCCGCCTTGGTCCAATAGCGCAAGACCTGCCTCGACAGCCGGACGATTCACCTCGACATTGGCGCTGCCAATCAAGCCTCGGATTGCTGCCGCTATATCTGCAGTCGGGATCCCGTATCCACGGGAGAGGACCCAGACAAACTCGCACAAAGTCGTCGGTCCGATGGCAATGAGATCCGCCCTCGCAAGAGCTGATTGAGCGAGGCGTGTCTGCTTTGGCTCATCGGCCACAATTGCCCGGACGAGCACATTTGTGTCGGCGGTGATCTTCATCTGGTCTCGTCGACTTTGCCGGACCATCCTTGTTTCGTGATTTCATTGATTTCGTCGATGGACAGCGGCGGACGGCCCTTCTTTGTGAGCATTCCGAACAACGATGAAATCTCGCCCGTCGACGCCGCCCGAACCTCAATCCTTCCGTCCGGAAGCTTTGTGACGTCAATTTGCTCACCGGGGCCTACGCCGAGGTGCTCCAGGACGTCCCGCCGAAGCGTAACTTGACCTTTTGAGGTAACGGTAAGAGTGATCATAAAGAAAAAGTAAGGCAAAATCGCCTTACTGTCCATAGTGGGTCATACACAGAAGCGTAAGAAGGGATTGCGGAGAGCGTGTTAAGGGACCTGCGCCCCGATTGGTCCCGCATTCAAATCGAAAATTGCCAGCCATCGGTCATTCAGCGGCAGACAGTCGATGACCGTTTCCGGCGAGGTCCTGCCAGATCAGTAGGGCGGGTGCGACTGGCGGTTCATGGGCGACCGTGTCAGTCGTAACAATGCCTGAAGGGCCTGAAGTTGGGGCCCCGTGCGGACAGAGCGGCATCGACTGCCAGAGCAATTCAAATTATCTGAGCCATCATATGCGCAGCGAGACTGCGGAGCGGACAAGGCGAACGAGGTCAGTCAGTGAGCACTGTGAAGATCGCACTTGCCAATCTGCGCGCGCCATCCAGCCCCGCGGAGTCGGTATCGCTTGCGTGCGCCGCCATTGCAGAGGCCGGACGCTCGGGTGCCACGGTGATCTGCTTTCCCGAATGCTTTGTTCCCGGCTACAGATAGCCAAACGCGGTTTCTCCGCCTCCCGACCCTGTATTCCTTGAGCAGGCCCTGGTTGTCGTTGCTGGCGCGGCAGCAAATGCTCGCATAGCCGTCATTCTTGGCATTGAACGTGTGACCGATCGCGGGCTGCAGATTTCAGCGTGTGTCTTCAACCCAGACGGAACAATTTCTGGATGGCAGGACAAGGGCCAGCTCGATCCCGATGAGGAAGCGACGTATCCCGCGATGGGTATCGACCGCCACGTCTTCACCGTCGGGTCGCTGACATTTGGGGTGGTGATTTGTCACGAGGGCTGGCGATATCCAGAGACTGTGCGTTGGGCCGTTCGTCGCGGTGCGCAGGTGGTGTTTCATCCGCATGCTAGCGTAGCTGAACCCGGCAGCTATCGACCCGTGACGTTCGCCGATCCTGCAAATACCTTTCACGAAAAGGCGATGCTTTGCAGGGCCGCAGAAAACAACTGCTATTTCGCGTCGGTGAATTGCGCGAGCGAAGGATCACCCACCACTTCGGCAATTGCGCGACCGGACGGCACGCTGCTGTGCTATCAACCGTATGGCAGGGAAGGCCTCTTGGTGGCGGACATCGATTTGAGCGCTGCAACCGGTTTGCTCGCGTCCCGCTGCAAGATTTCACCTATGTGAGGGGGCATCAGAAGTGACTATTTCCGGCGAACTCCAGCCTGGTTCCGGTGACGCTGCAGAATGACACGATCGGGTTGAGCCCGCCGGTCGAGGAACCTGACGATCGGAACCGCCTTCGCTCATCGGAGCGCTCCCGGCGCGACGCCAAGGATTGACATACGAAAGGCCGCGGCGCGCTTCGTGCGCTCCAAGTACGCGCAGCGCTGAGGCAACGCGACGAGAGCAGAACCCGCGAGGGCGAACTTCGCAGCGCTGTCCAGATCGCACACGGATGACAAATCATAGACAAACAGCTTGCTCGGTCGGGCAATGTGTATACACTAAGCTTACAGTACACATTGAGGTCATTCGATGCGAACCAATATCGAAATTGACGACGATCTTCTAGACGAGGCGATGGCCGCGACCGGTTTGGCGACCAAGAGGGCGACCGTGGAAGAGGCGTTGCGCCAAGTTGTCAATCAGAAGCGGCGCAGGGAAGCTATTCGTTCGACAGCCGGGATCGGCTGGGAGGGCAACCTTGAGGCAATGCGGCGCGACAGCGACGCGCACTCGTGATCGTCGTCGATACCTCTGTTTGGATCGCGCACTTCCGCAATGAAGCCACTTCGGCAGTTACGAAACTGCGGGCGATCGCCAATCCGAACGACATCATAGTCGGCGATCTGATCTTGCTTGAATGTCTGCAGGGCGCTCGCGACGAAGTCCATGCTGCGCAGATTGAGGCAGCGCTGCGTGCCTTCCAAGTGGAAGACATGCTTGGTGACCAGCCAGCCGTCGAAGCGGCACGGCTTTATCGCACGTTGCGCGCATTGGGCCAGACGCCTCGCAAGACCATCGATGTCATCATCGGCGCATTCTGCATTCGACGCGGCTATCAGCTCTTGCACCAGGATCGCGATTTCGAACTAATGAGCGTGCACCTGGGGCTTCGTGCACATTGAAAGCGTTCGTCTTTTCCAGCGGCGGACTCATGGCCAGGAGCCAATTGAAAGCGGCGCGCGCCCGCGCTGCAGCTTTCACAAACGCACACATACACTCTGATGGGTCTTCAGGAGACAGCAACCTCTCCGATATGCCGGACGGTGTCAGGGCGATCTCAAGCAAACTTGCCGCTGACACTCAGCTCGCCAGGAAAGTCGGCAAAACGGACATTCGGAAAGATGCAATCGATGACCGCAACCGGCGCTCTCTGGCCTGGTCGTGGTGAGTAGGCCGAATAACAGGACTGAGGCGACCCTGCCGGACGCCGAACCTGACGATCAGAGCCGACCTGGCCCTAATCGGTCATCGGTTTTTCTGGTATGATATTAATATGACGAACTACACAGACGACGCTGAAGCTTTGTTTCGGGACTTTGCCCAGAAGCACTCCTTTACCATCGAGAAGGGCGACGAACCGAATGTCGAGCTAATGATGAGGGGCCCGCCGCAGCCGGGGCTTTCGCTTGAACTTACACTAGGGCTCCAAAACAACGACGAGCTGAACGTCGGCTTCGGTGAGTTTTGGTCCTGTTCCCCGTCAGCGACTGTGAGACAGATCGGCCAAATTGCTTGAGGAGGATTTCTGGCTCATCGTAACTGATACGAGGAGTGAAGATGAGACAGAAATCCGGGCCGAAAGAGTCTTCGGCCGAGAAGCATGTGCAAGCGATCAAGCGTCAGACCCGGCGGAAGTTTTCCGCCGAAGAGAAGAT
>CAMEDD010000072.1 GCA_945913285.1 Candidatus Sulfopaludibacter sp. SbA3
CTCACGACACTGATGAACGAGCGGCTGTCGATCGGCTCCGGCATGTCGACCGGATTTCCCGAACTCTTCCGATACTGCATGGAAGCCGAGATCGACGGACGCCCGGCGGTTGAAGATTCTGCAGTGCGCTCGAAGCTGGCCCAGCTTGCGGTCAAGCAGAGCGGCTTGAAGTACACGGGCATGCGGGCGATTTCGGCCTTGTCCAAGGGCGAAACGCCCGGACCTGAAAACTCGATCGGCAAACTGGTGGCCGGCGCGGCCATGCAGGATCTCGCCATCTTTGCGCTCGATCTTCAGGGCGAGGCCGGTGTCGTCTGGGATGATGACAGCCCGCAACAGGGACGGTTCCAGGCAATGCTGATGCGCTCGCCGGCTACGCGGATCGAGGGCGGATCTGACGAAATCCTGCGTAACATCATCGGCGAGCGCGTGCTTGGGCTGCCCGGCGATATCCGGGTAGATAAAGAGGTCGCGTTCAGGGACATTCCGACCAGCGGGCGCGCAAAGCCAAAGTAGGGTTTGAAGTCATCCCGGGCCGGGTGCGAGTTCAAGTTTTCAGGACGTGTGATCCCGCAGTCGCTTTGGCGAGGGCTTCGGCGACCTTTATGCCGTCCACGGCGGCCGAGAGGATGCCGCCCGCATAGCCTGCACCTTCGCCGGCCGGAAAGAGGCCGCGGACATTGAGGCTTTGGTAGTCTGTGCCGCGCGTGATGCGGATGGGAGACGAGGTGCGGGTTTCAACGCCGGTCAGCAAGGCGTCCGGATCATCATAACGCGGGATCTTGCGTCCGAAGACAGGAAGCGCCTCGCGCATCGCCGCGATCACATAATCCGGCATCAGGGGGGCAAGGTCAGTCGGGCGAACGCCTGGGCGGTAGCTGGGGACGACGGGGCCGAGCGTGCTGGACGGGCGGGCCGAAAGAAAGTCACCGACGCGCTGGCCGGGCGCGAAGTAGTCGCGCCCGCCGGCAGCAAACGCGCGCGCCTCGAGATCGCGCTGAAGCTCGATGCCCGCCAGCGGATGGTCGCTTGGAAAATCGGCCTGCGATATGCCGACCACGAAGCCGGCATTCGCATTGCGCTCGTTTCGGGAATACTGGCTCATGCCATTGGTGACGAGGCGGCCCGGTTCGGACGCGGCAGCGACGACAGTCCCGCCCGGACACATACAGAAGCTGTAAACCGTGCGGCCATTGCTGCAATGGTGCGAGAGCGAATAGGCGGCCGCGCCCAGATCGGGGTGGCCGGCGCAGTGGCCGAACATCGCCATATCGATCCAGGACTGCGGATGCTCGATCCGAAATCCGACGGAGAACGGCTTGGCTTCGATGTAGACGCCCCTGTCGTAAAGCGCCTGGAAGGTGTCGCGCGAAGAGTGACCCACTGCGAGGACGATGTGATCCGCCTCGAGGAATTCTCCCGTATGCAGATGGACGCCGCGAATGCGCTGCCCACCCTCTGGGCCGCGGTCCAATTCCAGATCGGTGACCCGGTGCCGGAACCGGTATTCGCCGCCGAGGGCTTCGATCTTGGCGCGCAGGCTCTCGACCATCGTCACGAGCCGGAAGGTCCCGATATGGGGGTGGGCGTCGGTCAGGATTTCCGGCGGCGCCCCGGCCTCCACGAATTCGTTCAGAACCTTGCGGCTCAGGTAGCGGGGGTCCTTGATCTGGCTGTAGAGCTTGCCGTCGGAGAAGGTGCCGGCGCCGCCTTCACCAAACTGGACGTTGGATTCGGGATTGAGTTCGCTGCGCCGCCAGAGGCCCCACGTGTCCTTTGTCCGCTCCCGCACCACCTTGCCCCGGTCGAGCAGGATGGGGCGCAGGCCCATCTCGGCGAGGAGCAGTCCGGCGAACAGGCCGCAGGGGCCAGCGCCGATGACGACCGGCCTCAGCCGGCCAGGACGTGGCTTCGGCACAGGCGGTTTGTAAGACGTATCTGGCGTCGGGCGGACATGCGCGTCGCCGGCCACGCGTTTGCGCACCTCGGCTTCACCGCGCACGTCCGCGTCGACAATGTAGACGGTGAGGATCGCCGATTTGCGCCGCGCGTCGTGCGCGCGTTTCCAGACGGTCCAGCTCAGCAAGTCGTCCGATGCCACGCCAAGCCGGCTCGCAATCGCCGCCGGCAGGTCCGCGGGGGCGTGGTCGAGGGGCAGCTTGATTTCGGAGATCCGCAACATGGATGCCCCTCTAGCACTTCAATTTGCGCTGTGCACCCCAGCGGAAAGCCATTGCATTGCGCCGCATCGCAGGCCGCGTGTCCGGTTTTTTGCTGAAGGTGCCGGAGGGGCAGGACTGGATTGCCGCAGGCCGGGCGTGGAATGGTTAAGGCCTGCCACAGAGGAGCCCGCCATGACCGAAGATGCGCCCGCAGTGAAACTCGAAAAAGCGGGTAACGTCCTGCACATCATCATGAACCGTCCGAGCCGCCTGAACGCCATGAACACGCAGCTCGTCACGGAGCTTCGCGAGGTGTTCCAGTCGCTCTACTTCGACCGGTCGGTGAGGGTCGCCGTGCTCCGCGGTGAAGGCCGCGCCTTCTGCGCGGGGCTCGATCTGAAAGAATCTGCGGGCGGCAGAGGCGGCATCGAGCAGGGCCTCGACAAGCAGCGCTCGATTGCGGAAATCTATGTCGCGATGCGCCGGTGTCCGCAGCCGATCATCAGCTGTGTGCAGGGCGCGGCCAGCGGCGGCGGTTTCGCGCTGGCCCTGGCGTCTGACATCCGGATACTCTCCGATGACGCGCGGATGAACGCCGCTTTCATCCGGATCGGCCTGACCGCGTGTGACATGGGCGTATCCTACTTCCTGCCGCGCATGATCGGGCAGTCGCTAGCCAGCGAATACATGCTGACCGGCCGGTTCATTGATGCAGAGCGCGCCTATGCGATCGGTCTTGCCAACCGTGTTGTTCCGTCTGCGCAAATGCTTGCAGAAGCCAATAGCTTTGCTGAGGACATGCTTCACGCGACGCCGCTGGGCCTCCGGCTCACCAAGGACGGTCTCAATCAGTCCATCGACGCAAGCGGCCTCGAAGCAGCGATGGCGATCGAGGACCGTAACCAGATACTGACCGCGAACGATCCGAACTTCCGGGAGGGCATCGCCGCCTTCATGGAAAAGCGGGCGCCGAACTATTCCTGATCCACCGCGAGGCTGCGCGCGGCAATCATCAGTCCCGGGCGGTAGTCATCGCGCGGTAGCGGGCGATCTGCCGGTCAAGGTGGATGCGCCCGGCCGGTGTCGCGGCGCTGTAGAGCACGAGCGCGTAGCCAAGACCGGAAGCGGGCAGGAGCTCATCCGTCGCCATTGTACCCATCGCCCAGCTGAGCATCAGGCCATTGCCGAGATGCGACATCGTCCGTTCAAGGACTTCGACCGGCATGTCACGGCGGAGAAGGTCTTCTTCTTGTGCCGTGGTCAGCAGCCAGCGCCAGGCAGCCCGGGTCTGCGCAAGACGCTCGGGCGTCGCAAGGCCGGTATCGTCCTCGCCGTTCGTATCCAGAAGCGCCTTCCAGAGCGGCCGGTAAAAGTCCGGATCCTGAATGAAGTAGCCGGCGCCGAGGGCATTGGCCTCGAAAATCCGGTCGATGGCATTGTCCACTTTGAGGCTCATGAACCGGTGCAGGAAGTCGCGCTCGTCCTCAAGAACGGCCATCACGAGAGCGCGCTTTGATCCAAAGAGGTTATAAGGCGTCGCGAGGCTCACTTCTGCGCGATGGGCAATCATCCGCATCGAGAGGTTCGTGTCTCCCGTCTCGCGGATAAGGTCTCGCGCCGCGCGCACGATTTTCAGGCGGCGCTCGGCCTTTGCCTTTTCGCGGCGGCCGGAGACGGCAGCGACGGTGGCCTCGGTCATGCGGCCTTCCGGATATCTTCGGCTGGGCTGATCAGGTCAGCCTGATAGTCGAGTTTCAGCGCCTGCATCATCTCCTGGCGCTCCGGCCCGGCGCTCGGCGGATATGCGGCCGCGTTGAGGCGCTTTCCGCGGGCCCAGTAGTAGAGCACCGTCACGAGGTTCTTGGGTTTGCCGAGCCATTTGTCCGGGTGTTCCAGCATATGGAAGCCGCGCATGGCTTCGCGCAGGAGACGGACGTCTGAGCGCACGGCAATGCGCACGCCGTCATCGATAAAACTTTGCAGCAGGCGCGCGCGAACGCTTGGCTTGAAGCCGGGCGTCAGGGTTTCGAGGGCGCGCTTTTTGGCGGAGCGGTCCTGCTTGCGCTGCGTCAGATAGAAAGGGCGAAGTTCCGCTTCGAGGCCTTCATGGAACCTGATCGCGCGGGCGGCCGGGTCTTGGGTCTCGTCCAGCGTGCGCCGCAGAAGCTGGGCGCCGACGGCGGCGAAGGAGCAGCCGCGGCCATAAAGCGGATTGGTGCGGATCAGTGTGTCGCCGAGCGCGAAATAGCCATACGTCGCGGGTTTGCCATCAACGACAAGGTCGCGCCAGCGGCTGACGAGATTACCCATCCCGAAGACCTTGCTGGTGGGGGCCGAGCGCGTTTCATTCGTCCACGGATAGAGGCCGGGCAGCTGCAAGGTGATCTGATGGAAGATCTCCGGGCTGAGGATCGACTTGCGAAGCTCGAGCTCGACTTCCGGCAGGGCGATGGTGATCGAGAAGTTGCCGTTGTCTCCGGGAAATACACCATACTTCAGGTAACCAAGGTCTCCGCTGGCGGGCGGGTGTTCGTTGCGGCCCGGTTCCTGCTGGCCGGGCTTCAGGCGGTAATGCTTCGTGAAATAGAGGATGCCGGCATCCTCCTTTTCCTCGCGGACATTCGCGCCTTCTTCGACCAGTTGGTCGAAGGTGAAGCCGCCCTTGCCCGCGGTGTCCACGACGACGTCGGCGGTCAAGGTGACCTCCTTGCCCTCGTGCTCCCCGGTGATGCCGGACACTTTGATCACGCCGTCGCCTGCTTTGGCGGTCATCAGCCGGCGAACGAGAAAGTTCGAGCGGATCGTGACATTGCCCAATGTTTCAACATAGCGCCGCATGGCCAGTTCGAGGGTTGTGCGGCGGCTGGTGATGAAGGTCAGCTCCTCGTCCTGCGGCAAGGGCTGGTAGCGTGCCTGCTGGGGCGCGGTCAGCAGGTTGTCGAATGTCAGTTCACGGACGCCGAGTGCCTTCAGCTGCTCCAGAAGCTCCGGATGCTCGGCCTTCATGATCGATCTGAGGCGCGCCAGGAACGCGTGGCTCTGGCGCACTTGCCCCACGCCGGTGCGGCGCCAGTCACGGAACAGGTCATCGGGATCGCCATAGCCGATCGGGCCATCTCGTTCGAGCAGGGTAACTACACGCCCGGAGGGCGCGAGCATCAGGGCAGTGCACAGGCCGCCGATCCCGGCGCCGATGACAATGATCGTTTCAGTTTTGGTCATGCTCTTCGCCGTTCAATCAATCTGTTTCAGGAAATCCAGAAGGGCTTCATTGACGGCCTCTGGCGCTTCCTGCTGCGTCCAGTGACCGATGCCCGGGATCATCATGTTGATCCGCAGGTCCTTTACGAAGTGCGGCATCATCTCGATGGCCGCCGCTGCCATCATCACGACGCCATCATGCGTTCCGGCAACGAACATGGCCGGCTGGCTGATCGACATCGGGGCGTCTTTGGTCTGCTCCCAATAGAGATCATGGTTGCGGTAATAGTTGATCGGGCCGCGCATGGTGGAGCGCGTAAACTCCCCCGCATAGAAGTCGAGATCAGCTTCGCTGAGCCAGGCGGGCAGGTGTTCGGGATCTGGCAGGCCGGAGAGGAGGTCGTCCTTATCCGTCTTTGCCGGCAGCTTGGTCAGATCGGTCTCGCCGCCTGCGAGTGTCAGGAATTTACGCAGTGCGCCGCGGATATCTTTTTCGAACTCTGCTTCGGCGATGCCCGGTTCCTGGAAATAGAGCTGGTAGAAGAACTGCCCCTTGAACATCTCCCGCATCATGGGCATCGGCTGCACGGGTGAGCGCGGCATGAAGGGCACAGATAGTCCGCCGACGGCGCGAACGACATCCGGGTGGTGGAGCGCGGCCGCCCAGGCCGTGGGCGCGCCCCAGTCATGGCCGATCACGATCGCCGTCGTGTAGCCGAGCGCCGGAATGAGGCCGATGATGTCGGCCACGACTTCGGTCTGGCAATAGGCGGTGATCTCAGCCGGCTTGTCGCTCTTGCCATAGCCGCGCATGTCCGGCGCGACCACGTGATAACCCGCGGCCGCGAGCGGCGCGAACTGGTGACGCCAGGAATACCAGGATTCCGGAAACCCGTGGAGCAGCAGCACGAGGGGGCCTTGGCCTGCCTCGGCGATGTTCAGGGAAATTCCGTTCGTGGCAACCCGGCGCTCTGAGACGCCCGGCCAGCTCATGCAGGCACCATCTGGCGGGCGTCTTGGGTCTGGCCGGGCAAGACTTCGCCGCGCGTTTCGGCATTGTAGCCGGCGACCGCTGTCCAGGCCACGCCGCCACTGACGATGACCGTATCCACGCCCATGGCATCACGGACATAGCGGCTGCCATCACCCGGCACGTCCTGAACATACTTCTCTTCGCCGCGGTTGATCGTCTGCGGATCGAAGATCACGATGTCGGCGATGTAGCCCTGTTGCAGGAGGCCGCGGTCCGGGATGCCCCAGATGGCAGCGGTTTCCGAGGTGATTTTCTTGACGGCGGACTCGATCGACATGGCGTTCAGTTCACGGACATAGTGCGCGAACAGGAAGCCCGTGTCTCCATAGGTCGAGAAAGACAGGATGTGCGCGCCGCCATCGCTGGCGCCGATGTGGACACGGGGGTGCTTGAGAAGGGCGCCGACGCGCTCGTCGGAATTGTGGCCCATGTCGGCGGCGAGGAAGTGGGCGTCGAGGTGCTCCTCGATCGAGAGGTCGATCATCACGTCAATCGGCGTGGTGCCACGGGCGGCGGCGATTTCGCCGACGGTCATGCCGACATACTTCTGGTTGGTTTGCGTCTGCACAAGGCGCAGGCGCAGGTTTGGCCAGAGCGCATTGTAGACAGCGGACTCGGCGACGAGTTTCTCGCGGGTCGCGGGGTCCTTGAACGCAGCGACGATCTGATCCGGCGTGCCAAAACGCATGATGCGATACCAGCCGGGCAGGCGGATGAAGAGAAGGCTCGGCACCGCGAAGCAGAAGCTGATGTCGATGGGGCGGGTCTGGACTTGCGGCCAGACGCGGGCGCCGCGCGCGAACTGTTCATCGACACGCCGCATGACGCGGTCGATTGCATCGACGTTGTCCGCGTTGACGAAGAGCGGCGAGAAGGTGGTGGGGATCGCATACTTCAGCGAGATCTCGGCGAGCTGGTCGAGGCGTGCAATCGTGAGATCCGCGTCGTAGAATTCCGGAACGATCTGGAGGATGCGGCCGTATTCGCCGAGCACGCTGGCGAGGGCTTCGACTTCGCCGGCGTCCGCGTAGCGGCTCGGGACGGGCTGCAGCTTTTCGTCCATGTCGACATAGCTGGTCGAGAGGCCAATGGCTCCGGCGTCGAGGCATTCGCGCAGGACACCCTGCATCGCGGTGATTTCTTCTGCGGTTGCGGTGCGCTCCATCGCAGCGTCACCCATCACCCAGAGGCGGATGACGGAATGGCCGACGAGCGGGGCGACGTTGATGGCGAGGCCCTTGCGGATGCGCGTGATGTATTCGGAGAAAGTTTCCCAGTCCCAGACGACGCCTTCCTTGAAGGCCTTCAGCGGCATCTCTTCGATCTGGTTGAACATGCCGACCAGCTTGGTGCGGTACTCGGCACGAAGCGGCGCGAGGGAGAGCGAGCAGTTGCCGGGCACGATGGTGGTGACGCCGTGCGAGAGAGCCGGTTTGGCGTAGCCGTCCCAGAGGAGCTGGGCGTCAAAGTGCGTGTGCGGATCGATGAAGCCGGGCGAGACGACCTTGCCCTCAGCGTCGATTTCCTTGCGGCCCTTTTCAGAGATACGCCCGATTTTCGCGATGCGGTTGCCGCTCAGCGCGATGTCGGCGTTGTAGGCCGGCATGCCGGAGCCGTCGACCACACGGCCATTTCTGATCACCAGATCGTACATTTCACATTCCTCCCAGGAGTTCTTTGTTCTGTTGTCAGCCATAACGGCTGGATGAGGCGACGAGCGCGTCGCGGACGTGTTCCCAACCGGCGCCGATCAGGCCATCGGCGGAGGTTGCCCCGCAGGATTTCAGCAATGTGCGGACGGCGAATTCATCAAGCGCCACCAGCGAGCGGCCCCCGTTTTCATAGGCCAGCGTGACGACCAGTTCGGCGTCGCCATCATGGGCGGCCGCAATCTGGACGTCGCTGATCGTCGCGCCGCTCATGATTTGGCGAGCGGTGGTTCTATGAAGATGACGTCGCTGGGCAGGATCGGGTTGTTGCCGCGCACGCTGCCGGCTGCACCTGAAGCGCGCATGAAAACATGCAGGTTCCAGCTCTGCAGTTTCGAGACGGCTTCAGCCTCGGCCACACCCGCAAGCATGCGGGCAGCGATAGACTGCCACGTGTCGCCGTGTTGCGGCAGGATGGATTTGCGGACTTGCGAAAGCTCTCCGGCTGGCATTCTGGCGTTTCTCCGTATCATTTTAAAAAATAGAACACGTTTTAAAAATACCGGCAAGCCGGTTCCAGCGCGGAAAACACCGTGACGTGGCGTCCGGACCTGCCCGGAAGCGCGCAAGCAGCCCGGTCTCGTCCGCAACGCCCACGACCTGGCTGACGCCCGCGCCCATGTCGGGCTGGCCCGGTTGATCGGGTTTGGCCAGGCGCGCGGCTTTGTCAGCAAATCTGGCTCCCCCGAAACGCTGGCCGACGTTCTGCTGTCCATGTGGCAAGGCCTGCAGGTGGTGCATTCGCGTCTCGGCTTGTCCGAGCGCCCCGCCGCCGATCCCGCCGCCCCAATGCATGAAGGCCTGGTTCGACCAGGACGCACGAGACCTGTAAGCTCGGCTGCAGCCCCGCCGCCGAAGCCTGCTTCATCTTTCCCGTAAAAGAGCGTAGCATCACCTCAAATCGTCAGGGGGCTTGCATGCGCTCGTTCCGGATTCCGGCTCTCGCATCGATGGCCATGGCTTTCGCAGGACCGGCGGCAAGCCATGCGCAGGGCGCAGTGGCCCCCGCCAGCGAGGAGACCCAAAACTTCGTCCGCGGCTTCGTGCGCTTCCTCGCCTACCACGAGGCTGGCCACCTCCTGATGATGCAGATCGCCGACCTCAACAATAATCCGGACTGGTCGCAGGCTGACCGCGAAGACTATGCCGACAAGTTCGCGATGATCCTGCTGCGGCCGGATGCCGGTGATCCCCAAGGCCTGGAAGAAATCGTAAGTGCCGCCGCCGGCTGGCTGCAGGTGGACGACTCGGTCATCCGTAACCAGCCCCACGCCCCGGCCAGCCAGCGCGCGCGCGATATCATCTGCCTCCTCTATGGCAGCGATCCCGAGGCGTTTGCGGACTTTCGCGATATGACGGACCCGTCTGTTCCCCGTCAGCGACTGTGAGACAGATCGGCAAAATTGCTTAAGGAGGATTTCTGGCTCATCGTAACTGATACGAGGAGTGAAGATGAGACAGAAATCCGGGCCGAAGGAGTCTTCGGCCGAGAAGCATGTACAGGCAATCAAGCG
>CAMEDD010000073.1 GCA_945913285.1 Candidatus Sulfopaludibacter sp. SbA3
TCAATCGCTCTTCGAACTCTCCGCGGAACTTCGCGCCGGCAATCAGCGCGCCCATGTCGAGGGCGAGCAGGCGCTTGCCCTTCAGGCTTTCCGGCACGTCGCCATCGACGATGCGCAGCGCGAGCCCCTCAGCAATTGCCGTTTTGCCAACGCCAGGCTCACCGATCAGCACAGGGTTGTTCTTTGAGCGGCGCGAGAGAACCTGGATCGCGCGGCGGATTTCTTCATCGCGGCCGATCACCGGATCAAGCTTGCCTTCACGCGCATCCTTGGTGAGGTCGCGCGCATACTTCTTGAGCGCCTCATAACCTTCCTCGGCCGTCTGGCTATCGGCCGTGCGGCCCTGGCGAAGCTGCGCAGTGGCGGCTTCTAGCGCCTTCGGCGTCACGCCTGCGGCTTTAAGGGCCTCGGCTGCCGGATCACCAACGAGACCGGCCAGCGCCAGCAAAAGACGCTCGACGGTGACGAATGCATCACCGGCCTTTTTCGCACCCGCCTCGGCGTCCTGGAAGAGTTTCGCGCCGGCCTGTTCGAGCCGCAATCCACCTGCCCCTGCGCCGGAGACTTTCGGCTGCTTTGCAAGCGCCGTGTCCACGCCTTGTACCGCAAGCTCTGGCCGCCCGCCGCTTGCGCGGATGAGGTTTGCCGCGAGCTGGTCGCGGTCATCAAAGAGGGATTTTAGGATGTGAGCCGGTGTCAGCACCTGGTGGCCGCTCGCGAGGGCCTGCGTCTGCGCGCTCTGGATCAGGTTGCGGGCACGCTCTGTATACTGTTCGATATTCATGTGTTCCCCTTTTCAAAGGCAGAATGAGTTCGTCAGTTCCGGCCCCGCTCAGCGGCAACCGGAGTGTTACGGTTGATTTGGGAAGGCGGCGCGCTGCGCGCAAGCGGGGAGCCGCAAATGAAACGCCCCGCCGGTGAGGGCGGGGCGCTGTCATGGCGTCGCAGTAGAATCCCTTAGTCCGATGTCTCGGTCGGGGCGCCCTCTTCCGGCGCCGGTTTGCGGCGGCCGCGGGCGAGGGTCTTCATGATACCATCGGTCTCTGACACAATCTCGACCGCCTCGCGCGGCAGACGTGGCTCGCGCGGTGCGCGTTCCTCCCGGGCTGCGCCTTCTTCGCGCGGACGGTAAGGCTTGCGGGGCCGGCGGTTCCTGTCCCCGCCTGCCCGGTCACCGCGGTTTTCAACCGGCGCCGAATCGCCAGCTTCCGGCGCATCGCCCTCGTCATCGGTATCGATCACGCGCAGCGAATCGGAACTGTCATCCTCGTCCCGGCGCGCGCTCATAGCCGGCACCACGTCGGCTTCGCCCGAATCGTCATCCATCTGCATCGGCTCGTCATGGCCGCCGCCGCGTGGATCGCGGTCCTGACCGCTGCGCGGGTCGCGGTCATCGCGCTGGCTGTTCCCGTTGCCATTCCCATTCCGGTTCTGGCCGTTCTGGTTCGGATTGTTCGGGTTCTGACTGCCTTGCTGATGCACGCGCGCCTCCGTCTGTTTGGAGACGATGCGCTGGTAGTGTTCCGCATACTGGAAATAGGCTTCGGACAGGACCCGGTCGCCGCTGGTCTGGGCGTCGCGGCCGTATTGCAGGTACTTCTCGAGCACCTGCTGGGCCGATCCACGGATCTTCACATCCGGTCCGACGCTCTCAAAGTGACGGTTCGGGTTGTTGAAGGCACTTTGCGGATTGCCGCCTGGGCGTCTGTTGCGCCCGCGTGAGCGTTTCATAAATCTCTGTCCTGTGTTCGTGCACCTGGGGTCACCGGCGAGCCAAGACAGGGCTGAGATACCTGATACTATCTTGCTTGCAGGCGGGATGGGGGATTGGACGCTGCCGTTTCCACCGGTCCCGAACGAAGGCAGCGTTCATTAACTGCCTCTACGGCAGACTGCCCCTCGCCGTATTGCTCTACTGCGGATCGGGCGCAGCGCCAAGCGGAAAATCAGCGGGAAGGCCCGGGCGCAAAGCCCCAGACGCACCGATCATTTCCTCCAAGATCAAGGCGGTGTCCCAATCCGGTAAAGCCCGCCTGGGCCAACAGGTCCAGCACGGCGGCGCGCTGGTCATGGCCGATTTCGAGCACCAGCGCCGCACCCATCGGCATCCGGGCAGCCCCTGTCGAAATCAGGTCCTGATAGGCGGCGAGGCCGTCCGAGCCTCCATCCAGCGCAAGCCTCGGATCATGATCACGCACTTCCGGCGCCAGCGATTCGATTTCGGCCGTAGCGATGTAGGGCGGGTTCGAGACGATGACGCCGGCCGCCTCCCAGCCCGTCCACCGGTCCCACGGTCCGCCGAAAAGGTTCGCGCGGCCGGACAATCCCAGGATATCGAAATTCTCGCACGCGAGCGCGGCGGCGCCCGGATCGGCTTCCACGCCGGTGCCTATCGCCAGCGGCCGGTTCCAGAGGATGGCGCCGAGCAGGCAACCCGTGCCGGTGCCGAGATCGGCCACCACAACCCTGTGATCCTTCGGGATCAGGCACAGCGCGGTTTCGACAACCACCTCGCTGTCCATGCGCGGGATCAGCGCGCGCGGATCGCTGCGAAACTCAAGCCCATAGAAATGCGTCGTACCCAGAATGTGCTGCAGCGGTTCTCGCAGCAGCCGACGCTCGACCGCCGCGTGAAACACCTCTTGGGTGGTCTCCGGCACCGGCGAGGCGCCCGCAGCCAGAAGCGCAGCGCGCGTGTCGCCGAAAGCGTGCAGCATAAGCATAGCGGCGTTCTGGCGGGCGTCGGCGATGCCTGCCGCCCGGAAGCGTTCCGTTGCCCGGCGAATCAAGGCGTCATACGTTGGCGCGGTCAGCTGCCCGCCTCCATCGCGGCCAGTTTGCGGGCCTGATCCTCCGTGATCAGAGCTTCAACGACATCGTTGAGCTTGTCGCCGGCCACGATCCGGTCAAGCGCATATAGCGTGAGCCCGATGCGGTGGTCCGTCACCCGGTTTTCGGGGTAGTTGTACGTGCGCACCTTGGCGCTGCGGTCGCCCGAGCCGACCATGTTGGCGCGGGCCTCGGCGCGCGCCGAATCGCGCTCATGCCGAAGTTTTTCGTAAAGGCGGATCTTCAGCTGATCCATCGCCTTCTCGCGGTTGACGTGCTGCGACTTCTCCGAACTCGTCACGACGATACCGCTCGGAAAGTGCGTGATGCGCACGGCCGAGTCCGTCTTGTTGACGTGCTGACCGCCGGCGCCGGAAGCGCGCATCGTGTCGATACGGATGTCTTCGACTCGGATATCGATCTCGATATTCTCTGGGGCAGGAAGGATCGCCACCGTTGCAGCCGACGTGTGGATGCGGCCCTGCGTTTCGGTCGCAGGAACCCGCTGCACGCGGTGCACACCGCTCTCCCACTTCATGCGACCGAACACGCCGTCGCCCGAGACGTTGGCGATGATTTCCTTGTAACCGCCGGCCTCACCTTCAGAGGCATCGACAATCTCGACCTTCCAGCCCTGCAGCTGCGCGTAGCGCATGTACATGCGCCAGAGGTCTCCTGCGAACAGCGCGGCTTCGTCGCCGCCAGTACCGGCGCGCACCTCGAGCACGACGTTGGCCTTGTCATCGACATCTTTCGGCAACAGCAGGATCTGCATCGCCTGTTCGAGCGCGGGCAGCTGGTCCTTCAGGTCTCCGATTTCCATACGCGCAAGGTCCGCCATCTCGGGGTCGCCCGATCCGGCCAGCGCTTCAGCATCGGCGAGGCCCCGGCGCGCGGCCAGCAGCTCGCGTGCCTTCGCCACAACCGGACGAAGCTCGGAATGCTCCTTCGACAGGGTGATGATCTCTTTGGAATCAGAGGTCGCGCCCATCCGGGCCTCGACCTCCTCGAACCGGTCGATCACCTGCTGGAGGCGTGTCAGGGAAAGGGAGGACATCCGCCGCCTTTAATCCGGTTTCACGCCGCTTGGAAGCCTCGGCGCACCGGTCAGCCAGCGAACACCCGCAAAGCTTCCTTCCCGGCCAGGAAGAACAAGCAGAACGAGCCCAGAAGGAATGTCAGGAACCGAAGCGGAATGATCCCGAGCCCGACCTGAACAAAGGAGTGCACGACGCGCAGCCCGGCATAGGCCCAGGCCACGGCGGCCGAGACGGGGTCCGACCCGCCCGTCAGCGCGATGAAGAACATCAGGGCATAGAAGATCACCGGCTGCTCGTGCAGGTGATTGTAGTTATCCGCCGCCGCGCGCACTGGCCCCGGCAGCACCGTCAGGTCCAGATCGGGGTGCGACCCGCTCATGTCGATCCTGGCTTTCTGCATGGCCGGAATCCGGGTGGCGTACATCCAGAACCACATCACGCAGGTCCACAGTACCAGTGCGAGCACCGGCTTCAGAAATTCGAGATTGTCCAAGGTCAGCCTCCCAGCCCAGCTTTATTGGCCTATCCTATCCAGGCGCCGGAGGGCTTGGCAACTCGGCAGGCGGAGACACAGCGGACGGCGCAATGCCAGCTTTCAGGAAGCCGATGAACGCATCGATGTCTTCTTCCACGATGCTGTGCCCGCCGAGGCGCAGCCACCAGACGATCCCGGCGCCTGGATCAAACGTCCGCATACTGCCTTCTGACAAACCCCGCACGCCGTATGCGGCCCAGGCCTCGCTGGCGGCCTGGGCCGCGCGAAAACTCGAATTGGGGTCAGACCAGACGTCCCGCCGGCCATTGCCGAGAAACACCCGGCGCGGTGCAATCAGCGCCAGCACAAGATGCTGGTCGAACGGCAACAGGCTCGGATTGGCGGCATACTTCAGCGCGCCGGGCGCCAGCCAGTGCGGATAGGTCTCGGCCATCCGTTCCAGGCGTTCGCCGGTGGCCGACCGCGACAGGGACGCTCCGGCGAAACCGGACTGGTGCGCGACGACCGCTTCAATGCGGGGATCCCAGATCGTTGCCAGCAGAGCGGCCTTGCCATGACGGGAATGGCCCATCACCGACAGATGACCGGGATCGATTCGCGGATCCTTCTCGAGCGCATCCAGCGCAGCAGAAATGGCATAGGCCCAGGCCATGAGCGTACTGGTGGGATTAACCTCGCCTCCGAGTGCCGCCATTGTCTGAGGGGCGAGCTGCGTGCTGTCAGGAACGAAATCGCCCGCATGGAAACTCGAATAGACCAACCCGGCGTCGAAATACTTCCCGATCGGCGCCTCGGCGATGAACTCGCCGAACAGGTTATTGACGATGAAATTCGCCGTCGAATTGGTGTCTTGCGCCGAACACGGATCACCTGCCGCGCTCGTCACTGCTTCGCCCGGAAACACATCGCAGTTCCCGCTGAACGTCTGGCTGAGCACGAGCGGATTGGCGAACGCGCCTTTTGGAAAGGCCGCGACCAACTGGAACGTCTGCGCACCCGGGCCAAGACCGATGGTGATATCGCGCTCTTCAAGCGTCCCTCGCCCTTCAAGATAGGCCGCGTTGATGATACGCCAGTCGCTCATGGATACCGGCAAGTCCTTCGGCCAGGGACCGTACAGGGTGTCTTCCAGCATCTTCATGGCTTCGGCTCGCCCGTCCGGGGTGATGAGACGGTCTAGATCGAGCGCCGGCACCGGGGCGGACTTGTTAGCCGTATCAAGGCTCGCATAGTTGAGGCCAAGCATCGTGCAGCTTGACGCTACGAGAAGTGTCACGCCTGCAAGCAGGGTCAGGCCGGTCCAGCGCAAGATTCGGAAAAACATGGCTGGCCTCTTGCCCCCTTGCTGCCAAGCGTCACACGTTAGGTGGTAGCGTCTAGGCACGCTCAGCAACAGTCTTGTCACGGGCCGCTTGCGTCCCTTTTCAGTTACGTTACCGTATTTTCATGAAACTCGTCAGCGGACTTGTTGGCCTCCTCCTCGGCGCGGCGCTCGGCCTCGGCGCCGCCGCTGCTGCCGCAGGCATGGTGGGCAGCGGCGCAAGGCTCGGCAGCGCAATTGATGTGAATGGCTGGACGAGCGACTGGACGATCGGCTCCGAGGCCGCCAATCCCTGGACCCGGGCCCGCGTCGCGCGCCACGGCCTGCTCGCCCTTACGAAGGAAGAAGCGGTCTACTTCGCCCGCAACACCGACGATGCGGGCGACCGTCTTTCCGAGGGCTGCGACTACCGCGTCCGCGGCGGCGCCATGCCTGCGCAATGGTGGTCTGTCACGCTCTACAATTCCGAGAGTTACCTGCCGGACAATACGGACAACGCCTTGTCTTATGACCTTACGGATGCGGCGACGGGGAGCGATCCTTCCAACTGGTTTTTTGATATCTCGCCGGTCTCGTCCGCATCCGGAAACGGCTGGGTCTCCAGCCGGGGCGCCGGCGACTTTGACCTGACACTGCGCCTCTACAAGCCCAAAGCGGACCTGATCGCCGACCCAGAGCGCACGCTCCAGACACCCTCTATCGAAAAGCTCGGCTGCGGGGAGGCACCCTGATGCGCTTGCCCATGGTTGGTCTCACTACCTTTGTGATCGGCTTTGCCGCCGTCCATTTCATCGCTCTCAACGCCCTGCCCGGCTATATCATGTCAACCGCGCGAGACCGTCTGGCAGCGGGCGGCATCGAAACGCACACCTGGAACATGAGCCCGCGCGTGACACCGCAGACCCAGACCATCGTGCGTCCGTCGCCGGACCTAGCCTATTCCCTCTGCCTGATTGATGTATCGGCGGGCCCGGTCGAACTCGTTGTGCCGACCTGGCCGGAATACGGGTCGCTGTCGATATTTGATGCGTATACGGACAATGTCTATGCAGGCTCGCTTGATGCCCGGCTGCCGGACGCCCCGGGCACACGCCGGATCATCGTCGCGCTTGCGGGTCAGGCGGTTGAAGCCGAAGAAGGCGTGGACGTCGTGACCGTGAAAAAGCCCGAGGCGCTGGCCCTCATCCGCCGGCTTGCACCGTCGCAAGGGCTCTATGATGCAGCGGCCGCCCTGGTGCCCGTCAGCACCTGCGGGCCAGTATAAACCTTACTCCGCCGGAACCTGCTCGCCCTCGCGCTGGGCCTTGAGCTTCGCGGCGCGTTCCTCGACGAGCTTGACGATGTGCTCCACCATGTCGGCGTTGGAGACGTTGTGATCGGCGCGTCCGGCAATGAACATCTTGCCACTGTCCTTGCCGCCGCCGGTGAAACCGAGATCCGTCATCGCGGCCTCCCCCGGCCCGTTCACTACGCAGCCGATGATCGACAGGGAAATAGGCTCCGTCACATGCGCGAGGCGTTGCTCCAGAATCTCTACGGTCGAAATCACGTCAAACCCCTGCCGCGCGCAACTTGGGCAGGCGATGATGTTGACGCCGCGCGTACGCAGGCCGAGCGATTTCAGCATCTCGAAACCGACTTTGACTTCTTCTTCCGGCGCCGCCGACAGCGAAACGCGGATCGTGTCGCCGATCCCGGCCCAGAGCAGCGCGCCCATGCCGATGGATGATTTCACCGTCCCGGTCCGCAGCCCGCCCGCTTCGGTGATGCCGAGATGCAGGGGTGCGTCGGTCGCCTCCGACAGCAGCTGGTAGGCCGCCACGGTCAGAAACATGTCTGAGGCCTTGACCGAGATCTTGTACTCGTGAAATCCGAGGTCATCGAGGATGCGCGCGTGATCGAGCGCGCTTTCCACCATCGCGTCCGGGCAAGGCTCGCCATACTTGTCGAGCAGGTGTTTCTCGAGACTGCCGCCGTTCACGCCGATCCGGATGGAGCAACCATTGGCGCGGGCCGCCGCGACAACCTCCTTTACGCGGGCCTGCGAGCCAATATTGCCGGGATTGATGCGCAGGCAGGCTGCGCCCGCATCGGCGGCCTCGACCCCGCGCTTGTAGTGAAAATGGATATCCGCCACGAGCGGCACCGGGCTTGCCTTTACGATCTCCCGCATCGCCCGCGTCGCGTCTTCTGTCGGGCATGACACCCGCACAATGTCGGCGCCTGCATCGGCGCACCGGATGATCTGGTCAATCGTGGCCGCCGCATCCTCGGTCGGCGTGTTGGTCATCGTCTGAACGGCAATCGGCGCATCGCCGCCAATCAGGACGTTTCCGACGCGGATCTGCCGGGACTTGCGGCGCTCGATATTGCGCCAGGGACGGATGGGATTATGGCTCATCAGAGGGGTCAGCGCCTTTCGGGCTATCTGTCTGCCTCACATGTGGCGCCGAGCGGCGCCGACGTAAAGCCCTCAGGGCCTGGCTTTGGGCGGTGCGGCAGCGGCTTCAGCCGCTTCGGCCGTTGCAACGGCCGCGGCAGCCAACTCAGCGGCCTTGACGAGCTGGTCATCCACACTGATCGAAAAGACCTGTGCCCCTTCCGGGCCCAGCGGTCCGATGACCATGTCGCCGGCGCGCCATTCAAAGACGCCGCCATTGCGCGCCGAAACCGTCCAACCGGCTTTCAAGCGCGGGAAGTAGTTCTCGCCGGCAGCCATCGTGCGGCTGAGGAAGATGGTTCCATCGGCGGCCCGCACTTCGAGCCAGCCCTGACGGACCGCCACGATTTCGATCGGCGGGTCGCCTGCCACAGTCTGAGGCGCGGCGGTATCGGCGAACAGGCTTTCCCGCGCGCCGCTGACAGCCACAACCGTGGGTGAAGTGACTTCGCCCGGCCCACTGTTCATCACAATGGCCGCGGTCACGCCGCCGCCGATCAGCAAGACCAGAAGGCCGGCCGCGGCGAGGACAAGCGGCAATTTGTCCTTGGTCCGGTTCAGCTGGCCGATCTTCGGCACCGGGGCGAGGGTTTTGACTTCCGCCACCGCACCGCATTCGCGGGTGTAGCGCTGCACCACATCCTGCTCTGGCAGGCCGAGATATTTCGAATAGGCGATCAGGTAGGGCACCAGATAGCCCTTCGCGATGGTCTGCAATTCCATCCGCTCGATCGCCATGAGGAAGTTTTCACGAATGAGCGAGGCCCTGGCGATTTCGCCCAGATCGAGCAACAAGGCTTCGCGTACGCGGCGCAGAACCTGTCCCATGCGAAGCGTTTCGCCGTCATATTCGCCGGTGCGGAAAATTTCATCGGCGCGTTCACGCCGGCCATGCGCATCCAGATGCCGGGCCGCTTCCGGAGAGATGGGCGTCACATTCGAACGGGGCGTCGCGTTATCTTCCACCCGGTGGATATCCCCGGTTTGCTCGTTTGCCGGTTGAGGCGATACAATCTGTACCATTTTTTACCAGTCTCACTGACGAATGCTGACACCTAGTGAAAACGAGGCAAGATCCGGTCCATACTCATTAAGACCGTGTATGCCCCGCCGCAACACGCTTCAACTGTCGGCTGTGTCAATTCCATGTTCGGCGGCGAGTGCTAAAACTTGGTT
>CAMEDD010000074.1 GCA_945913285.1 Candidatus Sulfopaludibacter sp. SbA3
GCAGATGATGCTTGCGACAAACCATCCGCCAAAGCTGAACACGGCGAAATCGGCCACCTGGGCCAGTGTACCCGACAGGCCAATGAGTTCGCCGGTGAACTCGCCCTTCTGGTAGATGCCCAGGGCAATACCGGCCACGATGATGGCGATATAGGCCACATAGACCATGACCCGGAAACTGTTGATGATGATGAACTTCATGAGGATCCCCTTCCTGGTTCCGTCCTGCTCTAGGGCGTGCGCCGGTGAGCGGCACGTTGTTCGTGTCTGAAGCAGGCGTCAGGCCGAGCCCGGCGCCCGAAGTCGTCTAGCCTTCCGTAGCGGCAGCATTGCCGCACATCTCAAGGTCGTTGGTAACGGCGGAGAACGCAAGGATTTCCTCAATCGGCAGGCTGCTCAGGTATTCAATCTGGTCCTGCTTCTCCCGCCCGATAGCCTGGGCAATTTTCTTGAATATCTCGGGCGGCAGGTTTTTCTCGAGCGCATCCGCCTCGCATTTGCATATCGATTCAGTGCGTCCGTCTTCAATGCAGGTTGAAACCAGTGCCTGCTTGTCAGACGGACGCCCGATCACGCCACACCCGGCCAGCAAGGCCATCGCTGACACTGCCAAAACGCATACCCGCATCGCGATCCCTCCATGACTCTTGCCGCGACTGATCGCATGAATTTCAGCGGCTGAAAAGCGCTATTCCCGGCGCAGGAGAACGTCCAACTGCAGGCCTCGTCCAAGCCTGCGCGCAAAGTCGGCCTTGACGGCCGCGCGGTCATAATCCTCGCGCACCCAGTCCAGGAACGGCTTCCAGTCTTTTTCCGGTTTGCCCGAGTTATAGACCGCATAGGCGTCCAGAAAGGCATCCAGGACGCCGGTCTTGCCATGCCGGATGTGCAGGTACTTGCCCGACAACTGCTCGGACGCCTCGTGAAAGGTGGCCCGCTCCCGCAGGAGCTTGTAAAGGACCGCCATGATGCCGGCCCGGTCGGCGCCCGATTTGCAATGCATCAGCGCGGGATAGCGGATGCGGGCAAACAGCTCCTCGGCGGCCAGGATCGCCTCCCGCGTCGGCGGATCGCGGGAAAACACCTGAAAATCGACGAGATCGATGCCCGCTGCGGCGCAGGCCTCCTTCTCGAGCAGGTAATAGCCCTGCGAACTCGGCCCCCTCAGGTTGAGGATCGTCTTGATGCCGCGTTCCCTCGCATGCGCGATGATCTGCCGGGGCGAGGGCTGGTTCGACCGCCACATCTCGGGCGAGATCTGGTGCAGGTTGCTGAACCGGGCGCGCAGGAAGCCGTGGTCGGCCCAGGTCAGCTCACGCTGCGCCCTGGCCCGGCCGGAAGCGGTCGTCAGGTCCGCCGCAACGTGCGCGCGCCTCTTCTTTTTCGACCGCATCTTCACCATGGCCTCGCACCTAAGGGGCTGCGCGGGCCTCGGCAAGCGCAGGGCTGCAAACGGCTCCGGCCCGGGCCGTGGGAGGTGCGCTGAAACTTTTTCCCGCCCGCTGCATCCAGATCACCCCGCCACTGCATCTTACGGGCATGAAGACCAGCAATGGTGCTGGAAGAAACCTGAACCGGAGACCCCCATGGGTGTAGAAATTGCCGTCCCGATTGCCTTTTTCGGCAGCATCATCGCCTCGATCTGGCTTGTGAGCTACTTCAACAGCCGCAAGCGCCTGACCATTCACGAAACGCTGCGCCATGCCATCGACAAGGGCCAGACCCTGTCGCCCGAACTGTTGCAGAACATGTCGCTGGTGACCGACCCCGTCCGCGCTGACCTTCGCCGCGGCGTCCTGTTCCTCGCCTTCGGTGCCGCCTTCGGTGTCCTCGCCGCCCTGATCGGCTACGAAGAAGCCGAAGCCCTGACCCCGATGCTGGGCGTCGCCACCTTCCCGATCTTCCTTGGTATCGCGTATATCGGTCTGTGGGCATTCGGCCGTGGCAAGTCACAAGCCTGATCTGCAGCTCGTCGCCTCTGGAGGGCGAGACATGCGAAGTGATCCTGATCTCGCCCAGGCGGCCGCACGCGGAAACGAGGCAGCGTTTGCCGAACTCGTGCGCCGCCACCAGGGCAAGGTGCGCGGCATGGCCCGCCGCCTTGCCGGAAGCGACGCCCCGGGCGACGACATTGCCCAGGTCACCTTCCTCACCGCCTGGCAGAAAATCTCGACTTATGCCGGCGGCACCTTCAGTTCCTGGATCTGTGCCATCTGCTGGCGGGAATTCCTGCAATGGCGCCGCCGCCAGAAAATCGAAATCGAGTTCGACGAGACGGCGCAGATCATCCCCTTCGACCGGTCGGCGGACCAGAGCGAGATGCGGATGGACCTCACCCGCGCCCTCGAGACCCTCAGCGAAGCCCAGCGTGTCTGCGTTGTGCTGTGTGCCGCGACGGGCCTGACCCACCAGGAGGCCGCCGACGTGACAGGCTGGCCGCTCGGAACCGTAAAGTCACATGTGCTGCGCGGGGTCGCCTTGCTCAGGACGCGTCTTGAAAATGCCAATGTGGCGTGATGGAGTGATGATCATGCGTGAACAGGATGCCTACAAGGATCTGTCTGACCTCTTCCGGGTCGAGGACAACACATTGGCCGCCGAGCCCTTCACCCGGCAGGTCATGGGCCGCGTGCGCCAGCAGAAACTCATGCGCCGCGCCGTCGTCGGCGGGCTTGGCCTGATCGGGGCAGGCATTGCCGCAATGCAGCTGCCCCAGCTGTTCGCCGAATGGGCAGGCCTCGAGAAACCTTTGGCCGACGCGCTGGCCACCGCTCCGACCGAACTGAGCACCGCTGCCATCAGCCAGATCAACGCCGCCGCGACGGGCAACCCGATGTGGATTGCAATTGCCGCCGGCGCTGCCTTCTGCGTGTTCGCGGTCTCGGCCTTCGAACGGGCCTGATCCATCCCGGCAGATTTCGGGAAAGCCCTGGCGCAAGCCAGGGCTTTTTCACATCCGGTATCCCATGCCCTGCAGCAGCATCCGCGTCTCGTAGAGCGGCAGGCCGACGATGCTGGTATAGCTGCCGTTGATGGCGGTGACGAAACCGCCCGCCAGGCCCTGGATGCCATAGCCGCCCGCCTTGCCCTTCCATTCGCCGCTGGCGACGTAGGCGGCGATTTCGGCCTCGGTCAGCCGTTTCATCTTCACGCGGGCCAGCACGGTGCGCGAGGCCACCCGGCCGTCCGGCGCGCGCACCGCAACGCCGGTGATGCACTGGTGCGCGCGGCCCGAGAGGAGACGCAGGAAGGCCTCGGCCTCGGCTTCGTCCCCCGCCTTCTCCAGATTGCGCTGCCCGAGCGCGACGACGGTATCGGCCGCGAGCACGTAGCCTTCCTCAGCGCAGGCCGCCGCCTTTTCGCGCGCGAGACGCTCGGCCAGCGCGCGCGGGCTTTCATCCTTGCGGCGGGACTCGTCGATGTCTGCGGGGGCGACCTTGTCCGGCACAAGGCCGATCTGCGCGAGCAGTTCCAGTCGCCGGGGGCTCGCGCTCGCGAGGATAAGGCGGCTCATTCGGGAACTTTGAACGTGGCGCTGGCCTGCGCGATGGCGCCGCCATCTGCCAGGATCATGGCGCGCGCAAAGGCGATACTCTTGCCGCCCTTCACATGATCGGTATCAACCATAAGCCACTGGCCGACGCGGCCCGTTCCCAGAAATTCCGTGGACAGACTGATTGTCACCAGCCCCTTGGGTTCGCGCCCTTCACTCTGCATTTTCCGGATACAGGACAGGCCCATCGCATTGTCCGCCAGCGCCGTGATCAGGCCGCCATGGGCAAAGCCGCGCGAATTGCAGTGGGCTTCGGCAAGGAACAAGCCGATCTGCACCCGGTCGTCGAGGATGCGCGAGTAGAGCGGCTCCCAGGGGTCGGTGAAGCCCGACTTCCGGAAATGCGGCGCAAAGCCTTCGGGAAGGGACTGAGCCGTCATAGCCGGAGGGCTTATTTGAAGCGGTAGGTGATGCGGCCCTTGGACAGGTCGTACGGGGTCATCTCGATCATGACCTTGTCGCCGGTCAGCACGCGGATACGGTTTTTCCGCATCTTTCCGGCCGTGTGCGCGATGATTTCGTGGTTGTTCTCAAGCTTTACGCGGAATGTCGCGTTCGGCAGCAGTTCAACGACTGTGCCTTCGAATTCGATGAGTTCTTCTTTCGACATGCCTTCTCCAGCTGTCTGGCCGTTCCGGCCAGGACTTCGCATTGCTGGGCTGCGCCATACAGGCTTGCAGGGATTCCGGCAAGCGCGCGGAAGAGACGGCCGGGTTCAGGCGGCCGCCACCGGCCCGTGTGAATAATCAGCGCGGCGGCAGAGGCACGCCTGATTCGAGGCTGCATTGGCCGGCAAACCCCGGAAAGGTGCCGTTGATATCGACGTTCGACTCGCCAAAACCATCGCCGATAGCGAGGCGCGCCGTCGTCGTGGTCGCGATTGCGGCGAGCAGCTCAGGCGTCAGCGGCACGGTCAGGCTGACCGCCGCGCCGTCCACCTCGGTGAGGACGGCCTCTCCACCGAAAACTTCGCCCGAGGCGATGAACTGCGCAGGGCCCGCGGCGGCATAGTCACCGAGCTGGCGCGCCGGGGCGACGATCTCGAGGGTCTTGGCGGCGGCGTCACAATGCAGCGCGAATTTCGGCGGCGAGAGGCCGGACACATCGTCCTGCGGGCCGGCATCAAGCGCCGAGATTACGTTTTCACCGTCCAGCAATTCGAGGCCATCCACCGGCAGCGGCGTCTCTGCCTCGGCGGGCTGCGTTTCTGCCGGCGCGGCCTCAACGGGCGGCGCTTCGAGGGCCGGCGTCGGGTTTCGGCCCTCACAGGCGCCGAGCATCAGCACAGCGGCCGAAAGAGCGAGCGCAAAGCGTTTCATGGCATGTCCGTCCTTCATGTGCCGGGCGACCTGCCCTGGCCGGCGTGGAGCGCGCAGATCAGCGTGAACAGGCGCCGGGCGGTGGGCTGGTCGATCTCGATCTTGCCGGCGAGGCGCTCCCGGAGCAGCTCCGAGCCTTCATTATGAATGCCGCGCCGCGCCATGTCGACGGCCTCGATCTGATGCGGCGTCTGTGTACGTATGGCTTCATAATAGCTGTCGCAGATCATGAAATAGTCGCGGATCACGCCCCGGAACGGGCCGAGCGACAGGATGAAGGTGTGCACATCCTCCGCTGTTTCGGTGCGCACCGCCAGGATGAGGCGGCGTTCGGCCTGGCTGAGCGAGAGCACATAGGGCCCGCGCGACTGGGCTGTGACGGCGAAACTGTTTTCCTCGATCAGGTCGAAGATCGCGACCCGCCGCTCATGCTCCGCGTCAGGGCCCGACGCGCCGAGCGTGTCGTCATCGATATGTACGGCGATGAGGCGATCAGTGGCCATCGCTCCGGCCCCGGTTCGTGCGGATGGAAACAGAGCGCGCATGCGCCGGCAGGCGCTCGGCTTCGGCGAGACGCAGCGCGGCAGGCGCCAGAACTTCAAGCCCGTGCGGGCCCGCCCGCTGCACGCTCATGCGCTTCAGGAAATCATATAGTCCGAGCCCGGACGAAAAGCGCGCGGCGCGGCTCGTTGGCAGCACGTGGTTCGAGCCGGTGACATAGTCGCCGAGCGCTTCCGGCGTGTGGTGACCGAGGAACACGGCGCCCGCATGCCGGATCAAGGGCAAGAGGCTGTCGGGATCGTCGACGCAGAGCTCGAGGTGCTCCGCCGCGATCCGGTTCGCAATCTCCGCCGCCTGCAGGCGATCACGGGCATGGATGATCGCGCCGTGGGCCGTCCAGGACTCGCGCGCCCGCTCGCCGGTCGCCAGCGTCTTCAACTGGCTTTCCACAGCCTTATCCACAGCCTTGCCCACAGCCTCATCCACAGTGATGAGGATCGATTGGCTGGACGGGTCATGCTCGGCCTGGCTCAGCAGATCAGCCGCAATCCAGTCCGGATTGGCGGTCGCGTCTGCAATGATCAGGATCTCCGATGGCCCGGCGATGGTGTCGATGCCGACATGGCCAAAGACCTGGCGTTTGGCTTCCGCCACCCAGGCGTTTCCCGGCCCGACGATCTTGTCCACCGGCGCCAGCGCGCCGGCCCCGAACGCCATCGCGCCGACCGCCTGCGCGCCGCCGACCGGGTAGTATTCATCCACACCGGCCTTTAGCGCGGCATAGGCGACCGCGTTCGACAGCTCACCCTTCGGCGCCGGCGCCACCATCACGATGCGCTCCACCCCGGCAATCCGTGCCGGGACGATATTCATCAGCACCGAAGAGGGATAGCTCGCCCGCCCGCCGGGCACATAGACACCGACCGAGTCGAGCGAAGTCCAGCGCCAGCCGAGTTCTATGCCCGCATCGTCCGTGAAGGAATGATCGGCCGGCCGCTGCGCGCCGTGATAGGCCGCGATCCGGTCATGCGCGAAATCAATCGCAGCCCTGAGGTCGGCCGGGCATGTCGCGGCAAGCTCGTGCAGATTCACATTGTCGGACGCGAGCGTCGAAGGGTCGATCTGCAACCCGTCGAACTTTGCGGTATAGTCAGCCACCGCCGCCCCGCCGCGCCTCTTAACATCGGCAAGGATATCTTTCACGATGCCGAACACGTCTTCCCCCTGCCCGCGATCTTCCGCGAGGAAGCGCTTCAGGACCTCATCGAACTGAGGCTTGGTGGCGTCAAAGTGGCGGGCCATGTGGCAGGCATTTCCGGGGTGAGTTACGGCCCCGCTACATGGACCGGGGCTGGCAGGCTGGCAAGGCGGCGGATGGGCGTAATTTCGGCGCTGGCTAGCGCTTGCGCCGCTCATGGCTCGGCACGTGGCGGGTCGGCCATACGTAGTCGCTGTCGAGCAGTGCCGCGTCCAGCGCCTCGACCGTCAGTACGATCTCCCCGTCACCTGCAAACAACAGGTTCACCTTGCCGCCCGGTGGCTCGCCAATATCAGCCACGAAATCGGCGCTCAGCAGCGAGAGGATCAGTTCCGGATCTGTCTTGGTGATGCCGCGCGTCTTCACGCCCAGCACGCCGTCAAATGCGAGCAGCGCGCGCACCCGCTCGCCCGGCTGGCCCTTGCGCATCGGCGCGGCTTCCCAGCGGTAGCGGTTGAGCTCGATGGCAAACCGGCGATTACGTTTCTCGTAAACAAGGTTGCCGGCCTTCACGACCGCGTCCTGAACGGCCGCGGCGATGATTTTGAGGTCGTCGCCCTCTTCGGCGAGAAGGCGCAGCGGTTTCGGTTCGGTCATCGGCCCCTGCCGTGGTTACTCATCTTCGCCGGAACGGCGTTCGATCTTCGCGCCGCAGGCCCCCAGCTTTGCCTCCAGCCGCTCAAAGCCGCGGTCGAGGTGGTAGATCCGGTTCACAACCGTTTCACCCTGCGCCGCGAGCCCCGCGATGACCAGCGAAACCGAGGCCCGAAGGTCCGTCGCCATGACGGGCGCCGCCGTCAGGTGATCGACGCCCTTCACCACGGCCTCCTGCCCGCGCACCGTGATGTCTGCGCCGAGGCGCGAGAGTTCCGGGGCATGCATGAAGCGGTTCTCGAAGATCGTCTCGCGAATGATGCTGGTGCCGTCGGCGGTACACATCAGCGCCATGAACTGGGCCTGCAGGTCTGTCGGGAAACCGGGGTGCGGCTGTGTCGACAGGCTGACCGCCTTGAGCGCTGAGCCATTACGGCGGATGCGGAGCGTCGAGGCGGCTTCGTCGGCGTCGATCGTCACGCCGGCTTCGCGCAGCTTGGAGATCATCGCGCCAAGCGCCGCCACCGGGCAGCCGTCGAGCGTGACGTCGCCGCCGGCCGAGGCCGCCGCCATCGCGTAGGTGCCCGCTTCGATCCGGTCCGGCATGACCGGATAGGTTGTGCCCTTGAGGGCCTCGACACCTTTGATGCGGATAATCGGCGTGCCTGCGCCGGTGACGTTCGCACCCATGGTGTTGAGGCAGTTCGCGAGGTCCTCGATCTCCGGCTCGCGCGCCGCGTTCTCGAGGATCGTCTCGCCTTTGGCGAGCGTCGCGGTCAGCATTGCATGTTCGGTCGCGCCGACGGAAACGGTAGAGAAGTTGATGTGCGCGCCCCTAAGGCCGTGGATCGCGGCGGCCTTCACATAGCCGCCCTCGACGCGCAGGTCCGCGCCCATAGCCTCCAGCGCCTTGAGGTGCAGGTCCACCGGGCGCGCGCCAATCGCACAGCCGCCGGGCAGCGACACGGTGGCGTGACCCGAGCGCGCGATCAGCGGCCCGAGCACGTTGAAGCTCGCCCGCATCTTGCGAACCTGTTCATAGGGCGCGATCGTGGATTTGAGTTCTGCCGCGTTCAGGTGGCAGGTCGAGGAGCCCTTCGGCCAGTAAACCTCGACGCCGAGCGTCTCGAGCAGCTGCGCCAGGAAGCGCGTATCTGCGAGGTTCGGCATGTTGGTGAGTTCGACCGGCTGATCGGTCAGCAGGCAGGTCACCATCAGCTTCAGCGCCGAGTTCTTGGCGCCGGAGACGTGGATTCGGCCGTGAAGCGGCGTACCGCCTGTGATGTGAAGTCTGTCCATGGCGGGCACATATACTGTGCTTCGCGGCTTTGTCAGGGCCGGAATATGCGCCGGATTGTGATTTGAGCGGCTCTCAGGCGTCCGGATCGCCGCCCGGCGCCCCGGGCGGCGGTTTGCGGGTCGCTTCCTTGCGGCGCTTCAGGTTGGCCCGCAGCGCCTCGGCCCGGCGGGCATCGCGTTCGGCCTTTTCAGGAGTGGTTGGCTTCTGGCTCATATTCGCGGCTAAACGGTCTTTTCATGGGGGAAGGCTTAGGCTAAAGCCCGCGGACCGTACCGGCAAGGCCGCCTTAGCTCAGGGGTAGAGCGCGTCATTGGTAATGACGAGGTCGACAGTTCAAATCTGTCAGGTGGCACCACTCCTTATCTTCTCTTCGGCGGAAAACTTCCGCCGGGTCTGACGCTTGATCGCTTGCACATGCTTCTCGGCCGAAGACTCTTTCGGCCCGGATTTCTGTCTCATCTTCACTCCTCGTATCAGTTACGATGAGCCAGAAATCCTCCTCAAGCAATT
>CAMEDD010000075.1 GCA_945913285.1 Candidatus Sulfopaludibacter sp. SbA3
GTAGAGGCGGCGAGCAGGCGTGTTATCCTCGGCGACATCGAGGGTCAACCGGCGCATGCCGCGCGTTGTCAGCGTTTCGATCAGGGCCATCAGCAGATCGCGGGCGAGGCCTTCGTTGCGGCGCGCGGGATTTGTCGCGAGCGTCAGGATGTCGGCTTCGCCGAGCACCGCGCTCAGCAGCACGAAGGTGACGAGCTCCTCGTCCTCGAAGTAGCCAAGCGTGATGGCAGCGGGGTCTGCGAACCAGGACGCAAAGACGGCCGCGCTCCAGGGATCGGGGAAAGCCAGTGCGTGCAGCATGGCAGCGGCGGGGGCGTCGGCGGGGTGCAGAGCACGCAAGGTGAAGTTCATGAAACGTGCGCCCGCAAACAAAAACCGGGAAAGACGAGGCGGGCGGGATTGATTGCGAGGCCCGCTCTCTGCTAGTTCGCCTGCCCTTGGCTTCAGCACAAGAGCCCGCGATGACGGACGGCCCCTCCACGCTCGGCCTCGACTTCGGCACGACGAACAGCGTTGCGGTGCTGGCCGGTGCGGATGGGCGCACAGAGGCAATGACGTTCCGTCATGACAATGCGGCGTTCGAGGCCTGCCGCTCCGTCCTTTGCTTCTGGAAGGACGAGGAGCGCGGCGGGGCGCGGGCGATGATGGAAATCGGGCCCTGGGCGATCGACCAGTTCCTCGAACTCGGCGGCGACTGCCGGTTCATCCAGTCGTTCAAGACCTTCGCGGCGAGCCCGCTATTTGTCTCGACCGTGATCCACAACAAGCCCTGGGGGTTCGAGGACCTCCTGGCCGCCTACCTGCGGCGCCTTTCGGAGCGGTCCGGCGCGGACTGGCCGGCGCAGGTGGTGATGGGCCGGCCTGTACAGTTTGCGGGCGCGCAGCCGGACGAAAAACTTGCGCAGACGCGCTACGAGACCGCGCTGAAACGGCTCGGCTTCGAGACGATCCATCACGTGTACGAGCCGGTGGCCGCTGCGTTCTTCTATGCGCAGCGTCTGACAGAGCCCGCGACGATCCTGGTCGCTGATTTCGGCGGTGGCACGAGCGACTTCTCGATCCTGCGGTTTGATCCCGGCGCGGGCAAGCAGCGGGCCGAAGCGCTGTCACATGCCGGAATCGGGATTGCGGGCGACGCGTTTGACCAGCGCGTCATCGACCATGTCGTCTCGCCGCTTTTCGGCAAGGAAAGCAGCTTCACGAGCGGCGGCAAGACGTTGCCCGTGCCGCTCGCCTATTACAGCCGGTTCGCGCAGTGGAACCAGCTGTCGATCATGCGGCACACGAAAGACTACGCCGAACTGCTCAAACTTGCTCAGATGGCGGATGATCCGCGCCTGATCGAAGCGTTCATCGCGTTCCTCGATGCCGACGCCACCTACCTGCTCTACCGGGCCGTCGCGCAGCTGAAGACGGCGCTGTCGCAGACGGATGAGGCGCGGTTCGATCTCGACGTGGGACGGCTGAAACTGCATCGCACCATCGCGCGGAGCGAGTTCGATAGCTGGATCGCCGATGACGTGCGCGCCATCCAGGCGACAGTGCGTGAGGCGCTCAAGTGCGCCAACCTTGGTGAGGCCTCCATCGACCGCGTATTCCTCACCGGCGGCACCTCTTACGTGCCCGCCCTGCGCCGCAGTTTCGAAGACCGCTTCGGCGCCGCGAAGGTCGAGACTGGCGACCAGTTCGTCTCCATCGCCAACGGCCTCGCACTGATCGCGCAGGAGGACGACATGGAGCCTTGGCTGGCGAGATTATAGGCACAGGCGACCGTCAGTTTCTCGCCGATTGTGTTGAAAAGGTCCGGTCGCTGGCAGTTGGCAGATGGCGGCCGCAATGAAGTTTTTGCGTTCCTCATGCCGGGACCGGAACCAGTTTGGCGAGTTTGCGGAGGTTGTGTGACGTAGCGGCGAGATGGAACTCGTCGCGGGCGCCGCTCCGCGTGACCGTGCGCCCGTTTGGCGAGGCCTGGTGACGAGGACCCGCGCTCAGGCGCGGCCGCACAGCATGCCGCAGCCTTCGTGAACATTCTCGGCTCGGATGCAGATTAACCCAAAGTTACTCGCCGGCTGAATTCCCGCGCCGTCGGTTTGCCGAATATTTTCCAACATCTTGTACCGCCAGGGAATGTCCATTTCGCTTCTCAACTCCGAGCGTCCCGCAGGTCAGCTCGACCTGCGCCTCCAGCGCATTGCGCAACGCGTGGGCGCCGCCGGCCTTGTCATCGTCCCCTGCGTGATCGGCATGAACGCAAGCTTCGGCCGGATCACATGGATCGACCTGTTCGAGGCTGCCGCGGATATCGCGGTGCTGAGCGCCATCATGATCGCCGCCCTGCGCAGCCACCTGGTACGTCCAGCCCTTTATTCTGGGCTCATGCTCCTCTTTTCGATCTTCTGGTGTGCCAGCTTCGGCGAGCTTCACTTGGGGCAGGTGAACGCCACCAGCTTTCCACTGGTCCTGTTTATTCCGGTCTTCCTGTCGCTCGCGCTCGACTACCGCCTTCTTGCAGCGCTGGCACCAGTGCAGGCCCTGCTCGTGTTCGTATATGCGCACCAGTACGGCGCCGCGTTCGGTGCGGCCGACAGCGCGGGTTTCGACTCCGTCGGTATTGTCTACGCGGTCCTATCGGGCATCATGGTTTCGCTCGTCGCCATACTCGCCTGGATCCGGCAGCACAGCGATGATGAACTCATCCGCGCCCTGGACGAAAAGGACCGCCTTGCCTCCACCGATTCGCTGACCGGCCTGATGAACCGCCGCGCCTTTATGGACTCCCTGAATGCGCTCTGCGCCAACGACTCCACCTTCGCGGTCGCCTTCCTCGATCTCGACCGGTTCAAGCCGCTGAATGACCAGTTCGGACATGCCGCAGGCGACGCCGTCCTGCGCGAGCTATCAAACCGGTTGCAGCAGGTGGCCGGTGTGCGTGCCGCCGCCCGGCTCGGCGGCGACGAACTGGCCGTTGCCCTGGATCCCTGCCTCTCCGGCGCAGAACTGGACCAGACCATTGCCAGCCTTCACGCGGGCCTGACCCGGCAAGTCGAGTGGGAGGGAAAATCCCTCTTGGTCGGCGTCTCCATCGGCTACGCCACCAATGTCCGCGACGCACAATCGCTGCCTACCCTCCTGAAGGCGGCAGACACCGCCATGCGCCGCGCGAAGGCCCACCAGTCCGGCTGGGCGAGTTTCAGCGCCGAACTCGACGGCGCTGCGCTTGACACGCACTCCCCCGAAATCGAGTTCCGGTCGGCCCTGGCCCGCGGCGACCTGCGGGCGGCCATCCAGCCCATCGCCGATGCGGCGACGCTCGAGCTCGTCGGCTATGAAATCCTGTCGCGCTGGACCCAGTGCGGACTTCGCCAGACACCCGAGCCAAACGAGTTTATCCCGATTGCCGAGCGGCTGGGCCTGTTGAACGAATTGCTCTGGATAACCCTTGACGAGACGCTGCGATCCGGAGGACTCACCCCTAACCGCCTAGCCGTCAATATCTCACCCGCCCAGCTCCAGGCGCCTGATTTCGTCGACTGTTTCATCAATCTGCTGAAGGCCCGCGCGGTCGATCCGGCCTGCATCACGCTCGAAATCACGGAACAGGTCGCCTACCGCAACATCGAGTCGAATGTGCAGATGCTGGAAAAGGCGCGGCGTGCCGGCATGACCATCGCGCTCGACGATTTCGGCACCGGCTACTCGTCCCTGTCGATGCTCGACCGCTTGCCCCTCGACAAGGTCAAGATCGACAAATCCTTCAGCCAGCGTTCAGGGCTCAGTGATCGCTCCGACTCGATTCTCCACGCCAGTATCCGCCTCGCCAAACAGCTGAACCTCACCTGCTGCGTCGAAGGCATCGAGACCGAGGAGGCCGCCCGGAAAGTCCGGTTGTTCGGCGCAGACGAAATCCAGGGTTACTGGATCGGCCGGCCGGTGCTCCTCGAAGACAGCCGGCAACTGTTCAAGCGGGCGTCCTGACGCCGCGCGCCCCGGACCTGACTGCCGGGCTGTCTCGCCCCGTTGCCCCACCCCGCAAACCTCGCTTCAATAAGCGCCTCCCCACAGAACGCCGCGGGTTGAAACGCGTTTTACGGATTCGGATCCTGGATGCGCAGGCCCGCTGCTTGATCTTCAGATCCCCGATCGCACGCCAGACTTGAATTTTGTCGAACTGGGAGGGGCAGCGACTGGCGCCGGTTCACAACTTTTTGGACAAAAGCGAATGTTGCAATAGGGCCGATTGGCTTTCGCCTGAACCTAGCCCTTTGCCCCCGGTAAGGCCGCATCTGGCGCACGGGCGTAGACCGGTGCGGGGGGATGCTTGGCGGGGTCGAAGAGGCTCGCTTTGAGGGCGGCGGTGATAGCCGAGGGTTGCATGGGCCTAAGGTCGAGTTTGGCGGCGAGGTCGCCGAGGGCCTCGCTGCCGTCCATGAAGACGGGCGCGTGGAAACCAGTGAGCATGGGGAGAAGCTCCGTGAGCGGAACTTCGAGGACGTCGGCAATACCCTGCCCGTCAGATATGCCCTGCACCCACCAGGTCTGTTCCGGCGGGCGGCGCTGGGCGGCGAGGCAGCCGAGCGCCGGGCCTTGAAGGCCGGCGGGGATGGCGGCTTCGAGGCTGGTGACGCCGATGGCCTTCGCGCCCGTGACGAGAGCGAGACCCCGCGCGTACGCGACGCCGATGCGCAGGCCGGTGAAACTGCCGGGGCCGGCGACAACGCCGATACGAGTGAGTTCGCCGAGCGTGACGCCCGTCTCGGCGCAGAGTTCGGCGACGAGTCCCGGCAGGCGGCGCTCCTGGCCGCGCGGCATCGCCTCGCGCCGGTCAGCGAGGATTTCACCGTCCTGCACGAGAGCGGCTTCCATCGTGCTGAAAGCGGTGTTGAGGCCTAGGACGAGCATCTTGCGCGGTTAAAGTATGCGGCAGGCCTCGTCAAATTCGAGGCGCGGGCTGCGCGGGAAGATCTTGGTCTTGTCGCCATAGCCGAGATTGCAGATCCAGTTGGCGCGCCAGTGTTTCATCTCGCCTTCGTCGCTCTCGAAGAACTCAGCGTTGACGCCGGCCATGTCGAAGCCGCTCATCGGGCCGCAATCGAGGCCGATGGCCCGGGCAGCGATCAGGAAATACGCGGTCTGCAGCGTGGCGTTGCGCAAGGCAGTCTCGTCGCGGTTGTGATTGAACCAGTCCTTGGCGCCCGGATTGTGCGGGAACAGCTTCGGCATCTTTTCCTGGAAGCCGAGATCGTGCGCCATGATGACGGTCCAGGGCGCTTGCGCGGTCTTCTCGCGGTTGCCTTCGCTCATCAGCGGCAGGAGGCGTTCCTTGCCGACGGGCGTGTGCAAGAAAACGAAACGGGCGGGCGAACAGTTGGCGCTCGTCGGGCCCATCTTGGTCAGGTCATAGACCGCGCGGATCAGGATTTCGGGCAGATCCTTCTCGATGAAGCCGTTCTGGCTGCGCGCGTCGCGGAAGATGACGTCTAGGGCGTGGTCGTTGACGGGATGAGCCATCGGAGGGTCCTTTTGGGAGTGCGGGAACGCAAGGCGCAGCGCGCAGGAGACTCAGATCACGGCCTCGACGGCGGTGACTTCGGGCACGTAGGTGCGCAGCATGTTTTCGATGCCCATCTTTAAGGTCTGGGTCGATGACGGACAGCCCGCGCAGGCGCCGCGCATGGTGAGGTGCACCACGCCGGTTGCGGCATCGAAGCTGCGGAACGTGATGTCCCCGCCATCCTGCGCCACGGCGGGACGGATGCGGGTTTCCAGCAATTCCTTGATCTCGTTGACGACCTCGGCGGTCTCGCCCTCATAGACGGGCTCATCGTCGGCCGCCGCGCCATCGGGGTCCACGACCGGCAGGCCGGCCATGTAATGGTCCATGATGGCGGCTAGCACCATCGGCTTCACGTGTTTCCAGTCGCGCGCGGGCGCCTTGCTGATCGAGACGAAATCCGCGCCGAGGAAGACGCGGTCCACCCCGTCCACCTTGAACAGCGCGCGGGCGAGCAGGCTGGAGCCCGCGCTCGCGGCGTCCGGATAATCGAACGGGCCATAGAAACCTGCCACCGGAAGGCCGGGCAGGAACTTGACCGTATCGGGGTTCGGGGTCGGTTCGGTCTGGATGAACATGGCGCCTCGCTGTCTGGAGCCAGACATGGCCCGGCGAGGCGGTCAGATCAAGGGATAGCGGTCTCGGCGACGACGGGACTTGCCGTCTCGGTCGTAGTGGCGGCGGCCACATCCTCCACGCGCGGAGGCGGCGGAGCGAGGCGCACGGCCAGTTCCGCGGAGGCTTCTTCGGCTTCGACCAGGTAATAAGCCATGGTCGCGAGGTGGTTTGGCAGGAAGGCCTCAGAGCCGCTCTGATTGGAAACAAAGATAGGCTTCAGTTCGGCCGCCCGCTTCCAGCCGGCTTCGGCGCGGGCGAGCTGCAGGGCCAGCTCGGTATCGGCGGTGATGCCGAATGCGCGCGCCTTGCCCGCCACGATCAGTTCATGGGCAAGGTGGGCACGGGCCTTGGCGGCGTAGAAGGCGGCGATGTCTTCGCGGCTGGCCGGCCAGGCGTCCTGCTCGGCATGGATCCGGTCTGACAGGGCGGCCCGGTCCTCGCTGGCCCAGGCTGCGAACAGGGCGAATTCCATCGGCAGCGTCTGCTCTGGCAGGGGGCGCAGCGCGAGCCCGCGCGAGGCGCGCGTGTCGAAGGTGTTAAGGGCTTCAGCGGCAGTCGCCACGCGCGTGCGCACCGCCTCGCCCGGCACCGGCGTCAGCAGGTTTGCAGCCGCGGCGAGGTCATTGTCCGGGCCATTGGCGGTGCCGGTCATTTCAGACAGCGTCTTCACGTATTCAGAGAGGCCCGAGAATGTCGCCTCCTGCCAGGCGGGCAGCGCGGTCAGACGGGCCTGCGGATGCCAGACCGGACGGTCGGCCGCAATGCCGGTGCCCGCGATCTCGCGGGCGATCATGTAGTTAGCGACGCCCACACCCGGCACGGTCCAGGGCTGGCTGTTGGGGAAGACAATCGGGGTATCGTCGATCGCGCTCGAGAGGACAACGGCGGCGGGATAGGCGCCGAGGACGCCCAGAACGAGCGACACCTTCACCAAGGCTACGATGCTCCGCCAGACCTTCTGCGCGCTGAGCATGATCGGGCTCGGCTCGGCATGGTCGAGCGACACGAAATGCTCAGACGAGGTCGCAGGCGCGGGACGCACCTTCTTGCGGACATCTTCCTCGTAGGCTTTGGGCACTTTCGCTGCAGCCGAGCGTGCGGGCATGGGTTTGCGCCTGTCCTGAGCCGATGATGTCGTCGATTTCATGTTGCCGCGAATATGCTGGCATCAGCGTGGCAAGAACAGGGCGGACAGCATGAAATTTCTGATAAATCGGCAGCCGCCCGTTCGTTAACCTCTGTTAACCTGCAGGTGGCACGATTTCAGCCTGGGTCGTGACTTCGATCTCGCTGCCGGATTCGTCCGTGAACGTCAGAATCACATCCACCGCAGAGCCTGATTCGATCGGGCCAACGCCGAACAGCATCAGGTGATTCCCGCCCCGTTCGAGCACCAGCGGGGCGGCTTCGGTGACCGGGAAGCTTTCGACCTGGCGCATCTGCATCATGCCGCCCTCCATGGACATTGTGTGCAGCTCCACCTTGCGGGCGGCGGCCGTGCGGGCACCGATCAGTGTGACGGGCTCGCCCTGCACACTGACCGTCAGGCCGCCGCCGGTGAGATCGCGCCCGGCGGGCGGTTCGACAATGAAGGCATCCCGGACCTCGATGACGGTCTCGCCTTCGGCGACAGGCGCAGCGGCGCCGCAAGCGGCCAGGAAGAGGACGGTCGGCAGGATCAGCGGGGTGAGGAAGCGCATGAGAGGGTCTCCGAGGGTGTGGGGACGAGAATGTGCAGCCGGCCCGCCCTTCGGCAAGCCCCCGCGCGGTCGCAGGGGTTCACGGCCTCCAGAAGCCGACGACGCGGCGGACCTCGTCCATGATCGGTGCGGCAACCGCATTGGCGCGCCCGGCGCCGTCGGCCAGCACCCGGTCGATCCCGGCAGGGTCGGCGAGAATCGCGCGGTAGCGCGTGGTGATCGGGGAGAGGTGAGCGACGGTGACATCGGCCAGTGCCGGCTTGAACACGCCAAAGCCCTTGCCCTCAAACTCGGCCAGCACGCTCTCGACGGTGCGGCCGGACAGCGCGGCATAGATGCCGACCAGGTTTTCGAGTTCCGGGCGGCCCTTCATTTCCTCAGGCGTCGCCGGGATCACACCGGCATCGGTGGTCGCCTTCTTGATCTTCTTCGAGATGGCATCGGCGTCATCCAGGAGGCTGATACGGGAGAGGTCCGATGGATCAGACTTCGACATCTTCTTCGTGCCGTCCTTGAGCGACATGATCCGGGCACCGGGGCCCTTGATCATCGGCTCAGGCAGCGGGAAAAATCTGGGCACCCCGTATTCACGGTTGAAGCGCTCGGCGATGTCGCGGCTGAGTTCGAGGTGC
>CAMEDD010000076.1 GCA_945913285.1 Candidatus Sulfopaludibacter sp. SbA3
GCTTCCGGTTCAAGAACAGCTCGGCGCAGAAGCCCAAATCGAAAAAGGAGAAGGCATCATCTTGACCCGGAAATGAAACCCGAAAGATAGTCAGAAAGCGGGTCAGTTCTCGATGGAAACCCCGGGTCAGTTCTCAGCAGAAATCAACAAAGATTGCTTCAATTCGTGAGCCAACTGTTCTTGAAATATGTCAGAAAACCGCGTATATTTCTGACAGGAGAAAAGCGATGCAGCGACTGACCGAACAGATTCTTTTGCATGCGGAGAGCGCGTCAGAGGGCGCGCCGATATCCGCCAAGGGCTTGCTGCACCTCGGCAATCGGGCGGCTGTTGATCAGGCATTGTCGCGCCTTGTGAAAAGGGGCCGCCTGATACGGGCCGGTCGGGGCGTTTATCTACGACCGCTCTCAAGCCGGTTCGGCACCCGGTCGCCTTCAGTTGAGCAAGCGGTCGAGGCGCTCGCCAGTCAGCGCGGCGAAGTCATTGTCCCGGGCGGAGCGGCGGCGGCAAACACGCTTGGACTCACGACGCAAGTGCCGGTCAAGTCGGTCTTTCTGACTTCTGGTCGCAGCCGCAAGATCAGCCTGGGAAAGCAAGTGATTGAACTCCGGCACGCTCCGCGTTGGCAGCTCGCCATGGCCCATCGGCCTGCCGGCGTGGCAGTCAGAGCGCTTGCCTGGCTAGGGCCGGAAAAAGCGGACGCAGCGGTCAAGGTCCTGAAGCGAAAGCTTCCGTCGACGACGTTCCAGGAACTCGTTGCGGCGGCGCCGCAGCTGCCGACGTGGCTGGCGCGGAGCGTCGGGAACGCGGCGCATGGCTGACGTCTTTCTGGAGCTGACGGCTTCGGACCGTCGCGACGTGCTCGGTATTGCCGCCGATAAGTCAGGCCGGCCCGCGCATCTCCTCGAAAAGGATGCCTGGGTGGTCTGGGCTCTATCGGCGCTCTACGGTTCGGCGCTGGGCGGACACCTGGTCTTCAAAGGTGGCACTTCGCTGTCGAAGGCCTACGGCGTGATCCGGCGCTTCTCTGAGGACGTCGACCTGACCTATGACATTCGGGCAATTGCACCCGATCTCGTCGGCGATAGCGGACAGGCATTGCCGCGTTCACGCAGTGAAGAAAAGCGCTGGTCGAGCGAGGTGCGTAAGCGCCTTCCTGAATGGGTGGCTGGATCGGTTCAGCCAGCACTCACCAAAAATCTGGCTGAAGAGAAACTCGCAGCGACAGTCCGCATTGAAGGGGAGAAGCTGTTCATTGACTATGAAGCGACGACCACCGGTTCGGGCTATGTCGCGCCCAGTGTCATGCTCGAATTCGGCGCGCGCTCGACCGGAGAGCCGGCAAGCCTGCGCAATATCATCTGCGACGCGTCTGGCGTGGTCGAGAACGTCGTTTTTCCGGCCGCCCGGCCCCGGGTGATGCACGCGGAAAGAACGTTCTGGGAGAAGGCCACAGCGATCCATGTCTTCTGCCTGCAGAAGCGCCTGCGGGGCGAACGCTTCGCTCGTCACTGGCATGACGCGGTGCGCTTGGACGAGGCCGGCCTTGCCGAAGCGGCGTTCGCCGATCGGAATCTTGCGGATGCTGTCGCGCGTCATAAGACGATGTTCTTTCCCGAGAAGTCGGCGGATCGTGAACCGATTGATTACGTTGCTGCGGTCAATGGCTGCCTATGTCTCGTGCCGGACGGCGAAGCGCTGAAAGCTCTCGGTGATGACTATGCGCGCATGGTCGACGATGGCCTGCTTCTCGACGATGCGGAGCCTTTTGATGTCTTGATGGAGCGCTGTGCAGACATCGCCGAACGGGCCAATCGCATCGGTCAAGCATAGAAATTGGGAACTGAGGTGTGCACAACCGCGCCCAATGATAAGCAAACTTCTCACGCGCCGACGTCGAGCCGGGCTATAGCATCGACAGTGTCAGGGAAACCATGGTCGGCAAGAGCCACTTTATCCGTGCCCTGAATTCACTATTCTACCGAAAGCCGTTCGAGCCTGACCGCCAACTCGAACCCGAACATTTCTGAGACGCCTTGGGCGAGCACAAGCTCGGGAAGGCGATCAAAGTCTTCGTCGATCCGACTCATTGCATCGGCGCTCCGCATGCGGCTCCCAGGGCCTTCTCCGCCTTGATCTGATCCATCGGATCAGATCATCTGCCTACGGCAGACCGGCCACAATACCTTGCAGGCGTTCTCAAGAACACCCCGAAACGCCTCGACATACCAGCCCTATGACCCGTCCGACACCATCGGCGACACCGCCCCCACCGCCGCAAAACCGCCCAAGAAGAACAAGTGCGGCGCGTTTGGGCAGGTTCTGCTCGTGGTGGTCGCAGTGGCGGTGGCGCTGGCGACGCAGGGGGCGCTGGCAGGCTTTATCGGAACCGCTGCATCGGCTGCGACAGCCACGACCGCCGCCACTGCTGCAACGGGGCTCACTGCCGCGATCGGATCGACGGCGGCTGGGTTCGTTGGCGGCGCCATAGCTGGTGCGGCTGGCTCGATCGCCTCTCAGGCGCTCGGCGTCGCAACCGGCATCCAGGACAAGTTCTCATGGACATCCGTGGCCAGTTCGGCGCTGGCAGGAGGACTTGGCGGCGCCGGTAAACTCGGGGTCGGCGGCTCAAGCATCGGCTCCAACGCGGCCCGGGCAATGGTTTCCAACGTACTCTCGCAAGGCGCTAATATCGCCCTCGGCCCGCAGAGCAAGTTCTCCTGGGCGAGCGTTGCTGCGTCGGGCGTGGGAAGCTTTGCCGGCGGCAAATTCGGGGCTTCGAAGTTCGGGCAGGCGCTTGCCTCAAGCTCATTTGCCAGTCAGATCGGCGCAGGCACAGCTTCCGCTATCGCTAATGCCGCTACCCGCACGGCGCTCGGCGACGGAAACTTCGGCGACAACATTCGCGCCGCCATTCCAGATGTCATCGGGCAAGCCATCGGCGGGGCAATTGGCAGGGGGCTCGCAACTAATCTGACGGAGCAAGGCGCTGTCCAAAGCAACAGCGTTTCTCCGGAAACATTGTTCGACGCGGACGGACAATACCGCTCTGATGCAATCACTAATCTCTTCAAGTCGGACCTTCGCAATAGAGGCGCGACGGAAGATCAGATCGCTGAATTGCTGTCGTTTCAGAAAATCAGAGATTCACTTGCCGAACTCGATCTTTCTTTTGCGGGCGCCACCCCTGAGCAAATCGAAAGTCGGATCGATTCTGCGATCGCCGAACAAGATAGAGTTGCTCGGGATGGAAATATCGATGCTGAAGTGCGATTGGAGAAGGTTGTCGTTTACGGCGTCGTCCCCGGTCCCTCAGCTGAGACAACCATCAGTGGAGTAGCCAGCGGTGGCCTGGGACTTGTCGAGGGGCTGGCGGATTTCTCCATTGAGCGTCCACTGCTGGCCGAGTTGGGGTATTCTGCGACTTGTGTAGCCCTCGGCGGCCCCCCGAAAACAGTTCTCAGGCGCGTAGCCGGAGAAGCCGGTGGTCAGCTTGTTGATAGAATGGTTGCAGTGCCCGCAGGTAACGCTGTCGGCTCGGCAGTCCAGACGCTGGCTCATCGGCATGGATGGACTGCAACATTCGGCTTGGCCGGCTATGCTGCGGAGGCTGATGCCGCTACGCTGGGTGGGGGTGCTAATCTGCTCACGAACATAATCGTTTCGATGGGTGCAAGTGCATCCCTTGGGAAGACTGTAGAATCCATCAACTTGGCCCGATCAGCATGGGTGACAGGCAGAAAGGCTCAAAAGGTATTCCGTCAAGGCATTGAACAAGCGGGACGGGGCGTTACCAGTGGCAAATGGCATGCTCATCACTTTGTACCGCTAGGCTGGAAATCCGATGCGGCAGAAAGAGCACGAGAGAGGCTTGGTCACTTCGAGATCGACATTAATTCAGTGATGTCCAGCGACATCAGGAACTGACCCCCTTTCGTCATGAAGAACTGACCCCCTCCTGGTTTGAAGTTGAAGAGTTGGGCTTCGCCGAAGCGGCCTTTTGCAAAAGGCCGCTTCGGCGCTTTTCCCGGAGCCGGTAGCTTTCGCCGCGGATAGTGACGACGTGGCTATGGTGCAGCAGTCGGTCGAGGATTGCCGTTGCGACGACGGGGTCGCCAAAGACCATCAGCGATACGGGCGAAAGTATCCTCGATCTCAGCGCGCCGTACTTCCTCGCCTGCCTTCTTGATAGCCGAGGGGTCAAGGCCTTCGAAAAGCATTGTCCGGGCTTCAAGGCGCCGCTCTCTGGCCCGCGCAAGCGAGATCTCCGGGTACGGGCCGAACGACAGAGTCTTCTGTTTGCGCTCAAAGCGGTAGGCCATCTTCCAGAGCTTTGATCCTCCAGGCGTTACCTCCACATAGAGGCCGTAGCCATCACTGTAGCGCTTCGGGCGGCTTCCCTTTTTGAGGCCGCGGATTCGTGTGTCTGTCAGGGGCATTTTGTTGGCATCGTCAAAAAGTGTTGGCATTTTTTCGGCCGGTTAGGTTCCCGGCGGTTTCGATGCCAACAAAATGCCAACAGAAAAAATTTCTTCCAACGATTTCTGGTGGACGTTGGCGGACAAAGGCGCCGAAAGCGCCGCCCTAAAGCCTTGTTTTTATGGATGTTGGTGGAGGCCCGCGGACGTCGCTGGAAGCCTGAATGGTGCCCGGGGGCGGAATCGAACCACCGACACGCGGATTTTCAATCCGCTGCTCTACCCCTGAGCTACCCGGGCGGGCCAGTTAGGGAAGCGGCTACTTAACGAAGGCCCCATGGCTTGTCCATGGCCTTGTCCAAGCCGATTTCAGCGACGTCGCGGCCTTTCCCGGTCAGGCGTCATCGCCGTGCGTTTGTCCCGGCCGGTCCGGGTTGTCATCGGCGTCTTCGGCAGGCGCGCCGGAAATCGCATAAGCCCCATTGAGCCAGCTTCCGAGATCGGCATCGGCGCAGCGCTTCGAGCAGAACGGCCGGTATTCGGCAATCACGGGATGCTTGCGGCAGCGCGCGCAGGCGGGTTTGCGGGGCAGGGGCGGCGTGTTCACGGGTCGGGCCTCACTTCATGCTTTGCAGATGCGCCCGCCGCGATGGCCAGCCGCCCGCCATAAGTCCTCGCGAGTTCGGCTTCGGCATTCAAGCCGCTCGCCGAAAGCCAGGCAAAGGCCGGCGCCGGCAGGGTCAGTCTCAGCCGACCCATTCGGTTCGCGCGGGCGCTGGCTTCCAGATCGCGCAGACCGTTCAGCGCGGTCGTCTCCGGGGTCGGCGCCCCATCTGCGCCCAGCAGCCGGTCCCGCAGCGGCGTCAGTTGCCAGTCCGCCGAAATCTCCATCAGTCCGAACTCGGACGGAACCAGCGCCTTCACCTGGCGCCCCGAAACGTCCCGGAACCCATCCAGAAACGCAGCTCGAACCTGCGCGCCGGCCGCCTTGTCGATGGGGGCCACACAGTCCAGCACGACCAGTCCGCCGAGGCCCCGCAGATGGATCTGCCGCGCCAACATCCCGGCGGCTTCGATATTGATCGCAAGCGCTGCTGGCGCCCGCCCGCCGTACGCTGCCCGGCCCGCTGTATCGATATCCGCCGCCGTCAGCGCTTCGGTCGGCTCGATCCGGAGCCGCCCGCCGCCCCGAAGCGGCGCCGCTGCCGCCAGCGCATCCTCGAATGCGGAGCGCACCTCGCCGTCGCCTGCCGGACGATCCTCGACCGGCGCCGTTACGCCGCCGCTCAGGCTCGCCCGCCAATGTTCAGCCGCGCTCATCGCTGCTTTCTCGTGCCCCGCCAGCCGAAGTCTCGCCACCTTGTTCCGGCGCCCCTCGGCAACAACGTCCACGTCGATGGCCGCGCCTTCGGGAAAGGTTTCGCCGCTCTTCAGCCGGAGGAACCCGTCGCCCTTTGCTCCCAGATCGACAAACGCTCCGCCCATCGCTGTGTCGAGCCTGCGGACACGCCCGGTCAGGCGGTCTCCGAATGAGGGCCTGCGCGCCATCTCGTGCGCCCGCTCAAGAAACAGGGCGATCGGCAAACCGGCGCCGTCCAGCGCTGCCCACCGCGTCTCGCCGAGCGTTTGTTCGCGGAGGAGGCGCTCAACCGGCATGTCTCAGCCGATCATGCGGATAAGGGCCGCGGTCGCCGGATCGCTGGCTTTCTCCGGCGCCTCGAGGGCGGGGCGCAGCCGCGCCGCCATCGTCTTGCCGCGCTCCACGCCCCATTGGTCAAATGGGTTGAGGCCCCAGAGGTGGCCTGCGAAGTAGGTCCGGTGTTCATAAAGCGCCAACAGCGACCCGAAGGCTTCCGGCCCGAAGGCGGCATGCGACAGCATCGTCGAGGGCCGCCCCCCGGCATGCACTTTCTGCGGCGCGGTGCCCGGAGCGAGGCCGGGCTCCTCGGCCTCAACCTCGGCGAGGCTGCGCCCGTTCGCCAGCACCTCGGCCTGCGCCAGGGCATGGCAGGTCAGCGTTGAGAGCCCTTCCGCATCGCGGTCCCGGTCCGCCGCCAGGATAAACTCGCACGGCACGGCCTGCGAACCCTGATGCAGCCACTGATGATAGGAGTGTTGCCCGACCGAGCCCTCGCCGCCCCAGATCGCCGGCGCCGTCGGCGGCAGGACCGTAAGGCCCGTCGGCCCGGCCGACTTTCCGTTCGATTCCATCTCCAGCTGTTGCAGGTAGGTGGGCAGCATCCGCAGCCGGTTGGCATAGGCCAGCACCGCCCGCATCGGCGCTTCGCGCACCGAGGCATTCCAGTAATCCAGAAGCGCAAGACGCATCGGTACGTTATCGCTCAGCGGCGCTGCCTGCGCGTGCGCGTCCATCTCCGCGCCGCCCCTGAGGATCGCCCGGAACACATCCGGCCCGAGCGAAATCATGCAGGCGAGTGACGCCGCCGACCAGAGCGAGAACCGCCCGCCGACCGAGAGCGGCATGTCGAAGACGTGCGCCGTGCGTGCGCCCAGCCAGGCGGCCGCCTTCTCCGGACTGGCCGTCACCAGCGCCAGATGCTGGCTTGCCGGCTCGCCCAGCGCCGCCTCCAGCCAGGTCCTTGCGCGGTTCAGGTTATAAAGTGTCTCCTGCGTCCCGAACGATTTCGAGACGCCGATGACCAGGGTGGAGGCCGGATCGAGCCCGGCCAGGGCCCGGTCGAGATCATACGGATCGACGTTGGCCGCAAACTTCAGCGTGATCCCCGGATCGGCCTTGTCCTCGAACGCATCGGCGATCAGGCGCGGTCCGAAATCGGACCCGCCAATCCCGATATGCAAAACGGCCCTGAACCTTGCGCCGTTCGCCGTCCGCACGTCGCCGGAACGGACCTTTTCAGCAAAGGCGAGCGCTGGCAGCACACTTTGCCGCACGGTTTCAGGCTCGCCGCTGAGCGCTGACCCGGCCCGCAGCGCCCAGTGCAGCGCCGGGCGGCCTTCGGACGGATTGACGATCTCGCCGCCGAACAGCCGCCGGGCGGCATCTTCAAGTCCGGCCCGGGCGCCCCCTTCGAGAAGTTCGGCGTCCGCTGCAGTGTCGAGATAATGACGGGCAAGGTTCACCTTCCATCCAGCGGCGACGAGCGGCGCGGCCGCGGCGCGGCCTGCCGCGAGGTCCCGGAGCGATTCACCCGCCAGTCTTGCCGCGTGCAGCTTCAGTTTGTCTCTCATGGCAGGGTACCCTCAGCCAGTTCAAAGAATGCGCGCGCGTTATCGGCCGCCCGCGGCGTGCGGGCAAGGGCTGCGCTATCGGACGCAAGACTGTCACAAGCCTGCTTGAATCCCCGGGGCGACATGGGTATGAGGCGCGCTCGACAGGCAGGTGGCCTGACAAGTGTTTGGTTAAACCTGATCCGGTCCGCCGGACGCAGACCCGGAAACAAAGGAGACGCCCCATGGGCAAGGCAAAGTTTGAGCGTACGAAGCCGCACGTGAACATTGGCACGATTGGTCACGTTGACCATGGCAAGACGACGCTGACGGCAGCGATCACGATCGTTCTGGCGAAGTCGGGCGGGGCGACG
>CAMEDD010000077.1 GCA_945913285.1 Candidatus Sulfopaludibacter sp. SbA3
CGACTTGCCGCTCGCAACACCGCGCATCATTCGCGTACGAAGATCAGCAGAAATCAGGTTTGCCATGTCAGTCACCTCCTGAAACTGTGAATCACAGTTCGAAGGGACGGGGAATCAATTTGATTCAATCAATCGGTACGATGCTCTAACGCATCGTTAACGCGGTGCGGTTAGGGTCCAGATTGCCTCATTCCGCAGGAGTGTCCCATGCGTTTTGCCCTGATGATTGCCGCCGCGGCTTTCCTCGGACTTGCTGCCAGCGCTGATGGCGTGGGCAGTAAGGCCGTTACCGCACCGGCCCTCGACCCCCTCACCGCAACCGACGGGCCCGCTGCGCCGGGACATGAGCGCTACAAATACCGCCACGGCGCGACCTACAAGGTGGATGCCGGCTCCACGCCCCTCGCCTGCGAAGCGGCCTGCGGCAGCGAAGACAGCTGCCAGGCCTGGTCTTTCGTTGAGGCCTATGGCGACTCGGCTGCGCGCTGCGAACTGAAAGCCGGCGGCGGCAAGATCGAGGAAAACCTGCTGGCAACCTCCGCCGTCTCTCCGCGCACGGACGATCTGATCTGGGGCAAGGACGCGGAGCCCGCGCCGACAGAAACGCTGGCGGGCGAGCCTGAGCCGGACGTCCCCGGAAACTAGATCGATCGCTCTTTCGTCGCCGTGAACCGGATCCCCGGGTTCTTCTCCTGCGCGTAGCCGACATCCCAGGCGTTCTTGGCCAGATAGACCGGCGCGCCGTCGAGATCTGTTCCGGAGGCGGACTTGTTCTTCTCCATGAACTCCTCGATCTTTTTTGGATCGTCCGAGGCAATCCAGCGCGCGACGTTATAGGGCGCCGGCTCGAAGAAGACTTCCAGCGCATACTCCGCCGTCATCCGCTCGATCATCACTTCGAACTGCAGCTGGCCGACGGCGCCGACAATCATGTCCGAGCCGATCTGCGGCGAGAAGAGCTGGGTGACGCCCTCTTCGGCGAGGCTTTCGAGCGCCTTTCGCAAGTGCTTCGCTTTCATAGGATCCTTGACGCGCGCGCGGCGCAGGAGTTCCGGCGCAAAGTTCGGGATGCCGCCAAACTGGATGTCGCCGGTCTCTGACAGCGAGTCCCCGACGCGCAGCTGGCCGTGGTTCGACACGCCGATCACGTCGCCGGCATAGGCGGTCTCGGCGATCTCGCGGTCCTGCGCCATGAACATCATCGGGTTGTGGATGTTGAGCTGCTTGCCGCCGGCGGTCTTGAGACGCATGCCGCGCCGGAACTCGCCGGAGCAGAGCCGCACGAACGCGACGCGGTCGCGGTGGTTCGGGTCCATGTTCGCCTGGATCTTGAACACGAAGCCGCTGACGGAGGGATCGCCTGCGTGCACGCGGATCGGCTCGGCCTTGCGGATCGCCTTCTGGTCGCGCGGCGCCGGGGCATAGGTGTGCAGGGTACGGAGGAGTTCGGCGACACCGAAATAGCGCAGCGCCGAGCCGAACACGACCGGCGTCATGTTGCCGGACCGGAAGGCCGCAGGATCGAAGGCGGGCAGCAGGCTGCGGGCCATCTCGATGCCTTCGGTCATTTCGGCGAAGACGTAGGGGTCGAGGTTCGCTTCAAGGCTGGCCGGGTCCGCCGGGATTTCGGTGGCGGGGCCAATGCGGGCGGGCTCGCCGGGGCGGCGCTCGAACTGCAGGAACTGGTTGCGGGCAAGATCCAGCATGCCGGCGAAGCGCTGACCGCTCGCCGCCGGCCAGTAAAGCGGGGCAGTGTCGAGTTGCAGCTTGTCTTGAACCTCGTCGAGCAGCGCGATCGGCTCCTGTGCCTCGCGGTCCATCTTGTTGATGAAGGTGATGATCGGGATGTCCCGCATCCGGCAGACTTCGAACAGTTTGAGCGTCTGCGGCTCGATCCCCTTGGCCGCGTCGAGCACCATGACGGCGCAATCGGCTGCCGTCAGTGTACGGTAGGTATCTTCCGAGAAGTCTTCGTGGCCGGGCGTATCGAGCAGGTTGAACATGAACCCGTCAAACTCGAACGACATGACCGAGGCCGAGACCGAGATGCCGCGGTCGCGTTCGATCTTCATCCAGTCCGACCGCGTGCGCCGGGATTCGCCGCGGGCGGCCACTTCACCGGCCGCCCGGATGGCGCCGCCGGCGAGCAGCAGGTTCTCCGTCAGCGTGGTCTTGCCGGCGTCCGGGTGCGAGATAATGGCAAAGGTGCGCCGGCGGGCGGCTTCGGTGATGTGCGTCATGGGGTCAAATTCTCTCTCTGGCGCTCGCCCTAGCCGATCTGGCCCATGGAATGAAGGGGCTGGCTGCCCGGGCGGGTTTGGCCGCTAAGCGTCGGGAATCCTGAAAGCGGTTTAACGCTCCGCGCTTTCATATCCCGGCCACTGCGATGTATCGAACTGCGCCCAGTAGCCGCGCTTCGAAATCCGGCCCGGCGGATCGTCCGGAACCAGCGGGCCGACCACGCCTTGCGAGGCCTCCGGCCAGATTTCGCATTCCGCTTAGCAACGCTGGGTCCATCCGCGTCCGAACCAGGCACGGCCGGGATGGACATCCGCCGGCCCCAGAGGCTTGGGCTCGATATGGCCTTCAAGGGCGCCGCCCAGGATGATGCATGCATCCTCTTGCGCGCCGCGTTCGACAGTTACGACGACACCGCGCCCTGCCCGGTCCTTCCAGACCGGCGAAAGGCGGACAAAACCGCAGAGCAGGCCGAGGAGGAACCGCGCCGAGGCGGGCGCGGCCGGGCCGTCATCGTCCCAGATGTAATGAGGTGCACGGATCGGAGCGGTTGGCAGCATGCCGCCACGAAACCGAGCAGCGGGCGGCGCTTCAGCTGTTCAGGCGGCGCGCGGCCAGATGTTGCGGATAGCCGCAGCCCCGCCTTCGGCGATGCGCGCGCGCATGGCTTCGAGGATGGATTCTGGCAGGATTGTGAGGCGCGGCTCGCTGACCCGGCCGTCATGGACTGGGAACAGGGCGGCGTTGGCGCCGGTCTTCGCGATGATCAAGGCGGCAAGGTCGGCTATCAGGATGTCGCCGGGGCCTTCACCGATGTCGTGGCAGGCTTGCAGCTTGTTGCGGGCAAACGCCATGGCTTCCCGGGCGCGCAGTGCGTGCGCGTCCTCGAAGCCGAGCACTGGCCCGCGTTTGAGCAGGCGCAGTTCGGGCGCCTCAACCTCGGTTACAAACTCGTTCAATAGAAACAGCATCGCCGTTCCGCCCCTGTGTGACCATGCGAATCGCAAGGTCGTAGAACGCGGTTAACGAGCCGTTTAAGTGCCGCGAAAGCTGAAATTAATACTCCGGCAGATCTTCCGCCTTGATGCCGAGTTCGTCGAGCAGTGGCTGGGCGGGGGCCTTGCAGGCCTTCTGATATGTCATCGTGAGATCGAGCACATCATAGAGGAGTGAGCCCCTGGCCGCCTTGAGGTCGTCCAGTTCGGTTTCATAGGTCCCGAGCTGGTCTTCGAACGTGGTTTTTTCCTCCGGTGTGGCCGCCTTCTCGACGCCCGCGGACGCCGTCTGGACGAGCGCACGATGCGCTTCGACCTTGGTCGATATTTCAGCCACTTCGGCGGCCTTTGCGCGGATGGCGGCCTCTTCGCCTGCGCAATCGGCCATCGCCGGCATAACCAGTGCAGCGGCCACGATAGTCATTGTCAGTGTTTTCAGCATGTTGTCCTCCCCGGAACGTATTTGCCCAAATCTGTCATATCCGGCCCGGGGGGATCAAGCCTGATGCTCGGGCTGCTCAATCTTCGACCGGCTCCGTCAGGAAGGTGCGGCCGTCCTTGTCCTCGATCTCGACGATCCAGAGATCGCGGTCACGGCTCTGCGCGCGGCGGACATATTCGTCGACGCTGGCTTCCTCTGGGCCGACGCCCTGCATCGAGAGGTTCAGGAAGATGCGCTGGCCTGCAAGACTCGTCGAAGGCAGGTAAGCGGCGGCGGTGCCATCAAGCCGGGCGACCTTGATCAGCACATCGCCCCGGTCATCGTCGCCGTGCTGCACGATGAACGCAGAAGCGCCGCCAAGCTGGGCCCGTCGGACAAGCGCATCGATCCATAATCTTGAAGGCAGGCGGTCCATTCCGCAGACTCCTCCCGCCAGGCCCGCACGTCAAGTCGCCTCCGGTGTCAGCCCTCGGCGGGGACGGTGCCGGTGCAGCTCATGCCGGCTTCGATCAGGGCGCTCATCGCTTCCATCTGCTGATCTTCGGGCAGGTTCTCGAGCGCTTCGGCGGCGGCGTCCTCTCCGGCGGTAAAACCCGTCGCCAGCGTGCTGAACAGTTCCGGCGACAATTCCGCCTGAAGACGGCCGGCCATGCATTCGCAATCAGCAGGCGCGTCGCCGCTATCGACGCACCATTTGACGAGATCGGCTTTTGACCCCCCGCCTCCAAGACCGCCGCAAGCTGCAAGGGCCAGCGAGGCTGCGAACGCCAAAGCGCTTGTCTTCATGGGGCATTTCTCTCTGACATTTCTCAACACTGCTCGCATGCTTCGAGAGGGTATCAAACCGGAAATTTCCGTTCTGCAGCAGCGCGAGGCGTCGTGCGGCGGGGTTTGAACCGGCTGGAGAGGCCGCCGACCGACAGGAGGAGCGCAAACCCGGCCACCGTCGTGCTGCTCCAGATGATGAAATGCGCGAGCGTGATCGCGAGGAAGCCGGCGCTGAAGTCGGGCCCGGCGAGCGTCAGCGCGTGCGCGGCGAGATAGTGGTACGTGCCGAAATGCCCCGGTGTGCCCGGAAGCAGCGTGCCGAGGTTTCCGGAGACGATGGCGAGCCACGGCCCCGCGAGCGCGCTCGTAAGGCCAAGCGCTTGCACCGCGCTGTAGATGACCCCGCCCTCGATCGTCCAGGCGAGCACCGACAGGCCGATCAGGCGCAGCGAGCCCTGGCGTCGCACGATGTGCGAGATATGGATGAGCGTGCGCAGGCCAAATCGCGTGAGGCCCTGCGGCACGAGGCGGCCGAATGGTAGTTTCAGCATACGGAGAAGCAGGCGGCCAAGCGCCTTCGGGACGGTCAGAACAGCGGTCAGCACACTGAGCAAGGCGACCAGTCCGGCAATCGCCGTCATGCTGGCGGCCAGCGGAAAGTCTGCGACCGTCTGCGAGAGCGCCAGCACGGCGGCAAAGCCTAGCAGCAGCAGCGCGTAAAGATCAAACACCCGCTCCACGAGGAGTGACGCGGTTGCGCCCGAGGCGGAGACGTCGAGGCTTTTCGTGAAGGCCGCCGCGCGGGCAACATCACCCATCCGGAAGGGCAGCAGGTTATTCAGCGCAAAGCCGCCGAAGAACGGCGCGGCAATCTGCATCCGCGTCGCCGTCGATCCGATCGCTGCGAGCATCAGCCACCAACGTTGCAGTCGCAGCAGGAAAGCGAGCGCGCACAGCGGAAAGCCGAGCAGCAGCCAGCCAAGATGCGCCTGCGCGAACGCCGCCTGCACGGTCGGCCAGTCGAGCGAGCGCAGTGACAGGTAGATGAAGACCCCGCCAATGGCGAAGCCGAGCGCGACCCAGACTGGTTTCAAGGCCGCGCCCATGAATCAGACCCGGCCGCCATGCGCGCCGATGGCGGCGGGCACGCAACTCATCGCGCTGAAATCGAACCCATCCGCCATTGTCATCTCCCAAGGGTTCGGATCCTGCCGCGGCGGGCCCGAACCGAGCGACATGGTCATTACCCCATGCCGGTTAACATACACTCGCCGTAAACGCCGATGCGGCGCCGGTGATTGCCAATCCGGGATGCACGGGGTTGCGCGGCTTGACGCCGGAACACGTCGGGACGGGCGCAGAGTGTGAATGTTTCGTTTCCGAAGCGACATGCCCTTGATTTGCGGCGGCGGACATGGCTCCAGTGGTCTCTACCGTCGGCCAGGGCGAAACCGCGAGCCGTCCGGGCGCACGGTACGTGACGTCAAAGCCAGTATGCGAGCGAACTGATGTCATCCCTTATGATCAAAGTAGCAGCCTGTCTGGCGCTTTGCATCAGCGCCGCATTTTCGGACGCCAGCATGCCGCCCTCGCCCGGCGGCCCGAACGAGAAGGCGGCGATCTATTCGCTCTCCAGCGCCGACGGCCAGATCCAGCCGGCGAGTGACCGGTCGAAATCGAAAGGCAAGAAGATCGCGCTCAAGCGGTTCCCGGACGGGCCGATCGCCTTTCGCAACTACAAACAGGCCATCCACCCGATCGAGGGCTACCAGACCAAGCTGCTGCCCGGTTGGACGTTCAATTTCGACAACGTGATCGTAACGCCGGACGCCGAAGTCATCACGCGCATAACCGAACGCAACGTCGCAGCGTTCAAATGGGAATTGGAAAAGCGAAAGGCCCGCAAACGCGGTCGCTACATAGTCGAGGCGACCCTGCCGGAAACCCGGCCCGGTATCGTCGCCGCTCCGCTCTGGCTTTATTCCGAGGGCGCCCGCGAAGGCGCCCACGAGTTTGACTTCGAGCTGATGAACGGCCGCATCGAATACAACCTCCATAACGGCAATGGCGGCTTCAACATGCGCAGGGTCAACAAGGACCTCGGCGGCCACCGCGTTCGCTTCGAGATCGACCGGCAGCCCAACAAGGTCACGATGCGGATCGAAAGCCTGACTGACGGTTTCAGGGACGAACTGGTCGTGACGCCCACAAAGGTTCGCAAATGGGCGAAAGTGCCGGGCGCCCCGAAAAATCTGCGCTGGCCGCCGAACCAGACGGCGATGTATCCGGTGATGGAATTCTGGGTGTCCAACGCCTCGGACTGGGCCGGCAAATGGGAACCCCTGCCGCCGGGCGAGTCGATCGAGATGGTGATGCACGGGTATTCGTTCACGGAGAAGTAAGGGCCGCTACTCCGCCGCCTCTTCCAGCGGGACGAGATCAGCTTCCGAGGCGCGGGGGAGTGTGACTTCGGCGCGGGTGCCTTTGCCGGGTTTGGATTCGATGCGCAGGGCGCCGCCCTGCAGTTCGGCGAAGCGGCGGACCACGGACAGCCCGAGGCCAGTGCCGGGCTTGGCGCCGGTGCCTTGCGCGAAGGGTTCGGTGACACGAGCGAGGTCGGCCGCGGCAATGCCGGCGCCCCGGTCAGAGACGCTGAGCATGGCGGTCTCGCCTTCGAGCCGTGTCTCCAGCGTGACCGTTTTTCCGCTCACGGAATACTTGATCGCGTTGGAGACGAGGTTCTGCCAGATCTGGCGCACGGCGCGGGCGTCCGCCTCAGCCCAGACTTCGCCGCTGGTCTTCAGCTTCAGCGTCACCCCTGCCCGGTCGGCATGGCCGGTCATCTGGCGGATCACCGATTCGGCGGACGCCGTCAGGTCCACCGGCTCCGGCTCAAGCCGCGGCTGGCCGGCTTCGGCGCGCGCAAGGTCCAGGATGTCATCGACGAGCAGCAGGAGGTCTATGCCGCTTTCGTGGATGATCGACGGATAGTCCGCATACGGCTTCGGCAGCGGCCCCATCAGCTCGGCATGCATGATTTCGGCGTAGCCGAGAATGGCGTTGAGCGGTGTCTTGAGATCATGTCCGAGCGAGGCAAAGAACGCCGTGCGGGCGCGCAGCTTCTCCTCAAGTTCGGCTACGTCGCCAGAGGGCGGCGTCTCGACAGCGGCGTCCATCATCAGGAGGTGGAAGCCGCGCGCGTGGCGTTCGGTCAGCACCCGCACGCGGCGGCCCGAGACGAGTTCGGCAGCCACCAGCTGGCGCGCC
>CAMEDD010000078.1 GCA_945913285.1 Candidatus Sulfopaludibacter sp. SbA3
ACGATCTGGCCCATGCCCTTCATCTTGTTGAAGCGCGGGAAGTTCATCAGCATCGCAAAGGAGGCAAACAGCTGCAGGCCTTCTGTGAACGCACCAAACACAGCCATCGAAACGGCGATGTCTTCGTTGGTCCCGACGCCGAACTGGCCAAGGTAGTCGTGCTTGGCCGACATTTCCTTGTATTCCATGAAGGCCGAGAATTCGGTGTCCGGCATGCCGATCGTCTCGAGCAGCAGCGCGTAGGCCGCCACATGGATCGTCTCCATGTTGGAGAAGGACGACAGCATCATCGACACTTCAACCGGTTTGAAGAGCGGCATGTAGTTCGTCATGTAGTTAGCGCCGACTTCGACGTCCGACTGCGTAAAGAAACGGAAGATCTGTGTGAGGAGGTTTCGCTCGGCGTCGGACAGTTTGACCGCCCAGTCCTTGCAATCCTCGCCGAGGGGAATTTCCTCCGGCATCCAGTGGACCTGTTGCTGCTTCTTCCAGAATTCGTACGCCCACGGATAACGGAACGGCTTGTAGGCATGGCTCGGGGTGAGCAGGCCGGGAATGTTCGCGTTGCCGTCAGCCATGGGAAACTCCTTCAAGGATAGGCGTCTTTGGACACCTGAAGATACCACATATAGTGCTTAAAAAGCGTTAACGACGCAAGATGTGCACTTGGTCGCAGTGGCGAATTGCACAACTAGCGCTCGCCTGTGGAGAGAAATTCCAGTGCCCGTCAGGCCTTGCCGGGGCCGCGGGGCGCGCCGGCGGGCTTCAGGCCGAGGCGGTGGAGGGCGGCCTGGCAGAGTTCCAGATCTACCTGGGTCCATGCAAGGAATGCAACGCGCTCGATCTTCGTGTCGGCCGAATGGAGCATGTACTGGTGTGCCGCGTGGATCAGGCCCTGGACGCGCTCGTGCGGGGATTCGCCAGGCGAGCGGGTGCCGAAGAGGGGGATGAGGACGGAGCGGAGCACGGACTTTGTGCTTATCTTGGCCGGGAACTCGGTATTGTACTGGTCGACCGCCGCGAGCGCGTTGGTGACGCATTTGCGGTAGGCGCCGATCAGCTGGTAGCCGCGCCCTGGCTCGCCCTGATGGGCGGCGACGTGGACGAGGAGCTTGACCTTGTTGTTGCGGGCGAGCGCGCCGGCGCGGGTCAGCATGGTGGTGGCGGGCTCGATGCCGGTGCGATGATTGGCGCCGACTTTCGACCGCAGCAGGCGGGTGATCGCGTCATCGCGCACGAAACCGTGCCGGTCGCGGCGCGAGCCGAGATAGCGGATCGTGGCGGAGACGGAACTGTCGTGCAGGCGCGCGAGTTCCATCCGGTTGTTCTCGGGGTTCACCCAGACGTCGATATCGTCCACGTCGGCAATGTCGCCGGTGACGATCTCGATCTGGCGAGCGGCTTTCGGGCCGGTCATGCCGGCGAGGCCGAGCTTGTAGATATGGTAGCGGCGTTCCGGGAGCGGACGATCGGGCAGGCGGATATTGATGCCGGGGATCAGGGAGTGGACGATCGAGTCCGTCGCCCGGTTGTCGAGGCTATTCTTGATATGTGTACGGAGGAGTGCGCGGCAGTCGGCGATGATTTGCGCACGGGCGGGGGCGCCTTCGGGCGGGAGTTCGTAATCGAGCGCGCGCACGCCGGTAATGTTGAATTCCGAGCCGCTGCCGAGATGGCACATGACCACCGTCCCCGCGCGGCGGGCGGCCTGGCGGATGCCAAGTTCGAAAAATATGTCGGGCGAGCCGAGCGTGATATCTGCGATCACGACGTCGGAATCGATTATGTTCTCGATCATTTCGCGGTGGATGAGGCCGGATCGGCTGACCCGGTCGGAGCGGATGCAGTCGAGGTCGAGATCGTCGGCAACTGGCTGGATGATCTCGTGGAAGACGGCGTCGAAATCGATGCCGGTGTCGTCTGCGCCTGAAGGGGTTGCGTAGGGAAGGATGACGAAACAGCGCCGTCCGGTCTGGCGGGCTTCAAATTCTGCGGGTTTTTCTGCAATCTGTGCCTTGCCTTCGAACGCCATACTCACTTGCCCCGTTTGCCTTCCGCCTCGCTTGCAAAGACGAAACTATGGCGCCTTGAAACTGGCAAGGCGGGGCCGGGCGGGATTCGGAGCGTAGTTCGCGCAACGGAGTTTAGAACCCTGAATCCTGTAGGGAATGGGGCAGATTATAAATGCGTAAGGTTGACGTGGCGGGCGCTTACTCGCCGACTTTTCTGGCGGGCACCGGCAGGGAGCAGATGTCGAGCTTGTTAACAGGCGGGGCGATGAAGGCTGGGACAGCGGAGTAGTCGCGCTTGGAGTCTTTCAGTGCGGCCCACTCGGCGGAGGCGGTGTTCATTACTTCGTAGGCGGGGCGCTCGGCCGCGGGGATGGTGGCGGCGAGCCTGGCGGAGGTGATAATGTTGTATTCGTTCTTCGAGCGGCGATACTGGGACATCTGCTGGGCGAGGGGTTCGTCCTCGCCGAAGAGTGCGTTCATTTCTTCTTCCGTGAACGGATCGACGCGGGGCAGGCGGTGAATGTGTTGAATGCCGGCGATGACGCGGCCGAAGATCGTGTAGTTGCGGTCGAGGTAGCGGCGCGGCTGAAGGGGGATGTATATCTCGGTATTGCCGGTCTCCGGCGCGTCGTCCCGCGCCATGCCGAGGGCGCCGGGGCAGTTCATCAGCCATTCCTGCCGGCCGTCGCGGCCGACGGCAAAGCCGGATCGGTGGCCGGCTTCGGGCGCGAAGAGATCGGCGTTGCCGAGCGGGGTGAAGCCATCTGCGGATAAGGCGCGTTCGGCTTCGAAGGGTACGGGTTGCCAGGCTTTCGAGCCCATTTCGAACTCGCGGCCCGCCTGAGCCACGTGGCCTTCGATGACGCGGTAGAAGAATTCGCCGTCATAGAAGCCTTCGGCGAGAAGTTCGCGCAGGCGGGCGACATGGGCCGGGGCCGCGTCGGGGAAAAGCTCGATCGCCACGGTGCCGGTCGGCACTTCGAGGAGGACGAGGTTTTCCGGGGCGACGGGTCGCCAGGCGGGTGCCGCTTCGGCGGCGGGCGCTTCGGCGATTGAGGCGGGCACGCTGGAGCAGGCAGCGAGGGCGAAGGCGGCTAGGAAGAGGGCGCGTTTCATGGCTCAACCTTTGACTGGCTCGGGAAAGGCGTCAATGCCGGGGCGTCGCTCGGCGAAGCCCTATTTTTCCTTGAGGAAGTCGCGAACTTCCCGCGACGGCGTTGCGCCATAGCAGGAGGCAATGACGCGGCCATATTCTTCAACGTCGATGATGCCGTCGCCTTTCGTGATCTGGACGAAGGTATTGCGGTCGCGGTTTCCGGCGGTGCACGCAATACGTTTCGGCGGATCGGCGGCACGCGGATGTGGCATCTGCCGGAGGTCGCGCCGGATCTCGTGATCCTGTGTGCCGGCACCCGGGACAAAAGCCAGTGGGCGATCCCGAATTCGTATATCTGGACCGAGGACGCGGGCGCTCACGCCGCAGCGGCGCAGGATGCTCTGCTGGTGGAAGGCTCCCAGACGACGCGGCCTGCGCTGTGGGCGCGTTTCAGTGGACTCTGTCCCTGAAAGCGGCGAGGCCCGCGCGCGAGGCATTGGCGAGATGGCCTTGCGCCGCCTGGAGCGGGAAGCTGTGCTGGGCGACATGCTCGTGCGGGATGGTGTCGCAGCCGCGATGGGTGCCGGTGACGCGGCCGATTTCGAAGACCTTGCCATTCGGCAGTATGGTGAGGAGGCGTGCCTGGTCCTCAAAGCTGGGCGTGCCATCGCCGGCCGGGGTCAGCTGGATAAGGGGCGCTGGGGCGCCGCCAGAGGCTGATATCGTCCGCAACCGAATCAAAAGCCTCGTCCGGCGTGGCCGGCGCCCGGATGGCAACCAGGACAGCGCTCACTTGCGCTTCTTCTCCATATGCGCCTTGAAGGCCGTGAGCTGGGCGGCCCAGAGTTTGTCGGTTTCGGCGAGCCATAGCTTTAGATCGGCCAAACCGCCCTCCTTCAGGGTGTAGATGCGCACGCGGGCATCGAACTCCGGATGCGTCTCCTCGACGAGGCCGCCCTGTTTAAGGATACGCAGATGACGGCTCATGGCCGGGGCGGGCAGGCCGAGGGTTTCGGCGAGTTCACCGGCTCGTCGGGGCGCCTTGCCCAGTAGTTCGATGGCGCGGCGCCGGTCAGGATCGGCGAGGGCTTTGAGCGCGGCATCGAGGTTTGCCCGGGCCTTCACAGCCGCGTCTGTGTACGGAGGGCTCCGCCAGAAGCCTCTTCCCAGTCGGCGGAGGACATGTCCAAAACGGTGACGCCGAAGGTCCAGATATGGCCTTCGGGATCGCGTGCGCGGTAGGTTCGGTCGCCGTAAAACTGCGAGACCGGCTCCTGCAGGATATCGGCGCCGGCTTTGCGGGCGCGGGCGCAATGGGCGTCGATATCCTCGCCTTTGCCGAGCTGGACGTGGACGGTCTGGGTGTTCTTGCCGCCGATATTTTTCGGGCTCTTGTGATCTGCGGACCATTCGCTGCCGACCATGATGAAGCCGGTGCCGAAGGACATTTCTGAATGGGCGATTTTGTCATTCTCATCTAGCAGGACCATGTAGGGCTCGAAGCCAAAAGCCTCCTCCAGCCAGAGGAAGGCTGCGTTAGGGTCGACATAGCAGAGCGCGCTGGCGAGACCCTTGGGGCGGTCGAACTCGGACATCAGATATCCTTTTCGGTGAGTAGAAATATTTCTAGTATTTCAGAAATATATAGTCAAGCTGGTTCAGATTGAACGGGGTGCGCGCCTTTAAGGCGAAGCTCATGCGGGGGCGTTCAACGCCTCTGGCATCATGAAGAGGTCGGTGTCGTGCGGGCTTGCGTGGGCCGCGGTCAATAGGGCGTGGGCCTGGCCGCGATGATGGGTCTGGTGATTGAACAGGTGGGTGATACAGACCCAGAGCGGCATTGAGACGTCGGCTTTCATCGCGCGGTAAAACCATTGGAGTGGCCCGCGCACTGCGTCTGCCAAGAGCGTGTCGGCTCAGCTGAAGAGGAAGGCTTAGAAGTTAGTGCGTTCATTTTGCAGCGAGGCCCAGTCCTCGATCATGCTGGACGATCCAGACTGGGGAACGACGGGTTGCGGCGAGGCTGCCAGCCGGCTCATCCAGATCTGGTTGGCCTAGAGGGTGTGGCAAAGCGTGCCGTGGATCGACTTGAAGAAGGCGTCGCGGTCAAGCCGGCGTGCGGCGTCGCCGCGGCCTCATGGAGGTTCCGGTTCTGCCAGGCAGTGTCGCGCGCCATGAGGCGGGCATCGTCCGGAGATATCATGTGCCCCCTTATTCGCTGGCGGTCTTGCAGATCAGTAAGCGTAGGGGCGCATCTCGCGCGTCATGCGCCCGCGGGTCTCGTCCATCTTGTCCTGGATGATCGAGGGGATCAGGAATAGGTCCACGATCCACCAGACGAAGCCGATCAGGATGAAATAGCTGAGGATCTGCAGTATCGCCGTGCCGGGCTTGCCGAGATAGAACCGGTGCGCCGAGATCCAGCCGAGGAAGAACCAAAGGAAATAGGCCGCGCCCGCACTTTTCTTCTCGTTGGCGACGCGGCTTTCGATGAGGATCTGGTCTTCGGTACGGTACATGGCGGTCCCCGTTTGGGTTCCTCGTTCTTATCGATAAACAGATAATGGATTTTGACACAGGTTTAAAGAGGCCAGCGCGAAAAATACGCAAACCCGCCCCCGGATCCGTTGCGGCGCCGCGCGGAATGGGGCCTGCTGGCCGGCGGAGGAAATGGACATGAAAACGCGTCTGACCGCGCTGGCGGCGTCTTTGTGGCTGGTGGGTTGCGCGAGCGCGCCGGTGCCTGCGCCGGAGGCGGCGTCCGTCCCGAATGGGTATGTGATCGTCGAGATCCAGGTGACGAATCCGGAGGCCTAAGAAGGCTACAAGGCGGCGGTGGCGCCGCTGGTTGCAGCGGCGGGCGGCCGGTATCTGGTGCGCGGCGGCAAGGCCGAAGGGCGCGAAGGAGCGCCGCCGGCGGGGCGGATTGTCGTTCTGGAATATCCGAGCTTTGAGGCGGCGAAGGCCTTCCTGGATTCGCCGGAATACGGCGCGATCGTGCAGTTGCGCGCCAGCAATACCGTCTCGCGGCTGATGATCGTCGAGGGCGCCGCGCCGTAGCGGCGCTTTCCTTCGGCGTGCCAGCCTGCTAACGCCCCGCGCCATGTACCAGATCACAGCCAGAGGCCCGCGCGGGCCGATCGAGATAGCGTGGGAGGCCCTCGCCTGGGCGGACCCGTCACCGGCAGACGCCGTCGATGCGAAAGAAGACGCGCGGGGCGCGTGGCGTCTCGATGCGTTCTGCGAGACGCTGGGCGAGGCGGAAGAGTGCGTGGCTATCATCGCCGAAGCGGCGCCGGACCTGACCGCGCGGATCGAGGAGATCGTCGAGCGCGACTGGGTGACGCTGTCGCTGGAAGGCCTGCCGCCTGTAAATGCCGGGCGGTTCGTGGTGGTGGGCAGTCATGCGCTGTCCGGGATTTCGCCGGGTAAGACGGCGGTGCTGATCGAGGCGGGCCCGGCGTTTGGAACGGGGCATCATGGCACGACGCTTGGCTGCCTGCTTGCGCTGGCGGAGGTGCGGCGGCGGCGGAAGGTCGGCCGGGTGCTGGACCTCGGCACGGGCTCGGGCGTGCTGGCGATTGCGGCGCTGAAGGTCGGCGCGGAACTCGCGACGGGCAGCGACATTGACCGAGACTCGGTGTTCGTTGCGCGCGAGAACGCGAAGAAGAACAAGGTGAGCCGGTTTTTCGTGCACCATGTGCGCGGGGCGAACGCGGTGAACATACGGCGGATGGGGCCCTATGACACGGTGTTTGCCAACATCCTGATGAAGCCGCTGATCGCCCTTGCGCCGGAAATCCAGCGCCTGTCGGCGCCCGGGGCGGCGATCATTCTTTCGGGGCTGCTGCACCATCAGGCCGCGCCGGTTAAGTCGGCGTTTGAGGGGCATGGCATGCTCTTCCAGCGCAAGATCAAGCGGGACGGCTGGTCGACGCTGGTGTTTGCGAAGGCGGGGTAAGGCTGGCTAGAGCATCGTACCGATTGATTGAATCAAATTGATTCCCCGTCCCTTCGAACTGTGATTCACAGTTTCAGGAGGTGACTGACAT
>CAMEDD010000079.1 GCA_945913285.1 Candidatus Sulfopaludibacter sp. SbA3
CGACTTGCCGCTCGCAACACCGCGCATCATTCGCGTACGAAGATCAGCAGAAATCAGGTTTGCCATGTCAGTCACCTCCTGAAACTGTGAATCACAGTTCGAAGGGACGGGGAATCAATTTGATTCAATCAATCGGTACGATGCTCTAAGCAGTTTGCGGGACTGGGTGCATGGATGATTATCAGCGCAGGTTGGTATGAGCCGTCCTACCCGATTGAGAAACAGACCGCCAAATTTACGTCGGCAGCCCTTGATAAGCCTACGAAGGCTATATTCAGAGGTTTAACACAGGGTTTGGACGGCACTGGAAATTCCGGAGACGCTGTCAATCCCATTCCCGGGCAAGCGGACACCGTATCAGGTCGCCCGGCAGCCAATCTCCTTGCCCGCGTGCTCTTCAGACAGGATACGGACGGCTTCGGCATAGACTTCGGGCGTCATCAGGGCCTGTAATTCGCACGGGGCGAACTGGTTGTGCTCGAACATAGACACGTTGCGGCGCGCTTCTTTCGCGGCCCGAGTATCGCCCCTTTTTTCTGCCGCAAGCGCGCGGATTAACTCATTCCAGGCGAAGAGGCCGGTTTTCTCGACTGTCGTGGCATTCTCGAGCGCGGCCTCGAAGTCGCCATCGCGAAGATAGGTGAAACTGATATTCTCGGCCGAACCGCTGAGCAGGTTTGGCGTCTGCCCGATCTGGCGCCGCAGGGCGATCGCCTCGGCAAGGCAGGCCCGGGTCAGCTTCATGAGGGCCGATCCTTCGCCGTTCGCGTCCGCGATGCACATCTGCTCGGCCAGCGCGCGGGCCGCGTTGACCTCAGAATCGTCGGGCAGGCCGGCGGTGTTGATGAGTACTGTGCCGAGACCATGATAGGCGTTCATCTGCAGCGTGATTTCGTCCGCATCCGGCTTTTCGCCGCGGACCGGCGCGATTTTCTGGAGGGCGAGCGAGTAGTCGCGCAAGGCAGCGACCGTTCGGCCCATCTTGCGGCTGCACTGGGCACGCCAGTAGAGCGGCTGTAGCGTCAGTTCGCTATCGCTGGCGATCCGCGAGACGGCGGCATTGACGGCCTCGCATTTGTCGGCCGCGTAGGCTGACCGCTCGGAGGAGGCGTCTAGAAACAGGATCCAGGCGAGGCCGGTTTCGCCGAGCGCCCGATAGGCGGGATCTGCGGCGGCAATGGCGAAGGCGTCGCGCGCGGCTTTTAAGGCGTCCGGCAGATCGACCGCATCCCGGCTGATAGTGCCGCCGCCGCGTTGCCAGGCGAGTAGGCTTGCCGCGCCCTTTACGAGCGCTGCATCAGCATCGGCTTCAGCCGCCTCGCTGGCGGCTTGCAGCTCGATAAGACGTTCGTCGGACATCGAATGGCGGCCGCGCTGGAGAAATGTCGAGACCGCTGCCAGCACATCGGCCTGCGAGGGCGCAATGGTACCGCCAACATAGCTTTGCCGGATCTCGTCGTAGGCCCGGCGAATGGCTGCCTCCTGGGCCGAGACGCGATTGGTCTGCGCGTCGATCGCCCGGCGCATGTCGAAGGCATGGCGGTCGAGCCGTGCGGAGTCTTCGGTCAGCCTCCGGGAGGTCTCCGAGAGCTCCCGCGCCTTGTAGGAGTAATAGTAGGCGAGCGCGCCCGACATGGCGACCACGAGCACCAGCGTCGTGATGCCGGCGATCAGAACGCGCCGCAGGCCTCGCTGTTCGCGCGAGACGAGCTCGATCAATTGGCGCTCAGCAGAGTCTGACATTGCGTGTTCCCTAAACGATGACGGAGCCGGCCATTTCCATGAGTATGTCGCGCTTCTTCTTGCTCGTGCATTGCAGTTCGCTGACGAAGCCTGCGAACAGCTGGTACTTCTGGGCCTGCGCCGCGTAGAGTGAGCGATCGATCGAGTTGATGCAGTTATGCGCGGCGCACCAACTGACGAAGAAGCCGATCATCGCGGCGGACAGCGGCGCGAGCACCTGGAGGATCATCGGCGAGGTTGTCTCGCCGCCGCTATTCACGCTCTGGATAAAGATGAAGCCGATGAACGCCATCGCGCAGGCCAGAAGCAGAAAGCTGAAGACGAAAAGACCGAAACAGAGCGAGCGGATGAGGCAATGGGATTTGCGCTCCTGCGCCAGGATTGCCGCAAGGACTTCGACATCCCCCTTGATCGCTTCAGCATGGTCCGTCGCTTGTCGCATCCCCAATCACCCAATGGGCGGCGGCTCTTGCCCGGCGCGCCGTCTTGTCAGTACGTATTTTTCAGCATGATAACCGTCAGCACCTGCTTGGCCTTTTCGGCTTCGATACGCAGGAAGGTCGTGACCCGGTTGAGGAAATCAGCTTCGGCCTGGCGCAATTCGCCATCGGCCAGCACAATATCCACACAATGGGCAAAGACCGAGAGGCGCATGTCGGTCGGCAGCGAATTGCAAGCTTCTTCCAGCGCGGTCGGGCGGACTTTCATGCGCTCGTTGACGGTGGCATTGACCTTTGCAAGCTCCTGCTGGCTAAGCGTCTTCATTGTGCGCGACCGCCCGACGAGGGCCGCGATCTCGACTTTTTCCTCGGCCGCCAGTTCGCCGTCGCAGAAGGCCGCCGCGAGGACCAGGCACATGAAGGCTTCGGGAATGCTCCAGTCCGACTTCTTTCCGAACTGGCTCGACAGCGCCTCAAGATCGAGCGGTATGGGTGCTTTCTCGGTGGTGGTCGGGGAGAAGATGATCTGTACGTCGCTCATTTTAAGTTTCCTGAAGCTGCGGGTCGGTAAGGGTCTGGGGCGTGGGCTATTGCGGCGGACGATCTCCGCCACCGCTGACAGTGCCTTCTGTCACAGGCCGGGCGAGAGGCTGGACGCCAATAACCTTGACCTTGTGGGCGTTCAAGGCATCAACATGCTTCTGGAGGATGTCGATCGCGGCGTCGTCCCAAGTTGGCGGGATGGTGCGCAGATTGGTGGGGATGGCGGGGCTGTTGGGCCGCTGCTCTTTCCGGATCTTGTCGATCTCAGTGACGAGGGCGGTGCTTTGGTTGATCAGTTTGGCGATATTGTCCTTGAAGAGGTCCTGGCTACTGGCGACGGTCGCAACTTCGACTTTCAACGCATCGCGCTCAGCCGTGAGCGTATCGATCTTTGCTTGAAGACCTCCAAGCGCCTTGGCTTGGGCCTCGAGATCGATATCGTCCAGCTTCTTGGTCAGTTCAGTGACCTGACTGTTCGACTGGAGGGCCAGATAGCCGAGGCCGAGAACCGGAAGGAGCATGAAGCCGAAGATCAACAGAGGCACGAGCGGACTTGAGCGTTTCGGCTCGAATGTCGCGTCGATGACCGGGGGCGGAAACAGTGTCCGGTCCTCGAACACGGTCGGCATGCCGCCGTGGGAAAAGTTTTCTGACTTGACGATGTCCATCTGATTACTCCTCGATGTGCGGCAGACTAACCCGAACAGCTTCCGACTTGGAAGAAGCTGAACAGGCTCGAGGCGCGCGCGATTTCACTTTTGCTAATATGGCGAAGGTCGACATTGTTGGTAACACCATTGGCGACGCCCTTGCAGACATCGGCCCTTGCGCCTCCGAAGTCGAGCAGCGTGGCGATCGACATCGGCGAAGGTGCGTTTGGCCAATCGGTTTCAAATGTCGGCGGAAGGCTCGCGGCGGTGGCGCCAGGAACAAGGCCCATGCCCTGCGCAAAGGCGAGCTTGGCCTGGTCGAGCAGGCCGGACTTCTTCGAATTCGGCGCTGCCCTGGCGACGCGCAAGTAATACATGCCGAGCAGCAGCTGGCCATCGGCCCCGCTGATGCCCGAACACCAGCCCGAATTGGCCGAATCCGCCGAGCTTGCCCGGTAGGTGGCGATCAGGGCCAGGCAGGCCGCCTTTTTATATTTCAACTCGGCACCATCGAGCGTGGAGGCATCTCGGGCGTACTTGGCGCCAGCCGTGCTCGTTTGCGCGAGGGCTGAGGTTGTCGCTGTCTGCGCTTCGGACTTGCTGAGCTGGTAGAAGGCTTCGGCACGGATCTTCTCGCGACCGGGGCTGGCCGGTCCGTTCAGGCCTCCGGTGCTCGAAATGACGGCCATGAAGGCGCGGTCGGCATCGGCGAGACTGGCCGGCGAAAGAAGATGCAGCCGGCCCGCTTCGAGGGAAGCGTCAGCGAGGGAGGGCTGGGCGAGAAGCGCCGCGCTGAGCAGGCTGAGCCCGATATCCTTGCGAATGCCGCCGGACGCCGAGCGGGTCTTGTACATGACCATCATGGCGTCGGCGATATTGCGGCGTGCCTCGCTGCCGGACACTGCGTTCAGCTTTTTCTGGAAGTCCGCGCCTACAGCTGATTGCCAGTCCGCCGCGAACCAGCCGGGATAGACAAGTTCGGCGCCGACATAATCGCGGAAGGCTTCTGCGGCCAGCGACGACCCGGCTGCCTGCATGGCGCGGGCATATTCAAGTTTCGCCTTGGCGCTACCGCCGCCCTCCGGAGACGCGGCGCGCCGGTAGGCGGCGGCCGAGGCCTGCCGGTAGATCGCGACATTGGCGTCGCCGCTGCCGTTCAGCTTTTCCCGGGCTTTGGCGGCCTCGGCATAGGCCTCGCCGGCGCCGAGATTCACATCCACAGCTACGGCATCTTGCGCCTTTCCGGCTGTCTCGAAGGCCTTGGCGGCCAACACGCAGTTTTCCGGGCCCTGGACCGGTTTCGCGGACAGCTCTTTGCACAACTGCAGGTACGACTTTGCAAGGCCCATCTGCGCAGGCGCGCTGTTCGGGCGCGCCACGAGGGCGTCGGTGTAGTACCGGATCGCCTGGCTGATTGAGATGCCGCCCCTGGCGCGGTTTTCGTCGCCGAGCTTCATCGCAAGCTTTTCGAGGGCCGGGCGGGCCTCCGTCTTGCGCTCGGTGCGGGCGCTGTTGAGGACTTTCTTGAAATTTTCGATCGCCGGATCGGCATCAAGCGCCTCGTTGCGGGCAGCATAAAGGCTGCCGCGCCGGTAGAAGAACTCGTTGTAGCGGGGGTCTCCCTTGATTGCGCCGCTGGGCGCAAAAGGCGCCGCGATGGCGTCGGATTGCACCCTGTCCAAGGCCTTGGTCAGGCAATCCTGCCGGGAATAGCAGTATGAGGTGTCAATGAAGGGGGTCGCCACAGCGATGCTTTCGAGCGCCGTCGCATAAGCGAGCGCGCGATCGAACCTGAAGGCGTCGCGCTGTGACTTCTGCGACTTTTTCATATTGCTGAACATAGCATCATCCGGCAGGCGGGAGCGTGACTGGTCGATCAGGGTTGCCGCCTTGGCGTACTCGGTCGACGGGCTCACATCCGCAGGCGCGGCGACCAGATAGGCGCGGGCGGCGTTGAAGTAAGCTATCCCGGCCTGGAAGCCCGTCAGGCTGGGACTTGCGGCCGTCGTTTCGCAGCTCTTGCTGATCGCCGCGAGTTTCGCGCCCAAGTCGACGCAGTCAGCGGCGGCCGGCGCCGCAATAGCTCCAATTGCAGCTGACGCCGCCAGAACCGCCCGGACAGCGTGACTTTTAAATGACCTCGTCTTCCCCATCAGGTAGCTCACCGGAATGTCCCCTTCTGGCTGACTTCGATTTAACATAAATGCGTTTTGCGGTCCAACGTCAACGCCAAAGGCGAGCCGGGCTGGTCCTGCCTTGGCGCAATACCTTCGCGATGAACCTCCACCTTGCCGAGATCAGCCGCGCCGCCGCCCACGGCGCAAAAGCCGTGCTGATCATGGATCAGGCCGGATGGCACACCACGCCAAAGCTGAACGGTATCCATCCCCGAAAACAATCGACCTGAGAACTGGAATCTTTCGCCTGGTTCGCGGCCTGAACAAATCCGGGTTTCATGAAAACCGACGTTGGCCTCGACAACGACAACCGGCAGCTTAGGGCCAACGCACTAACGCGCTCGCGCGCGAGTTGAACGTTGCGGCGTCGGGGATGAACATGACCGTCTGATGTTTCCGGGCAGCGCCCGGGTGGGCCGGGAGCGCCCCACCTGGAGGCTCCCATGAGCAACATCGAGAAGACCCAACCGATCCATCCCCTTCGCCAGCGCATGATCGAAGACATGACCCTGCGCGGCATCAGCCAGACCAGCCAGTCCGGCTATATCCGATGCGTGCGCAACTGCTGCGCCCATCTCAAGCTGGCGCCCGGCGCTCTGACCGCCGAAGACGTGCGCGGCTTCCTGCTTCATCTGCAGGCTGATGGCGTGAGCGTGTCCGGCATCAACAGCCATTCCACTGCGCTGCGTTTTTTCCTGAAGGTGACGCTGAAGCGGGGCGAAGAAGTAGACCGCATCCCGATCCTGCGTGAGCACCGCCGCCTGCCTGTGGTGTTCACGCCTGAAGAGGTTGCGCGCATCATCGCCTTCGCACCGGGGCTCAAGTACAGGACAGCGCTGAGCGTCACCTATGGTGCCGGCTTGAGGGCGTCCGAGACTGCGTCGCTGAAGGTGTCTAACATCGACAGCCGGACGATGACCCTCTCGATCGAGCAGGGCAAGGGATACAAGGATCGCAAAGCCTGTTCCCCGTCAGCGACTGTGAGACAGATCGGCAAAATTGCTTAAGGAGGATTTCTGGCTCATCGTAACTGATACGAGGAGTGAAGATGAGACAGAAATCCGGGCCGAAGGAGTCTTCGGCCGAGAAGCATGTACAGGCAATCAAGCG
>CAMEDD010000080.1 GCA_945913285.1 Candidatus Sulfopaludibacter sp. SbA3
GTCTGCTGCTTAAGCGATAATCCCGGCGGCGCGTGGGGCTCGATGCCTCCGCGCCGCCGATTGCGGCCCAAGCACAAAGAAGGCCCCGGCAGATCGCTCTGCCGGGGCCTTGTTCGAATGGGTTGAGCCCTCAGTCCTCGTCGATGTCGGGCGCGCTGTCGCCGGAGGTCCCGCGGCCCTTGGTGAGAAAATCGACCTTGTCGGCGATGATCTCGCAGCCGTAGCGCTTGGTGCCGTCCTGGTCTTCCCACTGGGTGTAGTGAATGCGCCCTTCGACCGTGACCAGCTGGCCCTTGCTGCAGAACTTGGCGACGTTCTGACCGAGGCCATTGAAGCAGGTGATCCGGTGGAATTCGCTGTCCTTGGCGGTGTAGCCGTTCTCATGCTTGTAGGTCTTGCCGTCCTTGCGGGCGGGCCGGTCGGTGACGACCGAGAGGCTGGTGATGCTGGTTCCGCCGGTGGTGGTGCGGGTTTCGGGATCGCGGGCGATGCGGCCGACGAGGATAACGAGATTGGTCATGGGTTTTCTCCTGAACGCGCAGGTCCGGGGCCATCCCGGCTGCGAACTGACCGTCAGAAGGGGGCGGCAGACGCTCGCACCGAAGGGGAACCTCGATCAGGACGGGTGGTGCGGGCAGCCCAGCGAAGCTGCGGCAACACGGCCGGCCGGATCGGGGTTGCGAGGGGCTGACGGCGCCTTCAGGGAGGGGTTCGCGAAGAGCCGGATGGCCCCGGGCCTAAGCCGATCTGGGGTCCCGCCAACTCGTGGCGTTTCGCAGCTGTTGTTCGCCCACAACTTGCCCCACTACCGGGCCTCGTATCTGACCTCGGTGGTGCGCTTTCGTGCCGCCCACGACGTCAGATCTGCACATGGGAGCACGCCGCCGAAGCTCGTGTATCCGGATCGCTACAATGGCCGTGCCCAAACGGCGCCAATCAGCACGGGCACCGGACGCTGGCCCGGTTCAGGGTACCATGACAGGAACCGAAGACCGTCCCTTGGCGGCTTTGGCAAGCTTGAGATCGAAGCTCAAAAAGGCAATGCAGCCATCGGCCTTGGCAAGATGCAGCGCGTCGGCGAAGTCCATGCCGCCCGCCAGACCCTCAAGAGCAGAGGCCAACGCCCCCGGATCTTCAACGGCAACGCCAGGCAGACCTGCCAGTCCTGCAAGCGCGGTCGCGATGGCATCACTGGAGAACCCGTACCCGCTGCGCAACACCCACTCTGTTTCGAGGAGGACGGTCGTCGGAATAAAGATATCGCCAGCCTCGATGGCCCGGCGCGCCACAGCAGCTTGAGCGGCATCGTCCGCCGTCAGGAAGCGCACGATCACATTGGTATCAATCGCGCGCACGCCGCTCGGCCTCCTGCGCAATGGCTGCATTCATGTCGTCGATCGACAGCGCGGGTCCCTCGTGCTGCATCGATCCGAATAGCGCGTCGATGCTGGAAGCGGCGAACACCGGCGTGGATTTGAGCAGCACGCCCTCGGGTGTGTTCTCGACCGTGAGCCGCGTTCCCGCTCCCCACTGGAGCTGGTCGCGGATCGCCTTGGGCAGAATGACCTGGCCCTTGGTCGAGATGACAGTCGTCAACCGGTCGTGAACACCCAAAACACACTCTCCAAATGTAAGACGGAAGTAAGATAGACTTTCAAGAGCCCATCAGCAAGGGCCGATTGCCAGCGCCCATGAGGACGCTGGCAACATGGAAGATCGGTCAGCCCGGCCCTCCATTGGCTGGCGCCTTCGGGCACGTACCCAGCGGGCCGCGACGGTCGACCACGGTAACCCGGCGCGCCTTGGCATCGATCACCAAGCGTTCGAGTACGCCATTGCCCGGGAACGCGACAACGTAGCGCGGATCAAGGCTGAGCATGCGCTCGTTGCGATGGAACCCAGCGCGGCTCCCAAGCCGCAGATCCAGCGCGAAGACCACCTGCGGGATCTTGTGCCGTTCGGCCCATGAGGATGCGAGCCGGTCGACGCCCTTGGTGTCGCCGCCATGGACAAGCACCATGTCGGGAACCCGGTCCCGAACCTTGTCGAGCGTGGCCCAGATGTTGTTCGCGAACGTGAGCCCCTCGGCTTCAGTACCAGGCTTCATGCGCCCACCGGCGAACACCACCGGCGTGCCCTCGGGCATCGCCGCGCGGCGCTTGGCTTCGGCCCGGGCGCGCAGAAAATCGCGGCCCTGAACCAGCGCCGATGTGAAGCTCGCACCGTGGTTGAAGCGCGAGCTCGAGACGGGTTTCCAGGACGAGCCAAACTCGTTGAGATAGAGGGCTGCTGCAATCTCGCGCATGCCTTCGAAGGCCAGCATGGCCTGCTCGGCGCACTGTGCGCGCTCAACCTGGTTTTCGAGATCATGGGTGTGGACCTCGGAGCCGTCGCCGGTTGCAACGAGCGCGCGGACTTCGTCGGTCGCCCGGTCAAGTGCCCCTGACTTGCGCTCGGCGGCGCGGTGAAAGATATTGACGAAGGCCCAGCCAAGGTCCTCGGCATCGGCCTCGAGTGCGGTGCCCGTCACCATCGCAAAGAGATCGGACCAGACCGCCTCAAGCGTTTGCGAAGCCGCTTCGTTCGATGGAAAGTCGGTCATAGAAAGCGGCGCAGGGCCGATCGAGAAGCCGGATAGATCGAGCCCGGAAAGCTGGTCGGCGAAAGACGTGTGCATGGGAACCTCCTGACGGTTGCGAGACCGGCGAGGAGGATCATGGCCCTGCTGCCGGCGAGAGCCCGTCAGGGCCGGGCAAGCCTCGCGCTGCACGCCCCATAGGGCGGAAACCCCCTTCGCCAGGCTGGCGCGGGCAGGCGCGCTGCAGGCGCGCCAACACGGGCCTGACGAAGGCGGGTTGCAGGGCGAGGCGACCGGCCCAGGGCCTCTCTCGCTGCGGCAGCAGGGCATGATCTGGCCAAGTCAAAAACTGCTCAGGAAGGCCAAAGCATTCCCTGCATGCTGAGCGCTTCCGGCATCGCGTCAGGCTAGCCCGAAATCCCCCGGGCGGAACACGAACCGCTCCTGCGATGGTAGCGCGGCGCGCGCCGACAGGCGGCCGTTCTCGAAGCGCAGATGCCACGTCCGGCGGATGGTGGGCTTGGGCGAAGCAAAGGCGGCAGGGTCAAGCAGGACCATGTTGCAGCGGCGCACTGGGTCCCGCGCCGAAATCGTCCGTATCAACGCAATGCCCGCAGCGCGGGCGGAAGTTGCGACGTCCTGGCAGGCCGTATAGTCGTCAGGGTCGGCCCACCGTGCTTCGTAGCCCGCAAATGGTTCGCTTGTCAGATCGAGCAGCTGCCCTGTCGCGACTTTGGCGGTGAAGCTGGTATGCTCGGTCGTCGTCGCAGGCGGAACGAAACCCGGGGACCGCAGATAGAAGCGCAGGCGCCAGAACGCCGTTTCGGCGATGGCGGTTGCCTCGACTTCGCTCGCGTAAAAGATGCCCGGCCGCTCGTTTGCCCGCCGGAAACGGCTCGCGCTGCCGTGGCCATAGCGGAATGGCGAGGCGAGGAGATAGTCGAGCCCGGCAGCGCTCTCAGGCAGCGGAGGCTTCACCGCTTCGGCCAGATGCTCGAGCCGCTCCTGCGCCTCGCGGGTGTCCGCCAGACGGTCGGTCGAAATGCGGTGCTGCGCCTCGACCACCCGCCATACCTCGCCGCGCCAGGACGAGACCTCAGACGCGAGCGCGGTGGGCGTCCACATAGTCGCAAACGGTGATGAGGCCGCGAATGCTGTCGATCAGATCGATCGGACGCGCGGCAAGATCGAGGTTGGGTGTTGCCAGCCATGACTTTGCTGCCTCGTCGTCACTGCCAAGCAGCGCATCGAGCCCCCGGAACAGGCGCAGCAGAAACTGCCCCGCCTCGAACGATTTGGACGAGGGATCGAGCAGGGTCGTCCCTGCCTTCAGCCGCGAGGCCGTGGCCTGTGACAAGCCCAGAACTGTGCCGAGCTTGGCATTGGACAGGTTCCAGAACTTGGCGATCCGGATGATCGCCGAGCTCAGAACTTCGGCATCGCTGGCAGCAAGAGCGGCTTTGGTAGCCATGGCGTACATCCTTTCGATTGAATGGATATAGCATCTTTTCGCTCAAATGAACACTCCTGAATTCAGGCCGCTCGTTTGCGATAGACGCCCTCCCCGTTCGACATGTGGCCGAGGCAGTAGTAGTCGCCGAAGAGCGCATCAAAGCGCGGCGCTATCTGCGCCAGCCAGCGGCGGGCCCGCCCGGTTCGAGGATGGCGCCAGTCACCCTCCCAGTAAGGCCCATCCTCGCGCTCGGCCAACCACACGGCGACAAGGCTGCCGTACATCGACATCCCGAAGTCTGCATAGGCATTGCGCAAAAGGATGCGGTCCTCGCGGCCGCGCCAACCTTGCTGGGGCTCCAGCGACGGAAACGCGGCCCTCGCGCGTTCGACAAGGTCATCGCGCAGCCATTCGAGTTCGAAATCCCAGTCGCCGTTATCGTCGATGTCGAGCACCTGGAATGCGACAACCGCTCCGGCGGGATAGCTGACAGAACGTCCCATCGATCCTCTCCCCTCAGGCGGCCAGAGCGTCGGCGGTGTCATGGCCGAGCGCATCGCTGATGTCGTCGCCGTCGCCGGCGAAGGTTGTGCGGCCGCCCAGCTTCAGCAGCAGGCTTGCCGCTTCCTCGGCGCGCGCCGCCGCGGTCAGGATCGCGCGGTCGTCGTCTTTCAGCAGTTTGAGCCAGTGCTCGATGTAGCTGGCGTGACTGTCGAGATGCGCCACCGGCAGGCCAAGCTCGGCACCAAGCATCGCGCTCGAAAGCTCCGCGATCAGTTCCTCGGCGGCATAGGCCGCGCTGCCAAAGCGGTTCTTGAGATCGCGGCCCAGACGGCTGTGATGCCCGGTCCAGTGCGACATCTCGTGGGCGAGCGTTGCGTAGTAGTGGTCGAAGCCCATGAATAGGCTTGCTGGCGGCATCGTGATCCGGTCGATGCCGGGCTCGTAGTAGGCCTCTGAGCCTGCGTTCCGGAGGTTGGCTGGGATTGCCGCAAAGAACCTGTCGAGGTCGTCCTCGCGGCCTTCGGGCTCGACGAGCTCGAGCGATGCGGCAGGACGGAAGTAGGCAGGCAACCCTTCCACCTGATCGGCATTGAACACCGGGTAGGATTTGAGCACGCGGCGGGCTTCCTCGCTGCGCTCGCCGGTATCTGGTGCCTCGACCTCCTTGGTGTAGCTCTTGTAGAAGATCGCAATTGTCGACTTTTCGCCCTTGCGGACTTGTCCGCCGAGCTCCTGCGCCTGGCGATAGGTCATCCAGAACGGCGAGGCGTAACCGCACATATCGGCGACCATCCACAGCCAGAACACATTCATGCCGCGATAGGGAATCCCGCAGGCCCGCAAGGGCCGTGAGACCGGCACACCGCGCCAGGGCTGGACCCAGGGCTTGGTTCCGGCTTCGAGCCGGGTGATGATTTCCTGGGTGATACGAGCGGCGGGCGAGATTGCACTGCGCTCGTGAGAACGGAACTTGGTCATGGGGCGTCTCCTGATCGGTATCCCCGTGGGCGCTCCTGCCCACGGCTTCCGCCCCCAGGGGCGCCTCCTCTCCTCTGACTGAAAAGAAGAAGCCGCCCCTCGGGATGTGCCCGAGGGACGGCTTCGACGACCCATGACTGTCAGCCTGTCAGGAGGAGGTCAGGCTGCCAGATCGCGGGGGGACTCATCGGCTTGTTGGGGTTCGGGTTCGGGATCCGAACCATCGCTGAGCGGTTCACCACAAAGCCGTTCGGACGGAGCGGCCTGTTCGTCACCTGCGGCGAGGCCCGGGAACCGCATCACATCCGGCACCCAGGCCAGCGCGCGTTCACGCTCGGCAACTTCGGCGATTGTGGCACCGGCAAAGATGCGCTCGGCGCTGGCTGCCAGATCCGCCTTCTTGACCGAGACGTAACGCGCCGCGAGTTCTGCGCCGCCGACTTCGCCCAGCGCCTCGAGAATGACCTGCTTAGGCACCCGGTCGAAGAAGTTCGCCGCCGTCGGCCGCCACCACTGCGCAATATCAATGCCGATTAGCGCACCGAGGTGATCCTGGAACGGAATTCGGCGCTCGCCGCTCATGTTGAGGCTGGCCTCGAGCGAACGCGCAACGACGTGCCCTAGCCAGGCCGCGCGCTCCTCGTCACCGAGCGCCCGGAACCGGTTGAAGCGCTCACGCTGATCGGAACCGGCGCGCCAGCTCTCATCGAGCGCGGAGCGGAGTTCAGCGAGCGCGCCGGTCGCCGCCGCATCGGCGGGCTCGAACCCGACGATAGGACCTGTCGGCACGCCGCTGCGGAGGGTCGAT
>CAMEDD010000081.1 GCA_945913285.1 Candidatus Sulfopaludibacter sp. SbA3
TCGGCTTCGTCCTGCTGGCTGGCTGGCCGCTCGGTAGCCTCCTGCGCCGCGGTGAGGACTATTACGGAGATGGCAACACCTCGCCCGCCGACCTTGACCCCGAGACCGCAGAGCCCGACCCGGGCAACGGCAAATCCGGGGGAGGCGCCTGATGCCCTTGCTCCTGACACAGATCAATCCGGGCTGGCTTCTGGTCGTTGCCGGTCTCCTCGCCATGCTGGTCAGCGTGAAGGCTCTCCGTCAGGCGATCACGCTGCTCGCGCCCATGGGCGCCATCCTCCTGCTCGCCACCGCCCAGCACGGCGTCGATCACCTCTCGCAGGATATGCTGGGCCTGACGCTGTCGCTCTACCGCGTAGACAGCCTCAACTTCATCTTCGGCCTCGCCTTCCTGCTCGCCGCGCTCCTCAACGCCGTCTATGCGCTGCATACGGATGACCGGATGCAGGACGGGGCCGCGCTCGTCTATTCGGGCTGCGCTGTCGCCGCGACCTTCGCGGGCGACCTGATGACGCTCTTCATCTTCTGGGAACTTACGGCCGTCGCCTCGGTCTTCCTGGTGCTGCAGGCCGGCACGCGCGCGGCCTACTTCGCCTCGCTGCGCTACCTCGCGGTTCAGGTCCTCTCCGGCCTCTTGCTGCTCGCCGGAATCGCGGCGGCCTGGAAGGCCACCGGCAGCCTCTCGCTCGCCGCCTTCACCAGCCTCGATCAGCCGGGCGCGCTCGCCATCTTCATCGCCTTGGGCATCAAGGCCGCATTCCCGTTCCTCCACAACTGGCTGCAGGATTCCTACGCCAAGGCCACCGTGGTCGGCGCCGTCGTCCTCTCGGCCTTCACCACCAAGCTCGCCGTCTATGCCTTCGCGCGCATTTTCCCCGGCCATGACGAACTGATCTGGATCGGCGCCGCGATGACCGTCTTCCCCGTCTTCTTCGCCGTTATCGAAAACGACCTGCGCCGCGTGCTCGCCTACTCGCTCAACAACCAGGTCGGCTTCATGATCTGCGCCATCGGCGTCGGCGCGGCCGGCGCCGGAAACGCGCTCGCCCTCAATGGCGCAGCCGCCCACGCTTTCGTGCACATCCTCTACAAGGCGCTGCTGTTCATGAGCGTCGGCGCCGTCCTCTACCGCACCGGCACCGCCAAGGCGTCCGAACTTGGCGGTCTCTACCGCTCAATGCCATGGACCGCGCTGTTCTGCATCATCGGCGGCCTGTCGATTTCCGCGTTCCCGCTCTTCTCTGGCTTCATCGCCAAATCGATCACCATGAGCGCCGTCGCCGCCGAAGGCACGGCCGACCCCGCGATGGTGATCGTCTGGTTTCTCCTCCTCTTCGCCTCGGCCGGCGTGCTCGAACATTCCGGTATCAAGGTGCCGTTCACTGCCTTCTTCGGGCGCGACAGCGGCCGGCGCGTGAAAGAGGCGCCGTTCAACATGCTCCTTGCGATGGGCATGGCGGCCTTCCTGTGCATCGTCGTCGGCCTGCCGGCGATCGTGCCGGGCTTCGGCTATCAATGGCTCTACGGCCTCTTGCCCTATCCGATCGAGGCGGCGAGCTACCGGCCCTTTACCCTCGGCCATATCCTCACGCAGCTGCAGCTGCTTGTGCTCGCGGCTTTCGCCTTCATGCTGTTCAAACGACTTCGCCTTTATCCCACAGAAAAGGCCGGCACGATCCTCGATACGGACTGGTTCTACCGCCGGGCAGGTTTCGAGGCGGTCCGCTGGATTGACGCGGTCTGGACCAAGGCCGTCTCGGTCGGCGCGCAGGCGGCGTCCTGGGCCGGGCGCCTCGCCCAGGGTCAGCTCGTAGCGGGCTTCAGCCCGCGGGGCGCCCTGTCCCGCAGCGGCCGGGCAGGCGGCATGGCCGTCTGGACGGCTGTCCTGCTCGCCGGCGTCCTGCTGGTCGCGTTCCTCTCAGGCTAGTGTCCCCTGGCACCCTCCGTGCCAAAATTAAGCCATATTGGAGCCCGAGAGCGGTGAGCAGATATCCGGGCTTTCGGAGACGCCAGCGATAGTGCGTATCGGGCGCAGCGTTTTGCGGAAGGTGGCGATATGAGCATTGAAACCGGATCCCTGCCACTCGCCAGCATGAACGTCGCCCACGCTGCGAGCATCGTTTCGGCCTATGTCCGCAACAATGCCTTGCAGATGTCCGAGCTGCCGGAGCTGATCCGCAGCGTCTATGGCGCCCTCCAGGAATTGTCGAACCCCGGCACCGCGCCGGAGGCGGAGCCGCTGCGTCCCGCCGTGCCGATCAAGCGCTCCATCTACAAGGAACACATTGTCTGCCTTGAAGACGGTCTGAAGTTCAAATCCCTGAAGCGGCACCTGCGCTCGAAGTATGGCCTGTCGCCGGAGGAGTACCGCCAGAAGTGGGGACTGCCCGCCGATTACCCCATGGTGGCGCCCGGATATTCCGAGAAACGCTCCAAACTCGCGAAGAAAATGGGCCTCGGCAGGTCAGGCCGCGACGAGTGACATCGAATCAGTAGAAGCTTCAACATCCACAACACGAGCAAGCATTTCCACCGTTTACTTAAGCATAACAACGCCCTGCCAGAAGTCGTGGCCGGTCGTTCCGTTTCCGGAATGAACATTTTGGTAATCTGTATTAACAAAATGCTTCGCAGACTCTTGATCCGCGAGTCCACTCGCGCAATAGTTGAGTCTTCCGAATCACCATGGGGGTGGCGAGTTCATGTTTGACAAGCACAGTTTTGCGGGGGTCACCGAGGCCCAGCGCCTACTGATTGCCCATTGGTACGAATGCCGTACGGCGGAAGGGCTTGTGCCCCGCGATGCCATCAATCCGGGCATCGTTCGCACCACGCTGGCCAGCCTGTCGGTCGTCGAGATCGATCCTGCGGGCGAGGGGCGTTTCCGCATCGCCGGTTCGCGCCTGCGCGACATCTTCGGCCTCGATGTGCGCGGCCGCAAGGTCGCAGAAATCGCCGGCGCTCACGGCGAATGCTACGCCCTCGGTCTCAGCGCCGCGCTGGAGCGGGGCCTGCCGGTCGGCGGCATCATCGAAACCGGCGAACGCGTGCACGCCTGGTTGCGACTGCCGGTGGTGGACGAAGAGGGCGACCTCTCCCTCGTCATCTGCCATGATGAACTGATCTCCAGCCGCCAGGCCCTGACCCCCGACCCGGAACAACCCCGCGCCGCGGCCTGACCGTGAGGCGGGATGAATTCCCGCCATCCAAACCCATCAAGTGATCCGAGAAGGGCCGGATTGCATCCCGCTCTACACGCGTTTCTGCCCGATCGCCCGCGTGCTTATATCTCACCCGGCGCGCCCAAATCCCCAGCAAACACGCACCTAGGATTGAAAGACTAGGATACTCATCCTGCACCTGCGAATCGCTGTCATGTTGCAACTCACATTCAGCAAGGAGCAGGCGTACCTGGTTGATGAATTCAATCCCTTGCGCGATGAAGACCTCGCCAATCTCGCGGCCGCGCTGGTTGGCTTCGCGCCCCGGCTGAAGACCGACAAGATCCTCACCTGCGATCGCGGCTCGCCGGTCCTCGCCCGCAACCGCTCCATCGCCGCGCGCGCCTGCCGCATCGCCGAGTATTACCGCTAGGACAGGGGCTTCGACACCTGGATCGACCAGCTCTGCGTCGGCAAGCGCCCGGTGGGCTCACTCGTTCCGCCGCAGGCAGGCTGATGCGGCATGTCCTTTCGAAACGCGCGGCGCTGCGCTGCCTCGATGAACGCCGGGTGCAGCGCGTCCCGCTCGGTCTCGTCGCCGGCCCCTGGCGCTAAACCTAAGCCTGCGCCGCGACGCGCGCGTCGCCCTCGATCCGCGCCAGCATCGAGGCCAGCCCGTTGGAGCGCTGCGCGGTCAGCGCGCCGGTCACGCCGATATCGTCGAGCAACCTGCGCGCATCAAAGCCCAGGATGTCTGCGGCGGGCTCGCCCGAATAGAGCCGCGTCAGCAGCGCAATCAGGCCCGACACGATGATCGCATCCGACTCGGCCCGCACGGTCAGCCGGTCGTCTTCCAGGTCCGTTACCATCCAGACCTGCGAGGCACACCCACGCACCCGCGTCTCCTCGCTGCGCTCATCCGGGGCCAGCGACGGGTTCGCCTTGCCGAGATCGATCAGGTGCGCATAGCGCGCCTCCCAATCCTCAAGCCAGGAGAATTCTTCCCGTATGTCTGCCGCTTTGGTCTCGATACTCATGCGTCTCTATATGATCGGTGAAACCCCAAAAGAAAACCCCGGCACGTCAGGGACGGCCGGGGCTCTAGGCGGAGAAAGCGTCCAGACCTTCTGAACTACTTGTAGACGTCGCTCAGGCAGTCCGCGACATAGGTCATCGTATGCTCGCTGATGCAGAAGGGCAGTTCGAACTGCGTACCAACAGCCGCAACGCATTGTTGCAGGTTCAGGTTCTCTTTCTTGATGCAGCCGCGCACGGACGGCTCAAGCATCACTTTTTGAAGGCGGACATCATCCACTTCGCCCGCACCAATGACGCGCATCGCAGCGAGCGAGGCGATCTGGTTGGCGACCATCTGCTTGTCGGCTTTCACGGCTTTCTTGCCGCCGGAGAAGCCTTGCGTCATGAAGGAGGGGAGGCGAACGGCGCCCGTCAGGTCCTCGGCCGAGGCGGCCGCCATGATCACACCGGTCTTCGTTTCGGCTGACAGCGGCGCCGACTGCGTCAGGGCGGTCAGGATGAGGTTGTCAGCCGGCTTGCCGGCGCGTTGCAGCACATCCACCGATTCGGCGCGCGACCCACCATTGCGGATGCGCGACTTTGCCCAGCCGTGGCCTTGCAACGAATAGGCCTGTTCCTTGATCAGAGCTCCGTTCGAGTAGATCTTCGGCAAGTCACCGTCCGTCACTGCGATGGCGGCGCCAACCGCATCATCGCCGCCCTTAAGCGAGCGGGCATAGCTGTTGCCGGCGGCAAAACTCTTCATCACGGCCTCTCGGCCGTAATAGCCTTCGATATCGCGCACCGTGGAGGCAAATTCCTTGTCCTGCGACGCGATCAGCGCCGAGTAGGCCATCCAGCCGCGCGTCAGCTGGTCAGCATTGTAGGCGCCCATCGTGTCGAGCGCAGAATCGATATCGCCGGCCGATTTGAACGGCTTGTCGGCAACCTTCGTCGAGTCTGACTGATAGGTCATGTAAACGGCAGCACTCTCGGAAATCGGATCGGCGGCCTGCGCGGTTGCGCCACCCGTCAGCCCAAGTCCGCATACCAGTGCGGCAATTACCCCAGAGGTCTTCATTCTAAACTCCTCACGCCACACGCGATTAGTGATGCCCGATCTTCCCGGCAGGGGGAACCATGCCTTGTGCGAATTGCGCATTACAAATACAGAAGTTAGGCCTATTGATATGGCAGGAATGCCTAACAATTCTCTAAGGGGTGTTAAGAGTTGGCCCCCGAAACGGCCCAGAAAAGATTACAGTTTGTTAACCTTGCCTGGCTCGGCTTGGGACTGACGGCGGCGGTGTTCGCTGCGGTCGGTGGTGCGATGCCGCAGAACGTTTTTGCGGCCGCACTGATGGCGTGGGTTCCGGGTCTCGCAGGCTATGCCGCGGCCCGGTCCGGCGCGTCCGAACTCAGCGGCCTGCCGGTGATCGCCTGGCTTGTCTTCGCGCTTGTTGCCGTCGTGCTGACGGGCGGCAACGCCTCGCCGCTCATCATCCTGCTGATCATTGCGCCGCTGACCGGCCTGCTCGCCGGCAAGCCGCGCCTCGCGGCGGAGGCGGGCACGTTCGCCGCGCTCGCCCTGTTTTGCGTGTTCGTCGCAACACCCCTCGGCGGCATCCCGCAGCCGCCCGTCGGCACGGCGCAGATCGCCGCGCCGTTCGCGTTCGCGGGTCTCGTCACCGGCGCCCTGGCGATCTGGCAACTGGTATCCGAGCGCGCCGCAGCGCCCCTATCGCAAGCGGACGTTTCGCCGACGCCGCCCGAGCCCGAACCCCAGCCGGTAACCATGACGGGCATCAGCTGGCTCGACGTGACGCCCGAGGGCCGTCTCCGGCGTGTGCAGGGCGACACGTTCGGCCTGACGGCCATGCGCGCCGGCGCGGCGCTGACGGGCCTGTTCACCGATCACGACTTTGCCCT
>CAMEDD010000082.1 GCA_945913285.1 Candidatus Sulfopaludibacter sp. SbA3
GAACACTTCAATCCGCCCCCCGGGTTGTGCACCTCCATCTGATACCGTTTTGCCGCCGGGGTGAACATCTCTGCCAGTGGGCCGACCATCGCCGGGCTGAACCGGAGCACTGCGATCTGCCCCGCGCCAATCTCGCGCTTGTGCCAGAACGGCGCCGGGCGCAGCCACCCGAACAGTCCGCGCCTGTCAGACGGCAAGCTCAATTCTTTTTGACTTCCGCGGCAAAGACCGCTGGAACGTGGGCAGGTGTTTCAAGGAAGACCGGCATGAAACTGATCAGCGACGACATCCTCACAGACACGGGCGCGGCCGAGCCGGTTTATCCGGCCATATACCCTGAGCTGGAGACAGACTTCGAGCTCTGGAACCCGAATTCCTGGAAACGCGGGCACCCTTACGACCTCTACAGGCGGATGCGCGAAGACGCGCCCGTGATGTGGTCGAAGGTGCGAAGCCCTGTCTCCAGGTACTGGTCGGTGACGAGGTACGAAGACATCAAGACCGTCGAGCTCCAGCCCGCCATCTTCTCGTCGCAGCGCGGCGGCATCAATCTCGGCGTGCCAGACCGCAAGAACTGGAAGCCCGAGATCCTGATCCGCGCCGCCATGGACAACCTGATCAGCATGGACGAGCCCGGCCACATGCAGATGCGGATCCAGCAGAAGGACTTCTTTATCCCGGCCTATGTCGCAAAACTCCGCGAGAAGGTGCGCGCAAAGGTCGAGGCCCTGTGTGATGACCTTGAGGCAGCAGGACCGGTCACCGACTTCGTCAAAGTCTTCTCAAACGAGCTTCCCCTCTACACGCTCTGCGAAATGCTGGGCGTGGACGAGGCAGACCGTCCGAAGATCGTCTACTGGATGCACTATCTCGAAATGGCGAGCCAGTTCCTCTCCAACCCCCTGACAACCTTTCTCGGAGAGCCCCTCTTCCCCTTCCGTTTCAACAAGGTTGTCGAGGAGATGTTCGCCTACGGAGCACGTGTCATGGCAGACCGGCGCGCCCATCCGCGCGAAGACCTGCTGACCGTCATCGCGCATTCGAAGCTGGACGGCGAAGACCTGCCGCAGGGCTATCTCGACGGATCCTGGCTGCTGATCATTTTTGCCGGCAATGACACGACCCGCAACTCCCTGTCCGGCACGGTCAAGCTGATGACAGAATGGCCGCAGCAGCGCGCGATCGTCCTCAGTGACCCGTCGATGATCCCGGCCATGTCTGAAGAAGCGCTCCGGATGGTCTCGCCGGTCAAGCACATGCGGCGCACCGCGCTTGAAGACACCGAAATCAACGGCCAGCGGATCGCGCGCGATGAGAAGGTCGTCATGTGGTACGGCGCCGGCAACCGCGATCCGGAGGTTTTTGCAAACCCTGACGTCTTCGACATGACGCGGGAGAATGTCTCAAAGCACATCGCGTTCGGCCACGGCGTTCACAAATGCCTCGGCGCAAGGGTGGCGCAGATGCAGTTGCAGGTCGCTTACGAACAGCTGTTTGCCCGCTTCCCGAAGATCGAGTTCACGGGCGAGATCAAGTACGGGCCCAACGCCCTCGTGCACGCGATCTCGAAGCTTGAGGTAAACCTTTACGGCCGCGGCAATGCGCGCCCGGCAAAGGTGCAGGTGAAGGCTGTCGCGACGGGTTTGTGAGGGATGTGAAACGCGGGCCGGTTTCCGGAGACAGGAAACCGCTTCGCACTTTTCGGGCCTGCGCCCAGCACTGAGCCCGTTCGCGGGCGGAATCGATCCATGGATCGATTGCAAGATGCCCGCGAGCCCTGCGCGCGAAGCGCGCGGGATCAAACCAGGGAGTATGAATTGTCGGCCGCGCGGGAAAACCGCCATCCACTTTTCCGGCGCATCCTCGCAGGTGTTGCCGGGCGCGGGTTGCGAAAAAGCGAGGGGGTCCTTTTCACGGCTGCGCTTGAACTCATTTAACGGGAATTGGGACCTCGTGACCCAGACGGCAGACGGCGGCGGAATGCAACCGCCGGCAGCATGAGCAGGTTGACAGGATCGGGCGTATATATTACAGGTATATACTCAACTTGCAGAGTTATACGGGAGACGTGTTACATGGAGCGTGGATCGGTATTCATGACGAACAAGACACAAGCCGTTCGTTTCCCGAAATCGGTGCGCCTGCCCGACGGCGTCACAAGCGTCGACATACAGCGCCGCGGTCGCAGCTGGGTGATCACACCCTCCGAGCAAAGCTGGGCGGCATGGTTCGAGAGTGAGGGGGGCAGCCGTGATTTCATGGAAGAGCGCGAGCAGCCCGCCGACCAGGAGCGCGCGGCGCTCTGATGCTGCGTTACATGCTGGATACGAATATTCTCATCTACACGATCAGGAACAAGCCGGATGTGGTTCGCCAGCACTTTGAGGCGCATGACGGAGAGATCTGCGCATCAAGTGTCACGGCGATGGAGCTTCTCTACGGCGCACATAAATCGCAGGCCGTCCGCCGCAACCTCGACATCATAGAGGGCCTGCTTGGGCGTCTCGAGCTTCTCGACTTTGACCTCGGCGGCGCCGAACACGCCGGCCAGATCCGTGCCGAGCTGGCGGCAGCTGGAACCCCGATCGGGCCTTTCGACGTCATGATCGCGGGTCACGCGCGCTCCAGGGGGCTCTGTCTGGTCACGAACAATGAAAGCGAATTCTGCCGCGTCAGCGGCCTGCGTCTGGCGAATTGGGCGAAGTGACCACCGGACGCCCCGCTTGGCGCTGGTCACAGTGACATTCGGCCTGATCGGGCCCGGCCTTCGGCGGGCAAGCATCCCTTTTCCTGCCGCAAGGTTTTCTGCGCGCACAGCCGGACACAAAACCGGCTGCCGCTTTGCGAGCCTGCGCCCCAGCCATGAGCGCGTCCGCGGGCGCTACTGATCACAGTACCGGTCCCAAGATGCCCGCGAACCACGCGCACGCAGCGCGCGGGATCAGACCAGAGTAGTTTTACTTGTCGCGCTTGCGTAACCGAAAACCGCCTCCCACTTTCCCGGCCTGCGCCCAGCCCTGAGCCCGTCTGCGGGCGCATTTGATCCACCGGATCAAATGCCAGTGCCCGCAAACCATGTGAGGCCCGCAGGGCCGATACGGAACCCGCTTAAACAGGACTATCCCTTATCGGCCCAGGTAAGGGGTCGGGTTATGATGCCTAAAAGCGGGCTCAGCCGCTCGAAGTCACGCGCATGGCTGACAAGTGCGTCTGCATTGATTGCAAACGCGCCTGCGGCCTGAACTGCATCAGCCAGCTTGTGGTGCAGCATCGCGCGAAGGCGGGCTGTGCTCTCGGCAATGGTCGATGTCAGATCGACGACACGCCAACTTTCAAGGATCGCGCCATAGCGCGGTCAAGGCTTCGTCACCGACGCGCAATGGGCCCGCAAGCGCTTCAGCGATCATCATAGTCGTTATGGCAAATTGCAGCTCGCCAGCGGCGTGCTTCTCGAAAACCGGCCGGAAGCGGTCGGAAAGCGTCCTTTTGCCGTCGAACCAATAGGCATTTGGATCGGTGTCGAGCAGCGAGAGCGCCCGCGGCCCGGGACCAGACAGGTCTAGCGGTCCCATCCGTCACGTGCAGCGTTCAGGGTGTCGGCGATGCAGGGGGCCCAGAGGCCTTATCCGGAACCCAGAACCGGCAGGAGGGAAGCCTGCACGCCCAGTCCGGCCCTGTCGTTCACCGGCGCCAGCACCGCAACGGGCCGGCGGCGGCGGGTAACAAGGGTTGCGACGCTGTACTCGCAGGCGTCCAACAGATCCGGGTGTTGTTTCCGGGCCTCTTCGGCGCCTTTTCGAGGATTGTTCATCACGCTTTACCGCACGCTACCGTGCAGTTTGTCCGTCGCCCAGGAGCGCCGATGGACGGGTATTCGGACCCGCAAGGGTGGACTTCCACCGCAGTTCTGATATCCTTCCACCATGGCCCTGAACATTAAGAACCCTGAAACACACGCGCTCGCGGCGGAACTGGCGCAGCGGCTTGGCGTCAGCTTGACGGAGGCCGTGACACTTTCCTTACGCGCGCAGTTGGCCAAGGTGCCGGAAGCGGCAGAAGCAGGCCGAGCCGAGGAGATGGCCGCCATCGCCCGCCGCATGGCCGCGCGGATCGGCGCTGCGGGTCTGCCTGATCCGGGCGACCTTCTCTACGATGCGCGCGGGCTGCCGAAGCCATGATCGTCGACACGTCAGCGCTTATTGCCATCATCCGCCAGGAACCGGAGGCCGAGGCGTTCATCGCCGCTATCGCCGGCGCGTCCGCGCCGCAGATGTCCGCCGCCAGCTATCTTGAAACCGCGATCGTGGTCGATGCGCGCCGCGACCCGGCCTTGAGCCGTGATTTCGACCGATTGATCGCGCCGATCGCCATCGCTCCAGTGACGGCGGCGCAGGCGAGGCTCGCCCGCGAGGCTTACCGCGACTTTGGCAAGGGCACGGGCCACCCGGCGCAACTGAATTTTGGCGACTGCTTTGTGTTCGCTCTGGCGCAGGAAACAGGCGCTGCGATCCTGTTCAAAGACCGGGATTTCGCGCTCGCGGGCGCTGTTTCTGCGATTTAGCGGCTCAGCCTTCCCGTTCCCTGCGCGCCCTCATCCTGGCGCAGGCCCGACCGAAAACCGGTTCCCACTTTTCGGGCCTGAGCCCAGCCCTGAGCCCGATCCATGCGCGGGCAGTGCGCGCGATCAGACCAGAGAGTATCCTTTACCGGGAGCGACCCGGCCCCGTCCTGGGATCGATTGAGCTGTCGATGGAAGGTCCAGGATTTACAGTCTGTCTCGTTCATCAGGCTCAACATCTGGCGCATGTCTCAAAAACGCCTTCAATACTTCAGCTGAACCGCCTTCGCTGCGCCGGGAAAAGAAACTCCGCGCTGTTTCCATGACCCCGACCTTCTCGGCCACAGCCGAAGCAATCCACTGGTTCAGAGATACGCCATCTTCCTTCGCCAGCCTTTCCGCAGCGCTCTTGATCGAAGCTGGAAGCTTGAGGGGATAAGTCACTCTCGTCATCTGGCGATCTCCTTTAGAAAATCCTGCGGCGTGGCGATCCTGAGCCCGAACCTGACTGCAGGACCAAAGTCTGCCACATTATAGGTCACGATCACATCCGCCGAGCCGTTGATTGCGGCTTCAAGTACCATTTCGTCATCTGGGTCCCGAAGCTGGGGCCGCCATAGAAACCGGACGTCCACAGGCTCGGTAATTGTGGCCAGACTTCGTAAAAGCGTGTCGACCTGCCCCAGGTCAAGACCGTGCCGAAGTCGGTGCTCCGGCCGTTTGAGAACTTCCTCATACTCCAGGAAGAGAGGCGGTGAGGCAAGCACGACGAAGGCCCCGTCGGTTGCTGCAGTCAGGATGCGGTTTGCCGCTCCGCGTCTGCTGAATAGCGCCGAAACCAGGACATTTGTGTCAATGACAGCCCGCATGAAATTTTGTATGTGACATCGCTGAAGATGTCAATTGTTTCGGGTTCCAACGCCAGGCCGACCTGCGACGTTGAGAGTTTCGCCGGACCCGCCTGCCGGCGTCGCATGGCTCCCTCGATGGCCGCGCTGGCCCGACTTGGTGCGCCCCATGAGCCAAGCGAAGGCGAGAGGCGCCGCGGGCGTGAGCCCGCGATTGGCGCCGGGCAGAAGACAGCCTTGAGCCCGTCCGCGGGTGCAATTGATCCCCCGGATCAATTGCACCCGCGAACCATGTGAGGCCCGCAGGGCCGATACGGAACCCGCTTAAACAGGGCTATTTGTTATCGCACAGCCTGATCCGAAAACCGCTTCGCATTTTTCAGGCCCGCGCCCAGCCCTGAGCCGTCCAGTGGCTAAATCGATCCACTGGATCGATTTCAATTAACCCCTGAACCATCGGAGCCGCGAAGCGGCGATCGGGAACCCGCTAAATCAAGACTATATCTTATCGCGCTGGCTTAACCGGAAAAGTGGTTTCCACTTTTCCTCGCCAGCGCTCGGTTATGTCTTATCGGGCGAGCTCGGGGCCCAAAAGAGCCCCTGCCCCCGGCCTT
>CAMEDD010000083.1 GCA_945913285.1 Candidatus Sulfopaludibacter sp. SbA3
GATCAGTTCGCGCGACAGCGTGATCAGCGTTTCCTGAAGGTCTTGTTCGACGAGTGCCAGCGTCTGCGCGCGGTAAACAGCCGAGAGCGCAACGGCGCCGCCGATCAGCACCAGCACGCCCCAGATGGTCGCAGCAATCGCGATGCGCCGGGCCAGCGACACACTCGACCAGCGGTCAATCAAGCTCTTCTGGGATGGTCCGGCAGCCTCGCTCATGGAGGCGGTTTAGCCTCTATTCGCGTCAGCCCGCAACGCGCGCCTCATCATCGGGCACGATCAGCCGGTAGCCGAGGCCGCGCTCGGTCTGGATCCGGTCCTGGCCGATCTTGCGGCGCAGGCGGCCGATGAATACCTCGATCGTGTTCGAATCGCGGTCGAAATCCTGATCATAGATATGTTCGACCAGTTCCGTGCGCGGCACGACGCGGCCCTGATGGTGCATCAGGTAGGAGAGTACGCGGTATTCGTGCGCCGTCAGCTTGATCGGCTCGCCGCCCACGGTCGCCCGCGCCGCGCGGGTATCGACCATCAGCTTGCCGCACTCGATCGTGGCCGCCGAATGCCCCGTCGCCCGGCGCAGCAGCGCGCGCAGGCGGGCCAGCAGTTCTTCCGTGATGAAGGGCTTTGTCAGGTAATCGTCGGCGCCGGCGTCGAAGCCGGAGACTTTCTCGCTCCACTGGTCGCGGGCCGTCAGGATCAGCACCGGGAACGCCTTGCCCTCCTTACGCCAGCTCTTCAGCACGCTGACGCCGTCGAGCTTCGGCAGGCCAAGGTCGAGGATCACCGCATCATAGGGCTCAGTTTCGCCAAGGAACTGTCCGTCCTCGCCGTCTGCGGCAAGGTCTACCGCATAACCGGCCTGCGACAGCGCGTCCGCCAGCTGGCGGCGCAGGTCGGCGTCATCTTCAACAACCAGGATTCTCATGTGTCTTGCCTCGTCAAAATCCGGGTTGCCATATCAGTCGCTGCGCCCGCGGACGATGTCACCCGTCTGGGCGTTGACCGTAACACGAACCAGGCGTCCGTCACCGGTCTGCCAACGGATATCGTAAACCGCGCCGCCGGAAGCTTGGGAATAAAGGTCCGCGCTGATCAGCACACCGTCGCGGCCATATTCCCGTCGCAACGTCTTCTCAACCTCGTCGAACGGCACATGCAGGCCTTGCTTGCGGGCGTCGCGCGCCTCGCTGGGCGAGAACTGGGCGCCCCAACCCTGACCCTGTGCAAGGGCGACGGGGGCTGCGAGGGCGCCAAGGATGGCGAGGAGAGCAAGCGTGCGTTTCATGAGGCTCCATATGCTGGCAAGGCTCTGAACACGAAGTGAATGGTGCAGTTCATCTGCAGTCATCTGCCGCTTACGCGCGGCGGGCGAGCCAACAGCCCCGCACCTCTGCTGAACGGCGATCAGATTTATCTGATTTTATAATCAGTCAGCGCCCTTCCGCCCAGCGGCGCAGGCCGTCATCGCGGGGGTCGCTGAGGACGATCTCTATGCGGACGTAAAGGTCGCCCGGCGGGGCGACCTGAACGCCCTTTCCTTTGAGACGCAGCTGCGCCCCGGTATTCGTGCCCGCAGGGATCTTGAGTGACACGGGCCCGGACGGCGTGCGCACGTCCACTGTCCCGCCGAGAATCGCAGTGCGCAGATCGACGCTCAAGGCCATCCGCAGGTCCTTTCCCTCCCGGGTCCAGATCGTGCTCGCCAGCACATCCACTTCCAGCAGCGCATCCCCCGGCGGACCGCCCGATGGGGAGGGCTGTCCCTGGCTTTTCAGGCGCAGCGTCTGGCCGCTGATCATGCCGGCCGGAATGTTGACGTCGAGCGCGCTGCCATCCGCCATCGCCATCCGGCGGCGTGCGCCTGTCACGGCATCCTCGAATGCAATCTCGACCCGGTAGCGGACGTCCCGGCCCTTCTGCGGGCCCGGATTGCGCCGCCGGGCGCCGCTGCCAAACATGCCCGACAGGATGTCCTCGAACGGATCACCCTGCGCGCCGGCGCCGCCTTCCCAGCGCCCGCTACCCGCAAAGCCGCCGCCCCCGAACCCTTTGGGATTTCCGTCCCCGTCAATCTCGCCGCGGTCGAACTTCGCGCGCTTTTCCGGATCGCCGAGTATCTCGAACGCGCCGTTCAGCCGCTTGAAGTCTTCTTCCTTCGCCTTGTCGCCCGGATGCTGGTCAGGATGCAGCGTCTTGGCCTTCGTCCGGAAGGCCTTCTTGATGTCGGCCTCTGAAGCCGACCGGGAAACGCCAAGGATGGAATAGGGATCGAGCACCAGGCCGGGCTCCTCGCCGCGCGTTGAATCTGAACCTTACAGTTAGGGCGATCCGGGACCGATTGAAAGCCATTCACCTCTCCGCCCGTCCGGCCCGGCCCCGGCCGTCCGTATCGCGGTCGTCCCGGCCGGCACGCCGCAGGTGGCAGCGTCCAGCTCTGGCGCGCCGCCAAACCTGCTGCCGGCGCCGAACCGGGGCGCGATGCGCCCGATATCCGGCCCGCGCCGCAACCCGCTGGCAACGCCGCCGCCACCGGCATGAGAACATGATCTGACGCGGCACGCCTGAGCGTAACCATTGGATAACCCGCATCGAACGATAATCCTTGTACAGATATCAGCGAGCAGGACGGCGCCCTTTCGGCTGCTTTTCGTTCATCTAACGCGCTTATCGACCTTCTTCCGAAAAGCCGGGTGTGCCGAACGACGGAGTTTATTCAGGCCGGCGGCCAGTTTTCACAGGCTCAGCCGCAAAGTGCCAAAGGCCGCCGACCGTGCAAAAGGCCATGTCCGTTTCATGCGGTTTGCCCAGGCTGCCTCGATGGCCGTGAAGCTAGCCCCGACGGGGACCCTGCCGGATCGGGACGCCCCTGTTTCGGACGTTTATTTTGCGATGCGTTGAATCAACAATGATTTTTTCTTCGCCATCTGCGAGATTTCGTCGGCATAAGTGTTTTCTTGTGCCCCCAAATCTGCCATCACGCTGGGGCAAGAACGGTCAAGACCGAAAGAAAGAAACTCCATGTCGGCCCGCGTCATTTCAATTGCCAACTCCAAAGGCGGAGTGGGCAAAACCACAACATGTGTCAGCCTGTCCGAGGCCTTTGCCGCCTCCGGCATGCGCAGCCTGCTGATCGACCTCGACACCCAGGCCAACGCCTCGCTGCTGGTCTTCGGCCATGCCGGCGACGAGCACCTGTTCCGGGCGATCAACGATTACGCCACGATCTCCGACTGGCTGCTGGAAAACTTCTCCGGCGGCGAGCAGCGCCGCCTCTCGGAATTCATCGTCACCAATGCGAGTGACGTCACCTTCAAGGGCAAGCCCCTCGCGCTTGACCTGATCCCCTCCTCGCCGCGCCTTCGCAAGACCGAGCGCGAGCTGATCTTCGATCTGACGAAGAAGGGCTACTCGATGGAGGCCCTGCAGAACCAGGTCGGCAAACGATTGCGCGATGACCTGAACCTGCTGAAAATGCAGTATGACGTGATCCTGTTCGACTGCCCGCCCGGCATCTCTGTGATGACCGAAACGGTCCTGGCCGCCAGCCACCTGATCATCGTGCCCACCATCCCGGACTTCATGTCCACGCTGGGTCTCGACCTCTTCACAGGCGACATTATGAAAAACCTCCGCGACCGGGATATCGCGACCCTTCCCGTCGTGCTCGCCACCCGCTATGACGCGACCGCCCACCAGCAGGTCGTCCTCGGCGCCATGCGCGATGCCTCCAGCGCCAAGGAAACCGAGTTCGCGATGTTCAAGACCGTCATTCCGCTGAAGACGGGCTTTGCCACCAACCCGATCGAACTGGGCCCAGACCCCACCCTCCAGGCTAAATGGCCCGGCGAAGCGCTCAACATTGTCGAGCAGCTGCTCGGCGAAGTGCGGGAGAAACTCGCATGAGTTTTGCGGGCGGCTCACCCGGCCTGAACGCGGTTCAGGCCCTCATCGAAGCGCAGGGCGCCTTCCCGGCCATCGCCGACAAGGACTGGGCGGCGGCGGCCAGCCTGATCGTCAAGAAACTGCTCACCTCGGCCGGCCAGACCGCCGAGAGCCTGATCGCCCTGCGCAAGGCCGTGGGCACGTCGATCTTCGACACCCAGCTGAAAACCCTGTCGCACCACCAGGCCAAGCAGCTCGCCCGGCGCCTAGACAAATCCGCCCCGGACCTCGAAGTCTCCACTGCCCGCGCCGCGATCGCCCACATCCTGACCCTGCTCGTCCCGGCTATCCCGGAACCCGCAGCGATTGATCCGGTCACGGATGACATCGCTGCCGAGCCCGAGACCGTCACCGGGCCTTTGCCCGAACCAGAAACCGCCGAGGCTGAAACCGCCACTGCCGGCGACGGCGACACGCCGCCCTCGCCCCCAGTCGCGCCAAACCCCTACTTCGGCCGCAAATCCTTCCGCACGGGCTGACCCCGCCCTACGCCTCGATCAGCTTCGTCCGCAGCTCGGTCTGCAGCGCGCTGTCCACCTGCAGCACGTCCACCAGATACGCGTCCACCGAACCCGCTTTCGCGTTGATCGCGCCAAACGCCCGGTCGAGATATTTGAGGTGTACGCCCATGAACGGCCGGTACACTTCATCCGGGTACGACTTGCCGATCATCTGGTTGAAATACGCCGCTGCTTCGGGCAGGCGCTGGTTCACGCCGACCGCTTCATTCGTCAGGTCATAGTCCGCCCGGATGTCCGCCTCGCCGACGCCAAGAATATGATGCGTCAGCGCGCAGAGGATGCCGGTGCGGTCCTTGCCCGCCGCGCAGTTCACCAGCCCCGCCGCCTCGCCCGGCGCCTCGGCCAGCGCTGCGAACCAGTCACGGAACAAGGCCTGATGGTGCGCCTTGAACGGCGCCTTCTCGTAATACTCGCCCATCCACGAATCGGCCGCATCCGCGTCCACGCTCACCTGTGTCAGGAACCGCATGTGCGGCGCCTCGCTCTCGCGCCCGCCACCATGTGTGATCACCACCGGCGGATTGAAGCGGCTCTTCTGCTTGTCGCGCTCGTCGGGCCGGCGCAGGTCGGCCTGCACATGGATGCCAAGCGCGTCCATCTTCGCAAGCTCATCGTCGCTCGCCTCGGCATGGTGGCCGGACCGGTAAAGCCGCCCCATACGCACCTTGCCGCCAAACCGGCTCTCATACCCCCCGAAATCCCGGAAGTTGCGGATCGTTTCGAAGGCGAGCAGGCGCAGGCGTGTCTGTGTCATGCCACGGACCTAATTCGCACCCGCGCCCCCGTCCAGTGACAATGCCGTGTCACGCAGGGGCAAGCAGCAACCGCCCTCTTGCCCCCCGCGCGCAATCGCCCGAAACTCCGGCCATGTCTCTACCGCCCGACCCTCTCGACGCCGTCGCCCGCACCGTCCACGAAGCCCTCCGCGCCTGGGCCGCGGCGCATGGCCAGCGCGACATCCCCGCCTGGGACGAGGCGCCGGACTGGATGCACGCCTCCACCCGCGAAAGCG
>CAMEDD010000084.1 GCA_945913285.1 Candidatus Sulfopaludibacter sp. SbA3
ATCCTGCTCGAACGTGAGAAAATCAAAAGGAGGACGATGAAACTTCGGCGCTTGCAGCACGCCCAGTCTGCTGCTTAACTCAAACCCGGATGCGCCAGACCCTCCTTAAGTCAGGCAGCCATCTGTCTCAAAATACCTGACGACGGACACCGCTTTGCGGACGTACTTTCGCCGCTTCGGGGTAAGTCATGCTCATCTTTCGACCTCGGTTCCTGCACGCAGTCTGCATCAAGATGCAATTACGACATGAGTGCCAGCAGACGAATTATTGTACCGATGCTCGCCTAGAACGCGAGTATTGGAATCATTTTATTTAGCAACCCTCCAGGTCTTTAGCGACCTGTGTCTAAGCGCCTGAGCGTCTTCAACGCGGCCGCGCGCATCAAAACGGCGTGGAACACTGAAGAATCCGAGAGTGTCCGCTGCCGATCCGGATGAATGTGCAGCCGTAATGCGCAACGATTGTCAATTCCCGCAACTGTCAGGGGCTAAGTATTGCTGCGTGTGTTTTATTATGGCTTTACTTAATCATGGGATCGGGGCATCCCGCGTCGGTGCGGCATGTCCTGAGAGGGGCCATTTGGATGAGTTTGGGCCGGGAAACAGCGAACGGACCAAAGACGCAGGCGAAGCTCGATCTCGCGCGGGCTTGGGCCGGAGCCTATTTGGGCCGGGAAACAGCGAACGGACCAAAGACGCAGGTCGTCCGCCGCTTCCGGCGGGTGTCCGGCCATGCGACGCCCTTTTTTCCTTACGGATTGCTTCCACTGCTTGGCCTCGCCTTGCTGACGTTGATTGCCTGGACCTCCTTCGCGCCGCATAACATTGAAGATGAAGTGCGCAGCGCCGCCGATCGGGCGGTCGCCGATTCAGGCGCCGATTGGGCCAGCGTCGATGTGTCCGGTCAGTGGGTCAAGGTGACGGGCGCGCCGCCGACGCCGGCCGCCGGCGAGCGCGTTCTCGACGCGGTCCGGACATCCCGCTCGCCCACCTGGCTCGGACCTGCGCGCCCCGCCACGCGCGTGACGGGTGATTTCTCTGCGCGGGGCGTGCGAACTGAACCGGCCGGGGCGTCCGCGCCCGGAACCGTTTCAGACGCCGCGAATGATGAACCCGAATTCCTGTTCCGGCTGACGGGAGGCAAGCTGACGCTCAATGGACGCGTGCCCGACATCGCAACGCGCAATGCGCTCGTTGCCGCCGCAATAAAGTCTTTGCCCGGCTGGATCGAAACCGTCGAAAGCAATCTCGAAGTTATCGGCGTGCCGCCGCCCGAAGGCTTTCAGGAGACGATGATGCGCGGCGTAGAGACACTGACGCTGTGCGATGCAGGTACCGCGAGTTTCACGTCGAGGCTTTTCAATTTTCGCTGCGAGCTTCCGGAGCGCGACGCTGAACGCGTCCGCAAGTTGGCGAGTGCGACGCTGCCATATGGATCGGTCGGCGAAGTCGAGATCCTGGCGAAGGAAATCGTTGAATCCTGTGAAGGTGAATTGGCCCGCTTGCTCGAGGCCTCCCGCATCGAATTTGATCCGGGCAGTGACCGCATCGCCGCGTCAAAGGCAGCGTTGCTGGACCTGACCGCCCGGGCTGCGTCCGACTGTCCGGGAACTCTGCGCGTCGAAGGCCACACAGACAACACCGGCAGCACGGAACTGAACCTTAGTCTCAGCCGCCGCCGGGCAGAAGCCGTGCGTGCTGCGCTGATCCAACGCGGCGTCGCGCCGGCCCGCATCGTCGCGGCTGGCTATGGTCCGTCGCGGCCCATCGGCAACAACGCCGTCGATGAAGGCCGCGCCCAGAACCGCCGCATCGAGATCCGTATCGTGGGGACAGACGAATGATCTGCGCCCTTTCCCCCCTCGCCGAACTCCTGCCTCCCGGAGCCTGACCATGTGGTTTCTCCTCGTCAAAATCTTCTTGCTGCTTTGCCTCGCCGCCTTGCTCGGCGCAGCGTTTGCCTGGTGGTGGATGCGGCGGCGGTTTGTCGATGTGACGGCGCCGCATGCCGAGCTCACCAGGCAGGTCGATGCGTTCCTGAAACAGGGCAAGGCGTTGACACGTGAAGACATCGATAATTCGCTATCGCTTGCGCTCGGCGCCTACCGGCCGCCGCAACCGGATCTGACGCCGCTGCAGCAGAGGTTGGTGGACCTTGAAACCGCCGTGTCTGCGCCGGATCAGAATGCCGCCGCGATGAACGCCCGGCTGGCGGCGCTTGAGCAATCCGTATCCGCGGTCGCGGCCTCGCTAGCCTCGATGCGCTCGGTGCATCTGGAAGCCATCGATCAGCATCTGCGCGGCGTCTCGGCCCGCATCGATAATCTGCGCATGCCGGACATCGAGGGCGTCAATACGCGCATCACGGCGCTTTCCTCGAACGTCATCGAGCCGCGCTTCGAGCGTATCGAGCAACTGGTCACGAACTTCAGGGTGCCCGAGACCAATCTTGGCCCGGTGCATAGCGGGCTGGCTGCGCTACAGCTGGCGGTCGAGAATCTGGAGTTGCCGGAGCCGAACCTCGCGCCGTTTCAGCAGCGGCTCGACGAACTTGCGATCCGTCCGGACCTGCAACGCCTGACGAGTGAAGTTGAAACCCTCGCGCTCTACACCATGGCGCGTGAGCCGGATCTGAAAGTCGTGCTCGAGCGGGTGACCGCCCTAGAAATGGCCGTCCGCGACGTGCAGATTCCGGAGCCGGATCTTGCGCCTCTCATCGTTCGGCTTTCAGCGGTCGAAGCCTACCTCGCTGCGGCACCCTCGTCCGACATGCTCATCGGTACGCTCGCGGGTATCGAGAGTGATCTCGACGTACTCTCCCGCCGTCCCGTTGGTCTCGATCCTTTGTACAGCCAACTGGGCGCGCTGGATGCCTCGCTCGCTTCGATCCGCACCGAGCTGCGCGGTCAGGGCCGCACCGAAGCGCTCGACCGCCGCCTCGCCCTGCTCCAGGAAGCCGTCCTCAATCTTCCGCAGCCGGATTATACCCGGATCGACCTTGCCCTTCGGTCAATTGAATCCCGGTTTGACCTCGGCGCCCTTGAAGACCGCTTGACGGCGATCGAGTACAGCCTGACCGCCGTCCATCACATGCTTCGGTCCCGCGGAGAGCCGGCTCGTCCGGAGCCCGAACCCCGCGTGCGCGCGGAAGTTGCTCCGGCCTACGAACCCCGTCCGAGACCCGTGCGCGCGGTACCAGAGCCGGTCGCGCGCCCGGCGCGCCGGGCCGATCCCATCGGCCGCGCTCGCCGCGTGGACGATCAGGCAAACCTGCTGACGCATGCCGCGTTCGGCGACAGTGACGACCTCGAACTGATTGTCGGCGTCGATCCGATGCTGACCGAACTTCTGCACGAGATCGGCGTCTTCTATTTCTGGCAGATTGCCGAATGGACCGAAGCAGACATTGCCTATGTGGACGGCAAGCTGATGCATTTCCGCGGGCGGATTGAGCGTGACGGCTGGGTGGGGCAATCGCGCGAACTTGCCGCCCTGCCCTCATCCCGGAAGCGGCCGGCGGGCGACTAGCCGTACCGCCGCGACAAGGCTTGGCAAGCCGGGACGAACGGTTCACACCCTTCTGAAAAGAGGGAGAACGCGCATGCTGGAAGGCATCAAGGTCGTCGAATACGCCACGTATATGGCCGCGCCTGGCGCGGGATGCATCCTGCGCGACTGGGGCGCGGATGTGACCAAGATCGAACCACCTGGCGGCGACCCGATCCGGATGTTCTTCCGCACCATCGGCACGGACCTGCAGGACAACCCGGTCTTCGACTTCGACAACCGGGGGAAGCGCTCGGTTGTCATCGACACGAGCAAAGCGGAAGGCCAGGCCCTGATCCGCGAGATGGCCGCTGATGCCGACGTGTTCCTGACGAATGTGAGGCCCGGCGGCCTCGTCCGGTCGGGCCTCGATCACGGGTCGCTACGCGCTCTCAATCCGAAGCTCGTCTATTGCTCACTCACGGGCTACGGCCTTGAAGGTCCGGATGCGGATCGTCCCGGCTTTGACATTGCCAGCTTCTGGAGCCGCACAGGCGTCGCCAATCTGACGATTCCCAAAGGTGGCGAGCCGTTTCCGCTCCGCACAGCGTTTGGTGACCACACCACATCCATCGCAGCAGCGGCCGGCATTTGCGCCGCTCTGGTCGAAGCCGCGCGAACTGGCAAGGGACGCCTGGTTGAAGCATCGCTTTTCCGTACGGGGCTTTACGCTATGGGGTCCGATCTCGCGATCCAGCTTTTCTTTGGGCGGGTTGCCTCGACCAAAGGCCGGGGCGAGCAGAATGTTCCGATCTCGAACTTCTTCCAGACCAAGGACAGCAAGTGGTTCTGCATTGTGGCACGTCAGGGCGAGACCGACTGGGCGCCGCTGTGCCGGGTCGTGGGACGCGAGGACCTGATCACCGATCCGCGGTTCAACAATGCCAAGGGCCGCCGGGCGAATTCGGCCGAGGTCGTCGCGATCCTGGACGCCGGTTTCGCCGTTTATCCCATGCCAGAACTGGCAGCGCGCCTGGATGCAGAATCGATTGCCTGGGCGCCCGTCCAATCCCTAGCCGATGTCGCAAGTGATCCGCAGGCCTTTGCCGCCGGCGCCATCGTGCAGACACCGAGCGCGAAGGGGGATGGCACGACCTATGCCTCACCGGCCTCGCCCGTGCGCTTTCCGGGAGCCGATGACGGCCCGAAAGGCCCGTCCCCGGCGCCCGGTCAGCACACCGCCGAAGTGCTCGCCTCGCTCGGCCGGAGCCCCGCCGACATCAGGGCGCTGTTCGACGCGGGCATTGTGGCCTGATCGAGCGCAATCCGGCGCACAGGAAATTGCCTGTCCCGGCGCCTGACCCTTCCAACTGCAGGGGTTGGCCGCGCCGCTTCCGGCAGGATACCCGGCCGGGTTAGCGCGCACGCGAACGCGCACACCGTGTCGCGCAGAGGTTTCACGTTCCCGCAAACTGGACTCGCCCCCCCCATCCCGAGGAGCTAATACCAACCTGCGTTGATCGTCATCCATGCGCCCAGTCCCGCAGACCGATGGTCATGATTTTCCACGGTCGCTGCGCGAGTTTTTCCCAAGCTTCACAGCAGAGGGCGACGATCTGCTCGTAGTCTGTGAAGATGCGGTTAGAGAGCCAGTTATCGCGCATGTACTGCCAGATGTTTTCGACGGGATTGAGTTCGGGTGATT
>CAMEDD010000085.1 GCA_945913285.1 Candidatus Sulfopaludibacter sp. SbA3
TCAACCAGACAGATCAGTGCCTGGCTTATCGCATCCCTGTTTGCCTCGACCTTCACAGCTTCGTTGTCGCTTTCCATGCCAAGGTCAATCGATGCCGCGAGCGCCATCGGTGTCAGCTGTATCACGATGTTGCGGGCTATCTCTACGAGATCGGCACGAGAAGATCCGTCGGCGTAGAACCTCGCTTCGTCTGCCGAGATCAGGAGACGATTGGAGAGGCGCACCAGCGCGTCAAGATCTGCCGTCAGCTGCTCGGCGGGGGTCTGCGCGCCGTCGAGTTCAAGCCGCGCCTTGAGCGCTGCCAGCGGCGTGCGCAATGAATGGGCCGCCTCTGAAATGAAGCGGCGCTCCCGCTCAAGCGCGGCGTTGAGCGAGCCGAGCGCCTCGTTGAGCTTTCCGGCAATCCCGCTGATTTCCTGCGGAACGTCCGTCAGGTCGATCGGCTCGAACGCATGGCCAGGTTTCATCTGCACACTTGCCTCCGACAGGCGGCGCATGGGCGCAATCGTCTGGCGCAGGGTTGCATCGAGTCCAAACAGCAACAGCAACGCAAACGGCACCACGGGCAAGACGACATGCATCAAGATCTCTTCGGCGATCAGCAGTGGCAAAAGACCGGCCGTATCCTTGCGGATCTCGATTACGACAAAGGCGCCTGGCCCGCCGCCGTCGATGGCCCGCCCACCGATCCAGCCGCCCGCATCGGTCGCGCTTGTCCAGACGTCCGGGAACGGATCAGCGGCGATGCCAATCTCCTCTTCTGAGGGCGAATTCGGTGAGGCGGCAATGAAATGGCCTGCGGCATCGGTCACTGCCCAGGCGTAGTTTTCGGGGTGCTTGCGGAAGATCGGATGACGCTGGTTAATCAGTTCCCAGTCACCTTGCTCTCCTGCGTCGGCCGCATCCGTGGCAAACCGCTCGGCCAGTGTGTGGAGGCTCCGGTGGCGCAGCTCCGGCACATCCGAGCCATAGTGGAGCGCGACGGCGGCGCCCAGCATCAGCGTGATCACCGCGGTTGCAATCAGCGCGCGCCGTCTCAGCCGGCTTGCGAGTGACCATTCAGCCCTGTCCGTCATTCCGCCGCGCCTCCAGCAGGTACCCGACCCCCCGGATCGTCCGCACCTCGACGCCGCAATCGTGCCGGCCAAGTTGCAGGCGCAGACGCGACATGGCCGTCTCGAGCGCGTTCGGTCCCACCGGTTCGGACTGGTCGTAAAGCTGTGTCTCAAGGTATTGCCGTGTACAGATCTTTCCTGGCCTTTGCATCATCGCCATGAGCAGCTGGCGCTCGCGCCGGGAGAGATCAAACCGGATGTCGCCGGTCTCCAGAGCCTGTGTGGCCATATCGAAGCTGAGCCGCCCGAGGCGCACCTGGGTCTTCGGCGCGCCCCCCGCCCGCCGCAGCAGTGTACGGCACCGCGCGCCAAGTTCCTCCAGCGCGAATGGCTTCACCATGTAGTCGTCCGCCCCCCGGTCCAGCCCCTCAATCCGCTCACTCAGCGTACCCCGCGCCGTCAACACGAGCACGGGGGCAGCGACGGCCTTCTGCCGCAGAAGTTCCAGCCCGTCCCCATCCGGCAGGCCGAGGTCCAGCAACACAAGGTCGAAGACGACATCGGCCAGCAGCGCACGGCCTGCCGCCAGCGTCCGGGCAAGGTCCACCGCATGGCCTGCCCGCCTGAGATATTCGGCAATCGTCCCGCCAAGCGACGGGTGATCTTCGATGAGGAGGATCCGGCTCATGGGCGGATAGGTTGCCGCAAGCTTCGGCGTTTAGCCAGTCCCCGCCGAAGTCTTTTGCTGCGGCAGCCAAAGGAGAGACCAGGCGTGCAGTCGGGAGTTGTCCGCGTTGTTGCCCGTAATTGTCCCCACTGCGGGTCGGGCGCGCATGCCGTGATGGAGCAGTACAGCCGCCTCGGCTGGACAACCGTCCAATGCAATGGCTGCCAATTCATCTTCCTCAACTCGGCGCCGGTCTATGAGGCCTTGTCGGAAGATCTGGCGTGGTCACAGCAGTTCCAGAAGGAAAAGAAGCGCCGCCAGAAGCAGCAGCCGCTTGTCCATTGGCTCGATACGAAGACCCGCTGGCGCCTGCATATCGCGCGCGGCAATAGTGGGACTATATCAGCGACAAGCTCAGCGGCGGCCGTGTTTTGGACATCGGCTGCGGCCCGAAGAATGGCGTGCCTGAACGCTTTACCCCTTACGGCATCGAGATCGAGAAAGCCGCCGCCGAAACGGCCGCCGGCCTGATGCGCGCTCGCGGCGGCGATGTCATCCACGCGCCCGCGCTGGAAGGTCTGGCCCGGTTCGAAGGCGGCTTCTTTGACGGCATAATAATGCGCTCCTACCTTGAGCATGAAGTGAGCCCGCGCGAAGTCCTCGCCGCCGCCTTCGTCAAGCTGCGGCCCGGCGGCGTCATCTATGCCAAGGTGCCCAACTTCGCGACCGTCAACCGCATGGCCCGAGGCGCGGACTGGTGCGGCTTCCGCTTCCCGGACCATGTCAATTACTTCACCATCCGCAGCCTGCGGGCGATGGCCGAAGATCTCGGTTACCGCTTCGAACTGCGCAACACCCTCACCCGCTACACCAACGACAACCTTCATGCCTTCCTGATGAAGCCCTCCGTAACCTGAGGGTTATCAGCAGGGCGGCTTGGTCAGGCCAAAGACGCGTCGTGCCTCGTAGGGGCGGATAGAGCGTAGCGAAATCCGCCATGCCGGATTGCGGTGGCCTTGCAAGTCGGATTTCGGCCTGCGGCCTCTATCCGGCCTATGGGCTGGGAGCCGGCCCAGGCTGCCCTCGCGTGCGGTCGGGCCGGACTCTCTACGAGCCTTGCGCAACCCGCGCCCAACTTGCTGCCGCCTCCCGACCTACGGGGTTCCGTCACTGCCAAAACCTTGACGAGTAAGTGAATAATCACACATTGAAATCTGCCCGGCGAGGAACGGACCTTCCACACCTGCGTTTAGCCGGTTTCTGGACCGACGCGCAGGTCGCCGCCGCCGTCCATTGGGCAATCTCAAGGTGAATGACATGTTGCGTAAGCGCAGCCCTCTGCCACGAAAAACCCCCGACACATCGCTGCGCCGGGGGCCTCTTCATCTGGCGAGAGTTGTTCGCGGCGCCAAGCGGCGCTGCGAAAAGTGAGCACCGGTTTTCGGGCAAGCGCCGCGACTTGAATCAGCCGGCAATCCGCCGGACATAGTCGTATTCGGATTTGCGGGCTTCGCGCTTGCGGGCCGGCTGGAAGGCGACCTGGGCGTGTTCGGCGCAATAGGGGCCGCAGTCGGACTTGCGGCCGCAGAAGGCAAATTTCGGGTCGGCCGGGTCGCCGATCGGCCATTTGCACATCGTGTCGCGCAGCGTGAGGATCGTTGCCGGCGTGCCGTCGACCAGCAGCGGGGGCAGGGGCTTGATCGCCGAGACGCGCTCGATCGCGAGGGCCGGCGCAGGCACGCTGGGGGGGGCGATTGCGGGCGCCGCGGCGGCAGCTGCCGTACCATCCGCCATAAAGCGGGGCTTCGGCCGGGCGAGGCGCGGCGGGCGCTTGACAGGCCGCGACGGGGTGGCGCGGCCGGACAGGCCAAGGCGGTGGACCTTGCCGATCACCGCGTTGCGCGTGACGCCGCCCAGTTGTTTCGCAATCTGCGAGGCTGAATGGCCTTCGGCCCAGAGTTTCTTGAGGGTATTCACCCGCTCGTCATTCCACGACATGTTGGAAGTCTCCCGCATCTCAGGGCGCGGCTCATCGCTGAGGCCGCAGAACCCTATATGTTGTGTTGGCTGTACGCGCCATCTGTTCTGACACCTAGATGTCGTATCAGAGGCGCAACGAAACACAACATGCAGGCGCGGCTTTCCACAGGGTTCTATATCTTGTGGGGCGGATTTGATGCCTCGAGGCCCCTCGCATGTGCGAGCTGCATCGTTTATGTGCAGCAGGCATGAAGACGATTCCCCAGGCCGATCAATCCCGCCCGCTTCGCCAATACGGCGCGTTCAACGGCCTCGGCCTCTGGACCCTCTACCAACGGGAAGTGGGCCGGTTCCTGAAAGTCTGGATGCAGACCGTCTTCGCTCCCGTGGTCACGACGCTGCTCTTTATGACGGTGTTCAAGCTTGCGTTCGGGGACCGGGGGCAGCTGACAGGGGATTTTGAGCACCTGCGCTACAATGATTTCCTCGCGCCCGGCCTCATCATGATGGCGATCCTGCAGAACGCCTTTGCGAACACCAGTTCGAGCCTGGTGCAGGCGAAGTTCAACTCGACGCATGTCGATTTCCTGATGCCGCCCTTGTCGCCGCTGGAGCTGACGATCGCCTTCCTCGGCGGCGCGGTGACGCGCGCGCTGCTGATCGCACTGATCTGCGGCCTTGCGATCCAGCTGTCGGGCCTCGCGAGCCTGCCGGTGCGCCATGTCTGGCCGATCCTGTGGTTTTCGCTGTCGAGCGCCGTTATCCTCGGCGCCGTGGGGATCCTCGGCGGCATCTGGGCCGACAAGTTCGACCACCTCGCCGCGGTGACCAATTTCGTGATCGTTCCGCTCACGTTCCTTTCCGGCACTTTCTATGATGTCAAAGTGATGGTCGAACCTTTTGAGACAATCGCGCATCTCAATCCGATCTTCTACATGATTGACGGATACCGCTACGGGCATATCGGAGTCGCCAACGGATCGCTCTCAACCGGTGTGATCTATACAGGTTTGCTGGCAATCGGGTCCGTCTTCTGGGTGTGGGCGATGTTCCGGAATGGATACAAACTCAAGTCGTAAATTTCTCCCCTGAGAGGCGACTTGTTGATTTCTCGCCACATTTGAGGGTCAGTCCGCTCCAACGGTGGGTAAGATGCCCCCGGTCTGAGGTGATGGAGAATCCCTATGAAATTTGGAAAAATCCTGTCGGGCGGGCTGTTGCTCGCCGTGTTGAGTGTTTCCGCTTGCATGAACGTCCCCGCCGATATGACGGTTGCGGAGTATTGCGCCAATCCGAAGAAGGCGAACGAGAACGTCTGCCGCCTGAAAGTCGAGATCGATGGCCAGTCCACCGCCCTCGCTGATACCAACATGCGCCTGGCTGACGGCCTCAAGCTGACCGCCAGCGCACAGTCCACAGCCGATGCGGCCCTGGCCAA
>CAMEDD010000086.1 GCA_945913285.1 Candidatus Sulfopaludibacter sp. SbA3
CCGTACCGCCATGCCGATTTCACCTTCCTTCCGGGCGGCGTCCGGGCCGATGTAAGGCGGCGCCTGAAGCTCACTCAGCGCGCCTCCCCGGCCCCCAGCCGCCGCCTCGCCCAGCATCAGCGCAGTGCCTGACGGGGCGTCCACTTTCAGCCTGTGATGGGACTCTAGGATCTCGATGTCCCAGTCCGGACCGAGACGCGATGCTGCAAGGCGGGTCAGCGCCTGAAGCAGGTTAATGCCCACCGAAAAGTTGCCGGCCTTGACGATCGCAAAGCGTGTGGCGGCCGCTTTGATAGCGGACTCCTGTTCCAGCGAGAACCCCGTCGTGCCGATGATGACGGTGCGAACGGAGGTGGTCTGCAGCGCGCCCAGCGACGCGAGCGTTGCCTCAGGGCGGCTAAAGTCGATCCACACATCGGCGCCCGCAGCGGCCTGCGCCGCATCCGGCGCGGGCAAAACGCCCAGCGTCGGGCGCCCGGCGAGCATGCCGATGTCTTCGTCAAACACGCCCGCCACCGCGACTTCGCTGCCGCCGGTCAGCACATAGCCACGGTCGATGACCATTGCCGCCAGCTGCCGCCCCATGCGGCCGGCCACACCGGCAACGGCCATCTTCAGCTGTGTCATAGGCGTTGTCCCCGCTCGCGGCGTTCCCTGAGTTCGTCCGAAAAGGCGCTGGCAAACACGCCCGCAGGCAACGCCACAACACCGATGCCGGCAATCGCGATGATGGCGGCACAGAATCGCCCCAGCGGCGTGACCGGATAGACATCGCCATAGCCCACCGTCGTCAACGTGGCGACCGCCCACCAGATGGCGCGCGGTATGGACGCGAACGTCTCCTGATGCTCGCCGCCTACGCCTTCAACGAAATAGAGCAGCACCGCCGACACATAAACAAGCGCGAGCGCCACTGCCAGGCTGGTCAGAAGCTGCGATCCCGACCGGCGCAGCGCCGCCGCCAGTGCATCGAACGCCGGCACGAAGCGCGCAATCTTGATAAGGCGCGCGAGGCGCAGCACACGCAGCGCCAGCAGCGACCCACCGCCGCCCATCGCCATCACGATCAGCTCCGGCGCAAACGCCAGAAAATCCGCAATCGGATAAAACCGCGTCATGTATTTCATGCGGCCACCAAAGCCCCGGTACTGCGGATCGACCCCCGCCACCCAGACACGGGCGATGTATTCGAGCGTGAAGATCACCAGCACGCATATGTTAAAGATCGAAAACACCCGAATCCAGACGGGATCGGTGTTCAGCAGCGGCTCGGTCTCGAGCGCCAGAAACAGGAACGAGGCGAGCACGATGGCGACGATAAAAAGATTCAGCTTCGAGATGCCGGACGCGCGCGCCTCCGGCACCAGCTGTTCGTAGAGCGATTGCTGCAGTCCCATGCGGCCCCCTCACGCGGCCCCGCGCGCACTATCCGCGCAATAAGCCGCCGGTTCCTTTTGACACGGAAGCAATCACGCGGTCCATGATCGACTGGATCTGGTCATCCTTGAGCGCCTCGCGCGGCTGGATCGTGACCTCGAACGCGACCGACTTCTTGCCCTCCGGCACGCCCTGCCCCTGATAGACGTCGAACACATCCACCTTCGAGATCAGCAGCTTCTCGGCCCCCTGCGCATGGCGCACGAGGTCGCCCGACGCGACGCCTGCGTCCACGACGAAGGCGAGGTCGCGCCGTATCGGCGTCAGGTCAGCGCGCTCGAGCACCGGCTTTGTCTTGGTCGATTTCGCCTTCATCACCGGCAAGGCATTGAGGTTGAGCTCGAACGCATAGACCGGGCCTTGGACATCCAACGCCTTGAGCATTGCGGGGTGAAGGGCGCCGAAGTTTGCGACGGTCATCTTCGGCCCGAGGCGGAGACTGGACGACTGGCCGGGATGCCAGTGGGGCTGCGTGGCCGGACCGACCTGGAACTTGTCGCTGGACTGACCGAGCGCGGTCAGCAAGGCGATCAGGTCTGCCTTGGCGGAGAAGGCGTCATACGGCGCCGCGGCGCCTTTCCAGTGGCGCTGGGCCGATGGCTGGACGAGCGCGGCAATGACCGTACGCTGATCTTTCGGCCCGTCGCCGAGATAGATCGGGCCCGCCTCGAACAGGCGGACGCCGCTCTCGCCCCGATTGGCGGCGCGCTGCGCTGCCTGCGCGAGGTTTCCGAGCGCCGAGGGACGCATGTAGTTGAGTTCGCTGGCAACCGGATTGGCAACCGTCAGCGCCTCGTCGATCTTCGTAAAGAGGCGTGCATGGTCCTTCGACATGAAGCTCCAGGTCACCGCCTCGAGGAAGCCCCGCGCGGCCATGGCGCGGCGCCCGATGGCCACCCTCGTCTGGCGCGCCGACGCCACTCCCTGCTTCATGCCTTCGCGCAAAGGCAGCGACGTTGTGGGCAATTGGTCGTACCCGATCAGCCGGGCGATCTCTTCAACAATGTCCGCAGACCGATCAATATCGAAACGGTGCGACGGCGGCATCAGGTACCAGGCGTCGCCCGCGTCCTCGATATCGAACTCGAGATCCTTGAGGATCCGCTTCATTTCGGCGGGCTTCACGACGAGGCCCGTCAGACGGTCAACATCGCCGCGATAGAAGGTGACCTTGTCGATCCGCGCCGGAATGTTGCCGGCAATCCGCGCCTTCGTGGCGGCGCCGCCGCCATACTCAAGGATCAGGGCGAGCGCGAGATTGAGGCCATCGACGCAGCTTTGCGGATCGACGCCGCGCTCGAACCTGTAACGCGCGTCCGAATGGATGCCAGTGACGCGGCCCGTGCGGGCCGTGCGCAGCGGATCGAACCAGGCGCTTTCGATGAACACGTCGGTCGTGCCGGCGGAGACGGCGGTCGATTGACCGCCCATGACGCCGCCGAGCCCGATCACGCCGGACTCATCCGCGATGACACACATATCCTCCGTGACCGGATAAATCTTGCCATCGAGCGCCTCCAGCGTCTCGCCTTCGAGGCCGAGCCGCGCGACGACCGCTCCGGAGAGCTTCGCCGCGTCATAGGCGTGCAGAGGCCGGGCGCGGTCGAGCGAGATATAGTTGGTGATATCGACGAGGAGGGACCGCGGCTGGAGCCCGGCGGCCTTGAGGCGCACCTGTATCCAGTCCGGGGACGGGCCATTGGTGACACCGCGCACCACGGCGCCCACAAACATCGGGCACGCCTCGGGCGCATCCAGCCGGATCTCGACCGGGCAATCGCCGCTACCTGGAACCTTCCTGGCGTCATTGCGAAGGAAGCGGCCCGCGCCCGCCGCCGCCAGGTCGCGCGCAATGCCCTGCACGCCGAGCCAGTCCGGCCGGTTCGGCGTCACTTCAAAGTCGATCACGGGATCGGTGAACCCGAGCGCTTCGGCAGCCGGCATGCCGACCGTGTAATCGCCGCTCAGATCGATGATGCCGTCATGGTCGTCGCCGGCCTCAAGCTCGCGCGAGGAGCACATCATGCCATGGCTTTCGACACCGCGAATCGCCCGCGGCTTCTTGTCCAGCGCCATGTTGAGGCCGGGAATCCAGGTACCGAGCGGTGCATAGATTGCCGTCATTCCGGCGCGCGCGTTCGGTGCGCCGCAGACGATCTGCTTGACGCCGTCGATCGTCTCCACCTTGCAGACACGCAGCTTGTCCGCCTGCGGATGAGGTTCGGCTTCGAGCACCTTGCAGACCGAGAACGGTGCCAGCGCTTTACGGGGATCATGCACGTGCTCGACTTCGAGACCCGCCTTGCCCATGAAGCCGAGGATTTCGTCCAGAGACGACTTGGTGACGAGGTGGTCGTTCAGCCAGGAAAGGGTGAATTTCATCAGCTTAGCCCTCCGCTGACGGACGGTGTTAGCCAGGGCGAGAAACCGTAATGGCGGGTCCATTGCGGATCGGCTTCGAAATAGGGACGAAGGTCCGGCATGCCGTATTTCAGCATGGCGAAGCGATCCACGCCGAGCCCGAACGCGAAGCCCTGGTGTACGGCCGGATCGAGGCCGCAATTGCGCAGCACGTTCGGATGCACC
>CAMEDD010000087.1 GCA_945913285.1 Candidatus Sulfopaludibacter sp. SbA3
CGTTGACGCTGCACTGACAGCACCCCACACAGTCACGAACTTGTCTCCGGCCGCGCGCGTGGCAAACAGAGACAGTTTGCTGGCGATGTCCGCCAGCTAGAGGACGGGGTCTACATAGCACAATTTGGCTCCAGCAGTCGACGCTGAACAGCCCAGCTCCGAGGGATGGAAGGCTGATCGGCGAGCCTCGCAATCGATGCCGGATCGAGCCGTCCATTCAGGATCGCTGATTGGATGCCGGGCGGGGCGGGGCGTTCGGAGCGGATCAAGCCGCGTTGGATGTGGCGGTTCATTTCGGTCTCGTCGAGTTCGAGATGCAGCGCAACTACGGGCGAGTTTCGACGTTGGGCTGGCGCGATAACGTCAGCGCGCAGGCAACTGCAGACGGCGTCATTCTCAATCCCGACGGCTCAAAGAGCCCTATTGTTCACCAGTGCGATCGACGAGATGATCTCGCCAACATTATCGCGCGGCGTTAGTCAACGCTCCCTGTAGTTCGAGTTAAGCCGCTCACATGGCGACATCGCAAAGCCAAGGTGGCGGCTTCGCTGCGCAAGTGGCTTCCCGAACTTCGCTGATCCTGACCTGATTATGACCGTGCTGGCTTCCAAAAGCCGGACACCGCTAAGGTCCGCTATGGGTGGGGAGCGGACATCAGCTTTGCCGAGCGGAAAGGAGCGCGTCGATCAGCTTGCCGTGAATGTCGGCGATGCGATCCGGCTCACGAGCTTCGAGGTAAAAGCCTCGGTCATAGATAATCTTTATTTCGCCAGCGTTCGTTCGCACCTCGGCAACCATGTTGCCGAAGGCTTCAGGTGCGTAGTGCACGACCGTTAGGGCCTCGACTTCAAGGCCGACGGCTTCGAGTGCCGAACGAATATAGTTGAGCGGCTCGGCTCCCATGACTCCTCATACGTGATCTCTTGAAGGTCGCCTATGGGTCGGAAGCCGACCGTCGCCTAGGGTGGAAGGCGGACATTGCCGTCAATCTGGGGCGAGCTATGCTCACTTGATGAAATCAGTCGTCAGAAGCATCCCGCAGCCGCCACGCTCCGACGTGCTCGAAAAGCTATCTAGCCTCGCTACAGGGCAGATCACCCGCGAACAAGCGTCCTCGTGGGCGAGCGAATGGCTAGCGCAAGATAATGTGCCCGGGACCGAAGTGGAGGTTGCGGACTTACCCGCATGGGAGGGGCTAAAGCTACTTGCAGCCGCAGACTTGTACGGCGGGGACCGCCCGTTCCTCTACGGTGAGGATGATTTTCGTTCCTGGGGCGAGGAACTGAGAGCTGCGCCTCGATAGTCCGCTTTGGGTCGGGAGCGGACTGTCGGCTGAGGGTGATAAGCAGACATCGGCGGGGGCCGGCGTCAGTGAGCCTTCGCCGCGCCGGTTGCCAGAGGACCACCGATCTCCCAAGCCAGTCCACTTGCACCAAGTGTTGTGCAGACGTTTTCGACATTACGCGCGATAGCTCGGAGAAGTTCAAAACGACGTGCTTTGGTTTTATCGAACATGCCCGTGTCCAGACCAATGACGATCCGCCAGCGGTCGTTTGGGGCTCGACCGTCCGAAGCTTCGTCATCGAGTTCGGGGCTAGTCACGAACGAAACACCAATGGTCTTTCCCTCGTCGATGACGGGAGCGTCTGAAGTCCATCCGTGGTCCTCCGGCCAGGAATCCGCAAAGTTCCAACCTGCTGCGGCAAGAAGCGGCTTCGCTTGGCGCTGGAGGTCCGCACCAATCAAACCATTCAGCGACTCGGACACGTCTTTAGCCGTGTCCTGAACGGTCTGCAGTGTGAAAACGGCTGACCAAATTGTTAAGCCCATGGCCTGCTCCTCAACGCCCCCAACGGTAAGTCGCAGTGCCTAACATAATGTAGCTGCCGATGGTCCGCGCGGGGTCTTGCCCCGCCATTAGCCCCATGTCGGAAAGCAGATATTGGATAGCCGCGTCGGGCCTTAAGCCCTCACCGACTTGTCACGCCCGGTCGCTAAAAGCGCGCTCACATCCGGAGACCAGCATGTTAATCCGTAGCATCCTCGCCCTCGCGATCGCCAGCCTGTGGCCGGCTACCGGCCCCTGCGCTCAGACCCTGCCACAACAGGACGACAGCTATTTTGCCGCGGCGCGGGCCGATCTGGAGACACGACTGGCGGTGCGGCCCAACACTAGTCGTGCCCGCAATGTCATCCTGTTCGTCGGTGACGGCATGGGGATCAGCACCCTGACCGCCGCGCGCATTTATCAGGGTCAGCAGACCGGCGTTGACGGAGAATCGACTTGGACAGCCATGGACCGGCTGCCGTTCTCGGCCCTAGTCAAGACCTATGCCCACGACGCCCAGGTGCCTGACTCGGCCCCCACCGCCACAGCAATGACGACGGGGGTCAAGACGCGCAACGATATCATCGGCCTCGATCAAACTGCCGAACTGAACGACTGTCCCGGCTCGCGCGGACGCGAGGTCACCACGCTGTTCGAACAGGCCGAGGACGCGGGCCTTGCGACGGGAATCGTCTCGACGGCCCGCATCACCCACGCCACCCCGGCGGCGACCTATGCTCACACCGCCAACCGCAACTGGGAGAACGACGCCGCGATGCCGGCAGAGGCCCGAGCCGCCGGCTGCATCGACATCGCCCGCCAGTTGGTCGAGTGGGACCACGGCGATGGGTTCGAGGTCATCTTAGGCGGCGGTCGGGCCCAGTTTCTACCATCAGGCGCGACCGATCCGGAAGAGCCCGCCCAACATGGCGTGCGCGGCGACAATCGCGACCTGACTGCCGAATGGTTGGCTCGGCATGCCGACGGGGCCTATGTCTGGAACCGGCAGCAGTTCGACGCCTTCGACGCCACGCGCACGCCGCGTCTGCTAGGTCTGTTCGAGCGCGACCACATGCGGTTCGAGGCCCAGCGCGCCTCAGACGTGGCTGGCGAACCGTCCCTGACCGAGATGACACTTAAGGCCATCGAGGTGTTGGAGCGCGACAGCAAGGGTTATGTCCTGATGGTCGAGGCCGGTCGCATCGATCATGCCCATCATCTGGGTCTGGCGGGCTTGGCGCTGGAAGACACTGTCGAGTTGGACCGGGCCGTCAGGGCGGTTGTGGATCGCGTCGATCCGGGCGACACCCTCATCATCGTCACCGCCGATCACAGCCACAATCTGACGATCGCCGGCTATCCTCAACGGGGCAATCCGATCCTTGGCCGCGTCGTAGACATCGAAGGTCGTGAGTCCCAAGGCACGGACGGACTGCCCTACACCACGCTGTCCTATGCCAACGGGCCAGGCGCTGGGTCGGGACCGCGCCGCGACCCCGCCGGCTCCGACACCACCGCGCTCGACTATCTTCAGCCCGCGCTGGTGCCGTTGCCTTCGGCCAGCCACGGCGGCGAGGATGTCGCGGTGCGCGCCAGCGGCCCTTGGGCGCATCTGCTCCAGGGCACGATCGAACAGAACCTGATCTATCATGTGATGGCTTACGCCCTAACGCTGCACGCGGCGCTGCCTTAAAGGTCCGCTATGGGTCGGCTCCCGTCATCAGCCCCATGTCCGAAAGCAGACATTGGACAGCCGCGCCGAGAGCGGACGTTGCCGGGGGCTCTTTGGGGTGGGAAGCGGACATCTGAAGTAACGCCATATGCGGACCCCGATGCCCCTCACCCAATTGGCAACTCGTCTGGCTTTGCGACGACTGGCATCCTATTAGGCCAAGGCATGGCCAAGATCATTTCAAAAGAGCTTCTCCACTCTGGCTGGACGAAGCTTTTCCGCATCCGCGCATTGCTTCCGTCCGGTATCGAGACAGACCGCGAGATCGGCGAGCATGCACACGTTGCAGTAGTCCTGCCCTTCAATCCGGAAACTCGCACCGTCCTTCTTGTCCGCCAGATGCGACATGGCGTCTTGCTGACCGACGCTGGCGACGGCCTGCTTCTCGAGGCGCCCGCCGGTGAGATCGACG
>CAMEDD010000088.1 GCA_945913285.1 Candidatus Sulfopaludibacter sp. SbA3
CCTGCAGTTTGCTGCCATCCTGACAGATGACGCGCTGAACGAAGTCGGCAGGTTCAATCTCCGCTGCCGCTGCCGGCCCTGGATTGTCCCGGCTCCCATCGCCCTCAAAGTGACAGGCGTGCGGCCGGCACTGCTCGACGATCCGTCCCTGCCTTCCCTTTACGACATGATGGCCGCCGTCCGCGCCAGGCTTGAGCAATGGTCGCCCGCCGTTTTTACGGGCTACAACACGATGCGGTTTGATGAGCCCCGCCTCCAGCGCGCCTTCTGGGAAACCCTCAACCCGCCTTACCTGACCGTGACCCATGGCAATGCGAGGCTCGACATCCTTCCCCTCGTGCAGGCCGCCTCGCATCTTGCCCCGGGCATCCTCGACTATCCCGTCTCTGCGCTCGGCCGGACCGGGTTCCGGCTCGACGCCCTCGCGCCGATCAACGGCTTCGCCCACGAACGCGCCCATGACGCGCTCGCCGATGTTGAAGCGACGATCCACATTGCCCGCATCCTGGCTGAGCGTGCCCCGGCGCTCTGGCGGTCTGCCGTTCGCTCCGCGCCGAAGGCTGCCACGGTCGCTGTCCTCAGGTCTGAGGCGCCCGTTCTCGTCGTTGAGCACTCTGCGAACGGGCCCGCCCTTTGGTGGGGCAGGCGGATCGACGGGGCGGGGGCGACAGGCTCATCCGCACTGGTCGCGCGGCTCAGCGCCGACTGGGCCGCGCTGAGCCGGACGGACGATGCCAGCCTTGAGGTCTTCCTGTCCGGCTCGCCGAAGCCCCTCCGGCGAACCGCGCTCAACAAGGCGCCCATCCTGTTCGGGGCCGCCGCCGCACACGCAGACTGGGGGCTTGCGCCTTCCGGGCACGAGCTGGCGCAGAATGCATGGCTCGCCCGGGAGGACCTGTTCCGGGAACGCCTTGTGCGTCTTGATAAAGCCCTGGAGCCTGAATGGCCGCAGGCGGAACATCTTGAACAGATGATCCATGCCGGGTTTCCGGGCAGGGCGGACGAAGCCCGTATGGCGCGCTTCCATGAGACCGACTGGCCTGCCCGCGCCGGCCTCGTTCGCGGGTTTGAGGATGGCCGGCTGCGCCAGTTGGGGCAACGGCTCGTGTTCGAAGCGGACCCGAACCTGCTCGCACCTGCAGACCGCGGCCGCCTGGCGCAGGCCATCGCGCAGCGCCTCAATCTCGACCATGACGATGACGCGCTCTGGCGTTCGATCCCGGCAGCGCGCCGCGAAATCATGGAGCTCAGACAGGACGCGTCTGCATCAGGTCTGGCGGATGAAATCGAAGCCTGGCTTGCGGCGCTCGAGGCGCGGTTTCCGGTGAGATCGCCGGCATGAGCCGGGCTGTCTTGTGCGATGTGCCGTTGCTGATGCGCGGATCATACCTGCGTTCACCCGGTGCGGCGGGTTTCCGGCGCGGACGCTCGGCCGAGCCCTGGCCCACCTGGTGGATGCTGCGGACGACGGGAACGTGCCAGGCCGCGTGAAGCTCAGGCGTGCCGTTTTGCCAGAGAACTTGTCACCCGGCCGACGTCAAACCGGGCTAAACAACGCCCCACTGCCGAAATCTCAGCGGGCGCTGACCCTTCCGGTTGAATTGTCTCGTAATGTGGATTTTAATCGGCCAGAGTAGTGAGCGTGATGTTGAAGCAGTTTTGCCGTCTTTTCGGAATGGTTTGCCTGGTGGCCCTTGCGGGGGCCTGCCAGAGCTCCGGGCGTGGCGGCGGGGACGTGCAGCTCGCCCGTAATCTCTCAGTCCCGGACACGACCCTGCCGATCCAGAACCTCGACGTCCGGATCAGCCCGATGGACCTTCTGGAGATCTCGGTTTTCGGGGCGCCCGACCTCGACAATTCCTACCAGGTTGATTTCGAGGGCAAGCTCAAGTTGCCGCTGATCGGGCTTGTTTCGGCCTCCGGCTATACGCCGTCCGAGCTTGCGGCGATCCTGGAGACCAAGTTCGGCGAGAGCTACCTGCAGGACGCGGATGTCACGGTTCGCATCACAGAGACGCAGCAGCGGTACCTGACCGTCGATGGCTCCGTTCAGAAACCCGGCATGTACCCGGTCGAGGGCCAGCTGACCCTCGTCCAGGCGATCGCCTTGTCTGGTGGTCCTTCAGACAATGCCAATCCCAAGAAGGTCGTGGTGTTTCGCCAGATCGAAGGCAAGCGCAATGCGGCCGCCTTTGATCTGCGCAAGATCCGCAGCGGGGAGGCGGATGACCCGCTGGTGTACGCCAACGACATCATCGTCATGGACGGTTCGGAAGCCCGGCGCAGCTACGGCGAACTTCTGCGGTCCATCCCGCTTCTTGCCCTATTCTTTGTCTACTGACCGCCCCGTATCATCCCAATCTGAAGCCGGAGAGGCCTGATGCCTGACGATCGCAATGCGCCCCTGAGCGTCAGGCCTGGTGCCGGCCGTGCGCCGGCAGAGCGGCCCGTCGACAATCTGGCCGCCTATCCGGTGGCGGACCCGCGCTATACGCGCGACCCCTATGAGCAAGACGGTGCCGGTTTCGATTTCTGGGGCGTTTTGCGCACCCTCTTGCGGCGCAAGTTCATGATCCTGGCGATCATGATCCTCGGGACGTCGGCCGCCGCCTTGCTGACCCTTCGTGAGACACCGCTCTTTCGCTCGACGGCCACGATCGAGGTCCAGCGCCAGGAGACGCGCATCATCGAGTCGGCGGAGGTCGACCCCGTGGTCGTCGCCGACTCCGAATACATGGCAACCCAGTACGCCCTAATGAAGAGCCGGGCGCTCGCCGAGCGCGTGGTTGAGCTGCTCGATCTCTCCAGCAATGAACTCTACGCCGACCCGTCTGCGAGCCGCGAGGAGCGGGTACGGCAGGCTGCGGACAATATCGGCCGCAATCTCCAGGTCGCGCCCGAAGGGCGCAGCCGCGTCGTCAGGGTGACTTTCGTCAGCGCCGACCCGAACGATGCGGCGCGGATTGCCAACACGCTTGTCGAGAGCTTCATCGAGGGAAGCCTTGAGCGCAAGTTCAACACCACTGCCTATGCGCGCAAGTTCCTCGAGGAGCGGCTCGTCACGGCGAAGTCTTCGCTCGAAGACGCCGAACGCCGGCTTGTCGATTATGCTCAGCAAAAGGATATCCTTGAACTCGGCACCGAAAATGGCAACTCGTCGCTTGACGTCGACTCGCTCGTGGCCCTGAACGCCGAATTTGCCGCCGCCCAGAGCGAGCGGATCGCGTCCGAGCAGCGTTACCGCGAAATGCTGACGAGCGCGGCGACTGCAGACTATCTCGAAAGCGAAGACCTGATGCGTCTGCGCGCGGCCCGCTCTGAACTCTCGGCCCAGTACCAGGAAATGCTCGGCACGTTCAAACCGGACTATCCGGACATGGTGAGACTGGCAGCCCGCATCGAGGCGCTCGACGCCGAGATGGACGCCGAGAAGGCCGCGATCCGCATTGCCTCGGAGGCGACGTTCAAGGCGGCTGTTGCCCGCGAGGAGTCGCTTGCAAACCGCATCAATGAGCTCAAGGCCAACGTGCAGGACCAGCGCGGGCGCAAGATCGATTATACGATCCTGCAGCGCGAAGTGGACACAGCCCGCGCCCAGTATGAAGCGCTCCTCCAGCGCCTGAAGGAAGTCAGCATCGCCGGCGGCGTCGGCTCAAGCCAGGTCTCGGTCGTCGACCGCGCGATCGTGCCGAACGCGCCTTTCGAGCCGAACCTGCAGCGCACGCTGATCCAGGCGATGATCCTCAGCCTCGCGCTCGGGATCGGGCTTGCTTTCGCCCTCAACTATATCGACGACACGATCAAGACGCCCGAAGACGTAAAGCAGAAGCTCGGGCTGCCCGCGATCGGCGTCATTCCGAAATTCAGCGGCAAGGGGGGC
>CAMEDD010000089.1 GCA_945913285.1 Candidatus Sulfopaludibacter sp. SbA3
TTGAAGGGGCCATCTTCAATGAAGCCCTCCTCAGTGGCGCCAGCTTCCGGGACGCAGATCTTGACAATGCGAGCTTCACTAAAGCTGACATCAGCTTCGCGCACTTTACCGATGGTACCGACGCAGACCGGGCCGGAGCGAGCCTTGTCAAAGCATCGTTGTTCGAGGCCTATGCCGCCAGCGCGCGGTTCATAGATGCCAACCTTCAAGGTGCAATGTTGCAGAAAGGCGTATTTACGAACGCTGACTTCCGTGACGGCGCCGACAGCGGTACGCGCGGAGCCAACCTGCGAAACATAAACGCGTTGGACGCTGATTTCTCGGGTGCGCGACTGCAACGGACCGACGTTCAGAACTCGGTGCTCGACAAAGCTGTCTTCACTGGAGCGAACGTGACGGGCTGGAACATTACTGGAGCGAGCCTCGTCGATACAATTTTCTAATCAAGGTTTTTCACCAGCATTTTGCTTCGACTAAACGGATGGCGGGCGCCAACGGGCGCTCGCCATTTGACCAAGTGAGAACATGATCGCGCGTAACTCGGAGATAGTCCCCAAGCGGCGTGGTGCCGAATAAAGCTTGGCGCGATTGCGCTACTGATCCGCCACACAACTGGCCGACGACATCCAGTCCTGCTCAATGAGACATTGCTCATCCTGGGCACCGAGCGCATCGCCCGCAGAAATCTCATCGAGAACAATCGACAGAGCGTCTGTCGCGCCTGCAGATGCTGGGCGAAATTCTGCGGCAGAGACTTCTGGACCGAGCAAAGCCGCCATTCTTACTTCCCAAGCCGCTTCGTTGCGGCAAGCCACCGCGCCGGACACTTGACCGTGCGTAAGCGCTGCGAGCTCCCCACGTAGAAAGTAGCTTTCCCGGCGAGGATGTTTGCGCGAGCTTTGCCCGTCGATTGGGAGCAAAGCTTTGGAACAAACAGTGCAACATTTGTCAACGCCGGGAAAAAACGGGCCATTTGCCGGTTTAAAAAGGGGCCAGTGAGGTTCGATAAAAAGCCCCGCATGCGAGGCCGGTTTCTTGCGCCTCGCCGGCTGGCTGGCCGGAGCGAAGCGGAGGCCAGGCAGCCGGTGAGGCGCTGGTGGTTTTTCGGATCCTATCTCATGCGGCGCCCCCGTTTTCCGGGGTGGATCGCTTCTGGCGTTTGCGGCTTGTGGCGAGCCGGAAGCTGTCGCCGTTCAGTTCGAGGATGTGGACATGGTGCGTCAGCCGGTCGAGGAGCGCGCCGGTGAGGCGCTCGGAGCCGAACACGCTGGTCCATTCGTCGAACGGCAGGTTGCTGGTGATCAGGGTGCTGCCGCGTTCGTAGCGCTGGCTGAGGACCTCGAACAGGAGTTCGGCGCCGACCGCGGTGAACGGCACATAGCCAAGTTCGTCGATGATCAGGAGTTTGACGCTGGCGAGATGCTTCTGCGCGCGCCGGAGACGGCGCTCGTCGCGCGCCTCCATGAGCTCATGGACGAGCGCGGCAGCGGTGGCGAAGGCGACGCTGTGTCCGCGCTGGCAGGCAGCGAGGCCGAGGGCCAGAGCGGTGTGCGTCTTGCCGGTACCGCTTGGCCCAAGAGCGATGACGTTGCGGCGCTTGTCGATCCAGTCGCAGCGGGCCAGCTCGAGAACCAGCGCCTTGTTGAGCGAAGGCTGGGCGGCGAAGTCGAACGTGTCGAAGCTCTTGGTATGCGGGAACCGGGCCTGACGGATGCGTCGCTCGATGCTGCGCCGCTCGCGGTCGATGCGTTCGAGTTCGCACAGGCGCAGGAGGTACTTCGGATAATCGGCCCGGTCCCCGGCCGCCTCCATCGCCACCTTCTCATAGTCGCGCGCGAACGCCGGCAGCTTCAGGGCCTTGAGATGATTGGCGAGCAGGATCTGCGGCGGCACCGATGTCGCCGGCGTCTCGATTGCGGGGAGTGGCATGAAGTCCTCGCTCATGCGGCACCTGCCAGGCTGAGGAGATCCAGATAGCTGCTTGTGTTGGTGGCGCGCACGTCGGCGCGCGGCAGATAGGGGTAGAGGCTGAGATCCAGCCGCGGCGGGCGGTGTTCCAGCTTCGCCAGCGCGATCATCTTGACGGCGTCGAAGCTTATGGCGCCGATGTCGAGCGCATGCGCGACACTGGCTTCGACGAGTGTCTGGTCGAACGTCTCGCACAGCCGCAGCACCTGAATGAACTCGCGCCGGCCATCCTTGCCGCTGCGGGCTTCCATAAGGCGCCGCATGCGATGCACCGGCGGCGACAAGAGCCAGTCATCAAGAGGGGCCGCCTGGTCGAGCGCGCCCGCCTTCTGTTCGATCAGCGCCAGATAGTGCAGCGGGTCGTAGACGAAGTCCTCGCGGGCATAGGTGCGCGGGTGACGGGCAATCCGCTCGCCCTGGTAGATGATGTCGACCCGGTCGACATAAGCCTTGATCACCATCTCCCGGTGCGCGAAGGCCGTCGGCACCGAGTAGTCATTCGTCTTGTAGCGCACGAGCGACAATGACGAGGCCCGGCCCGCCGTCATATGACAGGGATCGAAGGCATAAGCGGGCCGCGCCATGAGCATCTCCGCATCCGACCTGAACCGTTCGGCGATGCTGGCGTGTTTGCCGCGAAGCACAGCCTGCTGACGTTTTCTGCACTTGTCGATCAGCCTCTCATTGAAGGTCTCAAAGCTGTCAGCGACCGGTACCGGCACCATGAAGTTGCGCCGGGCATAGCCGACCAGGCCCTCGACTTTACCCTTGTCGTTGCCTTTGCCCGGGCGCCCGAACCGGTCTTCGAACAGGTAATGACTCTGCAGGCCCGAGAACATGCTGCTGCGGGTGCGCCGGCCGTCGCCGAGGATCTGCGCCACGGCAAGCCGCGTGTTGTCATAGAGGATCGACAACGGCACGCCGCCAAAGAAATCGAACGCCGCGACATGCCCGTCGCAGAACGCTTCGGCGACCTCGGCCGGATAGGCTTTGACAAAGCACGCATCCGACTGCGGCAGGTCCATGCAGAAATAGTGAAACCGCACGCGCTTGCCCGCGATGATCGCGTCCGCCTCGCCAAAATCGGCCTGTGCGTGGCCTGGCTTGTGGCTCAGCGGAACAAACACTTCCTTTGACCGCAGCCGCGCCTCGGCCACGTAATTGCGCACGATCGTCGAGCCGCCGCTGAACCCGTGCTCGTCCTTCAGTCGCTCGAAGATGCGCTGCGCCGTGTGTCGCTGCTTGGAATGCACCTGCCGGTCTGCCGACAGGATCGCATCGATGATCCCGGTGAAGCCCGTCAGCTTGCGCCTGTAAATCCGGCCCGACCGGCCATGCTCGGGCGGCGCCGGAAAGACCAGAATCTTGTCGACCGTCTTGCGGTCGATCCCGAAATAACGGGCAGCTCCCCGCCGGCTCATCCCGTCCGCAAGAACGGCCCGGCGCACCTTCACGTATAGTTCCACGCGCTTCATCCTCCGCCCTCGCAAATCCGCGAGGGTCTATCAGGACTGGCCCTTTTTTAATCCGGCATCGAAGCCGGTCACGACGCCAGAAAGTGGCCCCTTTTATTACCGGCGTTTACACATTGGCTGTCTCAAAATGTTGGCCCTCCCACGGAGTCATTGCGGCTGTCTCAAGGCCGGTTCCACTGACTTCAACCCGTCGCTTGCGTTTCTGCGACTGAACCGCGAGCATGGAGCGATCCGGGGGTGACACCCGCCGGCGCTGAATCGCCGGATGGGGGCCTCAATGCGTATCGAAGGTTATGCCGTCGTAGGTGATGATGACCGGATTGCTGACGCGGCGGGGCAGATGCCAAGCGCTTTGAAAAACGATGCCGAATGGGCCTTCTTTCAGGACGGACTCGACGCGGCTGACATTGTTGCGCTCGGCAGGCTCAGCCATGA
>CAMEDD010000090.1 GCA_945913285.1 Candidatus Sulfopaludibacter sp. SbA3
GCCGAACTCGCTGGGATCCTTGCCCGTGCCGAAGCCAATGGCGTGGAACAGCTGAGCCTCATCGACGGCGCCGCGGTGCGGAAAATCGAGCCCGCCCTCAGCGCGCAGGTCACCGGCGCCATCGTCTCGCCGGTCTCAGGCATCTTCGACAGCCACGCCTATTTCCTCGCGCTGCAGGGCGAACTGGAAGGTGCAGGCGGCTCGATCGCCTTTGGCACACCGCTGCTCTCCGGCGCGGTCGAAACCGGCCATGTGCGTCTGGAGACCGGCGGCGCCTCGCCTGCCACCATCCGCGCCCGCACTGTCATCAACGCCGCCGGCCATAACGCCACCCGCGCGGCCTCCCTGATCGAAGGCCCGCACACCGCCGCCCTGCCCGCGCCGCATTATGTAAAGGGCAGCTATTTCACGATCCAGGGCCACACGCCCTTCAGCCGCCTGATTTATCCCATGCCGACGACGTCCAGCCTCGGCCTGCACCTGACGATTGACCTTGCGGGCCGTGGCAAGGTTGGCCCCGACGCCGAATGGCTACCCGACGATGCTGCGCCGCCCTTTGACTACCGCGTCGATCCCGCCCGGGCGAAACTGTTCCATGCCGAAGTGACCCGGTTCTGGCCCGGCCTGACGATCGAGCGCCTCAGCCCGGATTATGCGGGCGTGCGTCCGAAACTCGTGGCACAGGGCGCCCCGTCCGGCGATTTCCGCATCGAAGGCCCTGAAACCCATGGCAGCGCGGGGCTCATCAACCTCCTCGGCATCGAAAGCCCGGGGCTGACCTCCTCGCTCTCCATCGCCGAACACGTGGCGGAACTTGCCTCGGCCTGACCTCACCCCGCCGGAAAGCGCACCGCGAAAGGTTCAGGCGCAAGTCGCGCTGCGGCGGCATTTCCCCGACCGTGCTCAATATCCGGCTGAAAGCGCTGCGGGAGGCCGGCCTCGTGGATGCGGGCGAGGAGGGCTACCCGTTGACCGAGGACGGGCGAACGCTTGGCCAGCAAATTCTCGCCCTGGATGTCCGGGCAAAGGACTGGACGCAGCGCCGCCCGGCGCCGTCCGCTTAGGCCGCTTAGGCCGCTTGCACGCTCCGGCGCCAATGTGTATCAGGCGCCTTCGCTGACGCAGCGAAAGGTTCGGTAGCTCAGCTGGTTAGAGCGCGCGACTCATAATCGCGAGGTCGAGAGTTCAAGTCTCTCCCGAACCACCACTCACTGCCTTGATTTTATTGATCTTTTAGCAGATCGATCAAGAACTCGGAGATCGAACTAACACGCAACTGACACGCAACGCGCTGCAGGAAGTCATCGATTGCTGCAGTCGATTTGAAAAGATACGTCGGATCGAACGGTGCGTAGTTCGACTGAGTCAGATATCGCATCCCTTTCAAGGGGGATGATCCCCAAGGGCGGTGATCCGGAGAACGCTGCTGAACACTGTGTCCGGCCTCATCCAACGGACTTCCCCAGTTCATTCTCTCTAAGCGTCTTTCGCAGGACCTGTCGGCTTCGTCCACGGGCCACCTTGCGGCCATTGCTGTGAAGACATGGTGGTGGTGGCGTCCGGCGAAAGCAACGGCGTCACGAATGTCGCTATGAAGCCGACCAGCTCCGGAAACGGCGCGGGCGGCACTGCAATCGCCGTGCGTTTCAGAAACGCATTCCACTGGGTTTGCTTGCTCGCGTCCAGCGAAAATCCGTCGGTGAGCGCGAATGGCGTCTCCCCGGAAAGCGCCGACTTCCGCCGCGAAAACGTCGCCGCAACGGCTGCAGAAAGCGTTGCGCAATCGAAAGCAAAAGTTCTGGCGATGACCCAGAGATCGAAGAAGTCCTTCATGCGGGTGTTGCGCACACCGAGCGTTACCAGCGCTTCCAGCTTTTCGGCGACAACCGTTTCCGGTGGATAGGCCTTCACGACGGCTGACGGGAAGTCCAGCAGCGACGGGTACGTCACCTCGGTAGCCTGCGGCGTGACGGCGTCGCCGAAACCGATGTCGATCTGGATTGGGAGGCGTGCGTTCGCTATCATTGCGGTCAGCATGACACGCACGCCGCGATAGTCTTCTTCATCGCGGGCGCTTTCGGCGCGAACGCTGGCGGCTTCGTAGGTCACGCCATCGCCCGCCATGGCGAGATCGCAGAGCGTCTTGAATATCGTGGCCATGCGTTCGGGTGCGGGATCGCCCTGGCCAAGCAGGTCGAGATCGCCGGTGCTGCGATAGGGCACCGGCGCCCAGAGCGAAAACAGCATCGCGCCTTTGAGAATGAACTGGTCGCGGTAGCCCGATTGCGCAAGACGATAGATCAGGCGTTCGATAGCGAAGCGCGTCATCAGAAGCTGCGCGTTCTCGCCGCGCTGGCGCGCATAGTCAGTCAGTCGGGCGCGCACCGAAGCGCCGACGTTTTTGAGCGGCGGCCGGCTCATGGCAGGTTTTCCAGATAGGGACGCATAACCGTCGCGACTCGGTCAGCCACGGCGCAGCGCCATATCTCATCGGTGGTGGCGCGCTTGCGGCGCAGCGCGTCGCGGAGCGCCTCGAGCGCGACATCGAGGCCGACCTTCGAGCGATGCTTGAAACAATCGGCCACCGTTTTGGCGGGCGTCGTGATCGGCACAGATACGCCGTCGATGCGATGATGCTTGATGCCGGCGGTGAGCGCCTCGCCACTGGCGCGTATGATCTTGAGGCGCACCGGCGGCTTTGTCGGCGCCCAAGCCTTAGACGGCATCAGCATCCAGACGGCATGCGGCGTCTGCGTGGTGAGCCCATGGAACTGGAGCGCGGAGAGAAGCGCAACAACACCGGACGGTGCGGCCTTTGCGGCTTCGGCCAGACTGTGTTGGGCGGAGTGTTCGGCATTGGCGAGTTGGTAAAGTCCGCGCGAAGGCTGCGTCAGCGCGCCCTCCTCCACCAGACGGCGCAGCGTCATCCGTGGAATGCCCTGGGCCTCGAAGTCGCGCGCACGCCCGACCCCCTGCTCCTGAGCAAGGGCAATTGCGCGATCCTTGTTCGACTTAGCGGCCATGGCGAGCATGTTACAATTTCTAGGTACTCTCATGCAAGTGCCTAGTTTTTGTAACGTCGCCTACGCGCGGTAGACGATTGATGCAGGAAAAAACCGGCTTCTGAACTTCGACGAAAGCGCCTCGTTGGGATCGCAGGGCGGTCACCCTCAAAGCACGACTTATGAGGGGGGATCGGCATCTGCGTGCGTAGCGGCGATATCGTTTTCCGGCACCGCTCTCTGCCATCCGCGCGCCGTCTTTGCCGCGCGATGTGGCGGCGCAAACACCGGGCTGCTCCGGCACTGGGCGCTCAAACCGCGGGAAGACCTGCAAGCCCGAACGGGAACTTGCCCGCCAGGGCCGGCACACGCGCAATCAACGCATCAGTTTCTGCAAACCTGGCCGGAGGCGGAGAAAGCAGACATAGGCCTGCTCAAGCACCCAGAGGACGGGCGGTATCCGGGCAAGTTCGCCAACTGGCCGAAGGATTGGGATTGCGCGCCACATCGCGGCAAAGGCCGCGGCACCGGAAACCAGAGGCTGTCCCGCCTCCTGGGCGTGAAACCGCGCGAGTAACTTCGCACGGTCCAGCGGACACGCGGCCTCTGCCTGGCCCACGTCCTGGAACCTTATTGCTCCGCGCCTGTCGAGGCGCTGAAACAAAGCGATCTCGCGCCTGCAGAGCGGACAGGCGCCATCATACCAGACTGTCAGGTATCGCCCGCTCCGGCCGGGGGACTTTTCGTCCCGAGAT
>CAMEDD010000091.1 GCA_945913285.1 Candidatus Sulfopaludibacter sp. SbA3
CCCCCCCCGTTTCCGCACGCGAACAGTCACTTGATCAATCCTGGGGCGCGCGTGACCGAGATCTTCCTTTCCTTCAACCGCGAGGATCAGGTCGCCGGGAGTGTGGCGCCGGCAAAAATTGACATTTTTGCTTTTGTGGCATAAACACACACCGTGTCATTGAGAGGGCGCGCGCTATGGCCTCGCAGCCCCGGCAGCTGAAGCGTTCGCGTACGGTCTGCTTCACGAAGAACTTCCGCGGGACGACCTCAAGTGTTTCCGTGATGTCTTCTCCGAGTTTGGAGAGCTTGTCCGAGCCGCAGCAGGGACAGGCCTGCGGCGCGGGGATAACGACCCGCTCGCGCGGCAGATGGCCTGGCAGCGGCCCGCGCTTCGGCTGGCGCCGTGTGTGAGCCGGAACCAGGGCTGCTTTTCCGGCATCGGCCCTGGCGCCATCGTATCCATCCGCCAAGGGCCGCGGCGTGACAGGATTTGCGGTGAATTTTAGGTGATGTGCTTGCTGGCGTCCGGCGCTTCGCTGGTGTCGCGGTGGACTTCTTCGCGGATCAGGCGGGTTGTGACTTCATCGAGGTAGCGGGCGAGTTCGGCGTTCAGTTCGCGGAACTCGGGCAAGAGCACCTGGTCCACAAACTTCTTCGGAACGCGCAGCATGACGGTCGTCGCCCGTTGCCTCGCGAGACGGTACGGTTTCAGGCCGTAGCGACGGCAAAGCGCCAGGAACAGTTTGCGCGACCAGACGTCCGGCAGGGAGAACTGCATCTCGATGGCGGGATCGCTCTGTTCGAGCTCGGCGAGGCGGGCGCGGATGCGCTCCAGTCCGGCTTCGGCCGCCTGCTTTTCCCCAGGCGTTCCGGCCCCGGCGAACAAGGCTTCAAGTTTGCGGAGCTTTTCGCGAAGCTGGGTCTGATCGGTCACAACGATTTCCAGTTCCAGGGTAACAGTTCGTCCAGCCGGAGGACCGGCAGATCATTGATCCGTGCAAGGACGTCAGCAAGCCAGGCCTGCGGATCGACATCGTTCAGCTTGGCCGTGGAGATCAGCGTTACCATGAACGCGGCGCGCTCAGCGCCGCGCTCCGAGCCGGCGAACAGCCACGATTTACGGCCCAGCGCAAAGCCCCTGAGCGCCCGCTCGGCGGCATTGTTCGTCAGGCAGATCCGCCCATCCTCCAGGAACGCGGTGAAGCCGCTCCATCGCTTCAGCATGTAGTCGATCGGCTCAGCCAGCAGAGAGGCGCGTGACAGCCTGGCCCGCTCGGCCTGCATCCAGTCCTCCAGTGCGTCCACCAGCGGCCGGCTGTCTCGTCGGCGGCGGTCCTGGCGCTCGCTGGCCGCGAGACCGCTGATTTCGCGCTCGATGTCGAACAGGGCGTCGATGCGTTTGACCGCTTCCAGCGCAATCGGAGAGATCGGCTCGGTGTTCTTCCGGCGCTTCGCATTGGCCGCGATATCGGCGAGCACGAAGAACTTGCGGCGGGCATGCGCCCAGCACAGGGCCTGGGTCAGCGGGCCGGGGATGCGATCTGCCTTGAACAGCGGGTTGTATCCGCCATAGGCGTCCGCCTGCAGGATGCCGGCAAACCCCTTCAGATGACGTTCGGGATGTTCCTGGCGCCGGTCACGCGAGGCGTAATAGAGCGCTGCCGGCGGCGAGGTCCCGCCAAACGGCCGGTCGTCCCGGACATAGGTCCAGATGCGGCCGGTATCGGTCTTGCCGCGCGCGAGGATCGGCACGGTCGTGTCGTCGCCGTGGAGGCGCCCGGCGGCCAGCACATGCGCCTCGATCAGCACATGCAAAGGACGCAACACACCGGCGCAGGCGCCGACCTGGTCAGCGAGGGTGGAGACACTGAGATCGATCCCCTCGCGGCCATAGCGCTCAGTCTGGCGGTTGAGCGGCTGGTGCTGGCCGAACTTCTCGAACAGGATCATCGCCAGGAGGTTCGGTCCAGCAAAGCCGCGCGGCGTCACGTGGAACGGCGCCGGCGGCTGCGTGATCTTCTCGCACTCGCGGCAGGTAAACTTCTCGCGCACAGTCTGGATCACCTTCCACTGACGCGGGATCACTTCCAGCGTCTCGGTGATGTCCTCCCCGAGCTTTGCCAGCTTGCCCGAACCGCAGCAGGGGCAGCTCTCCGGCGCCGCGACAACGACACGTTCGCGCGGCAGGTGTTCGGGGAATGGCTTCCTGGAAGGGCGCCGGCGTTCGAACGCCTGGACCGTCGATGTCCGCGCCGCTTTCGCCGAGGCGAGTTCGTCCTCGCTGGCGTCGGCTTCCAACTCCTCAAGCTGCAGCTCCATCTGGTCCAGCAACCGCGCCTTGCGTTCCGAGCGGCTGCCATGGATCTCGCGCTTCAGCTTCTCGATCTCGAGCTGGAGGCGCGCAATCAGCGCCCTCGCATGCGTACGCTCGGCCTGCTCGCGGACCGCCAGGGCCTCTGCATTGATCCGGGCGGCGCGCTCGGCCAGATACAGGGCCCGCATCGCTTCAAGGTCATCCGGGAGCTGGTCGGCCGCTTCGATCATGCACGAAGGGAATCATATTCGCCGGCGCCGGGCCAGTGGATTTTTTTATCCCGCAGCGCTTGGGCGCCAGGTTTTTTGCGGCGCCCGCCAATCAATTCCTTCAAGAAGATAACCGAGCTGCGCCGCCGACAGCGAGACCGGATCGCCGGCCGTCGAAGGCCAGATGAACCGGCCCTGTTCGAGCTTCTTCGTGAACAGGCAGGCACCCTGGCCATCATGCCAGATCACCTTGATCAGGCCGCCCTGGCGCCCCCGGAACACAAACAGATGCCCCGTATGCGGATCAAGCTTCATCTGCTCCTGTACCAGCAGGCTGAGGCTGCTCCAGCCCTTGCGCATGTCGGTCACGCCGCTTGCAAGCCAGACGCGCGTGCCCGCCGGCACAGGGATCATCGCCCGGCAAGCGCCGTCACGAGCGCAGTCGCAAGCGCCGGATCAACACTTCCCGTGATCCGCATCTGCGGCGCTTCCGTGAAGGAGATCTCGATCGTCCCCTGGGCCGTCAACGCTGCCGGCGATGCGCTGGCAAATCCAACGGGATCTGGCCTCACCGTTACCGGTACAAACGCCGGCGCGCGCGACGTCTTCGGAAAGCCCGCCTCAGCGCGCAGCGTCTTGCGCCAGCCAAACAGCATGCTGCGGCTGATACCAAGCTGGCGGGCGACCGCCGTCACTGTCACCCCCGGCGAAAACGTTGCCGCCACCGCCGCCAGCTTCTCACCGCGAGCCCGCCGACGACGCGGTGCGCCAAGTATCAGATCCATGTGTCACCGAATGTCTGCGGATAGTCTCAGACCATGTCTCAAGACCAGTCCGTATCGGCAGATCATCACCAGGCCGTCGATCCTCGCAAGGCGGTGCCCACCGGATGAATACGCGCCATCTTCGGCGATATCGCCTTCAATGTCTTCGAGGGACAGCTCGAACTGTTCGATCAGGCGCGCCGAGCGTTCCGAACTGGCCCGAGCCATGATCGAGGCGCTGCATCTGGAACCGCGCGCCCACACCGTCGAAGACGCCTATGCGGCGGCGGCGCTTTATCAGGCGACGAAGGCCCAAGGCCGCGGCTTGGACGACCGCACCTGCATGGCGCTGGCGATCGCGGCGGGCTTGCCGGCGATCACGACTGACCGGCAATGGAGCGCGCTGGCAATTCCTGGCCTTGATGTCATCCAGGCTCGATGACCGACATCTTCCTCTCCTACAACCGCGAGGATCAGGC
>CAMEDD010000092.1 GCA_945913285.1 Candidatus Sulfopaludibacter sp. SbA3
CACGAGGCACACAGGATGCATTCGTAGAGGCCGTCGAGCTGCGCGCGGTCTTCCTCGGACTGGCGCCACTCTTTCTCCGGGGTCGGACTATCGGTCTTGAGGTAGGGCTGCACATAAGCGTGCTGCGCGTAGAAATTCGTCAGGTCCGGGATCAGGTCGCGGATAACCGGCAGGTGCGGCAGAGGGCTGATCGAGATCACGCCGCCCGGAAGCTCGTCAAAACCCTTGGTGCAGGCGATCGTATTGCGGCCCGCAATGTTCATCGCGCACGAGCCGCATACGCCCTCGCGGCAGGAGCGGCGGAAGGCGAGTGTCGGGTCTACCGTGTTCTTGATGTAGAAGAGAACGTCGAGGATCATTGTCCCCGCCTTGTCCATATCCACCCAGTAGGTATCCCAGCGCGGATTGCCCTTTTCCTCCGGGCTGTAGCGGTAGATCCGGAACTCGCGCAGGTTCTTGGCGCCCTGAGGCTTCGGCCAGGTCTTGCCCTTCTGCACTTTGGAGTTCTGGGGGAGGGTCAGTTGAACCATGATCTTGTCCTGGAAACCTGGGTGTTAAACGGGGCGGCGGCGGGCGGTGATCACCGCGCCGTCCGTAATGCTGAATCCGAAACCATAGCCGCCCTGGTTGATGGCGCCTTTCTCCGAATGTCCGCTCACGGAGGAAAGTATCGAAATCACGTCATAGCCTTCTTCATGCAGCCTGTTGCAGGCAGTCTCTATCCCGGCCGCAAGTTCCGCGATGTCGCCCTGATGCGGCTCGTCCACCAGTTTCATGCCTCGACCGAGAAACTTCTTCTCTTCTTTCTTCTGCCTTCCGGCGCGCACCCAGACGGATTTGTATTCACTCATCCCACCCTCCGCGCCCGAAGGCCAAACCCTCAGTACACCCGTGCTTTCGGCTCGATATACGCGATGTCGTTCGACAGCGTGTATTCGTGCACCGGGCGGTAATCGATCTTCACCTTCCCGGCCGTATCGACCCAGGCGAGCGTGTGCTTCATCCAGGTCTCGTCATTGCGGTTCGAGAAGTCCTCGCGCGCATGCGCGCCGCGGCTTTCCTCACGGTTGGCCGCTGAGTTCACGGTCACGGCCGCCTGGCAGATCAGGTTGTCGAACTCGAGCGCCTCGATCAGGTCCGTGTTCCAGATCATCCCGCGATCCTTCACGTCGATGCTCGGCAGACGGGTGTAGATTTCCTCGACTGCTTCCACGCCGTCCTTCAGTACCGAGCCCGTGCGGAACACGGCGCAGTTGGACTGCATCGCTTTCTGCATCTCGAGGCGCAGCTTGGCGACCGGTTCGCTGCCGCTCGCATTGCGCATCCTGTCGAACCGCGCGAGGTGCGCGTCGGTGGCTTTGCCCGGCAGTTCCGGCTGGCGCGCATTAGCCTCGGTGGTAGCGCCGCAGCGCAGGCCGGCCGCGCGGCCAAACACAACGAGATCGATCAGCGAGTTCGAGCCGAGACGGTTCGCTCCGTGTACGGATACGCACGCCGCTTCACCGACTGCCATCAGTCCGGGTACGACAGAATCCGGGTTGCCGTTCTTCTTCGTCAGCACTTCGCCGTGATAGTTCGTCGGGATGCCGCCCATGTTATAGTGCACCGTCGGCAGAACCGGGATCGGCTCCTTGGTCACATCAACGCCGGCGAAGATTTTCGCCGTCTCGGAAATGCCGGGCAGGCGGGCGTGCAGGGTCTCGGGCGAGAGGTGGTTGAGGTGGAGATAGATATGATCCTTCTCCGGGCCCACGCCGCGTCCCTCGCGGATTTCCATCGTCATTGCCCGGCTTACCACGTCGCGCGAGGCGAGGTCCTTCGCGGACGGTGCATAGCGCTCCATGAAGCGCTCGCCCTCTGAGTTCGTCAGGTAGCCGCCTTCACCGCGCGCGCCTTCGGTCACGAGGCAGCCCGAGCCATAGATGCCGGTCGGGTGGAACTGCACGAATTCCATATCCTGCAGCGGCAGGCCGGCGCGCAGCACCATTGCATTGCCGTCGCCGGTGCACGTGTGCGCCGAGGTGCATGAGAAATAGGCGCGGCCATAGCCGCCGGTCGCCACGATCGTCTTCTGCGCCCGGAAACGGTGCAGCGTGCCGTCATCCAGCTTCCAGGCGGTCACGCCGCGGCAGGCGCCGTCCTCGTCCATGATCAGGTCGAGCGCGAAATACTCGATAAAGAATTCGGTCTCGTTGCGCAGCGCCTGGCCGTACAGGGTGTGCAGCATGGCGTGGCCGGTGCGGTCGGCGGCGGCGCAGGTGCGTTGCACGGGCCCCTTGCCATAGTCGCGGGTCATCCCGCCGAACGCGCGCTGGTAGATCTTGCCTTCCTCGGTGCGCGAGAACGGCATGCCCCAGTGCTCAAGCTCGTAAACGGCGGCCGGCGCTTCGCGGCAGAGGTATTCGATCGCGTCCTGGTCGCCGAGCCAGTCGGAGCCCTTGACCGTGTCGTACATATGCCAGCGCCAGTCATCCTGGCTCATGTTGCCGAGCGAAGCCGCGATGCCCCCCTGCGCCGCAACCGTGTGTGAGCGCGTCGGGAACACCTTGGTTATGCACGCGGTGCGAAGCCCCGCCTGCGCTGCGCCCAGCGCGGCGCGAAGTCCCGATCCGCCCGCGCCAACAACGACGACATCAAAGGTGTGGTCGGTCCAGGTATAACTCGTCATGTCTGCCCTAACTTTCGAAACCTGTTTCAGCCGGCCCAGACCCGGATCACCGACATTACCACGGCCACGAACAGGCCAGCAGCGAAAAAGGTGTTCAGGATCAACAGCGCGGCACGTGTGCCTGTCTTGCCAATGTAGTCTTCGATCACGGCCTGCATACCGAGGCGCATGTGGTAGAAGGCCGCGCCGGCGGTCAGCACCAGCAGCGTCGCGTTCAGCGGCGAGCCGATCCAGGCGACCGCGTCAGCGTATCCGCCAAGGGCTGCGCTCATGATTGAAAAAAGGAACCAGGGCACCAGCACGATCAGCGCAAGAGCCGAGACGCGCTGGCGAATGTGATGGCTGGTGCCGGTCTTGGAGGCGCCGAGGCCGCGGGTCGTCTTGGCAGGGGTCACGAAGGGGCTCTTGGACATGTCTCGCGGGCCTAGGACAGCGCGGCCGCAGCCATCAGCGCGGCGGCGCCAACGATCGCAAACGCATAGTTGAAGATCGAAATCAGGCTCGCGACCTTTGGCGAGAAGCCGAGGCCGGGGCCGTCCCAGACGAGATGGCGGATGCCATTTGCAAAGTGGTAAAGGATCGCCACGGCCCACATGAACAGGATCAGCTGGCCGGGGACCGAGAAGGCGATCATTTCAACCCGCGTATAGGCCTCAGGTCCGCTCGCCAGCGCGACCAGCCAGGCGGTGATCAGCAGCGTGCCGAAATAGAGGCCCGCGCCCGTGATGCGGTGGGTGATCGAGGCCAGCATGGTGGCGTGGAAACGCCAGACCTGGAGGTGGGGGGAAAGCGGCCGCGAATCAGCCTTCGGGGTGCCGGACATAAGGCGGTTCCTTGCCTGCCGTGAAATCGCCAGCCGCAAATCGGGTTGGCATCGCTTTCTAGGCGCCTCTAAGATCGTGTCAACGCGGGGGTAGCGGGGAGCGACATTATGAAACTGACTGTGCTGCTGGCCTGCCTTCTGATGCTCGCTCACGAGGCGGCCGCCGATCCGCTCGATCCGCTGATCGAGGCATACGAGG
>CAMEDD010000093.1 GCA_945913285.1 Candidatus Sulfopaludibacter sp. SbA3
GTGATACCACCGCCGGATAACGCTCAATAATGCCATGTCCAACACTCCATGGTCCCCCGCTCGCCAAAGCTCGGGACCGGTTCAAACATGGGTCAGTTCTCAGTGGAAATTTCTGCCCTCCCAGGGTCAATTCTCAACGGCAATCAACACTCCAGGTACATGTTGCCGCCATCCGCATACTTGCGGGTCCTAGCTTCGGGCTTCAGCGCCCGGATCTTCATGTCGGTCAATGGCATTGTCTGGTATCGCCCTTCGCGTCTGGCATTATTCAGTACCAGAAACACAGCGACGATGCCAGAAAATGGGCTGGCTGCAGGTGGACGCCGGCGGACAGCCAAAAGCTCACAATGTGTTGTTTCTATTGATATTAATCCAAAATCCGGACGTAAAAAAACCGCCCCGAAGGACGGTTTGGTGCCCAGAAGAGGACTCGAACCTCCACGCCTTGCAGCGCTAGCACCTGAAGCTAGTGCGTCTACCAATTCCGCCATCTGGGCACGGGGTAGGAGCGCGCTATTACGGGCCAGCGGGGCATCGGTCAACGGGGAAACTGTGGGAGAGCGTTGAACGGGCCTCCGGCACGGATTGACCAGCCGCAGATCCGTCGCCGCACATCCGGGGCCAGCCACCGCGCGCCCTCCAAGGCGCCCGGCAAAACAGCAGCCGACCGCCCCCCAAACCCCGGCTCGGGACGGGCTGGGGCAAGCCGAACCGCCTCCCCTGCCTGCGCAGCGAGCATCCGCGCCCCGCACCGCGCCGATTGCGAATTACTTCGCCAGTTTAGCGCGCAGCGAGTCGAACTGCGTCATGATGTTGGTCACGAGTTCCTTGCAGGTCGGGATGTCGTGGATGAGGGCCTGGCTCTGGCCTGTGGTCCAGATGCCGTCATCCATATGGCCATCGCGCAGAACGTTCTCGCGTCCGCGCACGCCGGCCATCAGTTCCTTCACATCGGCAAACGTCTTCGTCGGATCGCGTTGGATTTCGGCGACCTGGCTGGCAACCCGGTTCTTTGCCACACGCGCCGTATTGCGCAGGGTGCGCCCGACCAGCACCGTGTCGAGCTCATTGTTTTCGACGATCTGCTTCTTCACGTTGTCGTGGATCTGGGCCTCTACGGTGGCACAGAAGCGCGTGCCCATGTTGATGCCATCGGCGCCGAGCGCCAGCGCGGCGAGCAGGCTGCGCCCGTCCGCCATTCCGCCCGAAGCGATCACAGGGACGTCCACCGCATCGACGGTTGCCGGCAGCAGCACGATCAGCCCGACATCATCCTCACCCGGATGACCTGCACATTCGAAGCCGTCGATGGAAATCACGTCCACGCCCTTCGATACGGCCGAGACGGCGTGGCGCACCGATGTGCATTTGTGGATCACTTTGACGCCGTGCTCCTTGAAGCGCGGCAGGTGGTCGGTCGGCGCCCGGCCGGCGGTTTCGACAATCTTGATACCGCTGGCGATGATTGCCTCGCGGTATTCATCATAAGGGATGGGATTGATCGACGGCAGCAGCGTGAGGTTCACGCCGAAAGGCTTGTCGGTCAGTTTCTTGGTCTTCTCGATCTCGTCGAGCAGCTCCTTGCCCGACTTGAACATGTGCGCCGTGATAAAGCCGAGGGCGCCGGCATTCGCGACCGCCGCCACGAGTTCGCCGTATCCGACGCCCGTCATGCCGCCCATCAGGATCGGCGTCTCGACGCCGAACATTTCCGTTATCCGTGTCTTTACCATCTGTCCGTCTCCCTTGGACCCGGCCGCGCCGTTCGGAGCGCCCCGTTTGCTGCTGCCAAGCGTGAACGATGACACAAGGCGAACCCGCCTTGAAAGGGGTCTCCCAACGGCAACGCGGCCTCAGAACCGGCCGGGCCGCAGCACCTGAACTTCGCCGACGCTCAGGACCCCGATATGGGAACCGAGCAGGCTCTCAAGTTCGTTGAGCGCGGCGCGGACTTGCGCCTCAGCGCCGATCGAAATCAGGACGACCATATCGCTTGAGGCGGACATATCGGTGTCCCGGCTCCAGCGTGTCTGGCCGCCGAAGCCGGAGAGGGCAGGCAGGACGGTGTAGCCGGTCAGGCCGGCCGCTTCGAGAAGCTTGCAAGCCCGCGGCGCGGCCATGCGTTCGATGATCAGTTCCAAGCGGAGACGGCTATGCATGGTTCAGGCAACTCCGGCTGAGATCGCATTTGCCAGCCAGATATAGAGCGGCAGACCGACGATCAGGTTGAACGGAAACGTGATCCCGAGGGATAGTGTGAGATAAATCGACGGCTTCGCTTTCGGCAAGGCGAGGCGCATGGCGGCCGGCACCGCGATGTAGGAAGCCGACGCCGCGAGTGTGATCAACAAGGCCGCGTCGCCCGCGCCCATCCCGTTGAGAGCCGCCACGCCGGCTGCGAGGCTGGCCGATATCAGCGGCATGTAAACGCCGAAGGCGATCGTGCCGGGCCCCAGCTGGCGCCAGCCATTGCGCAGGCCCCGGCCGGCGGACAGGCCCATGTCGAGGAGGAAGAGGCAGAGTACACCCTGGAAGGGGTCCACGAAGAACGGCGCAACCGTTCTCATGCCTGCCTCACCCGTCACCCATCCGATCAGGAGCGATCCGAGCAGGACGACCACGGATGCGTTGAGCAGGACTTCGCGCGTCAGTTCTCCCCGGTCCGAGCCGGCGACAGCACTGGTTTTCCCAGCGCCGCGCCGGGCGATGACCAGTGCCGAGATGATCGCCGGCACCTCCATAAGGGCCGCGACCGCAACGAGGTACCCGGACGTTTCGAGTCCCGCCGCTGCCGTGGCCTGCCCCGCGGCCACGAAGGTGACGATCGAGATGGACCCGTAATGGGCGGCCGTCGCCGCAGCATCCACCTCACTGAGGCGGGTCGTCGCCCGCAGGAGCGCGTAAGCGATCACCGGCAGCAGGAATGAAAGCGCAATGGCCGAGATCATGACAAAGCCGGCGTCCCAGCCGAGGTCTCCCTTCGATATGGCCACCCCGCCCTTCAGGCCGATGGACATCATAAGGTAAATCGCGAGGCCTTTGGCGAAGGCCTCGGGGATTGTCATCTGCGATTTGAGCAGCGCGACGACGAGCCCGAGCAGAAAGAACAGGACCATCGGCGATAGCAGCGTTCCGAAAGCAAGATCCATCGCCAAGTCTCCTGACGCGGGGCATAGCCGCCCCGTTTCCGGACCCCTGCTAATGGCCGTCGGCCTCTTGATGCCAATCGAATGATTGCATTGTTCTTATAGGATGAAGCTATCAAAAAGCCGATTACTCAGTGGACAGGACTTGGCCAGCCGCGGTCTTCAGGGGGCCCGCCAGACCCAGAAGGCTCGCCGCAAGCGGCGATGTGGTGCGCCAGATGAGCGATATCTCGCGGCGGGCGAGCGGATGGTCAATCATCCGTACGTTCAGTCCGCGATCGCGCCGGGCTTCGGACAAGGCGTGTCCGTCGTCAGGTATTTTGAGACAGATGGCTGCCTGACTTAAGGAGGGTCTGGCGCATCTGGGTTTGAGTTAAGCAGCAGACTGGGCGTGCTGCAAGCGCCGAAGTTTCATCGTCCTCCTTTTGATTTTCTCACGTTCGAGCAGGATGGTCTGTCCCCGGCCGGTGTAGACGTCGGCTGGCGTAAGATTTTTCAGGCTCTCGTGATAGC
>CAMEDD010000094.1 GCA_945913285.1 Candidatus Sulfopaludibacter sp. SbA3
GCTTCGACGCCGCCCGTGCCCTCACCGGCGGCAGAATACCCGTTCTGCGTGAGGATCAGCACAACCTTGCGTTCCCCCGGTGCCTCCGTCAGCAGGGCGTCGGCCGTCTCCGCCACGTCCGTCCAGATCGTTATCCGGGTGGGCGCGCCATCCCCGACGATTCGCACCTGCGTAACATCCGCTCCGGCGGACAGCTGCCAGCCAAATCCAAATAGAATCAAAAGGATGAGCCAAAATCTCGGCATCGAAACGGTTTACGGGCCTGTGTTTGCGCGGGGCGACTCCCGCGCGGGTGTCATAGACCTGCGAAGATTAACTCCCGCTTGATTGCGGGTTAGCAGCCAGTGCGTTCCGGTTCCGAATTAGGCCCTTCCATTTCGATACGAAATTGGGCAGTGTAGGAGAGTGGCCGTCCGGAAGGGCTGGCCCATAGGTTTCCCAATAGCGCGCAAGCAACCCGGCTTCCCCGGAAAGGCAAGCGGGCCGCGCGCTCCGGAAAGCAAGGAACAATGCGCAACTGTGCTGCTGCCACTACAGGTTTCGCCGGATCGCCCACGCGGTTCGCGAAGCCTTCTGGCGTGGCACATCCCCCACAACTCATTTCCGGCCTTCGGGGCCATCAGAGGCGCAGTGCGCCCTGGCCCGCCGCGCCGGACCGAAAGGTTCTGTTACATGAGCAGATTGATGCTGATCGACGCCGCCCATCCCGAAGAAACGCGGGTGGCGATCGTCAACAACGGCCAGGTTGACGATTTCGACTTCGAAGCCACCGGCAACGAACAACTTCGCGGCAACATCTACCTCGCTAAAGTCACCCGGGTGGAGCCTTCGCTCCAGGCCGCCTTTGTCGAATATGGCGGCAACCGCCACGGCTTCCTCGCCTTCAGCGAGATCCACCCGGATTACTACCAGCTGCCCGCAGAGGACCGTGAAGCGCTGCTGCGCGAAGCTGCCGAAGAAGCCGCAGCCGCCATCGAAGACGATGACGATGATGACGGCCCTTACATCCCGCACGGCATGAACGCCGAAGGCGCGGCGGACAACCACGACGATTCCGGCCATGATAACGACGAAGATCACGATCACGCTGAAGAGTCCGACGCCGATGCCGAAGGCGCCTCGGACGACGAGGACGAGGAGTCCGGCGATGACGCGCCCAAGCCCCGTGCGCCGCGCCAGCGTGCCCGCAGCGAACGCGCCGCCCGCCCCGCCTCCACCCGCACGCCGATCTCCAAGCGCTACAAGATCCAGGAAGTGATCCGCCGCCGGCAAGTCATGCTGGTCCAGGTCGTGAAAGAGGAGCGAGGCAACAAGGGCGCCGCCCTGACAACCTATCTCTCGCTTGCCGGCCGCTACTCGGTCCTGATGCCCAACACCCCGCGCGGCGGCGGCATCTCCCGCAAGATCGTCAACTCGGCCGACCGCAAGCGACTGAAATCCATCGTCAGCGAACTCGACATCCCGGAAGGTCAGGGCCTCATCGTCCGCACCGCCGGGGCCAAGCGCACCAAGATCGAGATCAAGCGCGACTATGACTACCTCTCGAAACTCTGGGAACAGATCGTCGAAAAGACGCTGACCTCCGACGCGCCCGCCCTCATCAATGCTGAAGGCGGCCTTGTGCACCGCGCCATGCGCGACATGTTTGACAAGGAGATCGAGGAAGTCTGGGTTCAGGGCGAGGAGGCTTACCGCGAGGCGAAAGACCTCGCCAAGATCATCATGCCGAGCCAGTCCCGCAAGGTTCAGGAATGGCGTGAAGAAGACCCGCTCTATGTCGCCGAAGCGGTGGAGAGCCAGCTTGATTCGATCTACTCGCCGACCGTCCAGCTGAAGTCCGGCGGCTACCTCGTGATCAACCAGACCGAAGCCCTCGTCGCCATCGACGTGAACTCCGGCAAATCGACCCGCGAGCGCAATATCGAGCAGACCGCCGTGCGCACCAACCTGGAGGCCGCCGAAGAGGCCTGCCGCCAGATGCGCCTGCGCGACCTTGCCGGCCTCATCGTGATCGACTTCATCGACATGGAGGAGAACAAGAACAACCGCGCCGTCGAGAAACGCCTGAAGGAATGTCTGAAGGTCGACCGCGCGCGCGTCCAGCATGGCCGCATCTCGCAGTTCGGCCTGATGGAAATCTCCCGCCAGCGCCGCCGCCAGGGCGTCCTGCAGGCGACCTCCGATCCGTGCGAAGCGTGCAACGGCACCGGCCGCCGCCGCTCGATCCCGTCTGCTGCCCTGCAACTGATCCGCGCCATCGAGGCCCGCGCCGCCATCGGCGCCCTAAAGGGCATCTCGGTGAAGGCGCCGACGGATGTTGCGCTCTACATCCTCAACAACAAGCGCGAAGCGCTGATTGAGATCGAGCGCGTCGCAGGTTTTGCCATCTCGATCCATTCGTCCGAGGACATGCTGCCGGGCGACTTCCAACTCGACGCCGAGCGCGATCCGAACGCCAAGCCGAAGAAGCGCCCGACCCCGCGCTCGCTGATGAAGCCGACCCCCGCTTCGACCCGCGACGAGGATGATGACGACGCGGGGGAAATCGAAGACATCGCCGATGCGGACGATGCGGCAGGCGAGGAGGACGACGACGCACCCCGCGCCGAAAAGCCGGAAGGCTCGGAAGGTGGCAATGGCGGACGCAAGCGCCGCCGCCGTCGCCGCGGTGGCCGAAATCGCGGCGAAGCACGCGAGACCGGTCTCGAAGTGGTCGATGCCGGCGCGCCGGCATCGCCGGACGGTGCCGCCATTTTCGATGACGACGGTGAAGACGACGAGGACGATGACGGCGAAGAGTCGGGCGTTGCCCCTCGCGCCGAAGGCGAGGAAGGCCCGCGCAAGCGCCGCCGCCGCGGACGCCGGGGTGGACGCCGCCGCCGCCGTTCCGGCGAGCCGCGTCCCGAAGGCGCACTCGAGGCCATTGCCGATGGCGGCGCCTACTTGGACGGCCTCTCGGCCAGCCCGGAAGCCATGCTGTCGGACGAAGACGTCGTCGGTGACGGCGGATTTGAGCCGGCATCTGCACCCGCCGAAATCGAAGTGGTCTCAGACGTCGAACCGGAAGCCCAAGTCGACGACGCTCCCGCCCGCAAGGCCCGCGCCCCGCGCAGAAGCCGCGCGAAGGCCGTTGCCGCCGATGTGGAGACACCGGTATCGGAAACGGTGAACGAAGCACCGACGCCCGAGCCGATGCGTGCGCCAGAGCCCGAGCCGGAGCACCCCGCCCCGGTCATGGCCGAAGCCGTTGCCCCACCGCCAGTTTCTGCTCCGGAAGTCGCCGCGCCTCCGCCAGCGCCGGCTGAGCCGGAA
>CAMEDD010000095.1 GCA_945913285.1 Candidatus Sulfopaludibacter sp. SbA3
CGGCAGCACCGAACACAGACCCAGGATTTCGGCGATCTCGGGAATCACGCGGAACCCTCCATGCTTGCGAAACAGGTCCCACATCGGCTCGAAGCGTACATTGACCTCGTTCGCGCGCGCCGCGTCGCCCGAAACGGAAGCGGCATAGAGAGACATCACTTCTTTGGGCAGCGTTCCGGCCAGGGCGCTGTAAAAGGCCTTGGCGCCGCCGAGCCCCGCTGTGACCAGCCTCGGATCGCCGCTATAGCCAAACTGAATTTCCCCGCCCGTTTCGCGCGCAAGTTGATCCAGCTGGCCCGCGACACTTCCCTCCGTCGGCAAAGGTATCTTCGCACCGCCCACATTCTTCACCTTCGCAAGACGTGCAAATAACGCGTGGTCGAATGCAAAGTGAGTCGTCGCTGGATTATCATAGAGGCAGATTGGCAAGCCCGTTGCCGCCGCAACCGATGCGGCGTGCGCGAAGACTTCATCTTGCGTCAGCGGGATATAGGACACCGGCGCAAGCAGCAGCGCGTTTACCCCTTCGGCTTCCGCGTCTCGCGCCAGAAGCACCGCCTCATCCGTGCGCAGCGCCCCGATGCCCGCGATTACAGGCGTCCGGCCGCTTGCCGCCTCGACGGCCGCCGCCACCGCCCGCCGCCGCTCGTCCCGGGTGAGATACATGAACCCGCCCGTGCTGCCGAGCACGCCGATCGAGGCGACACCCGCCTCCGCCAGCCGATCAACCAGCCGTCCGAGCGTCTCACAATCCGCCGTTCCACCCTCATCGGCTGGAGTTAGGGGAAAGGCGGAAAGCCCCTGGAACAACGCGCCCGAACGCGCCGTCATCAGATCCGCGCGCAGGCCGATTTCAGCCAGTCCTTGACGGGCCCTTCAAGCTTCCGGTTCAACAGTTTCCAGACACGCTTGTGATAGTCGTTGACGTAAGACCGCTCTTCTTTAGTCAACAGCTTTACATCGATCAGCCCGCGCGCGAGCGGTGCAAAGGTGAGGCATTCGAAACCCAGCATCGCGATCTCCCCGCCGGGAATCTCCGCCGCCGGTGTTACGTATTGCAGGTTCTCGATGCGGATGCCGTACTCGCCCGCCTTGTAGAAGCCTGGCTCATTGGAGACGATCATCCCCGGCATAAGCGGCACCGCGTTCCATGCTTTCGCGATGCGGTGCGGGCCCTCATGTACGCCGAGATACACGCCAACCCCGTGCCCGGTGCCGTGCTGGTAATCGAGACCTGCTGACCAAAGCGCGCTGCGCGCCATGGCGTCGAGATGCGTGCCCGTCGTGCCCGCCGGAAAGCGCACGGCGGCGAGCGCAATATGCCCCTTAAGCACCAGCGTGTAGTGCCGGATCATATCCTTCGAAGGTTCTCCGATCGGAACCGTCCGCGTCACGTCGGTCGTGCCATCGAGGTATTGCCCGCCGCTATCGATCAGGAATAGCGATCCGCGCGCCAGTTTTCGGTTCGACGCTGTCGAGACCCGGTAATGCGGCAGCGCCCCGTTCGGCCCTGCCCCGGAGATCGACGGGAAGGAGAGGTCATTGAGATTGCCGAGGTCTTCCCGGAGCGCCTCGAGCTTCGTCACCGTCTCGATTTCGGTGACCTCGCCCGACTGCGCCTCGGTATCGAGCCAGTGCAGGAACTTCGTCAGCGCCACGCCGTCGCGGATATGCGCCGCCGTCGTCCCCTTGATCTCCGCTGCGTTCTTGCACGCGCGCGGCAGGGCGACCGGATCGCGCTGGCGCAGGATTTTCGCCCCCGCTGCGCCCAGCCGGTCAAAAAACCATGCCGAGGCCACATCCGGATCAAGGCTTACCGTCTTGCCAGACAGCGCGCCGAGACCATCTTCCAACTGCGACAGCGGCCGAAGCGTCACGGTATTGCCGAGATGGCGGCGCAGCGCGCCGTCGGTCTTGGCCTCGTCAATGAACAGCTCGGCCGTTCCATCCGCATACAGAATGGCGCGGCCCAGCGGCAGCGGCGTGCAGCTCACATCCCCCCCCCGGATGTTGAACGCCCAGGCCAGCGAGGCCGGCGAGGTCAGCACAGCCGCTTCCGCGCCATCCCGTTTCAACTGCGCGCCCACCGCTTCCAGCTTGTCCGTATGCGCGATGCCCGCATGCTTCACACCGTGCGGCGCCACCTTTTCCATCGGCTGGGGCGGGCGGCCTTTCCAGGCCTTGTCGATCGGGTTCTCGGCGACCGCCACAAGCTCGGCCCCGGCCTTCGCCGCCGCCGCACCCAGCGCCGCCACATCATTCGGGCTCATCAGGCGCGGATCATAGCCGACGCGCTTGCCCTTCAGCGATTGCTGCGCCAGCCAGCCAAAAGCGCCGGGGTCCGGAATGCCTTCCACCTCCACAAGCGCCGGATCGGTCTGGTCCGCTGCCTGCAACGTGTAGCGCCCGTCAGCGAACAACACCGCCTTGTCGGCGAACACGAAGGCGGAACCAAACGAGCCGGTAAACCCGGTCGCCCATGCAAGGCGCTCATTGGCGTCCGGCAGGTATTCGTTCTGGTATTCATCGTCATGCGGCACATAGAGGCCGTCGAGACCTTGGGCGTCGAGTTCGCGGCGAAGCAGCCGAAGATGGGCCCGGCCGTCCTGCGGCCCACCTTTGATGTCGAATGTTTGTTTCATGATGCCTCTTCTAGCCGGATGCGGGGTAGCTGCAAACGAACAATTTGGCGTCGACGCCTCAACGCGGCGATCCGAAACGTGGGAACAAGTATTCGGGAAAGCGCGGCAAAATCATTGTCAGGCGGCCTCTGGCGAACATTCGTATCGCGCGCTAGGTTCTGCTTTGTGAGCGGTTTGAAAATGCACCGTTGGAAGAACTGGGCAACTGGCGCGGCGGTCGTCATTGCAGCTCACGCCGCCATTTTCGGCGTGATGCAAGTCATCAAGAGCGCCGGTAATGAGCACAAGCTAAACGCCGCGGAAGCTGCAAAAGCCGCAAAAGCCGCAAAGGTGCCCGAGCCGGTACCGGTTTTCATCATCCCGCCGCCCAGGCCGTCTGACGGGCCATCGGGGTGACGCGTTGATCGAAAACCTTCAAACCGTGCTTTCAGGTCCGGCCGCGACAGCCGGCTAGAGCACCGTACGCTTACTCTGCAACATAGTTCATGGCCCGGAAGAAGTTCCAGCATTCGTTTGGTGTGAAGAGGGAGCAGATGTCGCCGATGGCTTTGATGAGGCCGTCAAAGGTTCTTGCAGCGGCTGCTCGCAAGTGCGCTT
>CAMEDD010000096.1 GCA_945913285.1 Candidatus Sulfopaludibacter sp. SbA3
GCGGTTCACCTCCGTGGATTATGGTGATTAGAGGCGTTTTTAGTCGTTTTGTCGCGAGGCCTATTCATGCATCAACTGCCTGAATACTACAGTAGCGGTCCGAAGATGCCGGAAGGCTTTCATCCGGCCCGCCTGTTCACCGGAATCGAGCGTTTCGGCGATGCGACGGCATTGATTTGCGAAGATGGATACAGATTGTCGTATGCCGCGCTTGCCGAGCTTGCGGATTCGGCGGCGCTTTCAATTAGTTATGAGCGGGCGCTCATCAGCGCCGAAATGCAGAATGCAGTTGAGCCGATTGCTTTCTACATCGGCGCCTTGCGCGCGGGGCATGTCGTCATTCCAAACTCCGGGGGCCGAAGTGTAGAGAATATCAAAGCGACGTTTGCCCCGAATGCGGCCTACGCCAAAATAAATGGCCACTGGATGCTGACACCTTTGAACCGCGATCAGATCGACATGTCTGCAGACCTCGCAGTCCTTCTGTCGACCTCCGGATCGACGGGCAGTGAGAAGCTGGTGCGACTGTCGCATCAAAATCTTCTGAGCAACGCACTGGCAATTTCCGAATACCTCGAACTGCAGCCGGGCGAACGCGCCATCACATCGCTTCCGGCTCACTATTCTTTCGGGCTTTCGATCCTGCATTCGCATCTCCTGCTCGGGCATACGCTTGTGCTCAGCGAGCGCTCGGTTTCCGAGCCTGAGTTCTGGGAGGCCGTTAAGCGCGAATGCGTGACCAGTGTCGCCGGCGTTCCGCACACCTATCATCTGCTCGAACTCGGCGGGTTCCTGGACCGGGAATACCCCTGTATGCGATACCTCACGCAGGCGGGCGGAAAGCTGCCGCCCGACCGGGTTCGCCTTTTCGCTCAGTGGGCGGAAAGATCAGGCAAGCGCTTCTATGTTATGTATGGCCAGACCGAAGCGGCACCGCGGATTGCCTATCTGCCGCCCGCTGACGCGGCAGAGCATGCCGACTGTATCGGGGTCGCCGTTCCAGGCGGCCGGCTCAGGATAGAACCGATTGTCGGAATCAGTGACTTGCCCGACGGCGCCGGAGAACTGATCTACCAGGGGCCAAACGTGATGATGGGATATGCGGTCTCGCGCGCCGACCTCGCCCGCCCGCAAGGCCCAGACGAGATTCGCACTGGCGATATCGCGGTGCGCAACGCGCGCGGCTATTACCGCATCATTGGCCGTTTGAGCCGCTTTGCAAAACTGTTCGGTCTGAGACTGAGTTTCGACGATATTGAACAGCGCCTTGCTGCAGCGGGTATCGCTGCGGCGGTCGCGGGCGATGATACGGGCATAGTTATTGCGACCACTGAGGCTGGAAGCGGCAACCGCGCCCGCCGGTTACTGGCGCAGGACCTCGCGATCCCGGCTTCGCTCATATTCGTCGCCGAAGTCGACGAAATTCCGCGTCTGGCCTCTGGCAAGACCGACTACCAGACGGTCTGCAGCTATCGGCGCGAGCCGCCGCCGGTTCCAACCGCCTCGCTGACGGCTTCGATCGCGATGATCCTCGCCTGCGATGATCTCGACGAGAGTCTGAGTTTCGCCGAGCTTGGCGGCGACTCGCTCAACTACGTCCAGATGGTCCTCGCGCTGGAGGAGTTCTTGGGATATGTGCCGGAAAATTGGGAGAACACGCCGGTCCGGGATCTCGCAACTTTACCCCGCAAGCGAGTTCGAGGCGTTGAGATCGCCCGAAAGGCTGGTTCGCCGCTGTCGATCCATGCGTTGGACCTTGCACGAACAATCGCAATTTTTCTGGCCTTGGCAGCGCACACCTGTTCGCAAGTTGGCTTTCTGATTCCCGTAGATATCCTATTTCTGATTCGGATCGCCACGCCGATGCTGATCATCTTGTTCGGCGTGATGATTCCACTGCTCTATGTACAACGCGCCGAGACGTCCGATCCACGCGAAGCATTCCACGGTTACCTGACCAAAGCCCTCCAGTGTTATTTTCTGTATGCGGTGAATGTCTTTGTCTTCTGGCTGACGACGCCGTCGGGCTGGCTCTACGCGCTCGGCTCGCTCGCGTTTCTTGGTGCGATGCCCTACGTCCAGATACTCGTTTTCTATACCCTGATGTTTCTACTTTTACCGGCCATCCTCTTTGCGCTGAAGCGCGTGAACTTTTGGGTCCTGTTTTCTGCCTCGCTTGGCGTTCACGCTGCGTTTTTGTTTCTGAAGATGGTTCCCGCGCCGCCCTTGCTCGCGGGTCAACCCGTCCTTCAGCGCCTTCTGGACCTGCTTGTTGGCGCCGGCGCTGCGCCCGCCGTTGCCGGGCCCTCGATCCTGCATAGCTTTGTGCTGCTGCTTGCCGGGTGCTGGATCGGGCGAAGTATCAAGCTCAGCGCAGAGGTCTCCGCACCGCGCCGGCAGTTCATCAAGATGCAGGTCCCGTTGACTTTAATTTTTGCGGCCGGACTGCTGTTTTCGCTTTTGGTGCCGGACTACCCGGTCGACTGGACCGCGCTCGTCACCATGCAGCTACGTAATCTCAATCACCCAGCATACATTTTCGTCTTTGGCCTGGTGGCGCTTCTCGTTCTGAGCACGTTGTTGCTCTCCCGGCTAACAGCCGGAACGCCGCGCGGGTTGATGACGATTGGTCGGCGCTCCTTGTTCGGGTTCGGGATCGGAAACGCTGTCATCGCTCTTTGGCCGCGGGATGCTTTCGCGGGCTTGCCGCCTTCAGGGGAAGCGGCCGTTCTCCTCGTCTTCCTGGTGTCGATCATCTACGGCTTTGACTATTGCATGCGCGCGGGCCGAGACGGGCCTGACGCACTGCGCTGGGTGTTCAAGGTCACGAGTTGGGGCGGCAGGGTAACAGGGGCACTCGCCAGGCACGTCATACGCGCACTGTTTGCGAGAAATGCCAGCGTCGATGTTTAAGTTGGACAATGATCCGGTTTGGAAACCGCGATTGTGCCGCAAGATCCTGGGTGACAGATCGCTCACGTTTGGCCAGCAGGGCGTTGAACGCCTAGCCTTGGTGATAGGCGCCCACATCTTCGAACCGAAGAGCAAGGCAAACGGAAAGATTACGAACGGTCGCGGGTGTCGGTGACCTGCCCTGATTCTTCGGACCACGGCTATTTTGGGTGAGCGACCAGAACTGCCTGTTCGATATGCCCCTGACGGAGCGGTTGA
>CAMEDD010000097.1 GCA_945913285.1 Candidatus Sulfopaludibacter sp. SbA3
AAAGCGCACTTGCGAGCAGCCGCTGCAAGAACCTTTGACGGCCTCATCAAAGCCATCGGCGACATCTGCTCCCTCTTCACACCAAACGAATGCTGGAACTTCTTCCGGGCCATGAACTATGTTGCAGAGTAAGCGTACGGTTCTCTAACTCAAACCCGGATGCGCCAGACCCTCCTTAAGTCAGGCAGCCATCTGTCTCAAAATACCTGACGACGGACAGAGGTGAACGCACGTGCGCTCGAGACCATCACCGGAATCAACCTGCTGAATTTCCGGGCGGTGTCGCCGACTGTATGCGGGCGGTCTAGCGGGGCCCCTAGCGCGCTCAGGGTTCAGCGTCCTTTTAACCGCATCCAGCGCTGTGGTCACTCACGCCAACGGATGCGGCAACCGGCACGGGAAGCTTCGGCACCATCAGGTCGTGGGCATTATCTACCACTACCTTTTGATCGCTTTAAGTCTATCAATATTCAGATAATTGATCTTCTATAGTCTATCAATCTATAGACTTATGATAGACTTAAATCTATCAATTCATGCAAGAGGAATCGATCATGCCCGCTCACACATCTCCCGAAGCCCTCGCCCGGAAGCACCTGGACAAGGCGTTGATCCCATTCCGGATGGCGGCGGATCAGGCACGCCCGCCGAAAGGCTGGGTGCGGGCGATCCGCGACGCGCTCGGCATGACCAGCCGGCAGCTCGCCGCCCGTATGGCGCTCTCGCAGTCAACTATCACGGCGATGGAACAAGGAGAGGCGGCCGGAACCGTCACGCTCAACACGCTTCGTCAGGCCGCCGAAGCGCTCGATTGCCAGTTGGTCTACGCGCTGGTGCCGCGTTCCACGCTCGAGGAGACGGTGCGCCAGCGTGCAGACGTTCTGGCGAGGAGCCGGCTGGCTCGCGTCCATCACACCATGCGCCTTGAGGACCAAGCGCTTGGCAGCGAAGACCTCGCCGCCGAACTCGAACGCCTGGTCGACGCGGCGCTGACGGCGAAGGCGAGCCGCCTTTGGGAAACCCCGTGAGCGATCCCCTGTTTGACCCTGGCGATGAGGCAGCCACCCCGCTGGAACCGGATGAACGCCGGCAGCTCATTCCGACTTACATCACGACGCGCGCACAACTGAACGAGGCAGAGCAGATCGGCATCTCGGAAGCCGACGCATGGGCCTTCACGCGAAAACGAGATGTGCTGACCGAGAAGTTCCTGCTGAGCCTTCACAAGCGCATGTTCGGCAAAGTCTGGACCTGGGCCGGGACACTGCGCAAAGGCGAACGCAATATCGGCGTGGCTGCCTACAGGGTCAGCACCGAACTGCGCACAACGCTGGATGACGTGCGCTACTGGACCGAGCATCAGACCTATCCGCCGGACGAAATTGCCGTGCGGTTTCATCACCGCCTCGTATGGGTCCATCCCTTTCCGAACGGAAACGGCCGGCATGCGCGCCTGGCAGCGGACCTTCTGGCCGTGGCCCTCGGCCGCCCGCGTTTCTCGTGGGGACGCACAAGTCTTGTCGAAGCCGCCTCGACGCGGGCGCAGTATGTCGCCGCCCTGAAGGCTGCTGACGGTCATAACATCGAGCCGCTGATGAAATTTGCGCGATCCTGACAGCACTGGAGGAAGCCTCGCTGGGGAACGTGAATTACGCCAAGCGTCGAAAAACGCCCACACAGGTCGAAAACACTTGAGTTTAACAAACTCCGTCGAAAGCCGCTTACCAGCGATGATCGGCAAACTCGGAAGCGTCCTTCGGCAATCGGTGTTTTTCAGCGTGGAGGCCGGGGCCTTTGGCCGCCCGGTTGCCTAGAGATCCGTGTCGAAGAAATCTTCGTCCACCTTCTTCAGGTGCAGAATCTCCTCGTCGCGGCAGCCAACATTGTAGCGGATCATCAACCTCGCCAGCTGGACCCCGTCGATCAATACGATCCGGCTGCCAAGACCGCGCGCGGTTTCGACGGCCGAAGGCGAAAAGGTCGATGTGGTGACAAAAATGCCCTTCGAAGCGCGCTTCAGGCTGAGGCCGCCAAAGAAGTCACGAATGGCCCCTGCCCCGACCGTATTGCCCTCGGCATATCGCTTGGCCTGAATATAGACCTGATCGACGCCCAGCGGGTCCTGGTCAATCACACCATCGATACCATCATCACCAGAACGCCCAAGCGCCCGACCCGCCTCCTCGCTCGACCCGCCATAGCCCATGGCAAGCAGCAGGTTGACAATCAGCACCTCGAAGAAGGCTGGCGAAGCGATCCGTACCCGGTCGATCAGGTCAACCGCGAGGCTCTCCTGGATCCGCCGGTGCGCATTGCGCAGCGCTTCATCCGGCGTGACTGCCGGCGACTCGACTTGGACAGCGGCTCCGGAATCGATCGGACGCTCGGCGCTTCGTCCCTGGAACGCCTGAAACTCCGAGAACTGCTTGAGAAGCTGGTTGTCGATTCTCGTAGACGGATTCGCAAGGGCCTCCCGGCCCCTATCTGTGATGACGAAATGACCGCGACGCGTGGACGCGACAAAGCCCGCCTGCTTCAGGTAGGTCTTTGCCCAGTGAATCCGGTTGGCAATAATGGTCTGCTTGCCACTCGGCAGAAGCTCAGCGCTCTCGGTCTCGCTGAGGCCAAGCTCGACGCTGATTGTGCCGATAAGATCGGAAATGCGAACTTCGCCTTTGGCCGCGTGCTCAAGCACCGGCCGCATCAAGGACTGATAATCCGGTATCATGAGTAGCCCCTATCGCTGATGACCCGTCTTTAGCCGGCGAGCGCTTTGAGAACTCGCAGCATGCCGCGCAGAGCGTCCTCTGATTTTGTCCGCCTCAGCAGTGTCTCGCACTCACTGCGGAGCTGATCGAGCTTGCTCTTCTTTGTCGAAGAAGCTTTGTCGGCGTCCTCGAAGAATTCCATGATGTCGACGCCGAGCGCCTCAGCTGTCCGTCGTCAGGTATTTTGAGACAGATGGCTGCCTGACTTAAGGAGGGTCTGGCGCATCCGGGTTTGAGTTAAGCAGCAGACTGGGCGTGCTGCAAGCGCCGAAGTTTCATCGTCCTCCTTTTGATTTTCTCACGTTCGAGCAGGA
>CAMEDD010000098.1 GCA_945913285.1 Candidatus Sulfopaludibacter sp. SbA3
ACCTGCTCTTCGGCTGGGGCGACTCCGTCTTCTTCACCAAAGTTCTGTACCCGGAGGACCTGACGCCTTCCCGCGCGCTTTCAGCGCTTGCGGGACTCAACCCCGTCGCGATGCGCATCGTGCCTGTCTATGGCTCGGACGTGCGCGAAGCCTGCAAGCCCCTGCCGGGCGGCCAGGCCACCAAGGCCGTACTTATCGGCGAAATCCTGAAGAGCCTCAAGAAGGACGCGGACGGGGCCTACAGGCCCATAGACACATCCGTCCCGGGCGAATTACTGCTGAACGCCAAGGGCCGCTACAGCCCGTTCAACACCTGCAATCAATGGACCGCGAGCGCGATCGGCAAGGCGGGCCTGCCGCGCGCAACGTTCGCACCGTTCGCCTGGAGCGTGACGCGCCCGCTAGATCTAGCCGCCGGAGACGAATGACATGACCACCCGTCCGTGTCCTGACTGGTATGCGCGGCCCCAGCTTGGCATCTTCATCCATTGGGGCATTTTCACGATCCCCGCCTGGGCCCCCCGCGGACGCGCCATCCACGAGCTGATCGGCGACGATTACGATCGCAGCGCCGTCCTCACGCCCTACTCGGAATGGTACGATAATGCCGTCCGCGTCGAGGGCAGCCCGACGCAAGTTCGCCACAAGGGCATCTATGGCGACAAGCCATTCACGGATTTCCGCCCGGAGTTCGACGCCGCGTCCGAGGCCTTCAACGCCGATGCCTGGGCAGACTTCTTCGTGGAATGCGGCGCCACCTATGTCGTGTTTGTCACCAAGCACCATGACGGCTACTGCCTCTGGCCCACAGACGTTCCAAATCCCCGCCGCCCCGGCTGGAACACGGGGCGCGATTTTACGGGCGAGCTCGCAGACGCCGTCCGTGCGCGCGGCCTGCGCTTCGGCCTTTATTATTCTGGCGGTCTCGACTGGACCTTCCGCGACACGCCGATTGCCAATATTGGCGACATGTTCGCCTGCGTGCCTACAGAAGAGGACTACCGCGCCTACGCCCTCGCCCAGGCAAAGGAGCTGATTGACCGCTACAGGCCCTCCGTCTTCTGGAATGACATCTGCTGGCCGGATGTCGACGGCGTCATCGCACTTCACGAATGCTATTATGCGGCCGTGCCCGACGGCGTGACGAACGATCGTTGGCTCGCCGCCACCGACTTCTTCAAGTCCCTGCGCGACCCCGCATCCCGCGCCAGTTTCAACGCCATGCTCAAAGCCCGCACCGCTGGCGGTATGCAGGAAGAAACCCCTGCTCCGTTTGGCGATTTCCGCTGTGTCGAGTTCGGCCTCGGCGTCATTCCGAAGCAGCAGAAATGGGAATCCTGCCGCGGCCTCGGTCTTGGCTTCGGCTATAATACCGACGAGCTGCCGGAAGACTTTCTGGATGCACAGGGCCTTATTGATCTCTATACTGACGTGACCGCCAAGCGCGGCAACCTCCTGATCAATATCGGCCCGCGCGCCGATGGCTCGATCCCGGACCTTCAATCCGTCCCGCTCCGCGCGCTCGGCGCGCACCTTCGGCGATAGATCGCCAGAAAGCCGCTTTGACATGATCGACTATACAGGAACGGTTGCCCTCATCACCGGCGGCGCCTCCGGGATCGGCAAAGCGCTGGCCGAAGTCCTCACCGCCCGCGGCGCCAAGGTCGTCATCGCCGACGTCCAGCCAGACGCCGCCAGCGCCGTCGCCGCCAGCCTCGATGGCCTCGCAATCGTGTGCGATCTGTCCGACCCTGCCGCGCCGGCCGCCCTCATCGAAAAAGCGTTTACCTGGAAAGGCCGTCTCGACCTCGTCTGCGCGAATGCCGGTTATGGCCGCAACAAGCGGCTGCTGAAGGAGCCCTTTGACGAGGCCGCGATGAACCTTCTCGCGGTGAACATGTTCGCTCCGATCCGCATGGCTCAGGCCTATGCCGAGCAGCTCACTGCCGCCGGTCAGCGCGGGCGGCTCATGATCACGGGATCGGAGAACTCCCTCAGCTTGCCGGACGCCGTGCGCCGCAACGGCCTCGGCCTTTATGGCGCGACCAAGCACAGCGTCCTCATCATGGCGGAATGGCTGCGCGAAGAGCTGCGCGGCGAGACGATGGACGTGCACGTCTTGCTGCCCGGCGGCGTCTACACGCCGCTCATCGCAAAACACATCCCCGACCCGAAAAACCTGCCGCCGGAGATGCACATCATCATGCCGGAACGCTGCGCAGAAATCGCGCTCAAGGGCCTCGATCTCGGCCTATTCTATATCCCGACCCATGCCCATTTGGCCGACGACATGCGCCCGCGCACCCAAGGCGTCATCGACGCCCTCGCTGCCCTCAGGCTTACGCCGCACTAACCCGCGAGGTCAGCCCGCGCGGTCAGCCCGCGCGGCCAGCCTTCGTCAGCGGCTCGACCAGCACAGCCTCCGGCTTGCGCCGCCCGCCATACCGGCCCTTGAAACGCACCTTCTCCCCGACCCGGGGCGCACGCTTGAAGGCTGCCGCCTGGAACCGGACGTGCCCCTTCACCCGGTCGCACCGGATCAGGCCCACGGCTTTCTGGCGATCGAAGTGGACGATATCCCCCGACACCCATTCCTCCGGGTTGAGATCGGCAGCAGCCGCGGCAAGCGCCGGCTGGGTCTGCGCCATCTTGGAGGCGGCCGGCTTACCGGGCGGCTTCTTTCCAAAGGCCGCCAGCATCATCAGAACCGGCCCAATGAAACACACCGCCGCCACACCGGCGACAACCGCCAGACGGGCGCCATCGCTCCAATCCGCCGGCAGCAGATCCATCGCCCGGCCTAGTATCTCATTGTTTTCCAAGGCAGCCTCCCTAAAGCGCCCCTAGCCTTAGTGAGGCCCGCGCCCCGTTGAAAGGAACGCCCGCCGCCGGGAAATCATTTGCACACCTGCCGCCTCAATATTGGGCAATCAACGCCCGAACTTTTCGCGCGGTTTCAAACGCCCTCAAGCTGTGCCAGCGCCGCGCCGACTTTCGCGCGCTCGGCGTCGGGCAATCGCAGG